>NZ_WUTY02000001.1:1965517-2620689 GCF_009828925.2 Methylicorpusculum oleiharenae
ATCGATACGAATGGCGCCGTTTTGCAATGCAGCCATATCCCGACTTTCCATGGCTTGCTGTAGTTGCTCCAATCCCGTTTGAATGTCGACTATTCGTGCCTTCAAAATGTCGGACAAGCCCAGTTCATGTTCATGCAATAAACTATTCACAAACTGACTGACAGTTTCGATAAGTTGCAAACTATCGCTATGGGACATTGCAATCAACTATTCGTTATTAACCAATTGCTGCAAACGTTCCAGTCGCTGTTCATCGGTATCTTGCGGATACACCTTGTTTAGCACAGCTAGCAAGTCGTCTCGAGCAAAAGCAATGTGCTCTCGTCCTAAAGTAACGAGGTATTCGATCATTTCCCAATGCTTATCAAGCGCCCGAACCAGGCTACGCGGATTAATCATTGGGCAATATCCGGTGATTCGATTTCAGCCTGTTCACGATTCAGCCAAACGATTTGCTGAATCTTAGGCACTAAAGATGGTTGATCGAGATGGAGCATACGCAGCATATAAAGTCGCAACGCGCGGCGCACAATAATCTGCAGCTTACCGGACGTCATGCCAAAATCATCCGCGATCACTGCTTGTTGTTCCGGACTTAGCTCAGGATGTGGCGCGATGACAATTGTTTCAACACGATTCCAATCCGCATCGTTTTCGACAAAATGTATCGCACTATCGGCAAACTCCGGCAGGGATATGAATCGGGCCAAAACAAAATCCCGATAATCATTGTGTTCGTGGCTAAAGGCTCTGATATGCCAGCGAAAGCCGTTGAACACCAAAGTATGCGGTTCAAGAATTAACCCTATTGGTACATTTGATAACGATTGATAGTGAACTTTGATTTGGCGTTTTTCCCTTATTGCTTGATGAATCATGCGTAGAACTTGGAAATCCAGTTTGCGTGCCGGTGCACAGAGCAATTCGACACCAACTCCGGTTGGAATGATCGGTAATACCACGGACTGCCCTAAGCAACTGCCAGCTTCAATCAAACGCAAATATTCCTCGGCAGTACCGCGCATAAAGAACGGTATAAAATGTTCACTTGGGAAATAAGCCTTTTGATTCCGGTCGTAGAGCAAATTGCCTTCCGCTAGCTGGTGATAAAGCGAAAAGTCCTTAGAGGCCTGGCCACGAGAAATGCCAAACAATTGAATCAGACTGCCTGTTGTCACCCGCCCTTCCCACATGACAGTAGCCTCCAACAAAGCTAAGCGTTGTCGGGTATCCCACTTTAATTGAATGTCCGGTTGCTTGAATGAAATCATGCTATCGAGTGTATGTCATTTTTTTTGACATACCATAGCGCACACTTTATAGTTTTGTCATTAGTCTGCGCGTTAAACTTTTAGCGCCTACAATGAAGCTTCGACTGAAAATTGATAATCGAATCATTTCAAGGCCAAATACGAGTCTTCCAAACCAGTGATTGGAAAATAACAACATGGAAAACGAATTTTTCAGCAAGCCCATCCTCAATTCGCCTTACGAATATCCGGCAAGGCATTGGGAACTCGATGATAAAGGCCAACCCACGCAGCTGATTGTAGAACAACGCCGACGGGCTGAATTTATTACCCCCATCCCAAAACCCAAGAAACGGAAAGGCGCCGGTGAACAGGCTCAACTATTCGATTTTGAGGAATTTGATGCCATTTCTTCAAGCGATCAGCGTTATGACCCAACCCCAATCATCAACGAATTGCGCAAAAAGGTAGATGACTGGAGGAAACTGCCAGACGCGACGAGTTGGTTAGTTACCCCTGAAACTGCACGTTTGCTTCAGCACTGGCGCCATCATTCTTTTAATGGTGTGAAGCCGTTTTTCTGTCAGATAGAGGCCGTAGAAACGGCTATCTGGTTGACCGAAGTCGCCCCCAAGCTAGGAAAAAAAGGTAGCAAGTTCCTACAGCATTTAGAAACAGCCAACCAAAACGCCAATCCCGGACTCATGCGTTTGGCGCTGAAATTAGCCACCGGTGCTGGCAAGACGACCGTTATGGCTATGATCATTGCCTGGCAAACCGTTAATGCGGTCCGTCGCCCCGCTAGTAAAAACTTCTCGCGAGGTTTTCTCATCGTCACTCCGGGCTTAACCATTCGTGACCGGTTACGAGTACTGCAACCCAACGATCCAGACAGCTACTATCAAAGCCGAGAAATTGTGCCCAGCGACATGCTGGCCGATATCGAACGCGCAAAAATCGTCATCACCAATTACCACGCTTTTAAATTACGTGAACGGTTAGTGTTGTCAAAAGGTGGCCGTTTGTTATTACAAGGTCGCGGCGGCGAAACGCTCAGCACGCTGGAAACTGAAGGCCAAATGTTGCAGCGGGTCATGCCGGAATTGATGGGCATGAAAAATATCATGGTGCTCAATGACGAGGCCCATCACTGCTATCGTGAAAAACCCTCTCAAGACGAAGAATCCCTCAAAGGCGACGAAAAAAAGGAAGCTGAAAAAAACCGAGAAGCTGCCAGGCTTTGGATTACCGGCCTGGAAACGGCCCATCGCAAATTGGGTATACAGCGAGTGATGGATCTGTCCGCAACCCCATTCTTTCTCAGTGGCTCGGGTTATGTTGAAGGCACGCTGTTCCCCTGGGCAATGAGCGACTTTTCATTGATGGACGCAATTGAATGCGGCATCGTCAAGCTACCACGAGTGCCCGTTGCCGATAATATTCCTGGCGAAGCGATGCCCAAATTCCGCAATTTGTGGGAGCACATCGGCAAGAAAATGCCCAAAAAAGGCCGCGGACAAGGCAAAGCTTTAGACCCGTTAAGTATTCCGGTCGAATTGCAAACCGCACTGGAAGCGCTCTATGGCCATTACGAAAAAACCTACGCTCTTTGGCAAGAAAACGGCATCAAAGTGCCACCTTGTTTTATTGTGGTGTGTAACAACACCAGTACCTCGAAACTGATCTACGACTATATTTCCGGTTTCCGCCCGGAAAACCAGGATGGTTCATCCGGTTTTGTAAATGGTCGATTACCTCTTTTTCGGAATTTTGATGATCATGGTTCCCAACTCGCCCGTCCCAACACCCTGTTAATCGATAGCGAGCAGTTAGAATCCGGCGAAGCCCTGGACGATAACTTCCGAAAAATGGCAGGCGACGAAATCGAACGTTTCCGCCGCGAAATCATTGAGCGCACCGGCGACCTTAAACAAGCTGATAATTTGACTGACCAAGAACTGCTTCGCGAAGTCATGAACACCGTCGGCAAAGAAGGCCGCCTCGGCGAATCGATTCGCTGCGTCGTATCGGTTTCTATGTTGACCGAAGGCTGGGATACCAACACCGTTACCCACGTGCTTGGCGTACGTGCCTTCGGCACTCAATTACTCTGTGAGCAAGTGATTGGCCGCGCCCTTCGCCGCCAATCTTACGAACTCAATGAAGACAACCTGTTCAACGTCGAATATGCCGATGTGCTGGGCATACCGTTCGACTTCACTGCCAAACCGGTCGTCGCTCCGCCTCAGCCACCCAGACAAACAGTGCATGTCAAAGCGGTTCGTCCAGAACGTGATACCTTGGAAATTCAATTCCCCAGAGTACAAGGCTATCGGGTCGAACTCCCGGAAGAACGTCTCACCGCAGAATTCAATACCGACTCCGTCCTGGAATTGACACCTGATTTGGTTGGCCCGTCTGTCACCCAAAACGCCGGCATCATCGGCGAATCGGTGGACTTGAATTTGGTGCATACTGGCGACATGCGCATGTCCACATTGTTGTTCCATTTGACTCAACGCCTGCTGTACACCAAGTGGCGCGACCCCGGCGACGAAGCCAAACTACATCTGTTTGGCCAACTCAAACGCATCACCAAACAGTGGCTGGATACCTGCCTGGAATGCAAAGGCGGCACTTATCCTGCCCAGTTGATGTATCAAGAATTGGCGGACATGGCCTGCGAACGCATTACCGCCGCCATCACCCGATCATTGGTCGGTAATCGTCCTATCAAAGCTGTGCTTGATCCTTACAACCCCACTGGTTCAACGAATCAGGTCAGTTTTAACACGTCCAAAACCGATCGCTGGGAAACTGCTGCAAACCGTTGTCACATCAATTGGGTGGTACTCGACAGCGATTGGGAAGCGGAATTTTGCCGCGTTGCCGAAAAACATCCCAAGGTCAAAGCCTATGTCAAAAACCACAGCCTGGGCTTGGAAGTGCCGTATCGCTATGGTTCGGAAACCCGCAAATATCTGCCGGATTTCATCGTTCGCATTGATGATGGCCAGGGTGAAGACGACCTGTTGAATCTGATCGTCGAAATCAAAGGCTATCGCCGCGAGGATGCCAAAGACAAAAAAGCCACCATGGAAACCTACTGGGTACCCGGTGTGAACAACTTAAAAACCTATGGTCGCTGGGCTTTCGCCGAGTTTACCGAGGTCTATCAAATCGAAACCGACTTCGAAGCCAAAGTCGAAGCCGAATTTGCCAAGCTATTGGACGTAGTTAGTCAGGGCCAAAATTGATATGTATAGATTTTGCCACTTTGCTATACATGTCCCGGTAGATATGCATAAAAAACAACGCTTTTTTAAGTGTTCAGGATTAGCTCTCAACTTAAATTTCAAGCAAAGATCATGAAAACCGATTTAATTCACAACCTCACCGAGAATTTTGAAGCCCACGCGCAACAAGCCGACAAAGGTATTGAATTTTGGCTAGCCCGAGATTTGCAATTTCTTCTAGGTTATAGCAACTGGGATAATTTCTTGAACGTTATTTCCAAAGCCAAAATAGCCTGTGAGGTATCAGAGCACAACGTCTGCGACCATTTTGCCGACGTCGGGAAAATGGTCGACCTCGGCTCAGGCAGCCAACGGGAAATCAATTTTGCTTGCCCAATTTTTGCAGAAACTGAAGTGGGTAACTATCAATGAAATTCGAATGGGATGAAAACAAAAACAGAGCTAACATCCAAAAGCACGGTGTCGATTTTCGGGATGCCGTTTATGTGTTCGCTGATCACTGGGCTTTGAGCATACCCGATGATTATGCCGAAGACGAAGAGCGTTGGCTTTTGCTAGGCATGAACCTAAAAGAACAAGTGCTATTGGTTGTACACACTTTTCGTGGCGAGGATGTGACCCGAATTATTTCTGCCAGAAAAGCCACACAGAGAGAAAAATCGACCTACTTACAGAGGGCAAAACGATGAAAGATGAATACGACTTTACCAATGCCGAACAAGGTAAATTTTACGTGCCAATCGAAGAAATTCAGATGCCGATTTACTTGGATCAAGATGTATTGCAGTACGTCAATCAGAAATGCGATTTTGACGCCGAGCGTATTCGGAACTTGATCAATGACTGGTTGCGGAAAGATATAGAGATAGCGAAGCGGATTAGTTAGGACATGGCCAAAGATACCAGCAAACTTAGCGTCGAAACCCTGACCCACGACGACGCCACCCGCAAAAACATTCCCACCGCCGAATACCAATCGGTGATGGCCAAGGACGAGCAAAACCCGATTCGTTTGGCCTATGAGCGCCGGAACCGCGACCTCGATCCACAACTGGTTTGGCGCGGTAAAGACGAACAGGACTGGTCGGATTTGATTGTGCATGCACCGCCGCTGTATATCCAGGAAAAAGTCCATCCCAAGGTGTTGATTGACGATTTGCTTAAACACCCCTCGCCCTCCGGGAGAGGGGCCGGGGGAGAGGGCGAACAAATCGATCTGTTCAACGACTTCAATGGCCTGCCGGACACCAACGCCAAAACCGAGTTTTACCGCCACGACGCCCACTGGACCAATCGCATGATTCTGGGCGACAGCCTGCAAGTCATGGCCAGCTTGGCCGAGCGCGAAGGCTTGCGCGGCAAGGTGCAGTGTATTTATTTCGATCCACCGTACGGCATCAAATTTAATTCCAACTTCCAGTGGTCCACCACCAGCCGTGATGTCAAAGACGGCAACACCGACCACATCACCCGCGAGCCGGAACAAGTCAAAGCCTTTCGCGATACCTGGCGCGACGGCATTCATTCCTATCTGACTTATTTGCGCGACCGCCTGACCGTGGCGCGGGATTTGTTGACCGATTCCGGGTCGATTTTTGTGCAGATTGGCGATGAAAACGTCCATTTAGCACGTTCATTGTTGGAAGAGATATTTGGTAAGTCGAATTTTATCAGTCAAATCACCATTGCTAAGACGGCGGGAGCAACGTCAGAACTGCTGCCTGGAATCTCCGATTACATCATCTGGTTCGCAAAGAACTTGGAATTAGTTAAGTACCGACAAGCATTTCAAGACAAGACTGGTCCCGAGAGCGGAGCAGGAGAGTATAAGTACGTGTTGGAGTTCGATGGCACAATGAGGCCTCTGACTCGCGATGAGAAAGGTGGCAAACCATTACCGGCGAACGCTCACCTTTACCGACCAAGCGCAACTACATCGCAGCGCCCCCCTGGAAGTGCCCCCTTTGTATACCGGGGCGTTGTTTTTAAACCTGGTCCGGCTCAATTTTGGAAGACAAGTATTTCCGGTTTAACAAGACTTGGCCTTGCGGGGCGGCTGATTCCTAGAAAGGCTTCGATCTCTTATATGAGAATGTTAAATGATTTTCCTGTCATGCCAATCAACAATCTCTGGCTTGATACCCGCTGGGGATTTGATGCGCAGGACAAGAGATATGTAGTCGAGACTAATACAAAGATATTGTCGCGATGTATCGGTATGGCTTCTGATCCCGGCGACCTAGTCCTTGATCCGACTTGCGGCTCCGGCACCACTGCCTATGTCGCTGAACAATGGGGCCGCCGCTGGATCACCATTGACACGTCCCGCGTCGCATTAGCCCTTGCCCGCGCCCGCATCATGGGTGCACGCTATCCGTATTATCTACTAGCCGACAGTCCGGAAGGTCAACGGAAGGAAGCCGAAATCACCCGCAGCATGCCATCCAGTCAGCGCACCAGCGGCAATATCCGCCACGGTTTTGTCTACGAGCGTGTGCCGCATATCACGCTGAAAGCCATCGCCAACAACGCCGAAATCGATGTCATTTGGGATAAGTTTCAGGAAAAACTGGAACCGCTACGCGAACAGCTCAACACAATTCTTGTAGGATGGGCTGAGGCACGAAGCCCATCAATCGCGATCGATGCGTCGAATGTTGGGCTTCGCTCCCGCTCAGCCCAACCTGCGTCATTCAAACCTTTTGAGGAATGGGAAATTCCTCGCGAAGCCGATGCTAATTGGCCGGACACCGCAAAACAAATACATGCAGAGTGGTGGAAATACCGCATCGCCCGCCAGCAGGAAATCGACGCCTCGATCGCCGCCAAAGCCGATTCCGAATACTTGTACGACAAACCCTACGAAGACAAGAAAAAAGTCCGCGTCGCCGGTCCGTTCACCGTCGAAAGCTTGTCACCGCATCGGGTTCTGACGGTCGATGAAAACGACGATTTGATCGATGGCGTGGCCCAATCCAATGCCGAATACCGCGAAGAACGCGACTTCGTGCAAATGATTCTGGAAAATCTGAAAACCGCCGGGGTTCAGCAAGCGCATAAAACCGACAAAATCGACTTCACGTCGCTTTCGCCTTGGCCCGGCGAACTGATCTGCGCCGACGGCCGCTACATGACTCCCTCTCCCCTGGAGGGAGAGGGCTGGGGTGAGGGGGAAATAGAAAAACGCGCCGCCATTTTCATCGGCCCTGAATTCGGCACGGTATCACGCCCCGATTTAGTCGCCGCCGCTCGCGAAGCCGGTGATGCCGGTTTCGACGTACTGATCGCTTGCGCCTTTAATTACGATGCCCATTCTTCGGAATTCGACAAACTCGGGCGCATCCCGGTGTTAAAAGCCCGGATGAACGCCGACCTGCACATGGCCGACGACCTGAAAAACACCGGCAAAGGCAATTTGTTCGTGATCTTCGGCGAACCGGACATCGACATCCTGGACGCCAAAGACGACAAGATTCAAGTCAAAGTCAACGGTGTAGATGTGTTCCACCCCAACACCGGCGAAGTCCGCAGCGACGGCGCCGAAGGCATCGCCTGCTGGTTCATCGACACCGACTACAACGAAGAAAGCTTCTTCGTCCGCCACGCCTATTTCCTCGGCGCCAACGATCCTTACAAAGCCCTGAAAACTACCCTCAAAGCCGAAATCAACGAAGAAGCCTGGGCTACGCTGAACAGTGACACGTCAAGACCATTCGACAAACCAAGATCCAGGCGGATTGCGGTGAAAGTGATTAATCATCTTGGGGATGAGGTTATGAAAGTGTTTAGGGTATGCTGAGGAAAATGAATGGGTCGCGGAGAAAACATGATGTATGAACACTTTAACAAGGCCAGATTCTGGAAATGTGCCTTGCAAGTTAATCCCGCTGGTTACATCGCGTATCGTGGTGATAGTCACGGCATGACGGAGACACAATACAATCAAGAATTGGCGCGGCTTGCAGTGGAAAATGACATTAATGTGATCGGGCTGGCAGATCATGGCAATGTCGATGGTGTGGATGCGGTCCGCACCATCATGAATGAACGCGGTATTTTGGTGTTTCCTGGGTTTGAGATTGCATCTAGTGAAAAGTCACATTTCGTTTGTCTTTTTGCAGAAAATATCACTCGGGATATGCTGATTGGATATATGGCGAAACTTGAAATCGATGCCAATAACCCTACTCATCCGTCAAGACTTAGTGCGGAACAAATCATTTCAAAAACAGAGGAGTTAAATGGATTTATATATGCCGCACATTGCTCGGATGATAATGGCGTTCTTAATCGAAAACTTAACCATGTCTGGAAAAATCCCTTGCTTAAAGCCGCTCAAATCCCAGGGGAATTGGCTGAGCTAAAAAACAATGAAGGCGAGACATATCGGCAAATTTTGTTAAATAAAACACCTGAATACAAGAGAGAAAATCCGATCGCTATCATTAACGCCAAGGATGTGGAAAAGCCGGAAACCCTTGCAAATCCGAAAGCCTCCTGTTTGATAAAAATGACCCGCCCCTGCTTTGAGTCCTTCAAGCTGGCATTTCAAGACCCGGAATCACGGGTACGGCTAAACAGCGACGTTTCCGAAAACTATTATTCCCGTATCGAAAGCCTGAAAGTGACGGGCGGCTATCTGGACGGTGTACAAATCGAATTCTCCGAGCATTTGAATGCCGTGATCGGAGGACGAGGCACAGGAAAATCCACGTTATTGGAGTGCATTCGTTTTTGTCTGCAATTAAGACCCATCGGCAAACAGGCACAAAAGCAACATGATGACATCATCAAAGAGAATCTGGGCAAAGCCAAGGCACGGGTAGAACTGGTAATCCGCTCATCAAGCATGAACGGCAAACGCTTTACCATTGCTAGGCGTTATGGCGAGAGCGCTAGCGTGAAGGATGAACACGGCACTATGTCTGCTTTTACGCCCGCCGATTTGCTGCCGGAGATTGAAATCTACGGACAGAATGAGATTTACGAAATTGCCCAAGACAAAGCCAGTCAACGTCGATTACTTACACGTTTTTTGGCAAGCGAACAACAGGACGGCGAAATCCGTATTCAGGAAATTATCACTAAGCTGGCGGAAAACCGGAAAAAACTGCTGGCAGCGCAAGAACAAGTGGCAGAAATTGAAGACGAAGTCGCACGTTTGCCAAAATTGGAAGAACAATTAGGACAGTTCAAAACGCTGGGACTGGAAGAAAAATTAAAGGTCGTACCCTTGCTGGAGACGGAAAAACGGTTACAGAAAAGAGCCGTTGGAGAAGAAAGCCAATTGCTCGATAAAGCCTTTCAAGGTGTGCGTGATAGCCTGCCAGATACCGTTTTTTTGAGCGATACCGCTATCGGCTATTTGCCCCATGCGGAAAGTTTCCGCAAGCTGCGGGCGGTGTTAGATACTCTGCGTACCGATGCTGAAACTCTGCTAGAGCAATGGCAAGTGAAATATGCCGCCGCCCAAACCACGATTGGCTTGATTGCGGAGGAATTGAATGGTTTGCTGCAACAGGAAGAATCGGCTTTGCAACTTACCTTTAAGGAGCTGCCTGCGTTTGAAGGCAAAACCGGCACAGAAATTGGCATTGGTTTTCAGAATTTGTTGCGGGAAATTGAGCGAATTAGACCCAAGCAAACGCTTATCCAGAATCGACAAAACCTTGTTACCGAACTTATTCGGCAACGGCGAGCCATTCTTGATGATCTATCATCGCTTCGGGCTGAGCGTTCCGCGCAATTTGCAAGGACACTGAAAAGCTTGAATAAACGGCTTGCAGGAAAGCTGAAATTAACGGTTAAACCCGAAGCCGAGCGGCAGCCAGTGGTTCAATTCCTGGTGAATTGCCGATTGGAAAACGTAGCGGAAGGGCGTTTAGCCTGGATTCGTGAAGCGGAAAGTTTTTCGCCCGTTAAATTGGCTGAATATATTCGACTTGGCTCGGATGCCATACATACGGCCTCTATAACTGACGGCTGGAATGTGACACCCACTATTGCCCATGCGTTAGCCCGTCTTAGCCCTGAGCAAATCCTGCAATTGGAAGAGCTGGAGTTACCCGATTTAATCAGCATCGAATTGAACACCGCCCATGAAGGCCAAGAAAACTTCAGGCCGCTGGATAAACTGTCAACAGGACAACAATGCACGGCGATTTTGCATTTGTTGCTGCTCCAGAATCTTGATCCGCTATTGATGGATCAACCGGAAGACAATCTGGATAATGCTTTTATAGCCGACCGCATCGTCACTGAACTAAGGTCGGCAAAAATAGCCCGACAATTTATTTTCGCTACCCATAATGCGAATATTCCCGTATTTGGCGATGCCGAATGGATCGGCGTTTTCGAGGTTCAAGATAATCAAGCGCAAATGCCTTTGGATTCGCAAGGTGCCATAGACGTAACGCAAGTTCGAGATAAAGCTGCAGAGATTCTTGAAGGCGGAAAAATAGCTTTTAACCAACGTAAAGCCAAATACGGTTATTGAGGTAAGTTATGCTGAAAGCTGAATTGCTTGAGATTATCGCTAACGGAGAAAACTCCGGCGTGGAGTTCAAACGGGACGATATCCGCCCTGAACAATTGGCGAAAGAAATAGTTGCCCTGGCAAATTTTCAAGGTGGTCGGGTCATTCTCGGTGTCGAGGATGACGGCAGCCTATCCGGACTCAGACAACAAAATACACAAGAATGGGTTTTAAATGTGTTTCGTGACAAGGTTTATCCGCAAATAATTCCTTTTTATGAGGAGATAAAAATTGACGGTCAAAACCGCGTCGCTGTTATCACGATTGCACCCGGCATTTCCAAACCTTACATGTTAAAGCACAACAACCGAGAGGAAGTTTATATCCGCATGGGTGATCGTTCGGAATTGGCATCGCGTGAACAACAATTACGGCTTTTTGAAAGCGGCGGACTTCTTCATGTTGAGGTTCTGCCTGTTGCAGGAACGTCCTTAGGCGTGTTGGACTTAGACAGGCTTAACTACTATCTATCGACCATCATTAGAGACCCCGAAATTCCAGTAACAAATGCGGAATGGGAAGAACGCTTGCAAGGTCTCGGTCTTATGGCTTCTGACGGTTTGGGAAATACTGTGTGTTCTATAGCCGGCTTGCTCTGCTTCGGCATTAATCCTCGACGGTATCTACGGCAAGCTGGTCTTCGCATCATGGCATTTTCAGGCGTTGATAAGGAATATCAGGCGCAACTTGATGTCGTGCTGGATGCTCCGCTCGTTGGTCGATGGAAGAATGACAGTGCAGGGAGAAAACAATTGGTCGATGAAGGATTAATTGAAAAATTTGCAGCAGCTATTGAGCCTTTCATTACCCAAGAGTCTTCGGTTATTGACGAGAACATGCGACGGGAAAAAGTCTGGTTTTATCCTTGGGAGGCAGTTCGCGAAGCGGTTATAAACGCAGTCGTCCACAGGGACTGGACAAGAACGGTCGATATTGAAGTAACGAATTATGCTGACCGACTTGAAGTCATTAGCCCAGGAAAGATGCAAAACTCAATGACTATCTACAAAATGATCGCCGGTCAGCGTTCACCACGAAACCCTCTGATTATGGAAATTCTTCGTGATTATGCTTATGTCGATTCGCGAGGCATGGGAGTACGCACCAAGATCATTCCATTGATGAAAAAATATAACCACGTTGAACCCACTTTCAAAGCAACTGAAGATTATCTAAAGACAATTTTATCGGTGAAAACAGGCGAAATTTTGTGAATTTCCGTATTGCAGACACTTTCACCGACAGCCTCGCCAAACTCACCGGTGAAGAACAAAAAGCCATTAAAACCACCGCGTTCGATCTGCAACTGAATTCGGAAAATCCCGGATTGAGTTTTCACAAATTGGATAGGGCCAAGGATAAGAACTTCTGGTCAGTACGCGTTAGTACTGACATTCGTATCATCGTCCACAAAACGCAAAGCAGTTTGTTGCTGTGTTACGTCGACCATCACGATAATACCTATCACTGGGCAGAACGCCGCAAGCTGGAAACACACCCGCGAACGGGTGCTGCGCAAATCGTGGAAATTCGGGAACGTGTCGAAGAGATCATCGTATCGAAATACATTGAGTCCACGATAGTCAAACCAGTCAAGCCGCCACCGTTCGCCAAATACACGGATGAGCAACTGTTGAGTTATGGCGTTCCGGAAGAATGGCTGGCCGATGTCCGTGCTGCTGATGAAGATTCGATTTTGGAATTGGCGGACCACCTACCTGCCGAAGCCGCTGAAGCGGTTTAGGATCTTGCGGTCGGAAAAATACCATCGATTGTTGAGCCAACCGAAGTCGTTACCGATCCATTTCAGCATCCGGATGCTTTACGACGATTCCGGATCATGGCTAATGTCGATGAATTAGCTCAGGCGCTGGATTATCCCTGGGACAAATGGACGGTGTTTCTGCATCCTGCACAACGCCAGTGGGTTGAACGCAGTTATAACGGTCCGGCCCGCATTTCCGGTTCAGCTGGCACGGGTAAAACCATTGTCGCGCTGCACCGCGCTGTTTTTTTAGCACGGAATCATCCTGAATCGCGCGTTTTACTCACTACGTTTTCGCCAACATTGGCCAACGCCTTACGCAATAAATTGAAGCGTCTGATTTGTCATGAGCCTCGCTTAGCCGAACGTTTGGAGGTGCATGCTTTGGATGCCATTGGCCAACGTTTGTATGAATCCAATTTTGGTAAATGCCAAATGGCGACTTCAGAGCTGATTCGTGAGTTGTTGAACACCGCGTCTAAGCAGGTTCAAGGACATAAATTTAGCCAGCAGTTTTTGGTTTCCGAGTGGGAGCAAGTGGTTGATGCCTGGCAATTAGCGTCTTGGGAAGCTTATCGGGATGTGAAACGGCTGGGTCGAAAAACCCGTTTGCCCGAGGCTCAGCGGCAGCTGCTGTGGTCGATATTTGCACAGGTTAAATCGGATTTGGTTGAGCGTAGCGTATTAACTTATGCCGCCATTTTTACGCGCTTAGCCGAACATTTTGCGCAGCAGTCTCGCTATCCTTTTGACTTTGCTGTGGTAGATGAAGCACAAGATATTGGTATAGCGCAATTGCGCTTCCTGGCTGCGATCGGGGCTGATCGTCCCAATGCTTTGTTTTTTGCCGGCGATCTTGGGCAACGAATTTTTCAAACGGCGTTTTCATGGAAATCATTAGGCGTGGATATTCGTGGTCGCTCGCGGTGTTTGCACATCAACTATCGCACCTCCCATCAAATTCGCGCGCAAGCCGATCAGCTGCTTGGGCCGGATATTTCTGATGTGGATGGTAATGTCGAGGACAGAAACGGCACGATCTCGGTATTTAATGGGCCAGCGCCGTCCATTTTAATGTTGGATTCTCCCAACCAGGAAATACGCGCCGTCGCCGACTGGTTATCTCAATTGTCGACTGATGGCATCAAGCCTCATGAAATGGGGGTTTTTGTGCGATCGGAAGCGGAATTGGAGAGAGCGATTTCCGCCGTAACCGTGGCATCTTTGGCCTATTTCGTTTTGGACGAGCAGGTCGAAACGACAACAGGCTTTGTTTCGCTTTGCACCATGCATATGGCTAAGGGATTGGAATTTAGAGCCGTTGTGGTCATGGCTTGCGATGACGAAATCATTCCCTCCCAATCTCGAATTGAATCGGTTGCTGATAACGCTGATTTGGAAGAAGTTTACGAAACTGAACGTCATTTACTTTATGTCGCCTGTACACGTGCCAGAGATCATTTGTTAGTGACCAGTGGGGATGTGCCCTCTGAGTTTATTGATGATTTGAAGCAACGATAGGAATCAAAAAAAGCCTTACACAAGGAATTCAATATGGCTAACAATTGGCTTACACAATTCATCTTCTCCCATACGGAACCTTTTAGCAGAAATTGCCTTGGGTTAATTCTGTCGCCATAGAAATTTTATCGTTAGATCATATCTCGTCGACTTTGGGTTGGATTAATAAAAAAAATGGCTCAGCCCGAAAATTAATTTATTTTATTTGTACTTTGCTCATACCCCATGACTCAGCCAAAAGCCAATCGAATTGCAGTATTCGTTGACGCCGAAAATGTCACAAACTGGATCAAGCGCGACGGCGTCAGATTACTGATGGAAGAGCTAAATCAGATTGGTCAGATCATTATCCGTCGCGCTTACGGTGTTTGGAGCAAGCCCAATTTGGCGATGCACCAAGCCGCTATCAATCAGTCCGGGTTTGAGCTCATCCACTGCTACCATCCCGTGTCAGGAAAGAATACGGCGGATATTCAGATGACGGTGGATGTCATTGAATGCGCCTGGCAATTACCGAACATTTCCTGCTTTGTGCTGGTCACCGGCGACTCAGACTTTACGCCAGTCTTTCGCCGACTCAGAGAGATGGACAAAGATGTCATTGGCGTTGGTCAGCATTCGACATTGAGCGAATGCGTGAAGACCTCGTGCACTCGGTTTATTTACACGGACGAGGTCATAAACACATTGGTCATTAATGTAGTTCTGCCACAAGCGCCCCTGGCACTGCAGCCATTAACGAATTCCCAACCAACGCTTACGCTAGCAAAGGCTGATGAATGGGTCATTGCCCACTTGAAGGCATCACCCACACCAGTCAATGCATCGCAAATCAAGACGTTGCTCAAGCAACATGCGGCCGACTTCGACGAAAAGCATTACGGCTTTAAAACGTTTACCGATTATCTAAAAGCCAACGACGCTATTGAAGTCAGCAAAAGCGGTACGGTTAATTTCGCCAATCTGGCAAAGTCAGTTCAACCGACCGAAAAAACTGAAGTCGTTGCCAGCGCGGAGGGCTATAAAGCCCTGCTAAAAAAATACAATGCGCTTCCAGACAATGCCGACACGCTGAAGATAATTTTTAAACACGCCGTTACCTTGAAGGACATCTGTACTGATCCGGCACAATTTAGAACGGCATTATTCATACTGTGCCATAAGGCTGACCCGAACATTAGCAAAACGACCGTTAACAAAGCGTTTTCCTATTTTATGGTCATGGGATTGGTACATACTGAAAAGGCTAAAGGTGGCGTCGATGCCGTTCGTGTGAAAAAAATGGTATTGAAGGATTTTTTATTGAAATCTGACAAGTTGGTCATCGCCAAGCTACTGGAACTTGGCAAAACCCAGGCCTTGGATTTGAAAGCCAAGGAAATCAAGAAACTTTTGCTGTCAACGATCAGTAAAGACAGTATTAAGAAACTGATTGGTGAATGAAGCAGGATGAACCAACGGATGATGTGTTCATCTAGCGACTCAACTCATGTCCGCTAATACGGTAATAAGCGCTTCTTAGGAGACTTGGATCCGCCAAATTTAGCATTTGACTTAAATTATTGTCATGTATAGGTGTCAATAAATATGAATTCAGTTGTTTGAGCGGAGTTTGTAAAAAGTGTGCATGTTAATCAGCGTTACCTCGGTTTTATCCCATGTACTTCCAGGTTCGCTCTGATCATTTCCCCCACGGCCTGCATGCGATAAGCCTCTTCATCATCGACAGCCTGACTGCGAAAATCAGCAAATCCAGTTCGCTTTAGAAATTGCGCCAAATCCCAAGCCTCCTGTTCGGATAACGAAACACTCAAGCATATTTCACCCGGATTAACGGTCATTGCGCACCCGCCTTATCCGAGTCGGTCTGATCAATTACTGAATCCTCCTCTTCGGAAAGCCGCTCTGGCTCAGCCAACAGTCCCGACTCTTGCCTGGCCAACCTTACCGCCTCCCCATGCCCTTGTTCATACGCTGCCTGATGCGCATGTTTTTCCATCGTCACAATTTTATTGGCCAGTCGCTGCAAGCGCTGCTGCCACTGAAGGCGTGCTTCAATGCAATGTTTGTTGGAGATAACCTGGCACAACCACAAGGTGTCCATGACGATCATTAATTGGTCCAGCAAACGAATCAACTCGACGAATTGCGCAATCTGCGGCGAGGCAATTTTTGCGACAAATTCCCGAGGGTGGGTATAGGTAGGCGTTTCGGTGATGCCGTTGTCGGCCTTGAGTTTTTCCAGCCGGCTCTTTTCCTGCTGCAGCTGCTCCGCGCATTCGACAATCATCTGACTGACGAGGCTTTCGATTTCATCGACGGTTTCCTCACGGCCAATAATCCGCAGGATCACGTCGATCGCATACAAGGACACCATCAGCCGATGATAGCTGTTGCGAATGACGCGAATGGCTTGTTCGCTATTCACAGCAAATGTGCGTTGAAAAATCGGCCGACTGATGGCGCGACGCGGGGCTGATTTTGGCTGTGGAGCTGTTTCGGACATGACTGTTTCCCACGTTGGATAAATGAGCCCTGATCGTAAGCCAAATTTTTTTCGACCTTTCTGCAATAAAGGACGAATTCGACCTTTATTGCAAAATCAGCCCCAAAATTTTCTGCTTCAATACCTGCCAACTGAATCGGTTAGCCTCCGGCTTGCCTGCTTGTCTAAATTTCTCGGCTGATCTTTCACGATCACCTTGATCCGACTTCGGTCGGCGTTCCGTTTTTAAGCGGCGACGGTGGTTGTCCATCGGCGTGTCAGGTGCGTCAAGCCTGATGTGATGTTGGTGTTTTAAATTTTCATCCTGTCTGGGAGTGCGTATTCCTAGCCGGGAGTGCGCCTGCCGGAGGTGACCCATCGCCGCGCAGGTGGGTTTTATTTTCATTTGTCGGGCGCGGCCGATTAGGAGGACATCATCATGGCCAATCGTGGTGTAAATAAAGTCATCTTGCTGGGCCGTCTCGGCGCCGATCCGGATATTCGCTACATGCCGAATAACGGCGGTAAAGTTGTAGCAATTCGCTTGGCAACCAGTGAAGTTTGGAAAGATGCAAAAAACGCCAAACAGGAACGTACTGAATGGCATCGGGTCGTGTTTTTTAAAAAACTGGCCGATACCGCCGGCGATCTTTTGAAGAAAGGCAGCAAAATCTATGTGGAAGGCACTCTTCGCACCCAGCAATGGGATAAGAACGGCGAAAAGCGTTACCGCACAGAAGTGGTTGTGCATGAGTTGCAACTGCTCGATCGCCCAAGTCCGTCTGCATCTGCAAACGGTTCCTCATTGAACTCGGGGTCAGAAGACGCCGATTGGGATGACGAGTATGCCGACATGCCGCTCAACTAAATCCATGCGTTACATGCGCTGCCACAAGCACGGGTAAATTTTAACTTACTGCCGAACAGTCTGAACTGTTTCGGCTTTTCAACCCAAAGGGGACGACCATCCCCGTTGGGGTCATGGCGTTCCCATTTTGATAAGGAGACCCACCATGAGCAATCAAAACCGAAACTATCCCCCTAAGTCGCGCGACTTACCCATGCCTATGGCAGCCCAGCAAGGCTATGGCATTTCGGAGCAGTCCTGGAAGGTATTGACGGAAGTCACCTTTCCGACGGCTAAAACCCCGGAAGCCATTCTAATGGCGCTGGATTATTGCAAGGCCCGCAAGCTCGACATCTTCAAAAAGCCGGTGCATATCGTGCCGATGTGGAGTGCCGCTTTAGGCCGCAATGTCGAAACCGTCTGGCCGTCCATCATGGAAATCCAGACGACTGCGTCCCGAACCGGTGTTTGGGCCGGCATGGACAGACCCGTTTGGGGTCCGGATATCACCAAAACCTTTACCGGGCGCTACAAGGACGATAACGAGCAATGGCAGGAATCCAGTGTCACCGTGACCTTTCCCGAATGGGTGGCGGTTACTGTGTATCGGATCGTCGGTGGCAAACGTTGCGCCTTTACCGAGGAAGTCTATTGGCTAGAAGCCTACAGCACCGCTGGCGGTAAACACTCGCACGTGCCGACCGCCATGTGGATCAAACGCCCCAAGGGGCAATTATCCAAATGCGGTAAAGCCGCGTCGCTCAGAGCCGCCTTTCCGGAGGAATGCGGTTATGCCGCCGAGGAAATGGCTGGCAAAACCCTTGACGATATTGCCGACGGTAGCGTAATCGATGGCAGTGCCACGCTTGTGAATGCAGCCGAGGTTGGCAGTGACGATTACGTTTTGGGTGGCGATGCTGGCGTTGATGCAAATCGTGTCATCGATCTGTCGCAAATCCATCCCAAGGTGCAAAAAGCGGTCGCTGAACTGGTTAGACGTACCAGAGCGGCTGGCGCCTGGAAAGCCGCCTACGACTATGCCCATCAAAAGTTCAGCGGTATCGATCTGACCTTTGCCCTGGCCGAGTTGGACAAGGTATCGGAAGTTGAACCCAGAACGACACCTGCATTGGGCCAAACGGAAGCGACCGCCATGCCGCCATTGACACCGAAAGATATGGCCATGACACAGGCGCGTCAGGCTTTGGGTGCCAACCGTTAGTCATTTCACTGTATAGGGCTGTCCCGTTGCTTAATCACGCCATCGGCTAAGCCATTTTCATACTGATGTGTGCTGGATTCCAGCTTCCGTCACATTCAACTACCACCCCTTCAGGGCGTCATGACTCGCCCGTGTGGGGATTCATGATGCTCTGAGTTTTTTGTAAGGAGAGATCATGAATGCAATCGATCAATCATTGAACCGGCTGCCCTGTCATACCGATTGGCAGCGTTACGACTCACCCACGGTGCTTCGCCGGCATGGGCGCGGTTTTTTAGAACGCCTGTGGCGACCCCAGAGCAACGAATCCAATCCACAACCCTTGAGCCAACCGGAACTGACGTCACTGGCCGAGAGTTTTGGCGGAATCTGTCTGCCGATGCAAGACGAACTGCTGTTGCTATTCGGCGATGGCCATTGGGCCCGGCGTTGCCAGACCCATTTGCAGAAGCTCGGTATCGAAACGGTGCGCTTCGGTTGTCAGGTGCAGTTGACCGGATTTTCGCGATGAAGGTCATTGATGTTTCGCAACGGTCTGCTGCCTGGCGGCACTGGCGTTCACAAGGCGTCAGTGCCAGTGAAGCCGCCATCGTCATGAACCGCTCGCCCTACAAAACCCCGTGGCGGCTCTGGGCCGAGAAAATCGGCCTGGTGCTGGAAGCCAGCCTGGATAACAACCCGTTGATCCGCGCCGGCATCCAGCAAGAGCCCGCGGCTTTGCAACGCTTCGAGGACAAACACGATCAAATGTTGTTGCCGCTGTGCGGCGAGTCGGAACAGTATCCGTTGATGCGGGCTTCGTTCGATGGCTTGTCCGACGCGAATGAACCCGTGGAAATCAAATGTCCGCATGAGACCACGTTTCTGGATGTGCTGTTGAATCGGGAAGCGTCCGAGGCCTATCAACTGTATTGGTGCCAGGTGCAACAGCAGCTGTTGGTGTCCGAAGCGCAACGCGGTTTTCTATTCTTCTACCACCAAGGTCAGGACATCGAGTTCGAAATTCAGCGCGATGAGACTTTTCTCACCAAGCTGGTCGAGTCCGCGATGGACTTCTGGTCGGCGGTCCAATCCAAAAAGGAGCCGAACAAGGATCCCGAACGTGATTTGTACTTGCCCAAAGGTGATGCGGAGCAGCAATGGCAACAGCTGGCGGCGAGTTATCGCAACCGTGCCGTGAAAATCGCGGATTTGAAAGCGGAGCTAGCCACCTTGGAGGCGAGTCAGGCGGCCATTGAAAACACGTTGGTGTTGCTGATGGGCGATTACGTGGCCGCAGAGCATTCCGGGTTGCGGATCAGCCGCTTTCAAAGCCAGGGCGCCATCGATTACAAGGTGGCACTTCACGCCTTGCAACCGGCTGTTCAGGCTGCGGCGCTGGAAGTTTACCGAAAACCGTCGGCCACACGGGTCCGCGTGACTTGCCGGGACGACGACGGCAAACATGCCGAAGTGCCGTTCGATGCCCAAGCCTTGCAAGACCTGGCGGGTGTGGACTTTTGGTTTTGATAGTTCGTTTCAAGACATCCTGTAACCCTGGTGGTTACGGGATGTTCATTGATTGATGGCCGGCCAAGCTAGTTGACGCCGGACACCTGATGGAATCATTCAGTTTAGGTATGTCGGTTTTAGGCTGAGCTTTTAAAAAAAGTCCAACCCAAAACCCGCATCGTTCAGGCATTCCCTTCGTGGAATCCCGAATCCGGTTTCGACCGGCGTTCCGTTGTTAAGCGGCATGAGCGTTTGTCTCGTGTGCCAGGTGCGTCAAGCCTGGTGTTTTTGTTTGTCCCGTTGGGGTTCATCACCCTCACGGGACTCGGTGACCCCTTTTAACCATTGAAGGAGGTCATTATGAATCACGACTTTTGGAAAACCTTGCACGGCTGGTTGAACGTTGCCCCTAGCGACGACATTCAGGCCAAAAAGCGTTTGCTGCTGGATCTGCACCGTCAACTTTCAGACCCCGGTTTGAGAAGCGATATTCAGCGCATCGTGCGTTTGATGGATCGGGAGCTATTGGCCCGCGCCGAATGGGCGATGTACTGCGTGATGCAGTTGCGTTAATTTCTTTATCTACCCTGGTTTGCCAGGGTTTTAATCACCCGTTGGGGCTCATTTCCCCCACCGGGGCGGTGCGCCCCTTGTTATCTGAGGCTTAGCCTCGAGGAGTTCACCATGGTTCAATTTTATTCAATTGCCGATACCTTCGGCATACCTGCACCGGCCTCCATGAAAGTGGAAGGCTTTAGCCCAGAACAAAATGCCTATGTGCCTGCGCAAAAACCCTATGTGTTTCGTAAGGACCACTTGCGCGATGTGTTGGCGTTTTTAGGCGCTCACAATGGCGACGGCTTATACCTGACCGGTCCCACCGGCTCCGGCAAAACGTCGTTATTGGAGCAAGTCGCGGCGCGTTTGCATTGGGGCGTGCATTCGGTCACCGGCCACGGTCGACTGGAACTCAATGATCTGCTCGGCCAGTACATGCTGGTCGACGGCGGCGCGATGAAGTGGATCGATGGCCCGTTGACCTTGGCAGTACGCCTGGGGCATGTGTTGTTGATCAACGAGATCGATGCCATCGATCCGGCAGAGCTGATTGGTTTGAATGAAATCGTCGAAGGAAAACCTCTGACGATTCCGCAGACTGGCGCTGTGATTACCCCGCATCCCAAGTTTCGTTTGGTTGCCACCGGCAATAGTGCTGGCAGCGGCGATCAATCGGGATTGTATCAAGGGGTGTTGCGGCAAAACTTGGCGTTTTTAGACAGGTTTAGACTGATGGAAGTCGGTTACCCCGAACCCGAAGATGAAATGAAATTGTTGGCCGATGCAGTGCCGAGTATGCCGGAAACGGTGCGCGAAAGCATGATCAAGGTCGCCAATCAGATTCGGAAAGTCTTTATCGGCGGCGCGGATGGCGGCGGCATGTTGTCGGTGACCTTGTCCACGCGCGGTTTAGTGCGCTGGGCATCGTTGGTCGCCACCTTCAAAAGTGCGCCGAATGCCTTGGCTTACTCGCTGGACCGGGCCTTGACCTTTCGCGCTGAACCCGCCGAACGTGAAGCGATTCATCGCATCGCCAAAGATGTGTTTGGCGATGACTGGCAGGTCTAGTCATGGCTACCTGGAATCTCTATCGTCATCGTAAACCTGACGGCAGTTCCAAAGACTGGGCGGTCAAGAGTAATTCGGATGGTTCGATCACCACCCGTTGGGGCAAAACGGCATCCAAATTACCGGGTGTCAGTAACCGACGCGGGATTAGGCAATTCGTCATCGAAAAGCAAAAACTGGCCAAAGGCTATGTGTTTATTGCCGAGGTGGAAATTGATGGTGACGGCAATGTGGTGTTTCCGGGTAAGACTGCGGCAACGCCATCACAATTGCCTGAACCTGATGCAAATCCCGTGTTTGTGCCAGCACCGCCAGTCGAAGCATTGTATTGGACCGTTGATTGTCGAGCAAAGCGCGCGGTCCGAGTGGACTTGAGTATCGAGGTCAGGCGACTGATCGGGGTTATTCAATCCGTCTCAGATCAGGAAGCTAAGCCTGAACAAGATTGGGATGGCTGGCAACAGTGGATTGATGCCACCTTCAATGCTGAAGTCTTTGAACTCAGTGGTCAGATCAAATCAGCCCACGGCGTTTTGCCTTGGTTGTTTTTACTGGCGCTGAAAGCAAAAGGTTTTAACGGCGTGGAGATTGATATAGTCACCGAAACCGCCCGAGACCTCTCGGTCGATCTGAAAGTTGAACAGGACGTGCTGGCATTTTTCGGCACCGATCTGGACAGCATTCGTGACACCGCAGAAGCCTTAGGTTTGCTCAAACCCCGCTTAAATCTGGCAGCGGCCATGTCCGACACGGACGACTGCTGGTTTTAACCGGTTTGTTATTTTCATTTAACCCGAAAGGGGCATACCAGCCCTTACGGGGTTCTGTGTGCCTCTTTCCAAGGAGGTTCACGTGACACAAGCTAATATCATTCTGGACCATGTGGTCTTGGTAAAAGTGGACGCCACTATCTACGGCGCCCGTAAGAAACTGAAAAAAGAAGACCTGGTGCTGGCCGACGGTAGCAAACTACCACCGGAGGACTTAGCCAGCTTAGGGTCTAAACGTTTGCTCGATCCCGATAAGCTGACAGTATTTAACCGCCTGAAGAAGGAAGCCGAACGCATTTGTTTGCGGGTTGGTACTCGCTTTTTGGGCGGTTTTGCCGTACCGGTCGAATCGGCCGCCAGTATTACCGCGGAACTCGAGCGTATTGCGCTGGATTTTGCCGCGGCTAAAACCGAGTTTATTGCCGGTTACGATGCGGCGGTAACAGACTGGGTGGTTCGCCATCCGGAGTTTGCCGGCATCATCGAAAAAGCGGTGGATTCGGTGGAGTTTGTCTTAACGCGGTTGTCGTTCGATTACCTGGTGGTGTCGATCGCTTTGCCGGAGAGTCTGCCCGAGAAAGAGATCGAGCGACTGGAAAGCAAGATTGGCTCACTGAGTGGACAGCTGTTCCATGAAATCGCGGTGGACGCCAATTTGTTGGTTGAGCAATCACTCTTAGGCAAGGAGCAAGTGACGCGCAGTGCGTTACGTCCGATCAAGCGTATCCGCGACAAGTTGGATGGCCTGGGCTTTCTGGATCATCGGGTGGCACCGATCGTCAGCACCATCGACGATTTGCTGGCGAGAATCCCTAACAAAGGCGCCATTGAAGGCAGTATTTTGCAGGAGATCCTGGCTACGGCCATGCTGTTGTCCGATCCGGATAAAACTCGGCGGCACGGTGAAGGCTTGTTGGTGGCTCAACCGCCTGTTGATGATGAAGAAGTCATCGAATACGCGGAGCCCGAGCCATCAGCAGTACTCGTCATACCAACAGCACCAACGCCGGTCATCACTGAAACCGCTTCAAACACTCCCGATTTTACCGATCTGTTTGAAGGTATCTTTGATGATGAATTTGAAGCGGAGTCGACAGCGGATGACTGGGCGCTTGAGGTCTTGCTGGATAAAAGTCAGACCGATTAGGTAACCGATACCTTTTCAGATGAATCCAACCTTTCTCAGCATTCAGCAGAACCGGCAACGGTGACTGCGGGAGACGATGAGGAGACTGACGATTCCGACCCCGATTACTGGTTCTAATCGGACACCCTTTAACTAATAACCCACTGGGGCAAATTCATGTCCCTTCGGGGTCATGGTTTGCCCCAGTGTTTGGAGCACACCATGAAAAATAGAACTTTACACAACGCATTTCCCATTGTCGCGGCCGCCATTGGCAATCGCTTTGGCATCAAAGTCAGCGTTGGGGGCGATCAAGCTTTTACCGATGGCCGGTCGATTCAACTACCGGCCTATGAGGGTGACGATCCGGATTATCAGGAGGTTGCCTGGGGACTTTTAGCCCATGAAGCGGCGCATATTCGCTATTCGGATTTTACGCTTCACTATGGCAATTCAGTCTTACGGAGACGGTTATGTAATGCGATTGAAGATGTGCGCATCGAGCACGAACTGGCCAAAGACTTTCCGGGTACGCGGCTGACAATACGCACGGTGATTGAAAAGATGATTGTTAAAGGCGACTTTGTGGCCAACAGCATTGATGATCATCCGGCCAACATTTTGTACAGCTTTGTCTTGAAAAGCTTGCGTGCCCGGGTACTGGGTCAAACAGCCTTAGTGCCGTTGGTCGAGCAAACCGAAGTGGCATTGAAGGCGAAGTATCCGAAAGGTGCCGTAACGCGGTTGAAAGGATTGTTGTCGGAAGTGCCGGAAGAATTGCAATCCGAGTCCGATTGTTTGCAGTTGACCGATCGTATTCTGACCATGATTGAACAGGAATTCGAGCAAGAGCGGCAGCGTAATAAGGCCCAGCCATCGGCAGATGAGGACACGTCACCTGAATCGGATGAGACCGATCAGGACGAAGAATCAGAAGACTCGAATGGCTCGGATGCCCAGGAAGAAATGGAACGCGATGAACGGTTACCCAACGACAGTGTCGACGATCTGTCTTCAGAATCGTCGGGTAATGATGATGCGAATCCTGAAAATCCTGACGATGAAACGAAATCAGTTTCCAATAGTACTTCATCCAACCTGCAAATGGATGATGAAGATGTTACGGAGATTCTCGACCCGATGGGCGTCTTGGAAACCCTGTTGTCCGCCGGAGACAGTGACATCGAACAGGATTTATTCGAATCGCTGAAATCGGCGTTGTCGTTGGCGGCGGAAAATGTATCGGAATTGCTGATGCCCAGTGACCACGAGCCGCCGATGGATGAGCGAGCCGGGACTTTTTTGCTGCGCAAGGTGCAAAGCGAATCGGGGAAAATCCGCGCCGCTTTGCAAGGCTTGGTGCAATCGCAAGCTCTGAACCGCTGGCAACACGCCTGTCGTGGACGGCGTATGGATGGCAAGCGTTTACACCGTTTGCCACTCGGCGAAACCAAGTTGTTCCAGCGCAAACAAGCTAAATCAGCACCCAATACGGCCATCCATCTGTTACTCGATAAATCCGAAAGCATGGGTTATCAAGTGACCGATAGCCAAGGTCAACCCATAGGATTGCGGATGCCGATTGCGTTGGAAGCCACCTTGGCGCTGGCTTTGGCTTTTGAAGGGATTCCGGGGGTAAATCCTGGCGTCACTGCGTTTCCGGGGCATCAGGATGATTCGGTGTTCCGCTTGCTAGCGCATGGCCAACGCGTCAATGCCCGAACCGGTGCCTTTTCGCTGGCCGCTTCTGGTAGCACGCCGATGACTGAGGCGCTTTGGTTTGGCGCCGCATCGCTGTTGCGTTGCCGGGAACCGCGCAAAGTGTTGATGGTGATGACCGATGGTCAGCCCAACGACACTTTGAGCACGCTGGAACTTTTACAACGCTGCCGGGATAGTGGTATTGAAACGATAGGTATAGGTTTGGGCTTGGATGTCAGCCATCTGTTCCCGATTGCCATCACCATTAACGATCTATCAGAGCTGAGAGCACAATTGTTCAATCTGTCGAAAGCGGTGTTGTTGGCAGCGTAATCTTCAGTCGGTTATCCGTAGCCCAATCCTTGGCTCAATGCCTTGGCTTGTGGCTAGGGGTAACTGATTGCAACCGCAGTTTGTCGAATGCACTCACTTCCTAGAGCCCATTCGACAAACAGACATTTCATGCGTTCTTTTTAAGAATGCTGAATCCGACTTCGGTCGGCGTTCCGTCTTTAGGCGGCGAGCATGTTAATCGTGATCGTGTCGGGTGCGTTAAGCCTGATGAAAAATGCAGTTTGCCATTAGCAAAGTGTCTGCAATTCATCCCGCTTCGGGCGACCATCACCCGGCTGGGTGCTGTTGTTTATTCGAAGTGGTTTCTGTGTCTTTATCTAAGGAGAACGTCCATGAACTTTATCTTTGGCATCATACTTTTGGCGGTGTTTATACTTGCCCTGCGAGTCCTTTGGGCAACGGCGTGGCAACTGCTGAGTGCATTGAAACAAGCGTATCGAGCGTTTTACCACTCTCGTGCCCAGCGATCGGCGCGAAACCGGTTACCGGTCGTCATGCCCCAAATCCGTCATGAGGTGGATTGGTTGGCGCTGTCCGAGTCGGTCCGCCAGGGAATCCAGACCCGCAACGCAGGTTCCAATCGGCAAGTTGATCGATTGGACCTGGAGTTGCAGGTAAAAACCAAAACCATGGAACTCATCAAGGCCGATATTCAAATGGCCAAGCTGCAACTGGAATTGGAAAAAGTCAGACCGACGGTGGTTTTAGATGCGTCGAAAGCCGGTAAACGGACAAAACGCTCGAAAAAAACCGCCTTGGAGATGGAGGGTGATTTATCCAAATCATCCCATCCGGTGCGTCAATTGAGGACTGCTCTCAAGTCTGGCAATGGCCAGGTGATTCAGGATAATGAGCTCGCCCGCCATTGAAAACCGACCACTGAGCACCCGTTTGGGTTTTGACGAGACGGACGGGGCTTCTATTGGTCGGTTCTTCAAATTGAGTTGGCAACAGGTCTGAGGGTAACAAAGCCGCAAGATCGTGTTGGCTTTCGCGCCTGAGTTGGCGAATACGGCTTAATAGTGACCAAGCCATTTCTGGATCGTCAATATCCTTCAGGACTTCTGCTTCGGCGGCATCCAAATCAGCCAATAATTTTTTGCATATGAGGATAGCTTGATCGTTGCAATCCCGCAGGATCGCGATCGGTTTTTTCGTTGGACTCGGCTCCTGGGTCTGCTTAGGACTGAGGAAATCAAAAATGCGCAAAATATCGTCAAACATGGCTATTTCTCTACTTTTTAGTGAGTTTTAGCTACATTATACCGATTTTTGCGTAAATTCAACCCCGCTGCATAGGCCTATTTATGGCTTTGAACAGCGTTTTTAACGCGCAGGAACCTCATCCTGCCGGAGGGTCGTTCCTGCGTTTTTTGGAGGACATGACCCTGTCATCGACATTAGAAAATGGCGATGGCCTGTAAATACAATCAATGGGGGTGTTAAATCGCCATTGATGTAGTACTCATTTTTTATCGAACCCAACGGGAATGTCAGTTTCCCGGCGGGGATTCGTGATATTTCCGTTTTTCATCGAGGAAATCATCATGAATTCAGAAATCTTTACACAGAATTTTGCTAATGGCCATTGCTTTCGCTATCGACGCTTGCCATCCGGCACTTGTTACCACGCCAACACACCGGAACGGGTGATCGAAATTTTGGAACAATTCCGGCAAAACCAGCGCAGGGTACGGTTGTTTTACGGCGACACGATAACCGGTCAAGCCTGGCATGAAGAACACGATGTCATCGGTCGCATTGGCCGTTCGATGGGACCGATTAAAGTGCCATTAATGATCGAACCAGGAGAAATAGGTGGCCCTGCAGTCTTGGATCACTGCCTCATTCGGATCGATACGCCGCGTAAAGTGCTATATCAGCATGCGGCGTTTCGTGTGGGTGAGGTTAGTTTGTCTGCCGGCGATCTGAAGGGCTTGCCTTGGGAGGTGTTTATCAATCAGGTGGTACAGGCGCGCTTTCAGTCAAAGAATGAAGCTTGCCGGTATAGGGATTTTATCCTGGGTTATCGTTTTGCATTGCCTAAACGCTGATCGCCTTCTTTAATGCGAGTGGCAGGACAAAAAGCGTCGACATCCTCAAGGGTGCGGCGCTTTTTTTGTGATCCTTGTCACAAATATTGCTCCGAGATGCCATTTTGTGCGGATTTTTTACCAACCGCTAGCCAACACCCGACAAACGCTCTCGAGTTAAGTGACCTGAAGCGGTCACTTTCCGTGTGAGACTTTTCCAGCTTGTCTTCCTAGCATAATGGCCAACCTTAGCATTTGCAGCGGAGTTAGCCTCATGTCGACTTTGGAGCAGGATCTCGCCCAACTGAATTTTGAATATCTGATGCTGGCCCGCGAAGCAGTTCGCAGTAATGCCTTGGAAGCCGCCTGGCGTTTTGGCCTGAATCAGAAACAGCTGGCTGTGATGGAGACTCTGACTGTGGAAAAGATTCGGGAATTGGCAGGTAACAGTCGGGCCATCATTCGGTTATTGCCGCTACAGACCCCTCAGCATATGTCACCGGCTGTGCATAGCGCATTGTTGCTGCCCACCCATGCTACTTCGGAGGAGGTCTAAATGTATCGGTTACCCACAGAAACAAAGTTGCCTGATTATTTACACACCCTGTCTATGGCTAACCAACTCGTTTTATTAGGCGTAAGGCCGCCAATTATTCAGCATCTGTGTGGCATAGGCCGCAAAGTGGCGATCCGCCTTTACAAGGAAGCCCATCACGGCTCATCTAAATCGGGCCTGTTGCCGTACGATTCTTATTGGATTTCGCGATCCTCCTTGAACGCACTGCATGCCTCCATTTTCATGGGTATTTTTGCTGACATCACTCCGCTCGAATGTCAGAACCCTGTCCAGGCCACCCGGTTAATGACTGCGTATGCGTTGTATAGCGAGGTAGTTGGGCGGGTTATAAATCACACTAGATTAGACGTTAGCCATGATCACGGTAGGCTGCTGGATATAAACCGTGCCTGGCATCTGATTCAGCAATTTAATAGCCGTGAAAGTCGGCTATTGCAATGCGGACGCTGTCAATCCCGCCATTTAGTGCTGAATACACTGCCTAAATTTTACCAACGCTGCCCAATTTGTGAGGTTTGGGCTGAAAAAAACAGTCGCCGCCACAAGGCGGCCTATCTGGGCTGGCCACCCGCTCAAGCCATGAATGCACGGATATCGACAACTTAGCCACCGACTAGGAGCTTCTTATGTATGTCGTTATTAAGCACCTCACGAAACTGAAAACACCCCAAGCCTGCCATGGCAAGCAATTGGCACAGCGGGCGCGAGAATGTTTTCTGCAAAACGAATGCCTGACGCTGGATTTTGAAGCGGTCGAATCCATCGCCGCAGGTTTTTTTCAGGAAGCTATTTTCACGCTGCTCACCGAATTCGGGGCTGACGTCCTGAAAAGCAAATTGCAGGTGGTCAATATGAGTCCTGCTCTTGAGGCGATCATGCAGGAGGCCTTAACCCATGTGGATGAGTATGTTGATCGATTGATGACCCGGCAACAGGAAGTGGTTGATCAAGAACTCTATGACCTCAATCTGGCTTGGCTAGTAAAGGTGCGCGCCACCGCCCGAGAAAATGCCCTACAAGCCTCGTTGATCATGGGGATTGCCGATGAAGAGTTGCGATTGGCAGTGGCAAATTTGTCCATGGACGAGATGCAGATCCTGGCCCGATCAGGCTGTTTATGTTTTGCGCCACGCTTTACACCCCAATTTATTCAGGGGTTCGGGCGGCGGCGCTATGACCGGGTGGATTTGTTGCTGGCTCTCACTGCCGGATAAAGGGGGCGTGATGTTAGATAATTACAAGCAACAAAGCCTGGCAATCGAACTCATTAAGCGAAAAGCCCGCATTACCACGATTCAGAAAGCAACGGGGTTATCGGTCAAGTGGCTTCGGCAAGCATTTCGTGAATACCATGGCTATTCAGCCCGTTCAGGTAATGACAAGCAATCCATCGAAGCCTTGACGCGGACTAACAGACAGTACAAAGAAGTCACCCTTTTTGCTGTTTGCTATCAGGCCAGTGAAATGATTAATCACGACGGCCACATCCAAAATATTATTCAAGCCTTTGATGTATATAAGATGCTATGTCCGTCAAGTCGGCTAGATTTTGCAGATGCTGTAATGGTGAGTAAAGATTTGAAAGATCAAAAAATCCAACTGACTAACTGCCCGAATTGCGGTGCTGTTGTTTTGATTGGAGCAAGAGAAAGTTACCCAGAAAAATGCACGGTATGTAGGAGAGTGATGTCATGACTTCGCCAGAGAACAAAAAACTCCTTTGGTCAATTAAAGAAGCTTCAGAACAACTTTCTCTATCGTCTCGAACTTTAGAACGAATGATTTCTAACAAGCAAATTCCGTTTATAAGAATCGGCCGGTTAGTCAGAATACCTGTCGATGAAACAATACTATGGGTAGCACAAAAACTGCTAAATGTAGATAATACAAATCACGCAAGGCGGTGTGTGCCAAAAAGCAATGGAGGTAATCGCACATGCCAAAGCGTAGCAAAGATGGTTTGTTCAAGCGGGGAGACTCGCAATTTTGGTGGATCAGCTTCGTCGATGGAAGCGGCAAGCGAACTCGCAGAAGTGCTCAAACTAAAGACAGAAAAGAAGCGGAAGCACTCTTAGCCAAATTCAAACTTGAGGCTCATCAAGAGCGAGTTTGGGGGAGACCAAGTCAAGATGACCAGAAAGAATTTAGTTTCGATGAAATCTTGCTGTTGTATATCAAAGCTAAGGCCGTTGATGCAAGAGTTAAGTCGACCGCTAAAAATCTTTACCGTTTTTTTTCTGGTAAAGCAATGTCTGAAATTGATGACCTTGAAGTAAAATCGTATATTCGGGCTAGGCTTAAAGAAGGCGTTGCAGCCGGGACAGTCAATAAAGAAATTGGTTTGTTTTCAGCTGCAATTAATTTTTCTAATTCTGAGTATGGATCGGAGCTAAAAAATCCAGTTACGGGTAAAAAGCTGCAAGAACCTGAAGGTGTCGTTCGTTGGATTACAACAGAAGAGGCGGGACGGTTAATTGATGCGGCCAGGACCATTACTAAAGCACCTTGGTTAGTAGATTTTATACGTTTAGCTTTGAATACAGGATGTAGGGCAGGAGAATTGCTTGGACTTGAATGGTCCCGAATTGATTTGGCAAATGGTTTTTTTATTCTTGAAGCTGAGCATCAGAAAAATCGGAGACGTAGCAGCGTTCCGATAAATGCTGAGGCATCAGCCGCTTTGTTATCTAGAGCTGAATTTATAAAAACTCATTGTCCCAGTAGTCCATGGGTATTTTGCCGAAAAGATGGAAATCCATTACAGAGTCTAAAAAAATCTTGGGCAACTGCATGTAAACTGGCTGGGATAGAGAATTTCAGAATTCATGATCAACGACATACTTTTGCGAGTTGGTTGGTCATGGAGGATGTACCTCTTTACACGGTTAGTAAAGTGCTCAGACATAGCACTGTAAAAATGACTGAGAAGTATGCGCATCTTAATCCTCAGAATCTTAAGGATGCAGTGAGGGTTTTGGATTCAAAGTCACGTTTTAGTCACGTTTCCCCTCAAAAGGGATGTGAATAAATTAGGTAAGTAATTGATTTATATGGTGCCCCGGAGACGATTTGAACGTCCGACCTTCCCCTTAGGAGGGGGATGCTCTATCCAGCTGAGCTACCGGGGCAATGTGCGGCGATTGTATCACAGGTTTAAATCGGGATTCTTTCGTTTTCTTATGATTTCGCGCTCCAGAGCAGCGATGAAAAAGTCCAGCTTGTTTTTGCCTTGAGGCGAGAGGTTTACAAAATAGCCACCTATATAAACAGTGTTTCGCTCGGTTTTGACTGAACGAATAACTAAAGTAAAGACCATCTCATAGCCAATCGGCAAGTTTAAGTGGCAGTTTCTTAAGGTGTCGCCTGCTTGAACGCTATTCTCTTCTGCGGCCAGGCGGAATGACATGCCGCCTCTGGAAATATCGATTACCTCGCCATGAACTAAAAATTTGTTTTTCGCCGCGGGCCATGTGATGGTTAATGTATCAGTGACGACTCTGGGTGAAGTTCTGCGTTGCGGGTAATAGATCCGTTCAGGAAAGGGCGTGGAATAATGAAGCATATCACTGCCGGGCTTTTTGACTGCGGTCAACGTCAGGAGAAAGGCTAAATGAACGCCGTTTAAATAAGTTGAAAGCTTTATTTTATGCGCGGATTGAAGAAATGTGCTGAGTTCTGCAGAATTGATTTCATCCAGAACGAGAAGGTGTTGTTCTTTATTGACTTCAATGATTGAGGTTAAGAGTCCTTTCTTTTGACCCTGCACAGATAAAGTGCATAGGCAATTCTGAATTTGGATGGCGCATAGGATGCTGGCTATTTTATCCGGTTGAGTTACGAACTTTGGATTTTCATTGAAATTTGACACAGCATTTTACTTTACAGTTGATTTTGCCTTTGTCCGTTTCGGGTTTGAGGGGCTTAAGCTGTATAGAGCGTGTTAGTACCTGCATCGGCTTGGGTGGAGCCGTCGCGGCCATAAGTATGGACTGATTGTGGTTTGCCTTTCAGTATATTGAGTGAAAGGCGGGTGTGACGCAGCAAAAGTTCGATGCCGGCACCATTCTGGTTATTTAAATCGCGCGCTTTTTCTGAGAGTATGATGAGTTCTTGCCAGTTCTGTTCGGCTTTTTGGGTATCTAGGCTGGCTGCTTTGGCTCTTTCAAAATAAGTCGCCAGGCCGTTTTTATCCGCATTCAACTGTTCGGTTTGAAGAACCTGACCTATTTGTTGAGTAAATTGCGAAATTTCACCGATTAAATGCTGCTTGTGCTGTGTGATCGCATCCAGTTTTTTATCTTTATCCTGATTGATCAATAACTGAGACTCGTCCTGAAGGGCTTGAAAAAGAGTGCGACTTAAGGACAAGCCATTACTGATCAATTTTTCAGCGATAGGAAATGTTTTATTAATCATGTTTATGTGCTGTCCTGGCCAAATGCAGCCTCAAATTGAATGATTTTTTGAGCCAGTTTCTCGGCATCAACACGGTAACTGCCATCGGCTATCGACTGTTTGATCATGTTTACTTTATTTTCATCGACCGGTGGGGTTTTGTTGTTGAGCGCTTCACTGGCAGCAAGGCTAGCCGAATTCGCTCTGATGCTTACGCTGTCACTGCTACCTGTCTCAACTTTTGGTTTGTCTGATTTGTTTTCGACCGATCCCTTGGATGATGCTTTGGTCTGAACGGTGACAAGTTGTCTGCCTGTGAGTGGGTCAATAGCCATGGTAGAGTCCTCCAATAATGTTTTGCTATAACCTGTATCGGCAGCATTCAAAAAAGATTTAGAAAAAATTATAGCGTAATAACTTTTTGTCAGGAGTACTTATTGAACTATTGATTTTAAGTTATGGAATTGTGTCATTTATTATTCATTAGCTCAGCGTTGATGAATGCTGACAAAGCCGGTCTGCTCAACTTCAGCCGCAATGATGCGTCCTGAGGATGCATTTTTGACACTGATTGATTGCCCTTTTACGCCGTCCATCATGGCGACGCCTTGCATGCGTATATCAAAAGCGGGATTTCCTGAACGAATGACAATTTTTTCGCCTCGCTTGATCAGTACCGGTTCCATGATCAGTCCGTTATGCAAGACGGTTCCTGCCGCTAAATAGCGGTTGGCTTGCTTGTTAAACACTTGTTCCGGACTGATAAAGTAACCCTGTTTCACTTTTGAAATATCCTTTTTCTCTAATCTTACGTGGTTTGGCGTCAATAATTCTCCTCGTTGAACGGGTTGGCTTAGTACCATGACCTGATCAAATATACGAACGGTGACCGATGTATAAACAGACCAGGATTGAATTCCGCTGCAACGCACTCCAACAGTATTTCTATCGGGACCCAATCCTTGAGGTTGGGAGGTAAACGCTTCAATGGGTTGGCTGCATTCGGCTAGCCGGAGGCGCGTATCTAAAGGTGCTATTGTAAGTTCGTAATTTGACGTCGGATCTATGTTGTTTTGAACAAAATCACTGACAACTTGATAAAGACTGCTATGCGCTTGATAGCTTGGCTCTGCATAGCTTGCTGATGCGAAGGCCAGTAAAAATGGAAGTAAGCGAAAGGTTTTAAGGAACATAAGAATGTGCCGGTTAAATGACGTTATTTGTCCCACAGCATTTTTGGTGCCAAGCGCCATCACAGCAATTCGTTAGAAACAAACTATAATTGCTTTGCTCACTTAATTTTGAGCCGTATCCGGCTATGAAATAACAACAAAAGACCTGATTGATGAACCCAGTTTTTACCAGGTTTGGGTGGGAAGTACAGAGCGAGTGTCGGTAAATGTTGTTTATGAGTGGCTCCGTAAACGCCGATAACACAACATTTTTAGCAAAGTCACAGCAGAATCATAAATCAATAAGGTGGTGTCATGGCCGGAATTTTGGAAGGCGTAGATCAAAGAACGCAGTTAGCAGGTCATAACCGTTTCGAGTTATTGCTTTTCAGATTGGGCGGCCGGCAGCGTTTTGGAATTAATGTATTCAAAGTGCAGGAAGTGATTCAATGTCCGTCTTTAACCCAAATTCCCAATTCCAATTCAGTCATTTGTGGTGTTGCTCATTTGCGGGGCAAGACAATACCGGTTTTAGATCTATCAATGGCTATCGGTTTACGGCCGCTTTCCAGGGACAACGGCTGTTATGTCATCGTGACGGAATATAACAGAACGGTTCAAGGGTTTTTAGTGGGGTCGGTTGACAGAATCATCAATATCGGCTGGAGTTCTGTTAAAGCACCCCCTACAGGTCTGGGCAGGGAAGGGTATCTGACGGCTGTGACTGAAGTCGACAATGAACTGGTGGAAGTGATTGACGTTGAAAAAGTCATGAAAGAAGTCATTGGCTTACGCGATCAAGCTTCTGAAGAAGCAATAGACAGCACGGTTTCCGGAGCGGGTGATCGCGTGTTGATTGTTGATGACTCGACCGTGGCAAGAAACCAGGTGAAAAGAGTCTGCGATCAATTGGGTTTGGAATGTCATGTGCTTAAAGATGGTTTGGAAGCCTGGGAACATCTTAATCAGTTGGTTGATGATAATGTTGAGCTGGAAAAGCACTATGCCTTGATCATTTCTGACGTGGAGATGCCCAGAATGGACGGCTATACGCTGGCATCCCAAATCAAAAAAGACACCAGAATGAAAGGGGTTTACATTGTTTTACATACCTCATTAAGCGGGGTTTTCAATACTTCAATGGTTCAAAAAGTCGGTGCTAATGAGTTTTTAGCCAAGTTTGAACCCGATGAGTTGATAAAGACCATCCAAAACAGGCTGAAGATTTATCATGCTCATCAATAAAACGGGCATTTCCGGTCTCGACTATTCAGCAATGGCTGAGAGTTCTTTGAGAAAAATATAATGGAAATGAATAGCCAGGAATTTAAATTCTTCCAGCACTTCCTCTCGCAAAACTGCGGCATCATTCTCAGCGATACTAAGCATTATCTGGTTAAAAACAGATTATCGAGTCTTCTGGCCTCGTTTAACCTCAGTGGGTATCAAGATCTCATTTTATTACTCAAGCAAAATCCAGGCTCGAAAGTAGCGGTTGCGGTGATTGATGCCATGACGACCAATGAAACCTACTGGTTTAGAGATGAAAATCAGTTTAAAGATTTATCCGATACCTTATTGCCTTTGCTGGCTCAAAAACGTACGCCGCTCCGAATCTGGTCGGCAGCTTGTTCGACAGGTCAGGAGCCTTACTCTATCAGCATGTGCATTGATGACTATGTGAATAGAACAGGTAAAAGTCTGAATGCGAGAATCATCGGTACTGATATTTCCGATACGGTGCTTACCCAGGCAAAAAATGCGGTTTACAATGAATCGGCACTGTTGCGCGGTATCGATTCAGAGAAAAAACAACGTTACTTCAATGCGGTTGAGGATGGATACAAGCTTAAGTCCCAGACAGTCTCCAGGGTTGATTTTCAGTGTTTGAATTTGCTGAAGCCTTTCAATTCAATGGGCCGTTTTGACATTATTTTTTGCAGGAACGTGCTGATTTACTTTTCCGATGAAGTTAAGCGCGATATTTTGACCCGCATGTCAGCGCTCCTAGAGCCTGATGGAGTGTTGTATTTGAGCAGTACCGAACAAATGCCGGTAGGTGTAAACGGATTTATTGCGGTGAGGGACCAGCGTAGCCGGTATTACAAAAAATCCACGTCCTAGCTGCGGCAATAAATTGACACCTGGAATCAAACCGGCGGGTTAATTCCAAAAATTGCCACTTGCCGCTTTATTTCAGTACAAACGGCCATCAATTGCCGCCTCAAAGCCGATGTTGCCGGACTCAATAGTCTCATCCGACCTTTTTCTGATCGAGTCAATTACTTTCATCTCCCGCTGTAACGCTTGTTAACCTAATGAATTAACATTGTTATTTTATTGCGGCATATCATTTGCTTAATTTTTTCTAAAAGCGAACCTATGAGGCGATAATCATGGCTATTAATTTTGAAAAGGCGTTAGGCGTTCATCCGCAGGCTTTGACCTTGCGTGAAAAACGCGGCGAAGTGCTGGCATCTAATCTTGCCAATGCAGATACCCCCGGCTTCAAGGCCAGAGATCTCAATTTTCAATCGGTTTTGAAAGGTGCAATGCCGGATGAGTTGTCAATTGAGCGAACTCGTAGCGGGCATGTGGCTCCGTCAGATCTGTTGTTAGGCGCCAATCTTATGTACCGCAATCCGCATCAGGCGTCATTAGACGGCAACACGGTTGAGTCCCATATAGAGCAAGCCAAATTTTCAGAAAACGCGGTGCAATATCAGGCCAGCTTGCGATTTATCAACGGCAAGTTTTCTGGTTTGATGACTGCAATAAAAGGAGAGTCCGCATGAGTTCTTTCAAAGTATTCGATATTTCCGGCAGCGGTATGAATGCCCAATCACTCAGGCTTAATTTGGTGGCCAGTAATATTTCCAATGCCAATACGGTAAGTAGCAGTATCGATCAAACCTATAAGTCCAGACAGCCGGTTTTTGCTGCGGAATTGAAAAATATCCTGGATAAGCAAAATGCTTCAAGCAAAGTCAATGTCTTGGGTGTGGTGGAAAGCCAAGTGCCGCCATTGAAAGAATATTCACCCAACCATCCTTTGGCGGATGAAGAAGGTTACATCTATAAACCTAATGTCAACACGATTGAGGAGATGGCCAACATGATGTCTGCATCCCGCTCCTATCAGAACAATGTTGAGGTTTTAAACACGGCCAAGGAACTGGCATTGCAAACCCTAAGAATCGGACAATAACAGGAGCAAGATCATGGCAATAGGTTTGGATACATTCAAAGAATTGGGACTGGCAACCGTCGAGAAAGCCACGGCTAAAAAACAGGAATTAGGCCAGGAGGCTTTCTTAAAGATCATGACCACACAGTTACAAAGCCAAAATCCATTGAAGCCAATGGAAAACGCCGACTTTATGGGACAGATGGCGCAGTTTTCGACCGTGTCAGGAATTCAGGATTTGCAGAAGTCATTTAGTGAATTTGCCGGTTCATTATCGTCTGATCAGGCATTGCAAGCAGCGGGTCTCGTCGGCCGGAATGTTGTGGCGCCAGTGAATTTAGGTGTGTTACCGGTAGGCGGTGAAATCCGTGGAGAAGCCGTACTGCCTAATTCAGCAAGCAATGTTGTGGTCAGAGTGACTGATGCGGCGACCGGAGCCGCCGTGCAAACAGTGGATTTAGGTCCTCAGGCTTCAGGGACTCTGCCTTTCAACTGGAACGGCATAGCCAGCGACGGTGCATACTCTAATCCGGGCGTTTACAAGATAGATGTGGAAGCAACCATGGCAGGTGAAAATGTTTCATTACAACCGTATATAAATTCGCGTGTTGAGAGTGTCGTGATGGCTAACGGTCAGAATGGGCTTCAAGTCAATCTGGCGGGTATCGGATCAGTTGCCTTCAATAAACTAACCAAAATTATTTAACAGTCAAGAGGAGGTCTCATGGCTTTTTCAGCAGCACTCAGCGGCTTAAATGCCGCACAAAACAATTTATCAGTGACAGGCAATAACATTGCTAATGCCAATACGGTTGGATTCAAAAAATCCCGATCCGAATTTGTTGATGTTTATGCCTCAAGTTTGGCGGGTGTCAGTAAAACAACTCCCGGCGCCGGCGTCAGGGTGGCTAATGTTGCGCAGCAGTTTTTACAAGGCAATTTGCAGTTTACGGATAATAATTTGGATATGGGCATCAGTGGCGAAGGCTTTTTTGTAGTAGCCAAGTCACCCACTGAGATCAACGACAGAGCTTATACCCGTTCGGGCGAGTTTAAATTGAATGAGGACGGTTACGTCGTCAACAATCAAGGTCAGGCGATGTTGGCATTCAAACCGAATGGCACAACGGTTGCGGACGGTTTCAGTACCGGGGTTATGCAGCCGATCCAAATCAATACCATTGCCGGTAAACCTCAAGAGACCAATCAAGTTGAATACGGGGTCAATCTGGATGCGAGTGCACCGGTTATTGCAGCGGCATTCGATAAGGGTCTCTCCAGTACCTACACCAGTCAGACCTCAGCGACTGTCTATGATTCGTTTGGAAGCTCTCATATCATGACCAGCTATTTCGTTAACAAAGGGGTTGTTGCGGGTGATCCTACTTGGCAGGTCTATCATTACATAGACGGAAATTCTGTTTCTCTGGCATCCGGCGATGCATATGGAGAATTAAAATTTAACGCTGGGGGCAATTTAAAGTCGCCGGTTGATGTTAATGGTGTTGTGGATGGATTGTTTCCGCTAGCCCCTTATTCAATAGTGCCCGCGACAGGGGCCAATGATATTGTGCTTGATAAGTTGACTTATGCGGGTTCAACACAATTCAATCAGAAATTCAGTGTTAACGAGTTAAAGCAAAACGGATTACCGGCCGGACAGTTAACCGGTATCGATACCGATGATGAGGGCGTTATTTTCGCTCGCTTCAGTAATGGCGGTTCAGAGCCGATTGGACAGGTGGCCTTGGTGCGTTTTGCCAATCCGCAAGGTTTGTCTAAGCTGGGCGATACCACTTGGGGACAAAGCGCCAGCTCAGGTGAATCGATATCCGGAGCGCCTGGCACCAACAACTTTGGTTTGATTCAGGCCGGTGCTCTGGAAAATTCGAATGTCGATTTATCCTCGCAGTTAGTCAATCTGATCGTGGCCCAACAGGCTTATCAAGCCAATGCGCAAACGATTACGACGGAAAATTCGATCATGCAGACTATTTTAAATATCAGGTAATCACGCTTCGGGAGTAATGTCATGGATCGCAGCCTCTATATCGCGATGAACGGTGCCAAGCAGACGCTGCTGGCGCAAACTACCAATGCAAATAATCTGGCCAATAGTCAAACTACCGGTTTTAAAGCCGATCTCGAACAGTCCCGCAGTATGCCGGTATTCGGACCTGGTTACCCTACCCGTGTTTATGCGATGACCGAGAGTCCCGGGACTGATTTAACGTCAGGCCCTCTGGCAATGACGGGTCGGGATCTGGATGTCGCTATTAACGGAGAAGGCTGGTTAGCCATTGAAGGAGCAGACGGCAAGGAAGCTTATACCCGTGCCGGCGATTTGAGACTCACAACCGAAGGGCTGCTGCAAACAGGGACCGGTCTAGCGGTGATGGGAAACAATGGGCCGGTTGCTATTCCTCCGGCCGAAAAACTGACCATTGGCTCTGACGGTACTATCAGCATTATTCCTCAAGGCGCCAATGCCACGGCATTGGCGGTATTGGACCGGATCAAATTAGTAAAGCCCGATCTTGATCAGTTGGAAAAACAGAATGACGGCCTTCTGTATCTGAAAGACGGCGGGGTTAGTCCTGAAGATGCTTCGGTCCGGTTGATTCAGGGCGCATTGGAAGGCAGCAATGTCAGCACGGTAGGCGCCATGGTGGAAATGATCGAGTTGGCAAAAAATTTCGAATTACAGACCAAAGTCATGAAACAAGCGGATGAAAATTCCGGTATTAGCGCTAAGTTGATGCAAATGGCATAAACCCTGCTCATAGCTATGTAAATGACAAATTAATGTCACTTTAGGAGATCATCATGACAGAACGAGCATTATGGGTGGCCAAGTCCGGACTGGATGCGCAGCAAACACGGATGGCAATCATCGCCAACAATCTGGCTAACGTTAATACTACCGGGTTCAAAAAATCACGCCCATTGTTCGAGGATTTGATTTATCAGAATATCCGTCAAGTCGGAGCGCAGAGTACCCAGGGTACCCGGTTGCCGACAGGTTTACAGTTAGGTACCGGAGTTAGAACGGTTGCAACTGAGAAACTTCATACGCAAGGGAATATTCAGCAAACAGAAAATTCTCTGGATGTTGCTATAAGCGGTAAAGGCTTTTTTCAAATCCTTAGCCCCAACGGCGATATTAATTATACCCGTGACGGCTCTTTTAAACTGGACGACACAGGACAGGTTGTGACATCCGAAGGTATGCTGCTGGAACCCGCTATTACCGTACCTAATGATTCGATGAGTTTAACGATTGGCCGGGACGGCACCGTCACTGTGGTTCAGCCGGGAAATCCTGCGGCTGTGCAAATCGGTCAAATACAAACGGCTGACTTTATTAATACGGCAGGCTTGGAACCTATTGGCGAAAACTTGTTTCGTGAATCCACAGCCAGTGGGCCACCGGTTCTGGGCATACCCGGCGAAAACGAATTGGGCGCCCTTTATCAAGGTTCATTGGAGACATCCAATGTCAATGTGGTTGAAGAACTGGTTAATATGATTGAAACCCAGAGAGCCTATGAGATGAACTCAAAGGCCATCTCAACGACTGACCAGATGCTCTCGTTTGTCACCCAGCAACTTTAGTGATTTATTATGAAAACCCAAACATTTCGTTTGATTGCAATTTTGCCCGTCTTGTTGATTGGCTGCACGCCTCTGCCGAACAGAGATCCTGCTTTTGCTCCGGTTCAACCGGCTGATTTAAGACCCCCTGCTCAAACCAGCGGCTCTATCTATGTGGCTAATTACGATATGCGGTTGTTTGAAGATCATACCGCCAAACGTGTCGGTGATGTGTTGACGATCACACTTGCGGAAAGGATGCAGGCTAAAAAGCAAGCAGATATGGATGCCAATAAATCGACTTCGGTTAAAGTATCAGCCCCTATGTTGATGGGCGTTTCTCCGGCAACCATTTTGGGACAAGACGTGCAAACCGAGCTGCTTTCGGAACACGCATTTTCCGGAGAAGGTGAGGCCAATCAGAGCAACAGTTTAACCGGTAATATTTCTGTCACCGTAGTGGAAGTTTTGCCGAACGGTAATTTACGTGTACGGGGTGAAAAACGCGTGGCGCTCAATCAGGGCAGTGAATATGTGCGTCTTTCCGGTATCGTCAGGCCGGTGGATATTGACGCGGCTAATATGATTCCATCCACCAAAGTCGCTGATGCCACTTTAATGTATACAGGCGATGGTGCGGTTGCCGATGCCGGTAAAATGGGCTGGCTGGCGCGAATCTTTCTAAGTCCATGGTTCCCGTTTTAAGGAGTAGGGCGTGAAAATAATAAAGCCATTTATCGCTGTTTTGCTGGCAATGAGCGTTTTGGCGCCGGCAAGAGCAGAACGCATCAAGGATATAGCCTCGATAGCCGGGGTTCGCACTAACCAGTTGGTAGGTTATGGTCTGGTGGTTGGATTGGATAAATCAGGTGATAAAACCTTGTTCACCGGGCAAGGGCTTCGCAGCATGCTGGCCCGATTAGGCATGACCTTGCCGCCTGGCGTCGATCCCAGGGCAAAGAATGTTGCCGCAGTGGCAATCCATGCCGAATTGCCGGCCTTTTCCAAATCCGGTCAAACAATAGATGTGACCGTTTCATCAATTGGCGATGCCAAAAGCCTTCGAGGTGGCTCGCTGTTAATGAGTCCGTTAAAAGGGGCCGATGGACAAGTGTATGCGGTTGCCCAAGGTAATCTGGTAGTTGGCGGTTTAAGTGCCTCCGGACTGGATGGCTCAAAAATTACCGTTAATAATCCCAGTGTCGGCCGTATTCCAAATGGTGCCACAGTAGAGCGTGAAGTCGCCTCTCCTTTTGCTGAAGGAAATGATCTGGTCTTTAATCTGCATAATGCTGATTTTACGACGGCCAATCGTATGGCAGAGGCTATTAATCGTACCTTGGGACCGAACGCAGCCAAGGCGTTGGATGGATCTTCAGTGCAAGTCAGCGCACCATCGGATACCTCACAGCGTGTTACCTTCGCTTCAATGATTGAGAATATGATGGTTTCACCTGATGATGCGCCCGCGCGGGTTATTATTAACTCCCGTAGTGGAACGGTAGTAATCAATAGCAAAGTCACGGTTCAACCTGCGGCAGTTTCTCACGGCAGCCTGACGGTTACCATCAGCGAGAATCCGCAAGTCAGTCAGCCGGAACCCTTTTCTGATGGTCAAACGGTTGTTACGCCTCAATCGGATATTAGTATCGAACAGGAAAATAACCGGATGTTTGTATTTAATCCCGGTGTGTCATTGGATGAAATCGTCAAGGCCGTTAACGATGTCGGAGCGGCACCCAGCGATTTGGTCGCCATTCTTGAAGCACTCAAGTCGGCAGGCGCTCTTCGTGCGGAGTTAATCGTCATTTAATCGGAGGTTATCGTGTTAAATGCAGCCCAAAGTCCGGACTATACCGATTTTAACGGTCTGGCCCAATTAAAAAACGAAGCTCGGAAAGAAACGCCCGAAGCAATAAAGGAAACCGCCAAACAGTTTGAATCGCTGTTCGTCAATATGGTGATCAAGAGTATGCGAGAGGCGAAACTGGCCGATGGCATTTTTGACAGTGATCAAAGCAAGTTTTTCCAGGATATGTATGACCAACAACTGGCCGTTCATTTATCAGGGGAAAACGGCGTCGGATTAGCGGATGTCATCACCCGGCAACTGAGTAAACAGCAAGGACAAGGGACGGAGAGTAATGAAAATGAAAAATCAGCATTGGAAGATTATCTGAATAATCCGGTTCGCAGTATTCCTGTTAATAGAGTCAAACACGCGTTAAGTGCCACAAAAAGCGAACCGCTAACAGATAGTGATCTTTTTTCCGGTAAGGAAGTGGAAAAAATGTGGGAAAACTCCTCGCTTAACTCCGGCAAAAATAAGCCGATAACTTCGTCAAAACAATTTGTCAGTCAGTTGCATGCTTATGCTCAAAAAGCGGCCGAGGAACTGGGTATAGAACCAAAGGTACTGCTGGCGCAAGCCGCTCTGGAGACCGGTTGGGGGAGATCAGTGATTAAAAGCAAGGACGGTTCCAGCAGTCATAACTTATTCAATATCAAGGCAGGCAGCCAGTGGCAAGGTAAACGGACAACTGTTTCCTCTTTGGAGTTTGAAAAAGGCATACCTCAAAAGAAAATGTCCGGATTTCGAGCGTATGAGTCCTATCAGGATAGTTTCGATGATTATGTGCAACTGCTTAAAAATAATCCGCGTTATGCTCAAGCGCTCAAACATGCGGAAAATCCTCAGCGCTATATGCTGGAGCTGCAAAAGGCCGGATATGCGACTGACCCTCATTATGCTGATAAAGTCATGAGAATCTACCATGGAGACAGTCTGTCCGGGGTCAGCTCCGGACAAAATCTGGCAATGAACTAAAGCAGTACCAAAGAAAAGCTGAGTTCACTTTCTGTCTCCTATAGCAAGTCACCATTGGCGTTATTGATTTCCGAATAAGTATCTGCTTACCCCTACCATTGTATTGGTTGTAGGTGCTTGATATCAAAGGACGCATAAAACCATCCTTGTGACTCTCTGCTCATCCCTGTTGCAGAAGCCTTTTCAATCAAGCACCTAGACCCTCTATTCCAAGCGAGCGAGTAGTTACCCAAATTATTTTTATTTTTTGGCACTTGATTTGCTTTAGTCGTTAGAGAAAGCTTAACAGGACAAAATTATGGCGGGCGGAATTCTAGGTATTGCAACTTCAGGTCTCTTGGCTTTCCAGCGCTCTTTGGAAACCACTAGTCACAACATTGCCAATGTCAATACAGAAGGATACAGCCGTCAACGGACAGAGTTGTCGACAAAGCCGGCAGTATTCGAGGGAAGTGGTTATCTGGGCCAAGGCGTCAAGGTCAGTAATATCACGCGCAGTTATGACCAGTTTATCAGCAGTCAGCTTAGAACGAGTTCTACCGCTTCAGGAGAAGCGGAACAGTTTTACCGGCTATCCGTTCAAGTTGACGGCCTGTTAGCCGATAACAGTGTTGGTATCGCTCCCGCGATCAAGAGTTTTTTTAACACGGTCAATGAAGTGGCGGATGATCCGTCCTCCATTCCGGCGCGCCAGGTCATGCTGTCTGAAGCTGAGTTACTGGGTCAGCGTTTTAATACCATGAGTGCACGATTCGAAGAGCTGAACTCACAAGTCAATACCGACATCAACGTTCATCTTAACGAGATTAATACGTTGGGAACCGCTCTGGCCGATTTGAATAACCGCATTGCCGCCGATGTAGGGCGCGCTTCTGGGAAGCAACAACCCAATGATTTATTGGATGAGCGAGAGCGGTTACTGACCAAGCTCGCCGAACTGGTCAGTGTGGCAGTCGTACCGCAAGAAAACGGCATGACCAGCATCTTTATCGGAAAAGGAATGCCGTTGGTGCTGGATGGCGTCTCATCAAAGCTGACCACAATCAATGATGATTACGATCCCACTTTTTTGAGAATTGGTTACGAATCTGGTTCGGGAACCTCGGATATCAGTGATCAAATCACCGGAGGAAAACTAGCCGGAACCTTACGGTTTCGGGATGAAATCCTCGATCCTGCGCAACAAAAACTGGGCCAGATTGCTGCCGGATTGACAATGGAAATGAATGCCCTGCAAGAAACCGGATTTGATCTTGATGGTAGCCAAGGTGAAGCCTTATTCAGTTTTAAAGGTGATGAAGTGCCTGTGACGGCCAATCTGGCCAATACCGGCAATGCTTTGGTCACTGCGCGTTTTCAGGATCTCAATGTTACGCCGGATGCGGCTAAGCATCTTGACTTCAGTGATTTTAGGTTGGAGTTTGTCAGCGGTTCCGATTATACCTTGACGCGGCTTCGTGATAATCAGGTCATCTCATTAACAGCAGTTGCTTCTGGTACTCCGAATGTTTCAAATCTGACCTTCGTATCGGCGACTGATCCTAAAATTACCGCCTTGCCCGGTTTTGAGATCAGTATTGATACTAGCGTAGGGGGGGCTGTTGCCGGTGACCAATTTTTGACGCGGCCTACTTATCAGGCAGCCAAGAAGATCGGTGTGAACTTCGATGATCCACGCAAAATTGCGGCGGCAACCAATGTTGAGGTGGATCCAGTTACCGGCAAGCCTGTATTGGATAGTTCAGGCAATGCCATCATTATAAAAGGCTCCATGCCGGGCGATAACCGCAATGCCTTGCTTATGGCGCAATTGGAAAACAAGCTGGGACTTTTGGGAGGTAACGCCTCTTTTCATAACGCTTACAGCCAGTTGGTGGCGGGTGTGGGTTCGTTGACACGGTCAGGTGAGTTAAGTGCAACTGCTCAGAAAACCCTGCTGACCCGGGCGCAAGAAGCAAAAGAAAATGTGGCGGGTGTCAATTTGGACGAAGAAGCGGCTAATTTGGTTATTTTTCAGCAGTCTTATCAGGCAGCTGCACAAGTGGTTTCAACGGCGAATAACATGTTTGACACGTTAATCGGCGCTTTAAGATAAGGAGGGGATTATGAGAATATCAACCGCATGGGCGCAACAGCTTGGCGTTAACGCGATGCAGGCGCAGCAGACCAAAATGTCAAAAACCCAGATGCAATTGTCCAGCGGGCTTAAACAGTTGTCCCCGGCAGACGATCCTTCGGCGGCGGCCAGGGTGTTGGATCTTGAAAAATCGATAGAAAAAACCAGTCAATATCAGGCCAATATTTTTGCTACCCGAGGGCGTTTGAATATTGAAGAGTCGGCACTGGAATCTTCCGAAAATGTGATTATTCGTGTCAAGGAACTTACTGTACAGGCATTGAACGGCACGTTGAATGCCAGTGACCGGCTTGCCGTCAAGCAGGAAGTCGATCAGTTAATCCAGGAACTGGCGGGGGTGGCCAATACCAAAAATGCCAATGGCGAATTTATTTTTTCCGGTGATTTATCCAATGAAGCGGCTTATGCGCAGGATCCTGATACCGGAAAATACGTCTATCAGGGTGGCGTTCATCAGCGGGCCTTGCCGATTGGCCCGGAAAGGCAAGTCGCTGACGGCGATTTGGGCTCCAATGTTTTTGAAAATATTTCATCAGTCAGCCGCTATAAAAATGAGGACGGCAAACGCAGCATTTTTAATACTTTACAGGTTTTATCCGATAGCTTGGCAGGTGATTTCAAGCCCCAACAGGCGACGATTACCGGTGACCGGTTTTTACGTTATGGTTTGGCAGCAGGTTCGTCGTTTGATCTGGTCAGTGATGCCGGTACAGCCTCAATCAGCCTGACTGCTGAGTTTACTGATTTGGATGCGCTGGTTACTGAAATAAACAGTCAAATCGAAGATGATGGAATGGAAGATCATATCCAGGCTCGGACCAACGGGAACAAAGTTGAATTTGTTTCGTTGACAACCGGTATCAATTCAACGATAGAAATCCAAAATGCGAATGCTTTTTTCCTCGACAATGCCGGTTTTGAACAAGGGCAAAGCAATGCCGCCGATGATGTCTTCCTTAATGAAGATGATTTGCGCCTTAATAATCCGGAAATCAGAAGATTCAGTACCGAAGAAGTCTATAACGCCAATCTGGGTAGTGTATTGACTGATCTTGATTCGGCGTTGGACAGTTTGTTACAAGCCAGAACCAGCGTAGGCGCAAGGCTGCGTGCGCTGGATGACCAGGAGTCTCAAAACGATAAATTTATCATCGATACCCGGTCAACGTTATCGGCTACACAAGATTTGGATTACGCAGAGGCCATCAGCCGCTTTAACTTGCAGCAAATGTCGCTGCAAGCAGCCCAACAAGCGTTTTCGCAAGTGCAGCGATTATCGTTGTTCAATTATCTATAAACTTTAAAGAGCCGTTGATTATACCTTTCGCACTTCAAATTTCGGCAGTGCCTAAGGAGGCAACGGGTTGTTCGGCATAGAGCCTATAAGGATGGTTTTACGGCGTCCTTTGACGGGCACCCCGGTGCCGAATTTCGATCTATGATGGGTATAACCCAAAACACCGTTCGCTCTTTAGGTCCTCCATCTTTCGATCCTCAGGGCGAACGGTCTGCAACATAGACCAACCGATGCTTAAGCCGGGTACTTTCATTTTTCGGGGTGATCAATTGCCCATTATTGCGAGGCCGTTTGATCTTGGAGCCGGGTGTAGATTGCAACCGGCCTGCCGTCCCTTCTTTCCAACGCGCCTTTCAAAGCCGCGCCGTTAATAACCGGCATTTCCTGATTATTGGCTTTAATAATCAAATCAAGCGCCTGCTCAAGCTTGGTTTTGTAAGGCGCAGGTTCGTCTGTCAGCGTCTGATGAATTTCAACATAAAGCGTGTTTTTATACCAACCCACCTTGATTGGCTGATTGACGATATATACATCAGTATCGACTGAAACCCGGGGAAACAGTTTTTCAATATCTTCCGGATACATCCGGATACAGCCATGTGTCACGCTCATCCCGACGCCAAACGGTTTATTGGTACTGTGTATCAGATAGCCCGGAACACCCAGCCGCATGGCGTAAAGACCCAAAGGGTTATCGGGGCCTGCCGGGACGACATCAGGCAGGTTATCACCGCGTTCCGCGTGTTCCCGTTTAATGGATGCGGGGGGCGTCCAGGTCGGATTGCGTGTTTTAGTTGCAATCCTTGTTTTACCTAACGGTGTTTTCCAATCCAGACGACCGATACTGATAGGATGAGTCGTTACCGTTTGACTGCCGTCACCGGCATAATAATACATCCGGTATTCCGGCAGGTTAATCACCACGCCCTTGCGGGGTGCGTTAGGTAAAAGCCTGGAATTAGGTATCCTGACCCGGGTGCCCTCCTTGGGTAGCCACCGGTCAACAGTCGGATTAGCCAGGACGATCTCGGTTTGACCCAGATTAAACTGACGGGCGATATCCAGTAGGGTGTCCTCTTCTTTAGCGGTCGTATAAAAATGTTCGTCCGGGTGACTTTGTCCGCTGCTCATCTTGTCGCCAATCAAGCTGTCGCCCGGATTTTCAGGTAAGCGAAAATCTGCCGCGACAATCGCCTGAGGGACAATCAACGATAAAACGATTAAAAAGTTGTTAATTCGCTTGCTGGTCATTTTTAAGTTCTCCGCCGAATAATTCCATGAGACGGGGGATAAAGCGAGCAAGTTCCAAAGACATGATTGAAAAACTGGCGTCAAAATGCTCGGCATCAGTCTGCGCATCGGTTTCAGACAGTTGGTCCTGGATCAAATCGAGATACCGTAAACGCTTGATCGACAGATTTTCATCCACGACAAAAGATAAACGATCTTCCCAGCTCACCGCTAATTTTATGACTTGTTTGCCTGTTTCAAGATGGTTTTTAATCTCGGGCAACGTCAAGTCATGACGTTTACAGCGAATAGTACCGCCTTCCTCTTTAGGTGAGCGTAATTCGCATTCATCTTCAACCACAATGTCGCCCGGCAAGTCATTGGAGGTTAACCATTCGGTCATCACCGCGATCGGTTTTTGCTGCGTAAGAGGAGGCACCGCAGGTAATGAACCCAAGCATTTGCGCAGTTGACTTAATACATCTTCGGCTTTTTTTGTGGATGCACTGTCGACGATCAACCAGCGATTTTTAGGATCGATGTAGGCATAGATTCTGCGAGAAAATGAAAACGCTTTGGGTAACAACTCAAAACAAATTTCATCTTTGATGGCCGTGCGTTCTTTTTTAGATAACTTGCGGCCTTGTTCGTCTTCAGCTTCCATTATTTTTTCGGCAACCAGCTCATTGATGACGGCAGCAGGCAGAACTTTTTCTTCAATTTTTGCACAAAACAGCAGAAAGCCATTGGCGGCATGGACCAGTTGTTCTGAGTGCCGTCCTAATGGGGGCGTCCAGCCGAAACTCATCTCTTGCTGAGCGGAGCAAGGCCGAAACGGCATTTGCTGTAACTTTTCTTCAAATTCATCGGACGATAAGCCGAAATCTTCCGTGAGGCGATAGAGTGCAATATTTTTAAACCACATACGCGTTGTTCTCTCCAGATAAAACCGGGCATTATCGCAAATTTACCCACACATAAAAAACTATCTGTTGATACGGACCATTAAACTTAAAAAAGGTATTCGGAATTGCATCTTGAATAATTAAAGTTTGGCAGAATGAAAAAAATTCATCCCTTGTTGATGCCAATGAAATGCGAATTTAGATCCTGGCCTTATTGAATGTCGAAATACTGTATACCTGACATTCCACAACCGGCAATTTTTCGAGACGATCGCAGGCAGCACCTGCCAATCTTGAAAAAAAAGCAGGGTAACAACCTCACATTGGTTTATTAAAAGGCTCCATTAGCGTCGGCCAGTTGTCGAGGTTGATCGTCCTCCCGCCTTAACCTCGAAGTCGCTAACATTTATTTTAATCTTCATATCTAAAATGAACATACGTTGACAGATGCGCTTCATTATTCGTCCGAGAATTAAGAGTATTCACTACACAGGCTCGATTCCGCATTTTTATCCAATGCAGTTTGTATGATTTTTCCACTTTGTAATCATTCCGCGCGCCGAGGCTTCTTTGACTTTGAAAGCGCTTCGTAGCCTGAGATTACATCGAACAGTTCCTCGTCTATGCCACTCTGGCGCAAACGATTGAAGGCGGCGTGGAAATTCTCAAGCAGTTCGTCGATGTTTTTGTCCGCACGTTCCATCGCGGCCAAGCGGCTCGCATTTTCGCTCGCCAGGGATTCAGCGCAGGCACGAAACAGCGAGACGAAAAGATATTCACTAATCAATGCGCGTAAAGTTGTAGTACCGCCGCCGATAACCTCTGGTAAGTTTGCTGTCGGCCAGGGAAGTTCGGCCAGCCTGCGTCGCCAGTTTTCATCCAGTGGCAGTAATCGCTGACTGACAGGCTCATAAACCGCGCCGGATTTGGGACGGTTGTAAAACAAATGAAGCTCGGCAACTTGAGTCGGATTTGCTCCAATTTCATCCGTAGCGCCAGTCTGGAGTGGGGACGATGCACTGTGAATCACATCGCTTTCAATCAGAATTCGCCCAATCAGCGGTGTGATTGCCTTGACGGAATTCGGCACGGCAAACAGTCCACTTAACGGCAGGCCCGCATCCGCCAAACGCGAATGAACACGCTCACCGACAGCCCAGACTTGCAGGTTGCCGGGCTTAGCCGCGAGAGTCCTTATCGCAAAATCAGCCACTACTTCATTAAACTGACCGACCAGACCCTGATCGGAACCAAACACGATGGCGCCAACTGCAGTTCGTGCGGTTCTTTCTGATCTCTCAGGTCTCACTGCCCCCGACTCGATTTCGCGAAAACAAACGCGTAAGCCAAGTTCCACGGTGCGGTAGTAATCGGACAGGGCACGCACCGATTGCTCGTATTGGCCAATACTGGAAGCGGCCAGCGCTTTCATGGTGCGGACCACCGATTGCAGATCGCCGGCACTGTCAATTTTTCTGCGCAGGCTCGCTGTCGTGTTGCTCATGACTTTGCTTTCGTTGCTGCATTGGGCATGGGTTGAAACGTTTCGAGTGCCTGGCTGGCGATTTCGATGATCGTTTTACGATCAGCCTCGCTTAATTTTGTGGCCGTATCCAATCGTGCACACACTTGCGCCGGGAGGTTAACAGCTGCCTCGTGTACGGCATGCTCGGCATCTGTCATCTGGTTAATCGGCACCGTGTCGAAAAGCTCCGCAGTCAACGCTAGCAAAATTGCGATTTGTGCAGGTACGGACACAGGGGCAAATTCCGGTTGTTTGAGGCAGGCGCGGATTCGACGTCCATGATCAATGGACTTGCGGGTATTTTCATCCAATCGAGCGCCAAACCGTGCAAAGGTCTCGAGTTCCTCGAACTGGGCGTAAGCTAGCTTAAGGTCGCCCGCGACAGCGCGGTAGGCCGCCCGTTGTGCCTTGCCGCCGACGCGTGAAACGGATTTTCCCACATCGACAGCGGGCAATACGCCCAATTCAAACAGCGAAGGCGAGAGATAGATCTGCCCGTCAGTGATGGAAATCAGGTTGGTCGGTATATAGGCGGCAATATTTTGCGCTTCGGTCTCGATGATCGGCAAGGCGGTCAGCGAACCGCCGCCAAGTTTCTTGCATAGATGGGTTGCACGTTCCAGCAAGCGGGAATGAATATAGAAGATATCTCCTGGAAACGCTTCCCGTCCGGGGGGACGGCGGAGTAACAGGGAAAGCTCGCGATAGGCTCGGGCATGTTGGGTGAGATCGTCGTAAACGATCAGTACATCACGACCCGCTTGCATAAAGTGCTCCGCGATACTGGTCGCCGCATAAGGTGCAATGAAGGCTAGACCGGGTGGATCGTTACCCTCTGTTACCAGTATGACGGTATAATCAAGCGCGCCTTTTTCGCGCAGGATGGCCACTGTCTTCGCTACCGAGGCTGCGCGCTGGCCAATAGCGCAATAAACGCAGAGCACATTTTGGTCACGTTGATTGAGTATCGTATCGAGTGCAATAGCGGTTTTTCCCGTCTGGCGGTCGCCCAAAATTAATTCGCGCTGGCCGCGTCCTATGGGAATCAGCGCATCAATGACTTTGATACCTGTCTGCAGCGGCACAGTAACCGGGGCCCGGTCCATGATTGGCGTAGCGGGACGTTCAATCGGCAAGCGTTCGCTGGTGGTTACTGGTCCCTTGCCATCCAGCGGTCGGCCAAGAGGATCAATCACGCGTCCCAGTAGATCGTCACCCACCGCCACATCCATGACCCGACCGGTACGCTCGACTTCATCCCCGGCATGCAGATGCCAGTATTCGCCGAGCAGTACGACACCGACTTCGTCTTCGTCTATGTTGAAGGCTGTGCCGTACACATCGCCAGGAAACTTTATCAACTCATCAAAACCTACGCCGGGGAGGCCGGAGACCTTGGCTATACCGGTGGAGACTGTGGTGATCCTGCCTGTCTCATGCGGTGTCAGTTGCGGCGTGAACGTTTCCCGCACCTGGCTTATGCCGGCAAAGGCGCTGTCGAAAACTTTTTGCAGGCTTTCAGATTCCCTGTTCATAGGTTATTGGCTGCTGGTTCTGGCATGACCTTGACTAAAGGTTTATCCTGATCTTTCAGAAGTTCAGCTACACCTTTTTCCAAAGACAGCAGATAATCTGCAATGCTCCATGCCAGCTTTTGTCCAGTCTCGGTAACAAGCTCAATGCCGCTGATCAGTTCCGGTGCAGTTTCAAATCGGATTTGTATGCCTGTCCTGAGCTGCGCCGCAGGATCCACAGAGAAAGTTTCGTTGAGCGCGTGTTGTATCGACGCTCGTTGCTCGGCAGACAAGTCAAACGCGCTGCGCACCAGCGAGGGTTCAATCGCTGTTATAAGTGCCTCAGCAAGGCCTTCTGTCGTTTTAGCATCCATCTCTCGCAATCGGCGGGTGAACACTTCGCACAGGCGATCTTCCAAGCTCGTGGTGGCCAGATCCGACAGCGCTTGTCGTGCAATCGCAAATACTTCCAGTTGGGTGCGGCGACGAAGGGTTTGATTGAGATGATGTACTTCGTTTCTCAGCGTTTCCTGTCGTTTTGCACTTAAGCTGTCAGCCGCCTTACGCGCTTCGTCGAGGAGCCGCTGACCTTCGGTTTTCGCATCAAACGTCGCCTGATTGAGAAGTTCTGCCCGTTGCTTCTCGAAGGCAGCGTTTTTTTTCTGAAACTCGTTGCGTTCATTTTCGGCTTGGGCCCTTTTTGTATCCGCATCGCCAAGTTCCGCAGCGATCCGCTTTTCCCGCTCATCAATGGCATGCAAAATTGGCTGGTAAAGAAATCGCTTCATCAACCACACCAAGATGAGAAAGTTAAGCACTTGTGCGCCAACGGTGAACCAATCAATTATCATGGGTTACTTCCCCACGGTTTGAGCAATGATGTAATTCCAGAACGGGTTGGCGAAGATGAGAATCATAGATACTACGAAACAGTAGATGGCCGTGGATTCGATCATCGCCAGACCAACAAACAAAGTGCGAGTGATAGTAGCGGAGGCATCGGGCTGCTGGGCCAGCGCCGTTAAGGCTGTCGCGACCGCTTTTCCTTCCGCCAACGCAGGTCCAATAGTGCCAAAGCCCGTGGTGAAGCCGGCGATGACAATAGAAGCCACCGCGATAATAGTCATGCTATCCATAATAATTCCTTAAGTTGGGTTGTTGTTTAACGTTTTAAGTGACGGCTTGCGCGTGCGCGTGGCAGCCGCGATATAAACTGCAGCCAGGATGCTGAAGATATAGGCCTGAACCATGCCGGTAAGTAGGCCTAGCATCGTCATGACAATAGGAAAAATAAACGGCGTAATGCTCAGCAGAATACCGATAATCATCGACCCGCTCATCATGTTGCCGAACAGGCGGACGGCCAATGCCAGGGTACGGGATATTTCGCTAATGATATTAAACGGCAGCATGATAACGGTCGGCTGCACATACGACTTGAGATAACCACCCAAGCCCTGATTCAGGATACCGAAGAACGGCACGGCCACCAATACGCATAGCGCCAGTGCCACGGTCGTTGATAGCGATCCGGTCGGCGGTTCGAAACCGGGAATAACGGTACACAGGCTGGCCATGGCGATGAACAGGAACAGCGTGCCCAGAAACCCGAGATAGGTCCGCGGTTCTCTCAGGCCAACCTCTTCAATTTGTTTTTCGATGGCGGTGACGATAATTTCCAGAAAGTTTTGCCAGCGGCTACGTTGCAGGTCGGTGGACAGTTTTCGAGTAATGAGTTTTGATCCGATCACTAACACCAACATCAGTCCCCAGGTGAACACAATGGTGGCATTGAGTGTGATAAAACCGTGTTGCCAGAAGATGATCTGATCGGGGCTAAGGCGCATGTCTGGTCTCGGTTACCGAACCGGTTTGTGCCTCTCCGGAAGTTCGGGTTAGTCTGGTCACGATATGACGCGCCATGAGAAAGCCAAGCAGACACAACAGCATCCGCTGCCAATGACCGTCGGCAACAATATAAAATCCAATCATGGTAGTGCTGGTCCTTAACAGAAGGCTGGAGATTAACCACAGCGTAGGTCGTTTAGAAGATACGCATTTACGGACCGTCCACCAAAGGCCGCCGAAGAACATCGCACCCAGCAGTAATCCCACGAGCAACGCCAACGCCCCTGTCATCATTTCATTCATCGTTGTCCTCCTGTTCATTTCGCATAGCCTGGTCTTCCTTGACAACCCAGTACCACGCATTGAAGCAGCCGAGTGTGAGCCCGGCGACCAATAATGCCAGTGTCCAGGAGCGACCTCCCGGATAACGTTGATCCAACCAGAGTCCAAGCGCTGTGCCGAGCAAAGTCGGTATCACCACCGACCAACCAATCATTCCCATCATTCCTAAGCCGAACCAGACACCTGGCGTGGCATTACGCTTAGCTTTGAGTTTGCGCGCCGCCTTTGCGCCAACCTGCGTGGCAAAAGGGTGAGAGTCCTGCGAAGTTTGCTTAGTCTCGTTAGTCATGTTGAAAACTCGTAAAGCGGCGCAGAAACCCGGCTTCCAATTTCATCAGAACTAAGCGCATGCTTTGTTCTTGTTCGTCCAGGATCAAAAATTCCTGCTCAACTGTATCCCGCAAGTGACCAAGATCCGGGCCGTCCATCGCACGGCGGACGGAAACCAGCACATCCGGACCGGTCTTGATCAGTACCCCTTCGTCCACGGCCAGCAAAATTTCCCCGTCAGATTCTGTCTCGTAGATAAGAATGCCCGGTTCAAGCGCCGCGACGCAGTCGAGCCGGTTTGGCAAGAGCCCAAAGGAGCCCGCGCGCGTCTCCGCCACAATGCGCAAAACACCGATTTTATCGGTGAAGACCTGAAAGGGCAGAAGAATCTTAAGGTGCATGGTTGTAAATGGCATATTTGTTCTACAGTTGAGATTTCGCCTCGGCGGGCGGCTTCGTGAAAGTTTTGGCTTGAGTTTGCTGTGCCGGCTCTGATGGGGCGCTGGAAGCAGGTTTAGCTGATTTCGTTTTCTGTTTTGCCTCATCCACCGCGCCTATCATATAGAGTGCACTTTCAGGGTGGTCTTTGAACTCATCGCGCAAAATGCGCTCACAGCCATCCAGTGAATCCTTGAGGCTAACGAGTTTTCCCTGGAGGCCGGTGAACTGCTCAGTAGTGAAAAAGGGCTGGGTCAAAAAACGCTCCAATCGGCGGGCTCGCGCAACCACGTTGCGGTCCTGTGGAGAAAGCTGCTCCAAGCCCAGCATGGCAATGATGTCCTTGAGTTGTTCGTATTGTGCGAGCGTTCGCCGGATTTCCTGCGCCAAGCGGTAATGACGTTCGCCGACGATACCGGGCGTGGTCATCTTGGAGCTGGATTGCAGCGGATCGATAGCCGGGAAAAGCCCTTCGCTAGCCCGCTTGCGTGACAACACAATAGAGGCGGAGAGATGCGAGAAGGTATGCGCTGCAGCTGGATCGGTCAAATCGTCAGCCGGCACATAGACCGCCTGGATCGAGGTGATAGCGCCGTTATCGGTATTGGCAATACGCTCCTCCAAGCCCGACAGCTCAGTGCCCATGGTCGGCTGATAACCCAGACGTGAAGGCATCTGTCCCATCAAGCCGGAGATCTCCATGCCCGCCTGAATGAAGCGGAAAATATTGTCGATGAGCAGTAACACATCGCGGTGTTCGTTGTCGCGGAAATACTCCGCCATCGTCAACGCAGCATGACCGACTCGAAAACGGGCACCAGGTGGTTCGTTCATTTGGCCGAAGATCATTACCATATTCGGCAATACGCCAGCCTCCTTCATTTCACGGTAAAGCTCCTCGCCTTCACGACAACGTTCGCCTATGCCGCAAAAAATGCTGACGCCCTCTTGGTGCCCGATCATGTTATGGATCATTTCGGTCAGTAATACCGTCTTGCCCACACCTGCCCCGCCAAAAAGCCCCGCTTTACCGCCTCGCTCCAGTGGTACCAGTACATCTATGACCTTGATGCCTGTTTCAAAAACTTCGGACTGAGTGGAACGTCTTACCAACGGCGGGGGCGCCCGGTGCACCGAACGCCACTGGATATCGGTTGGCTCCGCTTCGCGGTCTATGGCGTTACCGAAAACGTCGAACATACGCGAGAGAATGCCCTTGCCGACTGGTGCCTGCAATGGCGCGCCTGTATTCTCTACCAACATGCCGCGTGCGAGCCCTTGTGTGGGCGTCAAGGCAATTCCGCGTACCCTTTGGGCATCCAGTTGCGTCAGCACTTCAATGACAATCCGCCCTTGGTCCGCGCTCAGCAAAGAATAGATGGGCGGCAACTGTTCATCGAACCGAATATCCACGACACTGCCGCGCACCGAGACAACCTTGCCAAGGTTTATAGCGTTAGGTTCGCGACTCATAATTCCTTCATTAATTTATTTCCTCATTACGTTACTGTCTGCCTGTGTTGCGGCAGTCAGTAGATTAATTAAAGGCAGCCCTCGATTTGCCAAACTTACCACTGTCTCATCCTCCTTTTTATCCGCAACTGGCTGGTGACCTTCGATGCGTGCTTCCATCATGCAAAGCATGTCATCATTGCCGCGCTTCTTGTCGCTGTTCTCATCGCTCAGGTGGACTTCCACTCGCGTGATGTGATTGCTGACTTGGCTCAAGGCACTTTCTATGATGCCACTGACATGAGCGGCCATTGCCTCGTGACCTTCGATATTGTGGTCGGTATTAATTTGGATTTGCATGGTGTTCTCCTGTTGTGAGAATAATATTCAGCTCTTTTGAAACAGCAGGATCAGGACGATCAATACCGCCAACATTCCTACCCACAGCATGAGTGCGGTGTGCGTGGCTTTTTCGGCTTGATCTTTCTCCCACCAGGTAGCCGGATGAATGCCTTGCACCAGAAACGTCGTCACCCCGGCAAGGTTTATACTGAAGAGGTTCACCAGAAACAGCGACAACGCTCCCATTGCTAATGCCAGATGCCCGCCGCCCAGCAGCAATCCAAAGGCTACCAACGGCGGCAATAACGCCACCGCCACCATCACTCCAATCAGTGCCGTTGGTGCACCCGCCGTAAATGCCAGCGCGCCAGCACAGCCCGACGCCAGTGCCACCGCGATGTCGCCCATCCCAACCCCGTTGCGCGACGCCAGTTCAGGCGTTGCCGGATCCACTTGCAGCAGCATGCCGATAAATACCGACAACACCATGGTCGTCACGATCCCGGCAAGTGCTGTCAGGATTGAGCTACGAAGCAGCGACAAGTCACCTAACGTCGTGGCTAGCGACAACGCCATGTTCGGCCCGAGCAAGGGTGCAATCACCATCGCCCCAATGATGATGGCCACGCTGTCGTAATACAGACCCACGGCCGCCACAATAGTGGACAACACCACCATCGCGATATAGACCCATGAAAAGTCCGCAGCATCCTTGATGTCCTCATACAACTCCTCCCGGCTGATCCGCTCCTGCGACTTTTCCTCCTGAGCAGCTTGTTCTGGCGTGTCGGCCGGTTCTGGCTCGGCACGCGGCAATGTCGCTTCGACAGCTAGAATCACCAAGCGGTTGCCCTCCTTGCCGGCGTAACGCTTTCCCAACACATCCAGCACCGCCTCGCTCTGTTCCGCGTCCAACAAAATCCGCACCAGCACTTCCCCGTCCGATAATCGGATTTGCCGGTGTTCAAGCAACTTGTGATCCTTAAGAAGCTCAACGACTTCCTCGCCGTCCTTTTCCTGTATTACCATTTCAATTAATCGTAGCGCCATAGTAAGTTCAACCTTTCCATTTCCAGTTGCGGATTTCCGGCATGTCCTCGCCATGCTTTCTGATGTATTGTTTGTGTTCGATGAGTTTGTCCCGCATGGCCTGCTTGGCATAGGCGGCGTGCGCTCCCAGTTGCGGGAGGCGGTCAATGACATCACCAAACAAATGAAACCGGTCCAGGTCGTTCAATACCGTCATGTCGAAGGGCGTAGTGGTGGTGCCTTCTTCTTTGAAACCACGCACATGCAGGTTCGAGTGGTTGCTGCGACGATAGGTCAAACGATGAATGAGCAATGGATAACCGTGGAAGGCGAAGATGATCGGCTTATCCTTGGTAAAAAGTAAATCGAAATCTTTGTCGCTCAGACCATTCGGATGTTCGCTCTGAGGTTGGAGTTTCATCAAATCGACTACATTGATCACCCTGACTTTCAGCTCGGGAAAATAGTCTCGCAACAACTCGACGGCGGCCAGGGTTTCCAGCGTCGGTACGTCGCCGCAGCATGCCATGACGACATCCGGCTCTCCCTCCTGATCGGAGCTGGCCCAAGGCCAAATACCTAGACCAGCGGTACAGTGTTTAATGGCCTCATCCATGTCTAACCACTGCAGCGAGGGTTGCTTGCCGGCAACGATAACGTTGACATAGTTGCGGCTACGCAGGCAATGATCCGTTACCGAGAGCAGCGTATTCGCATCGGGCGGCAGAAAGACACGAATGACTTCCGCCTTTTTGTTCACGACATGGTCCATGAAGCCTGGATCTTGATGGCTGAAGCCATTATGATCCTGGCGCCAGACGTGGGAAGAGAGTAGATAATTCAGGGACGCAATCGGACGGCGCCAGGGAATCTGATTTGAGACTTTGAGCCATTTGGCATGTTGGTTGAACATCGAATCAATGATGTGGATAAACGCTTCGTAGCAGGAGAAAAATCCGTGACGTCCGGTAAGTAGATAACCTTCGAGCCAACCTTCGCACTGATGCTCACTCAATACCTCCATTACCCGGCCATCGGCTGCGACGTGATCGTCGCCGGGCACAATTTCCGCGGTTGAGCAACGGTTCGTCACTTCGAACACAGCGCCCCAGCGGTTTGAATTTGTTTCGTCTGGGCTAAAGATACGAAAGTTTTCGGGGTTCAGTTTGATCACGTCGCGGATAAATTCCCCTTGTACGCGGGTCGCTTCGGCCTCCACGGCGCCAGGCTTGGACACCTTAACCGCGTAGTCGCGAAAATCAGGCAGGTGCAGTTCCTGTAACAAGAGCCCCCCGTTGGCGTGGGGGTTGTCGCTCATGCGTCGCTCACCGGTTGGCGCCAATTCAGCCAATTCGGCAACCAGTTTGCCGTTCTTGTCGAACAATTCTTTCGGGTGATAGCTTTTCAACCACTTTTCCAGAATCTTTACGTGCCCCGCTTCACTCATGTCGCCCATCGGCACCTGATGTGAACGGAATGTACCTTCGGTGGGTTTATCATCGACTTCCTTAGGGCCAGTCCAGCCTTTTGGAGAGCGCAAGATGATCATAGGCCAATTTGGACGTTTCTTGAATCCGTTGGCGCGGGCGTCGGCTTGGATGTGTTGGATCTCGGCGATCACGGTGTCTAGCGTGGCCGCCATCAACTGGTGCATCACCATTGGATCGTCGCCTTCTACGAAATAGGGCGTGTAACCGAAACCACGAAACATCGCATCCAGTTCGTCACGTGGAATGCGCGCTAAAACCGTGGGGCCGGCAATTTTGTAGCCATTCAAATGCAGGATGGGCAACACGGCGCCGTCGTGAACCGGATTGAGAAATTTATTCGAATGCCAGCTGGCAGCCAGAGGACCGGTCTCGGCTTCACCATCGCCGACGACACAGGCAACGATCAGGTCGGGATTGTCGAACGCTGCCCCGAAGGCATGCGAGAGGGAATAACCCAATTCTCCTCCCTCGTGAATCGAGCCCGGCGTTTCCGGTGCAACGTGACTCGGTATGCCGCCGGGGAAGGAAAACTGTTTGAACAGTCGCTTCATCCCCGACTCATTTTGGGCGATATTGGGATACACCTCGCTGTAGGTACCCTCTAGATAGGCATTCGCCACCAGCGCGGGTCCACCATGCCCCGGCCCGGTAATGTAGATTACGTTTAAATCATGGCTCTTGATAACACGGTTCAAGTGGACGTAGGCAAAGTTTAGCCCCGGCGTCGTGCCCCAGTGCCCGAGCAGGCGGGGTTTGATGTGTTCCAGCTTTAGCGACTTCTTCAGCAACGGATTGTCGTAGAGATAAATCTGACCAACCGAGAGATAGTTTGCTGCACGCCAATAGGCGTCAATTTTCCTCAGCAATTCAGGATTCAGTGTTTGTGTATTCATTGTTTATTGTCCTTTGTTAAGCGCGCCATAGGGGGTTCCTCGGTGCTACACGTTCTTCGGCTTGAGTAGCGCACAAACAAGCGCCGAAGATGAAAATGCACCCGAAAAGGTAAATCCACAGCAGAAAACCATGATCCCGCCGAACGCCCCATAGACCGCATTCATCATGGCGAAATCCTTGAGGTAAATAACGAAGAGATCTGCTGCGTACAACATTGCCGTAGCACACAAAATGGCAACCCAGACTTCGGCAAAGCGCATAGGACGTCGCTGAGTTCGTTGAAGAACCGAGTTGCGTTAGTACTTCCCCGGCAGCCAGGCTTGGGCTTTTGGTTGTTGGATCAGAGGTCATTGGGTGGCTCCACCGTCATTTCGAGTTTTGCCCTCTGCACGCGCCATACTGAATAAGTCACGCATCCAAGAAAATTCTTTCATGTATTTGCTTCAACGGGACTGCTCCTTGGTAATTGGATCCTCCATCCAGTATCTCTGACGATCGTAATGTCGATGCAGTCCATTCTCATAATCCCGGGTCAACAGTAACTCCTCAGTGTATTCCGGTGACTGCCTGATGGCCTCACGGGTGAGATTAACGAAGACTGTCGACTCGCTCCAACTAACCCGATCGATCCATTGCGGTGAAACCAGGACTTTTTTTCCCGGCCACCAGTTTTTCGTATCAATAATTAAATAACGAATCGTCCACGTCTCATCATCAATGATGAAATCTTCGACGTGTCCAATATAGCCGTCTTCGGCTTGGATGTTATGGCCGCTCACATCGTGAGTGCTACGCAAATTGGGATCCCACTTTTTATCATCATGGCTTGGTTTTTCCCATATCTCAGGGTCACGCACAATGTAGGGATAAGTTGAATAAGATCCCCACATAAATGGACCGTCCCAATATAAAGGCCAACCATAAAATTGGTAGTAGTCCTCCTCGAATTGTCTCGAAACAGGCTTGTCGCTGTCCAAGGATGGACTGTCCTCAATCTGCTTTTTTGTTAAATCGACGGCGATGAATTGCTCTTCCTTATTCACCCCGGCCAGCGCATAGGGAGAGATCAAAATCTTCCTGCCCGTTAGCCAGTTACCTGTGTCGGCGACCAGATAGCGAATCGTCCAATAGTGGTCATCGAAGTAGAACTCATTGACCGTCCCTAATTCCCCGTCAAGAGTTTGTAATTTGTAACCTTTTAGTGTTTGGGCTTTATTGAGCATCGTAGTACTCCAGTTTTTTAAGTTTGATTTTTGTAAGCTGTTGTCGATCGACTGGCGGTCGTATTTGAAAAATCGCAATGAATTTATCAACAGTTAGCGGCCAGTGTGATGGATCAGTCTGAAGCAGCAGCCTCATTCATGATTTTAACGATAGTGTCTTCCACTTCCTGCGCCACCCCTGCCAGTTGGGGCGTGTTGAACATCGCCAGAAGCGTGGTTGGCTTCAATGTTGCCATTACCGTTTTGCCGTCCTCCTCGTAAATGGAAATCCGGCATGGCAGTGCGGTGGAGACACTCATGTTTTCATCGAGCACCTTCTTTGCTTGTTGAGGTTGGCACACCTCAAAAATCTGGCATTCGCGGGTGAACTCCACGCCTTTTTTGGTCATGGTGTCTTTTAGATTATGAACCTGCATGACGCCAAAATGGTTCGCCTGAACGGCGGTCTGTAAGGCATTCGCAGTGTCACTCACTGATTTATTCGTCGTTAATTTGATTAGCATAGCGGTTCTCCTTTCATGGTTTACAGTTCACGTCTCAGTAATGCCGCGCCCCGACTTATTTTTTGGACAGTTTTAGGATAACGACGACCAGCGGGACTGCCAGCAATACGCCAATCACCGACCAAATCCACATTCCGCCGGCCATGGCCCCCTCTGTAACCGTCATCCCTGTATTCTTCGTGAAACCTCTTTGATTGTATTGTGACCTTCTACATATTTCGCCTTTGCTTCAGTGGAAAGAAGATTAACGAGAGGCGGCTCTTGGTCAGCCATGCTCACGCTCAGCTGATTCGCATCCTTACTCTCAGTTGGCGACGTCGTTATACGGAAACAGAGCCAGTTGCGTGCCGTTCTTGTCAAGCACGTGGTTGAAATAAGCGACGCAGTTGTCTCACTGGAGTGCCGCAGGGTCTGCACCCGATCATCAACATTCTTGCGAAAACGGGATCGGCCAACCCACGCTCGATTTGACCACTCTAATTTCCACTCAACCTGTTCCAGGCCGCGGTTTTTAAACAGCTCGTCGAACAAACGTACAGGGCACGTTTCTTCAGCTAAATGGACGCAGGAAATTTGGTCTTCTACTGAAATTGAATGCGCTCTATCGGGAACGACATCCCCTGCGCCTTTAATGCCCCTCTATTCGTAACGGGCAAATTTACAGATAGAGCAAAGCATCGATGTCATGCGATCCAGTGTTTTAGGATCATCAATTAGTTCGACATAATGACGATAAAACCCCTCCGGGTTGGTGAGAGGCATTCGCAATCTGAATGGATTGCTTTGGAATTTCTCCAAGGTAATCCGATTTTTAGACACGTCGTGTTCGGTTTCAAGTAAGTCACCCCCTGATATGGGTAAATAACCCATGGTTTTCAAAATTGTCACCGCGTTGCTGGACGCCGGCATCTGTAAACACGGCAAGACATTGGGTTTGAGTCATGGAGGATAGGCTTTTTAAAGAAGTGATTTAGATGCCTTTCCGTGAGTACGGTGTCAATCGAATTATTTTCGATTCCTTTGAGGGTGTCTGTTCGATAACACACATAAAATCCGGTCTTGACCACGCTACTTCCAGATTGAATCAGCATGTGTTGCTTCAAAACTACTTTATGCTGCGCTTATTTGTTACTCGGGTGCATGTGGGGAGATCACTGAACTCAGCATCTCCATCGCTGTAACACTGGTTTAAGAACTGGATGCTGAGCTTAGGGTGATTCAGCATGACTTACTGGCTAGGAAGAAATAGCCAATCGAGCAATCATTTGTCAGGCGGCCCTATCGCGCAGCACACACTAACCAGTGGGTGAGCTTTGTTGCACGTCCTTGTGTCCTGGATCCCGGTCATCCCTACCGCGATGACGCCTTTGCCAAACGTTCAATGCCTAAAGCGAACAGTGTTTTATTTAATGGGTTTGCCACCAGTTACGCAGACCCTGTCGATAATTCCTTCAGCCCAGCATAATGGCCGTCCGTTTTTGAAATTATTGTGAAACTTCAGTAGGAACCATATTCCACCACTTTTTCATCAACGGCATCTTCCACATGCCGAACATTTATGTCTTTTGATGTGACATAGCCAATCGTTGCAGTACTGGTATCCATTGGAGAGATATTCTTATCTTTTCGTTTTTTCTTCTTAATTGAGGTTCATATTTCCTTTCTAGCCTGTCCGTCATAAATCAATTTGGCTCTAATGACATATCCTCTCCCCATGAAAACACTGGGTCTGAACCGGCATAGACATCAAAAAACCGTTCTTTAAATGAATAGGCAACCCCTCGATCGGGAAACAAATCCGACCATTTATCTAAGTTTTTACTATCAGCTTCGGCCAGGTCGTGATGGCGTTTTAAAAGTACAAAGCGCTCATTTTTAAGCTTCAACTTCATTTTATTATCCGGAGATTTGGTAACACGTTTTCTAACTTTTTCGACAGCCTCATTGGACATGCGGATGACATCAAATTTGTCAACAACAATGAGTCTTACAGGGAAATGATATTGCGCTAAATCTTGATAGATACTCTACATATCCATAACTACCACTTGAACGTTTTCCTTGTTCGGCTTCGAAAAATATTCCCATAAATCAACTTTCTTTCGTGTGGGACGCAATTCTTATATGGATGGTTTTTCAATATTGGTTTGCACTGTCCGATATTCATCCAGAATATGAATTTCATCAATGCCCAAACATGGTCTGGACTCGTCAGGGAAAAAGTGACGGATGTGTGATGTGCTTACCATAGCCTCAACATCGAATTCCGATTCAATTGTGACAAACCATCTTCACCATGCAATTTCGAATAACGCTTAATAACAAGCCGCATAAATTTACCGGCTGAGTGGTTCAGCATAGCTTGAACGGGCGGTTAAAGAAGATTTAAATCGAAATGAATGGTTTTCAGAATAGGCATATAGCAGACACCTTTATCAGCGCAGCCTTGGAACGTGATTTCCAAAACAAGATCGTCGATTTTGACGGCATCATGAAGCAGGGGGAGCCTGAGTAGCAGGCGATCCCGGTAAATTTCAACGGTACCGGAAAATTCGTCATGATTGGTTTGTCCGGCAGGAAATAAAGGTTCACCCGCTTTCAGTGCCGGTGTTAGCGAGAGGAATTTAAATTTATGACGATAAAGATAGTATCCATCGGCAATAGCCCAGGACAAGACAAGCATGTTCTGATTCTTTAGTTCGGCTTTAAATTCGAAAGCTTCATCAGGGGGCAAGAGATCTTCTGAATCAACAGCATAAGCAGAGCCTGGAAGCCATAACAGCACGCAATAAAGAACTAATAATAATGAGCGCTTGGGGATGGGTCTATTCATTGGCTACTTTCAGGGATAGTGCGGTGTTTTACAGGCAGTCGGTGAGTTAACAAACAAGCCGGCTGCCGGTCAAAAAAAATCAATAATCAGGCGCGGCGCGGAATGTCCAGACGAGAGCCAGATTGCCGAAGAAGCCATCGCCCAGTTGAACCTGGGTAAATGTTTGACCTGCTCGGTTAACGATTTCTCTGGAATTCAAATCTTCGTAGATCGGTAATCCTACAGAACCGCGCAATTTGAAATTACCGCCGAAGGCATTCATGAACCGCCAGTCACTGACAAAGGCCAGATTGGTCACGGTACCGCCACTATTGCCGATTTTATAGCCTCGATCCTCATTTTTCTCGATATAGCTGGCATCTATCTCGACACCCAGCATCAAGTCATAATTGGGCGTGTAGTGTAATCCCAGACCTATATTGGCCACATCGCCAAACGCAAAATTCTCGTCATTTTTTGGGTTGACGGTATACAACGCGGTCGTATGCAGCCATAGCGCTTTCCAGCGTTGGGAATACAACAAGCCGCCGGTAAACGTTGCCGTGTCCTTGCCTAGTTGCAGCGCGGGACTGGTCGAAATAAGATTATCCCCTGTTTGCCGGGCAATAAACTGAGCTGGCGGGGTATTTAGCGCCGGCTGGCGATCCGCACTAAATTGGCCGGTCGGTAATGTCGTACCCAGCAAGACGGTGGCAAACTTGTCCCAGCGGTTGCTGCGCCAGAAGTTATAGCGGCCCTCTAGGGTAATGTCTCCGATACCGTTTTCTTCGCCCACTGATTCGGTAATGACACCTGCCGGTGTTTGATTGAGTGTTTTGGTTCTTCTCTCTAGCCAGGGCACATTGATGAACAGCGCGATATCATCGGTAGGCGAATAGTTGGCCGTCAAAGCCTGCTGGTGGGCTTCGAGCTGGCTTGGCGCCCGAGGTTGTGCCCGGTTGCCCTTGACGAAATCGTAGGGCTCCTGGCTGCTGCCTGAGCCAATTTTAACCCGGTCTTTTTGGGTATAGCCATAGACCATGCCGACACTGAAGTTACCTTTGCCCGGTGTGACGGCGGTACGTAAACGAAACGGCGCAGTGGTGCCCACAGGCGATACATCTTCGTAGGCGATATGAAAATCTATGACATCGCCGCCTTCTTTGGCGGCAAATGCTTCGGCTTCGTCACGATTCGCAAAGGCGATATAATTGGGCACCATGTCGGGAATGACTTTACTGCCAAGCACGTAGGTTGCATCTTCAGCATCGACCAGTTCTCCCGAAACCCAGTCATGAACTTTAGCCGATTCAAAGGCGGACAGCCCGCCTGCATCATCAATTTCACGTAACATGCAGGCTACGCCGCAAGTATATTGCTTGTGTCCATCCTTATAGGTCAGTTCTGCGGCACTCTTGATATACTCGTCTATCCACATACCGCAGACACGGCAGCTTTCGCGTTCATGTTTCTCTTCAGCATTAAGCTGAGTTGACATGAGTAACAGCTGACACCCTATCAATACAAACGCTATCTTAATGAGCGTTTTCATAAAAGCCTCCTTTATTAAGGACTGTTGTAAATAGTTTTTCAAATTCTTCCGATTTTGCTTCACCGCTGAGCTTTTCGCGCAGAATGCCTTGCTCATCGAAGATGAACGTGGTGGGCAGGCCGATGACACCGAATTGTCTGGCGGCTGAGTTGAATTCATCTGCCAGCATCGGATAAGTCAGCTGCTCGAATTGCTTAAGCCGTTCGTCACCTTCTTTGATGCGGCTCTCGTTGATGGCCACAGGAATAAACCCCTGATCTTTGTATTTCTGATAAAGGCGATCAAGCGAAGCCAGAATCGTTTTATCGCAAAATCCGCATTCAAGAGACCAGAACCGGACCAGTACAACTTTTCCTTTAAAGTCTTCCGGCAGTTTTACGGGATGGCCGTCAAAACCTTTTAAAGTGACGCTGGGAACCGGATCACCGATCTGCAATCCTGGTTTTTTGTGGCAAGCAGTGAGGGTTAACAGGGCGGTCAAGCATAGTAGTGTAATCCGGCGTAGGGTCATGAGCGTCTGTCCAGCGACTCAATGATGGCCGGAGTGACTTCCTCATAGCGCAGGATGGTCTTGCCTTTGTGATCTTCCAGAAATTCCTGCGCGGACTCCTGATCCTTGAACGGTAGCAATTCATGGCCCATAGGCCCCAGTACGTCGGAGCCAATCACATAATAAGCCGGCTTCGCTTCGATCAGTTCAACTTCGTAATAGTCGGTGACGTAGATGTCCTTGATCGTATCGGCCGACTTTCCAGGAGTATATTTTGCCGTATCGAAAATATGCTTGAACATATCCTTGGCGCCGTCATAAAAATAAGACGTGCCGTCTTGGAAAATGATCTGGGCCACCCATTTCGGGTATTTGTAAACGAACATGCCGCAAACCGGGCAGCGGTCAGACTTTTTGATGGTAATCTCAGGTTCGGCAGCGTAGCTGGCAGTCAGGTTGAATAAACAAATCAACAATACTGACCAAAGTGCAAACCCGGGTTTTGGTGTTGTTAATTGAGGTTTAATAGACGACTTCATAGTTAATAACCAGGCTTGAAAAGATAATTTCATAAGATACAAAGGCGGTAAACGCGGCGTATAACAGCACAGAGGTCAGCGCGAGTTTACGAATAAAACCGTTTAACAGGCCCTCAAGACTGGGTATGCCTCGGAAAGGCATCAGCGCGCCGATGCCGATTCCGGATACCACCGCGCCAAAAAGCAGGATATAAAGCAGGTAGCCGATATAGTGATAATCCTCCATGATGATGCAGAACGGGCAGTGATGCGTAGGCAGTTCGTAGATGTAAAGCGAGATAAACGATACGATTGAAACCAGCGAAACAATAAACATCACCAGGCTGAGACCTGCGTAAAGGTAGCCGGCCTTATTTTTGAAATAGAAATAAAGACCGTTTGCCAATGTGCAGACCATTCCGCCATAAAAAATCCACATCATGGGCCGGGCGGGCAACGAAGCGATTTCAGAACCCAGGCCGGTGACTTTTTCTTCGCTAAACATGCTGCCGCAGCAGGAAGTAATAACATTCGCCTCCATCCCAAGAAAATAGGCGCTCTCCAGCAGGGTTTCCAGCACGATAAAAGGCGCAATAAGCGCCAGCAATACATATTTCTTTTTGATCAGCGGATAATCGTAACCCTGGTTATCGGCATGATTTAACACCAGCCATAATCCGGCTAGGATAAAGTTAAGAATTTTGAAAACCAGCGTCGGATAGCCGAAGTCGTTGACATTCAGCGTTCCGGCAGCGCACATCGCGCCGACGAATAACGGACCCATGGCGTCCGCGGTGAAAATATAAAGAAAAAGCGAAAGTAATTGCAGGCCGAAAACATAGCTGAGCAAGGTCGAAATCAGATAGGTTTTGCGCTCAAGAGTCAGTTGTATTTCCTCTCCGCTTTCTATATTCCAGTGTTTGAGTATTTGTGCGCCGTAGTAGGTCGCATAGACCACCATGAAACTGGAGATATAGGCTGCAAGCAGGTTGGCAATAACGGTAGGATGCAGAATCACGCTTATTCGTCCTCGATTTTTCCATCGCGTAAATTGACAACGTGATCGACCATGGCTGAATCGTAAACTAAAGGGTCGTGACTGGTAATGATCACGGTTTTACCTTCAGCCTTGAATTTTTCGACGATTTCCATAAAGCGGTACGATAATTTGGTATCAAGATGGGCGGTAGGTTCATCAGCAATAATGATCGACGGATCGTTGATTAGCGCACGGACTATAGATACACGTTGCGCTTCTCCTCCTGACAGCCACTCTACCTGCGAGGATGCCTTGCTGGATAAATTGAGTCCGGCCAGTCCATTTAGCGCTTTCATTTTTAAATGAGCGCGTTTTTCACCCAATGGATAGGCCGGCAGCATGACATTCTCAAGTACCGAAATGCCTTTGATCAGATTGGGCTGCTGAAAAATGAAACCGAAGGTTCTCCTGCGTATATCCGTTAAAAAACGTTCCGGGAGGCTGGTGATTTCCCGGCCGTTTAACTTGACGCGACCGGCAGAAGGTCTGCTCATACAGCCGACGATTGACAACAGCGTCGTTTTGCCGGAACCGCTGGGGCCTTTGAGAACGGTGACCTTATTTTGGGCTATCTCCAGATTCACGCTGTTCAGCGCCGAAAATTCACTGGGATTGCCTGCATTAAACACTTTTTTTACATTAACGAGTTCAATCATGACTTATTCTCCGGTTTGCCGCATTGCCGAATCGGGATCAATCGTCGCGGCTCTCCAGGTTGGAACGATAGTCGCCACGGTGTAAGGCACGACAGTCAGGAAAAACAGCGTGGTAATCTGTTCAGCATTGATAAACGGTGTCAATGCAAAATTAGGGTAAAGGTTGGACCAGCCCTTAAGAGCCGGTTCGAAAACAGGTGATCCTGCGAAGAACACATGAATGTAAGCCAGAATGACGCCGGTAAAAAAGGCGGTTAACGAAATCATCGCGCCTTCCCAGAATTTCATCTGGATGACATCGGAGGTTTCCCAACCCACTGCTTTTAATATGCCGATTTCACGGCGTTCGCCGGCGCTCAATCCCGAGGCTTTATCCCAGGCGAAAATGACAAACGCCAGAACGGCAGCTGAGAAAATGACAATCATCATGCCGCCGCGCCAGTTGAAAATGGAATCGTAGGTTCTAAGTATTTCATCGCGAATGATCGGCCTGGAATTGAGCAGGCGCTTTTTGATTTTTCCAGCTACCATACTGACTTCACTGGGGTTTTTGACGGTCACGATGGCATCGGTAACAAACTTGGGGTCAATGCCGAACAGTTTTCTGAAATCTTCATCGGTGATCAATATCAAATCTGAAGACACCAGTTCCGATGATGAGGACAGCGTGCCGGAGATTTTCAAATTCATGATTTGCCCATCAGCTGCCATGAAAGGCATGTAATCGCCTTTGCTGATATTGCGCATTCTTGCGACCCCGTTACCGATGATTAAAGTGCCGGGCTCCAGTAAAGCGCCGTCGTATTCAAACAATGGCCTGGTCGCCGCTAATGCATCGGCATCGTCCGGGTCTGCTTCAATTGTCGTGGTTTTGCCTGACGGTTGAACCGTCTCACTTTTACCGGGCGGAGATAGCAGCGTGTAATTGGCGCCGACCAGGCTGTCATAGTAATAACCCCACAAGCGGGTTTCAACATTTGCTATGCCGCGGATAGATTTGATGGTGTCTATATAGCTGACCGGAAACAGATCGTGCCGGCCGGCAATGATTTTTTGTACAACAATTTCCGGAGAACCCTGCAGAATTATCGCCGCCTCTTTTTTGATGGAATGGGTAAAAAACATGGTTGAAGCCAGGATGAAAACAATCAGTGTGTACAAAGTCAAAAGACCCATGTTTTTGACTTTTCTGCGCAGCAACGAAGAAATAGTAAAATCAATGATATAGCGTTGTTTTTCTATCCAGGGGGTCATGGCGTTTCGTTTTTAACAGAGGGCTGGGTAAATGACCCGGAAGGGAAATGTTCCAGGGACAAGGGATGATCCTGAAAGGCAGTATTTAAATCGGCTTGCGACAGATGACGGGTGTAGCGCGCTTCGGTAAAAAGGCACAAATCAGTCAGGCGTAATGTTTTTACCAGATCAGATTTTTGTGCAAGAACGTCTTGTTGAAAGCTTTCGCTCAGTGAGGCATGGACCAGCAACAAGCTGAACACGATAACTTCGGCGGTCAGGCCTAAAAAAAATAATGAAGACTTTCTCATAATACGATTGCCCCAAAATGGTTTCATACAAAAGCACTGCAAAGCTTTGGATGCTGCTGCGCCCTTTATGCACTGACGTCTGGGGGAATTTACTTGTCAGTTGAGCAGACAGTTTGTATTGAGGCTGTATTTTCGACATTAAAGCTTAACCTGCGCAAGGTAATTTTTGTAAAGCGCTATGCCGGGAGTCTATGAGGGTGAAGTGACAGCAGCGTTAAGCATAATCTAAACCATATATTATAATATATTGATATATAAAGTTTTCTTGAAAAGAGATAACTTAAACTGTGTTATTTAGAGTAAAAAAATCGGGTTAAGAGACGCAATCGGTTTAAAAATGGCTAACGTAATATCTCTGCAGACAATGAGCAATTATCTGAAAATAGTTTAAAAATTTTGGCAATGAGTGCTCGCTGTAGGCACAGTGCTTTTTAAGTATGTGTTGACGCCGCCGCATTTATTCGTTTGACCTCCCGCCTGTGCACCTAAAGCCAATCTCAACGTTCAAGCTGAAAATGGTTGCTGGATGAATAGGTTCATTGACTTAACGTGTCTTGATAATCCGCTATCCATTTAAGCCAGTACTCTTTGATTCTCAGAACCCAACTACGCGGGTCTGTCTTTTCTGTTTTACCGTCGAACACGGAGAGTGCGCCGTCCTCTTTGGATTTCGGTTCGTCTTCAACGACAATAAATGTTCCGGGAATCATGCCCATCCAGCAACTCCAGGGAATGACGCCGCTTTCGGACGGTGTAAATTCGATGATTTGTTCTCCTTCATTCAACTTGAAATCGAGTCCGTATTTAGGCACCACAATGGCGTTATTACAGGAGTTTAATTCTTTGCCGTTAATGACCCATTTGACCGGGACGCCTTTACGCAAGGTAAATTTGTTAGGAGAAAAACCGGACTTTACTACATCCATGTGTATGGTCTGTTCGTTTTCCCAGTTGGGTGATTCGGCAATAGCCGGGGATAAGTGCTGCGATAGCCGTGCAACCAAGGTATTAAAGTCCAGGCCCGTCCCCGTGACGGCAAGCCCTCGGTTCAGCATAACCGTTCCCAAAATCATGACGATGATGCCGGAAGCTTTTAACAATTTGGGCGTCAGGTTTTTGGAGAGCAGACTGGTCAGAAAACCAAAGCCCAAGAGCAACGGTAGTGTGCCGATGCCGAAAAAAAACAAAATTCTGGCGCCTTCTGACCAACTGCCGGTTCCGGCTGCCATCACATACATGGCTTGTAATGGGCCGCAGATAATCATCAAGCCGTTCAGCAGGCCAATATAAAACGGATTGCTGTGCTTGCGGTACTCTTTACCGACAAAACGCATGACAAAGCCTGGGGTTTTAAACTGAAAATGGTTTAGCGCCGGAAACACCTCCAACATATGTAAACCAAAGAGAATCAAAAAAAATCCTGCGGCAATGCCTACTGCGCCTTGGGTGTAAGGCGTGAACGCAACGATAGCGCCGAACGCTCCGAAGAGCGCGCCGATGAGCGTATACGAAAGTGTTTTGCCAATACCGTAGAGAAAATGGGTGGTGTAGGACTTGTAACCTGTTGAAGCTTCTCTTGCGGTATAGCCCAGGATCAAGGGCCCGCACATACCGACACAATGAAAACTGGTTAAAAAACCGATCAGGATTAACAGTCCGTAGCCAATGTCACGACCGAGATCAGGCATACTTGCGTGATCCATAAACCAACTGTCCAGCCAGAGTATGAAGCCGATTCCCGACAGTGCGAGTGTAATCATAAAGGTTCTTTTAAAGAACAATCGCACCGGATGGCTCCCGGCTAAGGCTTGGTTTTCGACATTCATAATGGGCGCAACTTAAATCGATTGAAATAATGGCTTAAGGCTATGACTGCTCAATTTTTGAGTGGCATGCGGATGAGTTCCGGACGGTTCAGTGCCGGGATAAATTGGGTTAGGCTATTGAAAACAAGGGTAATGGTCAAGGCTTTATCTGATTTGCATTTGTTCAGAAAGATGAATCAAGCAAAGATGAGCCGGCGAATCAAAGTAAGAAGATATAAGAATCTGCTGCAACGGGTGATTCTTTAAATCAAACGACCGGACAAAATATAACAAATACCGTTTTAGCCCATTCGGGCTTGAGGCCATTCACAGAAAAAAACATCAAATTTGGCTGAATCTATTGATAAAAATCTTGAATATCAGTATTTATAGCACTTTATCTCATTATAATATTCAAGGAGAAATAACTTATGGCTCACGTTCAGGGTGCAAAAATCGCAACGGGGACTGCTGATGCAGCAAAAAAGATGTCTTCATCTATGATGGCGGACATGGGTAAAATGGGTTTGTCGGTTAAACAGCCTATGGCACATGGTGTCAGTAAGAGCATTGCCGCCGGTACTGCTGCTGCGGCAGGAAAAAGTACGCTGAAAAAGGTCCTGACACATCCGGTGACGCTGATCGGTATTGGCTTTGCGTTAGGTTATCTGGTCTATAAATACCGTAAAGATATCATTTTGGTTTCTGAAGAAGAGTAAGCCTGCCGTTTATCCGGGCGTCGATTATTGGGAGGGGGTATTAACGCAACCGAAGTTTCCCAGCTTTTATAGGGTTGTCCAGGCTTGTAAGGCAATTGTGTCTGCCTTAATAATGGCCGTCGTTCCGCAGGCTTGCCGGAACCCAGAAGCCATGGATGGCGAGGCTGTAACACGTCCTTGTGCACTGGATTCGCTTACGCGGTCTAACGGCTCCGGCAATCCCTGCAGGGATGACGCCTCTGTCTAAGGCGAACAGTGCTTTATTAAATGGGTTTGCCACCGTTTACGCAGACCCTATCGATAATTCCTGCAGCCCTAGCATAATAGCAGTCCGTTTTTGAAATTATTGGGAAACTTCAGTTAGCTTAAAGGGAGCAATGAATACGGGCCTTTCCGCAGACAGCAAATACAGGGTGTTAGCTAATAGCATTCATGCAGTCGATCTGGCCCAATTGTCCAACTTACCGAATCAACAAACAGTGGATCGTAAACACCCATATGCCTGGAATGGGTAGCAGCTGGCGCTGTTTTTGGCAAGGAGGCCTTGTTTGGTATTGCTGATAAACCGGTGATACCGAACAAACTGCCAGATACATGGTTTAGCAGATTGGAACTATCGAAGTTATCGCCCATGCTGTATCAGAACGAAAATTGGCTATCGTTCGAGACTTAAAAGGTTTGGGTGAAAAAGTCGTCCTTATAGGCGATGGTACCGATGATGCACTCGCCATAGCTATTTCGAGACATTTCCCAAATCCTTCCCCCAGTACCCACAAAAGGCACAAAAGACACTAAACATCAGCATGTTGCAGTGCTCTGTCCTCCTCTGAGGATGACGATCCAAATTTTGATTTATCGTCGAATCATTTCGATTTTTTTTTCCGGATCCAATTATTTTCCCAAGTCTATGCAGGTAATTTTTCACACCCTATCCGGACAATTCTTCACAGATACTTCCGTCACAGATTTGTAGACTGATTGCCGAGTGAGAAGAGTTGCAGCAGAGAGGCTGCTAATGGAAAAACGGGTAGTTAAGCTCTACTTATTCTTTCTTAAGACCGTAAGGTTTTTATTCAATAGCAATTAGGAGAATAGTCATGAGCAAGAAAATCAGAGGCTCCGAAAAACTAGATTTCACCTGCACAAAAAATGGCAAACGGAGTCTGGCCGAATTCACCAACGTAGAAGAGGCGTTAGAAGCCAGGGGCGGTATTTCTGTGAGCGGTTGGTGGATTTATGGGCAGCCGGCCTTTTTTAAATCGATCAATCAAAACCTGGTCAATCCCCAGTTAAATCAAAGCCAATTGAGTTCTACTCAGCTAAGAAGGTAGGGGAAGTTTATGAAGAACGAATACAAAGTAGGTTCCATCGGAACAACACGAGCTATACAAATACATCCAACCCGGTTGTGTAACCTGAGTTGCCTGCATTGCTATTCTTCTTCATCGCCAAAGCAGCGCGGCGCACTCGATGTCGCGCTGCTTATCCGTGCCCTGGCGGATGCCGCCGAAGAAGGATACAACTATGTCAGTATTTCCGGTGGTGAGCCTTTGCTTTATCCCTCGCTGGAATTATTGCTGGAACATGCCAAGCACAGAGGCTTTGCTACAGCTATTGCTACCAACGGTATGTTTTTGGATAAAAACCGTGTGGCCCAACTAAAGGATGTCACCGATCTGATCGCCGTCAGTCTGGACGGTGTGCCCGAATCTCACAATCGCATGCGTAATTCGACGCAGGCATTTAAAAAAATGGCCGCCAATTTAAAAACATTGCGGGATGCTGAAATTCCTTTCGGTTTTATTTTTACGCTGACGCAATACAACCTTAATGAAGTGGACTGGGTAGTCAATTTTGCTTTGCAGGAAGGCGCTCAATTACTGCAAATCCATCCTCTGGAAAATGCCGGATTTGCTTCGGCCCATTTGGTGGGGGATTCACCGGATCGTACTGAATCGGCCTATGCCTATTTATTATCGGAAACGATGCAGCAGAAATTGGAAGGCAGGTTACGTATTCAGATGGATTTTGCCACACGAGCCGCTGTGCTCCAGCATCCCGGGTCAGTTTATGCTACTGCTGAATTCCCCGGCTTTGACGCCTCGCTTGCCGATTGTCTTGCTTCGTTAGCGATAGAACCGGATGGCATGATCGTGCCGGTCCAATACGGGTTTTCCAGAGAGTATGCGATTGGCAATCTTCATCAAAATAGTTTCAGACAATTGGCCGATGACTGGCGTAAAAACCATATGGTCAAGTTTTATGGACTTTGTCATGAGCTTCATAAAACCGTTACCGATAAATCACAGCCTTTTGTATTTAATTGGAATGAAATGATCACGGCCGCTTCGCATCGACCTTTAAAAAATGAATTGGAATACGCTGCATCCTGAACAAAACTTTGGATCACTCAACTATTCATTTTAGGAACGCGGCAGGGCTGATCAAATTCCTGATAACTCACCCGGCTCTTGGCGGCAATTCTTGCTGCGAGTAACAAGGATCTGACTATGCAAAAATTTCCTTTTCAGAGACAAATGGATGCCATGGATTGTGGGCCGACCTGTCTGCACATGATTGCGCGATTTTATGGCCGTATTTTGCCTTTGGATGAAGTGCGCGAAAGATGCGCCATCACGCGTGGAGGTGTCACATTGGGCGGTATTGCCGAGGCGGCCGAGCTTTATGCATTCAAGACGGTTGCGATTAAGGCTAATTTAAGGACGTTGCAGGACGATGTCATCTTACCGTGTATCGCGCATTGGCGTCAGCAGCACTTTATTGTTGTTTATGCCATTAAAGGAGGTCATGTCTATGTCGCTGACCCTGCGTTTGGTCTTATGAAATACAGTGTTCAGGAGTTTCTGTCGGGCTGGCTCGATGTTGTCAATGCCGATTCCGATGAAGAAGGCATTTTATTGTTGCTGGATACGACACCGGAATTTTATAGGGACGACGAATGTCCTGACGCGCGCGGGCGCGGTATCGGATTTTTATGGCCATATTTCCGGCCGTATTACCGGTTAATAGGTCAGTTATTTATTGGTTTATTCGCCGGTAGTTTGATTCTGCTGGCCTTTCCGTTCATGACTCAAGCGCTGGTCGATTATGGAGTCAATCACAATAATCTGAACTTTGTTTATGTGTTGCTGGCCGCCCAGCTGATGCTATTTTTGTCGCAGACCTCGGTGGAATTGATCCGCAGCTGGATATTGTTGCATATTGGTTCACGCATCAACATCGCGATCATTTCCGATTTTTTGCTGAAGCTGATGAAACTGCCCGTGGCTTTCTTCGACAGCAAGATGATCGGCGATCTGCTGCAGCGTGTGCAGGATCATCATAGGGTAGAGGAGTTTTTATCTTCTGCCACACTGACGACCTTGTTTTCGGCATTGAACCTTGTGTTGTTCAGCTGTGTTTTGGCCTGGTACAGCTTGCAGATTTTGGCGGTGTTCGCTATCGGCACGGCGCTTTATGCCGGGTGGGTGCTGATGTTCATGAGCCGGCGCGCCGTGCTTGATTACAAGCGCTTTGAACAAGCCGCACAAACACAGAGCAGTATGGTTCAGATTATTAGCGGCATGCAGGAAATCAAGCTCAATAATTCGGAAAGACGCCGCCGCTGGGAGTGGGAAAAAATTCAGGTGCGTTTGTTTAAAGTGTCAATGGACAGTCTGGCGCTTTATCAGTACCAAATGACCGGCGCGAATTTTATCAATGAACTGAAAAATATTTTGATCACTTTTTTATGTGCCAAAGCGGTCATAGAAGGGCAGATGACAGTGGGAATGATGTTGTCCACTCAATACATTATTGGTCAGTTAAATGTTCCAATTTCAAATTTCGTCGGTTTCGTTCAGTCGTTTCAGGATGCAAAAATCAGCCTTAACCGGCTCGCAGAAGTCCACGATAAGGCCGATGAAAACAAGGCACAGCATTTTATTCAGCTAACCGGTGTGGACAATAGCATTTCCTTACAGGAGAACCTCAGTTTTCGTTATGGAAGAGAAGCTTCGCCGTTAGTGCTTAACAGTATCAATGCGGCGTTTCCCAACGGCAAAGTCACTGCGATTGTGGGGGCCAGCGGCAGCGGTAAAACGACATTACTAAAAATATTATTGAAATTCTATGAGCCGAATCAAGGTGCTGTAAGAGTCGGCGGGATTGATCTTCAGTCTTTATCTACAACGGCATGGCGGCAAAGCTGCGGCGTGGTTATGCAAAACGGCTTTATTTTTAATGACACGGTGTTGCGCAACATTACCGAATCCGAATCCGATGGATTGATCGCCCAAAACCGGCTGCAACGTGCGATCGATATAGCCAATCTGGATGAACTGATCAGCGGATTGCCGAATGGCTTGAATACCAAAATCGGTCCCGATGGCTTGAGTTTGAGCGGCGGTCAAAATCAGCGGATATTGATTGCTAGAGCGGTTTACAAAGATCCGGCCTTTTTATTTTTCGACGAGGCCACCAGTGCATTGGACGCTAAAAATGAACGCGTTATCCTCGAGAAAATGGAGCAGTTTTACCAGGGTCGAACCGTCATTGTCATTGCTCACCGCTTAAGCACAGTAAGAAATGCGGATCAAATTCTGGTGCTCGATAAAGGACGTGTGGTTGAGAGCGGCAATCATCAGCAACTGACTGCTGCGCGCGGGTTTTATTTCAATCTGGTCAAAAATCAGCTTGAGCTGGGTAATTAATCAACGAGAAATGCTATGAGCGATACTAATGTTTTACCTAATTCCTTCAGCACAGCTACTCCTATAACAGCCGTTCAGGACTACAGTCTCTATACCCAGGAGATGTTGGGCAAACCGCCGGGTTGGCTGCTACGCTGGGGCGGTTTCGTGGTTTTAGGTTGCCTGGCTGCGCTGCTCGCAGCATCGTGGCAGGTTAAATATCCTGATGTCATTTCCGCTTCCGTTACAATTACCACACCTCAGCCGCCGATACGCATTGTCAGTCAGCGTGACGGGCAAATACGCTGGCTGAGAAAAGGCGAGCGTGACCGGGTCAGTCAAGGCGAAACGCTGGCCTGGATCGATAATCCGGCTGATATCGACGCTGTCAGTGCTTTGAGGCAATGGCTCAGTAACAACCGGAAAGAGCTTTTCAACGGAAATATCACGGCACTGGACATGCCGCCCGAAAATTTGACCTTGGGTGAACTGAATGAGGCCTATGCAAGCTTTTACAAGAGCCTGGATGAGTTCAGGTTTTTTCTGGAACAGCAGCCTTTTGCGCAGAAACTGGAAAATGCCAGAGCCAAACAAGTGCAACTGCAACAGATGCTGAAACAGCATCATTCTGAACATGCCGTATTAAAGGAGCAAAAAACGTTGTTGGAAGGGCATGTGACGCGGTATCAAAAGTTGATAGAAAAACATTTTGTCGCAGAGCAGGCCGTCGATGAAAAGCGCCTGGATGTCTTGCGTAATACTCACCAACAAGAGCAATTATCTATTGAACAGGCCCGGACACAATTGGAAATCACACGATTGGCAGGCGAGTTGATCAGTCTTGATCTGGCAAACCAGCAGCAACAAAAAGACTATAAGCTGAGCCTTGAAGAAAATTATCAAAAATTACTCTCCGCCGTTGAAAGCTGGGAAAAAAACTACACGCTCACTGCTCCCATTCCGGGGCGTTTGGTCAAGTTCAAATTCTGGAGTGACAAGCAATTTGTAAAAGCCGGGGAAGAGGTTGTGACCGTGGTTCCTGAAGAAGGGCAGGGTATCATTGCAAAAATTAACATGCCTTTGGCCAACTCAGGCAAAGTCAAACAAGGCCATAAAATTCTGATCAAACTGGCCGGTTATCCGTTTCAGGAATTCGGTTTGATAGAAAGCCAGGTCGATACGATTTCATTGCTGCCCGATAAAGATCATTACAGCGTTCAGGCAAAGTTGGCTTATCCGCTTATAACCAGCGCCAATAAAATGCTGCCGTTCGAACAGGAAATGCAGGGCAGAGCCGATATAGTGACAGAGGACATGCGGCTGCTGGAACGGGTCTTTTATCAAATCCGAAGGCTGTTGCTGGACAGAGGCAATTTGGTTTGAATACTGAGATTGTGGGCTAATTCTCTTTTGTTATGGGCTATCCAATCCTACATAGCCGCATGTAAGCAGAAAATTGTGCCGGAATGACGCAGCATTTTAAATCAGCAGCATTGGTTAAAATCTCTCTCAAACGAACTTTATAAAGCAGTATCAGGTGATGAGTCGATACCTAAGGGTTACACTCACTTATTAAAAAGACCCGATTAAGTTAAGCCTGAGGATGTGATGCGATGAAAGCCATGGTGTTGAAAAAAATCTGTAATCTCAAAGACAATCAATTCCCTCTAGAGTTGATGGAGTTGCCTGTTCCCGTGCCGGATGAGCATGAAATACTGCTGAAAGTATCAACCTGCGGGGTTTGCCATACTGAGCTGGATGAAATCGAAGGGCGCACTTCGCCGGAAAGTCTGCCCATGGTGCTGGGGCATCAAGTGGTAGGCCAAGTCGAAGCTATTGGCAGCAAAGTCAGTGTGGTAAAGACTGGCGACAGGGTTGGTGTAGCGTGGATTTTTTCAGCATGCGAAGTCTGCAAGTTCTGTTTGGAAGGTATGGAAAATCTGTGTCAAGCCTTCAAGGCGACAGGCCGCGATGCCTTTGGCGGTTATGCGCAGTTTATGACAGTATCAGAAAAGTTTGTCTACCCCCTTCCGCACACGATATCGGATGTTCATGCCGCTCCTTTACTGTGTGCCGGTGCCATCGGCTACCGTTCGTTGCGCCTGACCGGTCTGCAAGATGGTCAGCGGCTCGGCCTGACTGGTTTTGGCGCATCCGGTCATCTGGTTTTAAAAATGGTCCGGCACCGTTTTCCGAATTCAGCCGTATTTGTTTTTGCCCGAAGCGCCGAGGAACAGGCCTTTGCAAAAGAGCTGGGAGCGGTCTGGGCCGGTCATACTAATGAACGGGCGCCGTTTAAGCTGGATTGTATTATTGATACGACACCGGCCTGGAAACCGGTTGTTGAGGCGTTGGCCAATCTGGAGTCAGGCGGAAGACTGGTAATTAATGCCATACGCAAAGAGGGTGACCGGGAAAGTTTGCTGGCGCTTGATTATCCGGAACATCTCTGGCTGGAAAAAGAAATAAAAAGTGTTGCCAATATAACCCGGCTTGATGTCATTGAATTTTTGAGTCTGGCAGCTGAAATGAACCTTCAGCCTGAGGTTCAGTTATTTCCGCTGGAGCAGGCCAACGAGGCATTGATCGAGTTGAAAACCGGAAAAATTCGGGGTGCCAAGGTTTTGGTAATCGATTGAGTTTGAATGATTGTTTCAGAATGATCCGACATATTTCATGTTTGCGCTACTTGAGTGTTCCATTAGCGGTTAATAGGGTTTGCAACTAGACTTTTACCTTTAAAAATTCGGCATACCGTTGCGTCATGTGCTCTATATGCGAACCTTTCCAGTATATTCGCCCGCAGTCATGGCAGCGATGGAATTCTTCGTAGTAAAGTCTGGTTTTAGGTTTAAGTTTGCCGATGATAGCGTTTTTGGCGACCGGGTTCAGTAAGCCGTTACAAACCAGACAGCGAACGAAGGGGGTAATGCAATCGTGCAGGTCGAACCGGGTCAGGACTTCATCCGCTTGAGTCAAGACATCGACAGCCCTAACCCAATAGCCGTGCGTGATCTGTTTGATGAACAGCAAACGGCGGTCACGGGTCAGTATAATGCGCTGCTCGTTTACCGCAATATTTGCCACGTCTTTATCGAGGTAGTCATTGCGATAAAGACAGTCGAAGCCCAGCAAACGCAGAAGTTTGGCAAGTTTGCCCAGATTCACGTCCAGAACAAAGCGCGGATGAGTAAAGATCTTTTCACGCAATTTAAGTAATGGACTGATGTCCAGGCTTTTAAAAGCCGGGTAAACAGCAACACGGTCGTTTGCTTGAAGTTGATAATCAAATCCCTCCGCCTCGCCATTGACAGTAATGAGGTCGACCTCGGTGTGAGGGACACCAAAAACTTCAATCGGATCTTTAACGCCGGGGTGACCTTTGAAACGGTATTGCATGGTCTGCTTACGCTGGCTCTGCGGTAAAAAATCATTGAGCGTCCCGTAGAAACGAAATTCGGCCCTGTATTCTGATGTCATGACAGCCACCAATGATGAGAGATGATGACCATGCTTATTGCCGTGATACAAATGATACCCTTTTCCGGGGAAAACGGATCTCAAAGTCCTGGTTTAAAGGGTATAAGCAATTTGAAGGATGACGTTTCGCGTGTTGTTACTCCAGGTCAGTTCATGGATATCAAACTCATTGGCGCATTGGCTGTCATCACCGGCTATTTTGATGCCCAGTTTATTGAGCTTGTAATGTTTTTTTTCGATTCGCAGCAGGTTGGCAGGGTTTGCCAGAAGTTCGAGTAGTGTATTTAAGTAGACATCTGGATTGGCCAGGCTCTTAACTCTCGATTCGAAAGAGTTATCGCCTGGATTGAGAGCTTGCGCAGCAATCCGTGATGTCATCTCCTGCTTGACAAGAGTGACTAAGCGATCAAACAAATACTTCTTTAATGCCGCGGTCAGTTCTTCCTTGTCCGCGCAAGGCGCACGCAGTTTATGTGAAGAAAAGTTAACTGCCTGCTGCGATATTTCGCGAACCATCATATCGCCGACCATGCCTGAGCCCAGAATCGATTTTTCACTTTTGCAAGCTGTTAGCAAGGCATAAATAACCGGAACCTGCTGCTGTGACTTGACGCGTAAATACACGCTTACTTCGGGACTGGTTTCAAACAGTCTTTTGATGTCATCAGTGTTAACGAACAACGAGTTTACGATCGGGTTAGTTCGAAACGTATCCGGATTTAAGTCAATCGGACATGGAATTTCTGCGGCGACCTGAAGTATATGTTGATAAATAGCACAAACAGACTGTTCTAATTTTTCAGAGTAATCCTGCACCGCCCGCATCTTACCGTTTACGGCATCTACGAAATTGTCAATCATCTGTTTGTCTTCATCGCTTTGAAGTCGCGCGTTCTGACGATGACTGCTCAAGTTGCCAACGAGTCCTTGAAGATGATGGATTTGGTCGTCGAAAAACGATCTAAGATCAGACGCTTCGTTTGTTCGTCTTCCGTCGTTCATAATCGCCTCATTCGAATTGATTGAAAAGTGAACAGTTCATGCCGGGTAGTAAGCACAAATAATACTCCTGGCAGACCCGGTTGAACAGCTTGAAACCCATAATATACAACCGTAAGCACGGGTTTTACACTATCGCTCCAACTCATTCTAAGGACTAAAAGTTAAATGAGATTCTCTCCTCAACAACCAATTGCATTGCAAGGAATTATGAAAAACTGATTCATTTTTAACTAAGTTTATTTTTGTTCTTCTGTTACGCATTTGCAACACGTTGAGGAAACCGATCTTGGCTTTGTATTATTGAATTCTTTACTCGGAATGTGTCAATGGCTTTAACCGCTAGTAGGCTTGGTCGTAACAGTCATTGGCGCTCCTGTATTTATTGGGATGAGTCCATTTACAACTTTCACATCCATTCCAGATCTTCATGATGTTTTCGTAAATCACTACTACCATACCAGATGGGCTGAATTACAGGAACATGATCCAGATAGGGTTTATAAAATTCTAACTTGCAGAATTGGCGGTCAGAACGATGGTGGTGTTTCACAATATGAAACACCACCTATGGCTTATTGATTTAGAACGTCAACAATCGCCAACGCATCATCTATTCTTTTAGTCAGTCAAAGTTAAGTTGTCGCCTGATTTCTTTGAAAAGTACTCTAGCTGAGTATGGTGCTCGATGTTTTGTACAGACTTTGGTCGAAGTCAAGAACCTACTTTCTCAATCGGGCTAATAGACTTCAATGATTAAATAGTGGTGAGTGCTGATTTGTTGGGCTTTTCTATATTCAGCCCGACCTAAGGGCTATTTACTTGTCATCTTATTTATGGGCAGAACCGAAAGCAATCGTACTTGGAGAAGTAGAAATCATATCAACATTTTCATGTTTTGGTCCGCTGATCGTATAAGATATTGATCTGGGTGCTTCATTATATAAATAGGCTCCTACGGGCAATAAAGCGGGATTAGACGTTTGAATTACAGTTCCGGTAGATTCAAAGTCTATAGTGCCGCTGCATGGACTATCCGTATCAGGCGTTATGCTGCCTTCTGACATGACTTCACGAACAAGCAGCCAGAGTGGGCCCTGTCCAGCAAAATTGGAGAACTGAAATGTTAAAGTGCCTAAAGCACTCATATTGTTACTTTTGTCAACATTGATAGTGCCTGTTTCCGAGAAGGGGACGGGGCCGCTTCCCGTGTAACTGGTTCCATTATAAATAAAACCATACGAGCCTTCTAACCGGCATGCTGGTTTCTTATCCGCAAAAACGGGAAATGAATTGAGATATAAAGCAGAAATTATTAGGCCTAGGAATAATCGAGTTGAGATATTCATTCTTTTTCCTCACACATTGAAGTTATAAAATTTTCACCGGTTCTCTTTTGAACATGTCTGATCAGGCATGCAAAAGCCTAGCAAAGGTTTATGGGTTCCACAATGCGTGTGACCCCTTAAGGGTTGGAAAGAATTTATTTCCAATTTAAAAATGTTAGCTATTCCAATCGCTGTCATACAATAATCACCTATTTTAATTACGGCTCTGGCTATTCCCGGCCAAAAGCCAAATTAACTGTCAGACCCTGCGTTGCCCGATTGATTCTCATCTTCAACACCTGTCAACGCATCATCGACTTTTTCCAGCCAGACAAAATTCAGCTGATTTCTGACCGCTTCGGGTATTTCCTGGAAATCGCGTTGATTACGTGCCGGGAGCATGACGGTTTTGATACCGGCTCTGGCTGCGGCAATGACTTTTTCTTTGATGCCGCCGACCGGGAGTACCAGACCGCGCAGGCTGATTTCTCCGGTCATGGCGATATCACTTTGAACAATCCGGTCTGAAAGTGCAGAGTAAAGTGCGGTGAACATTGCGACTCCTGCGCTGGGGCCGTCTTTGGGAATGGCACCGGCGGGCACGTGAACATGAATGTCGTTTTTTTCGAAGATGTCCGGATTTAAATTCAGTGTGGTTGCGTGCGATTTGACCAGACTTAACGCGGCCTGGGCGCTTTCTTTCATCACGTCGCCGAGCTGGCCGGTGAGAATGAGCTTGCCGCTGCCGGGTACTTTGGTGGCTTCAATAAACAGGATGTCGCCGCCTACGGGCGTCCAGGCCAGACCTGTTGCAACGCCCGGAACACTGGTGCGCATTGCGACTTCGCTGTCAAATTTTTTGGGTCCCAACATCTCGGGAATATGCTCGGCTTCAACATTTTCATTAAGCACGAGTCCTTCAGCGATACGCATCGCAACCCGGCGAAAGACGGTGCCGATCTCGCGTTCCAGGTTTCTGCAACCGGCTTCACGGGTGTAGTCCTGAATGATGGTCTCTATTGCGGCATCGCTGATGCTGCATTGTTCGGCTGTCAGGCCGTTCGTTTCCAGCTGTCTGCCTACAAGGTATCGCCGCGCTATCTGGGCTTTTTCATCCAGGGTATAACCGGTTAATTCAATCACTTCCATACGGTCGCGTAACGGGATGGGGATGTTATCCAGCACGTTGGCGGTGCCGATAAACATGACATGGCTCAGGTCAAACGCAACACCCAGATAATTATCGCGGAATGTTGAGTTTTGCTCCGGATCAAGCACTTCCAGTAAAGCCGAAGACGGATCACCCTGGATGCCGGAACCGAGTTTATCCATTTCATCCAGCATAAATACCGGGTTATTGGTGCCAGCTTTACGTATTGATTGAATGATATTGCCCGGTAATGCGCCTATGTAGGTGCGGCGATGGCCCCGGATTTCGGCTTCATCGTGGACGCCTCCGAGGCTGGTTCTTACAAATTCGCGTCCGCTCGCCCTTGCAATACTGCGGCCCAATGATGTTTTACCGACACCGGGAGGCCCTGTAAAACAGAGAATCGGACTTTTGCCGTTTGGGTTTAATTTGCGAACCGCCAGAAACTCCAGGATACGCTGTTTGATTTTATCCAGGCCATAATGATCGGCATTAAGAATGTCTCTTGCTTTGGCAATATCAATGACGCCCGGACTGGCTTTTGACCAGGGCAATTCGGTCAGCCAGTCAAGGTAAGTGCGCACCATTGAATATTCGCCGCTGGCATCCGACATATGCTGTAAACGGCTCAGTTCCTTGCGGGCTTGTTTTTCAGCTTCTTCAGGCATGTTGGCGGCAGTGATGGCCTTACTGATTTCTTCAATTTCGGCGGAATTTTCCTCACCTTCGCCCAATTCTTTCTGAATGGCCTTCATTTGTTCGCGCAGCATAAACTCGCGCTGCTTTTGGCCCATGCTTTCCTGGGTTTGTTCATTGATCTGGTTCGAGAGTTTTAATACCTCGATCCGGTAATTGAGTAATTCCAGAATTTTGTCAAAGCGTAGCTGGATATCAAACAATGCCAGAATTTCCTGCTTTTCTTCTGCTTTTTCAATCAGATAACTGGCAATCAAATCGGCCAATAGGGACGGATTTGTCATAGACTGAATGGCATTAACCACTTCAATAGCCGATTGCCGGGTCAGATTGAGCACTTCGATGGCCTTTTCTTTGACCGTAATGACGCGTGCATCGATATCCCGCGAGCTTACTTCAGGTTCTTCATAGAGTTCAACGTGAGCGGCCAAAAAAGGATAATCCGGAATGAATGTCTTGACGCGAAAGCGTTGCGTACCTTGGCAAGCAACATGATGCGTGCCGTCAGGAATAGCGATGTAGCGCAGTATTTCCGCCGCAGTCCCTGTCGTGTAAAGATCATCCGGTTTTGGGTCGATGTCATTGTTATCGCGCTGCATCAGTAAACCAATCGGCTTTTCCAAACGGATAGCCTGTTGCAAGGCCTCTACGGAGAGTTTGCGGCCAATCACCAGCGGCATAACCACTTGAGGAAAAAGAACTGTAGCGCGGACTGGTACAATGATGAGCGCATCGTCAGGGAGCCGTGGGAGTTGTGGTAAATCCTCTGGCAATGTTTTCGATAGGGCATTTTCTGATGCCTTTTTCGTACCCGATAACAGTTTTTTAAGGTCCTGGATGGCCATAGGATTCCTTTAAATTTTTTGTAGTGAGATCAATAAACAACCGTTTAAAAATTCACGGTTACCGATTTCAAAATGTCCGGCAGGCAGGTCAATAATTCGTTCGAACCGCCCGTAGGGGATTTCCAGTCTTCTTATGTCAGTTTCTGCGCTGACCGGCAGATGGCGTTTGCCGTTCACAATCAGATGGTCTTTTTCAAGCAGGACTTTTACCTGTTCCGGATTAACGCCGGGGAGGGCGATCATGATCTTGAATTCACACCGGGTTTCATAAATGTCGACAGGCGGCTCCCACGAAGGCGGTCTGGATTTCATCTCGCTGGGCCTAAAGAACTGTCGGTGCAAGCGGTCTGCCCTATCTATCATTGCACAGGCTTCCGCCCACATCCAGGATTCAAGATCACGAGTTGGCATAAGATCGTTCCATTTTTTCGGGTTAAAGGTAACGAGGTAAGTCGATCGGCTTTAGGTTGTTACTTTAAATCTTTACAGTCGTTCCGGATAGTCTGAATTTTAGCCCGATACGTTTCAGCATCGTCATGATCAATAAGATTATCCCGATTGGCAATTTAGGCGAGTCAGCAATCTGATTGAATAGAAGCTGACCAGTTTTTGTTTTTCTTCATCCCATAGATTCAACCAAAGTGATTTGAAGCTTTCCAGCAAAGTTAGCGCCTTTACGGTTTGCAACAGGGGGACTTCGTTCTGGCAGCGTTGCAAGTTATAGTTGGGGATATTGGCCCTGACATGATGAATGTGATGCAGGCCAATATTGCCCGCCATCCACTGCAGCACTTTGGGCAGTTTGTAGTAGGAACTTCCTTCCAGTCCTGAACTGATCAGATCCCAGTTTTGCTGGCGAGCCCAATAAACGTCTTCATACTGATGCTGAACATAAAACAACCACATTCCAGTGGTTGCTGCCATAAAGATGACCGGAAGTTGAATCAGCAGGTAAGCCTTAAATCCCAAGGTCAAACTCATCAGAATAATGATCGCAGCAATGGCTAGATTGGTATAAATCACGCTGCTGCGTTCGCGTTTTTTTGCTCCGGGACTGGGAAAGCGCTGAATAATCAGAAATAAGAACAGAGGCACGACACTGAATAAAATCAGGGGATTGCGAAACAAGCGATAGACCAGTCGTTTGATTCGGGATGCGGCCAGATATTCATCGACAGTCAATGTCCAGACATCGCCTACGCCCCGCCGGTCCAGATTGCCGGATGCGCCATGGTGGATAATATGGGTGCGTTGCCAGTCTTCAAAAGGTGTGAAGGTCAGGATGCCGGTAATGTATCCCAATACCCGGTTGGCTAAACGGGAAGGGAAAAAAGCGCCATGGCAACAATCGTGGAAAAGAATGAAAAGGCGTACCAGAAAACCGGCAGCCGGTATGGTTAACAATAAAGTGGTCCAGAAAGGCCATTCGTAAACAACGGTTGCAATCATCAATGCCCATAAACCCATATAAGGCAATAAGGTGTTAGCAACTTGCCAAAAGGCTTTGCGAACATCCGGTTGTGCATACTTCGATACAGTCCTGATTAAATCTTGACGAAAATCCTGGATATTTTGGCGATAGTGCGGGAATAAGGTGTCGGGCGGGGGTACTTGTTGTGACATAACGGGCTTGACTCATAAAAATTAAACGGTAGTTGGGTAAAGCAACGCTCCTCCGCATCAAGCCAATGACCAAAAATGCAGGCTATTGTTTGATGAGTCGGCTGAGGTTTTTGAATGGAATAGCTTGGTTATCCTGCTATTCAGGCGGGTGGAAAAAAGCCTTATGGGCTGAAGGTTAAAGAAGCGGGCGGGGAATTTACGAAAAATTTCAAACGATACGCTTGTGTCAACGCGATTGATTAAACCGGATGGCGGAACGGCGGCTTTTAAAAAGCCGACATTTTCAATAACAGAACATTAGTGAGTCAGAGGGTCAGGAAAGTTCACCTGTTAATGAAATAAATTAAACCGGTGTGTGAGGTTAATGGCTGGTAGCAAGTCATGTAGCCATTGAGCGGAAAATCATAACGGAGGTGATAATTACTGGCAATAACCAAGACGTTTCAGGGATGCTGTTGACTGATTCCATACTAAGGTTATCCTGCATGTAACGGTTACCTCACGAATGGTCTCTTTCCAGGTTATACCTTTCGCACTTCAAATTTCGGTAGTGCCTAAGGACGCAACGGGGTGTTCGGCAAAGGCTTTGCCAGCAAGGATGCTGGCATAGAGCCTACATGGATGTATTTACGGCGTCCTTTGACGGGCACCCCGGTGCCGAATTTCGATCTACGATAGGTATACATTTTTTATGCAGTATTAAGGAGCTTTGTCCATGCAGCAACTTCATTGGTTTCGCTATGATTTACGGCTGCATGATCAGCAGGCTTTACTGACCAGTGATTATTCAAAAACGCTGACCTGTGTTTACATTATCGATGAGCAGTGGTTTCAGCCGACGTTATGGCAGACAAAGCCGCTAGGTCCATTTCGACAGGTTTTTCTGCAACAGGCAGTGACAGAATTGTCGGACTCTTTGCAGCGCATCGGTCAGCGTCTGTTGATTAAATACGGGAATCCGCTGACGATTATCAAGGAACTCGTCGAGCAATTGGGTATCACCCGCATATCGGTACAAAAGCATCCCGGCAGTTTCGAACGGCGTCAGATCCAGCAACTAAAAGCGGTGTTAAATGTCGAGTGGTTTGAAAGTGAGACCTTTACGTTATTTGCCGAACAACAACTGCCGTTTCCATTATCGGACTTACCGGCTAGCTACACCCCCTTTAAAAAGCAGATGGACTCAGTTTGTCCAATTGCGCCCTATGCTGCAGTCAATAAATTGCCGATGTTTCCCAAACAATTAAATGCTCTGACCGATGATACCTGGCCGTCCGTGCCGGCGCAGCAACACCCCTTTCAACTGCCTTTTATGGGAGGAGAGAGGACTGGATTGAAACAGGTTGATTACTATTTTGATGAAAACCGCTTAAGCAATTACAAGCAAACCCGGAATGGATTTGATGGCTGGGATTTTTCGTCCAAGCTATCGCCCTGGCTGGCTTTGGGTTGCCAATCGCCAAGAAGGGTATTCAGCCAACTTAAACACTTTGAAGCTCAGAAAGGGGCTAACCAATCGACAGAATGGTTTTATCTGGAATTGTTGTGGCGCGAGTATTTTCAGTGGTTGGCCTATCACTTTGATACCCGGATGTATCATCGGCGGGGTGTTCGTGATGTCAATCCTTTGCTCAGTTTTTATTCTGAATATTACACCGCATGGATTAACGGGCGAACAGGCTGCGCTATCGTCGATGCGGCAATGAAGCAATTGAAAAACACCGGCTGGCTTTCAAATCGGAGCCGGCAGATAGTGGCCAGTTTTCTGGTCAATGAATACCAGGTGGACTGGCGGTTCGGCGCGGCGTGGTTTGAACAGCAATTAATTGATTATGATGCCGCCAGTAATTGGGGAAATTGGCAATATTTGGCCGGGGTAGGCACGGACCCCAGAGGCAAGCGAATTTTTAACATGACCAAGCAAGAACAGACTTACGATCCTGATAATGAATTTGTTAGCCGCTGGAATGCCGAGTAACCCTTTTGACTTCAAGCTTGCTGACTCTCGATCAATTTTTCATTTACGGAACAAGACTATGAAAACCCTCATTTTAATGATGGCCTGGACGCTGTGTTCCTGTTCGTCTTTCACTTCAAAGGAGCCGCCTGTGCAAACAGTCAATGCGCTAGAAATTCCCAAATTCATGGGCAAATGGTATGTCTTGGCAGGCCGCTTCACTTTTTTTGAAAAAGAAGTTCATAACGGCGTAGAGACTTACTCATGGAATGAAGAAAATCAACGTATCGATATAGACTTTACCTATAATCGGGGCAGTTTTAACGGAGCGCTCAAGTCATTCCCGCAAAAGGGCTGGATTTACAATACGAAAACCCAGGCACACTGGAAAGTCTCGCCATTTTGGCCTTTAAAATTTGATTATCTGGTTGTGGCGCTGGCTGAGGATTACAGCTGGACGGCAATTGGCGTTCCGGACCAAAAGTACTTATGGATTATGGCGCGAGACTGGAAAAATCCCGATTCTGTTGTGGCTGCAGCGACCCGTGCTCTGAAAGACGCCGGATACGACGCTCAAAATTTAGTCACGGTTCCTCATCGGTGGTAAATGCGTTATTGGCAGACGGCAGATTCTGGCTTTCATCGATGTTCCTGTTGAGCTAACGCTTGGCAGCGATTGCTGATGTCAAGCGCCTGTTTTCCGGGGGAAAACAAGACATATTTTTTAGCAAAATCCTCAGCGGCCAGTGTGTATTTGCGGTGAGATAACAAATCTGAAATCAGGCTCCGGAAATTCGGTTTTTTGATTTCCGAGGCCACGCAAATCCCCGCCCCCAAATTAGCGACATTTTGCGAACTCAAGAGTTGCTCCAACTGCAACGGTAGCAGAAGTAACGGTTTTCCGGATAACAGAAACGCTGCCAATGTCCCTCCTGCTCCGTGGCAAATTGCAAGATCACACTGCCGGCTTATTTCAGCCAGTTTTACGGGTTGCGGAGAAATATGGAGATTGGCACTGGCATGTTTTTGAATAAATGCAGGCGTCGTTCCCGGGATATGAACCAGCACCGAGTGGGAGGAAGCCTTAAGTTGCTGTAACAGATCATCCAGTCGGGGATAGTCATGCTTTAAGTAAGCGAATATTCTTTTATCGCCGATGCTGGGCCAAAGTGGCTCATTTCCGCCGGATTGATAGATTGACGGTCCCCAATAGATTGCGTTGTTTCGTTTCGGGTAATGATCCAGTTCAGGAAACGTGCAGAGAAAGTTTTCTTCGACATTGAATAGGTCCGCCATGATGGCTAGCGGTTCAGCGCCGAGTCGCCGCAAGACTGAATTGATGACGCCTAAAACAAATGACTCTGTCCTGAGCAGCTCATTTTCGGAAATTGGTTGCCAGGGGCGCAGGCAAGGCAGGGGATTGGATCGGGGCGGGCAGTAAAAGCCTGTTCCGAAAATTGCCCTGGGAGTCTTGACACTGCGCGCAGCCACAAGCGCTGTCGGTGCATGATCCAGAATCAATAAATCGGGTGTCAGATAGTTAAACACGGTTTTCCAAGCACACACTCGTGAATAAAGTCCGGTCTCGTCTGAATAGCCCACATTTTTGAGGATGCCGGGGTAGCTTGCCGGGGGCGGCATCGCGTGTGTTCCAGGCCAGCAAACAGGTGCTTGAAGATAAGGGAAGCCATCGTTTCCCAGTAATGTACTGGCATACTCAAGATTTTTGAGCACGAATATCACTTCGTGCCCCTGTTGTTTTAATTGTTGTGCAACCGGAAGAAAAGCCGCAGTATGGCCATATCCGCCGCCTAACTCCCATATATAAAGTATTTTACTCATTCAGATAATTGATTCTGTTTGTGTGAGGTAGGTCTTTGTTGAATCAGGAATTTAAAGTCCTATCCTAGGCTGATACCGCTGGTTTTAAAACTTATTTATGAGAATTTTCGAGGATTAACGAAGACGAAAAAATTTAAAAAGCAGGTCGAAAACCAAAAACTGTTTTATATTGTGACTCACGAATTTATCTCTGTTTTTGCCCTGATTATTTATTATGACTTTACCATTAGCAAAGCCCGGAAAAGTTTCAATAGTTAGCGGTCTATTCGAAAGTCAGCCTGCTCATTTAAAAAAACGGCTAACTGATCTTATTCCGCTACGAATTTTCAGTTCCAAGCCGGTTTTGATGGCCGCAATCAGCATGATGTCGATGACACCCTTTGCGGTGGAGGCCTGGACGTTGGAGTTTGATCCCAGTTCATCCGTTGTTAGTGAAGGTGATGGCTCAATATCTATGAGTATAAATTTAATTCGAGAAAGTCAGGACGAATACGGCGGTTGTTCTGTTGAAGGGACAGTTGTTACAAACGGATCGGCAACTTTGAATTCTGATTTTACTATTTCTGCTAGTCAATTCATCTTGGGTGTGAGTGAGGGAGATATTGATTCAGCAGTAATTAATTTCAATATTATTGACGATGTCGAAGTGGAGAGTAATGAAACAATCAATTTGAGCTTTCAAACAGTAGCCTTTGATTGCTCTGTTTCACCTTCAACTGCAAACATCATTATCACAGATAACGATATTCCCCCAGAACCAGAACCCGAACCCGAACCAACTGACCCCACGCCCAATCTGACGCCGGATCCAGCGTTTACGCCCAATCAGCGATCAATATATGAGGGCTTGGTGAGTGCCTGCGATAACGCAACCGGCGAATTGCTTGAGCGGTGTAGTGAAATCGGCAATGCTGATCTGAATGCCGTGATTCCTGATGAAGTTTCGGCTCAAGGCTCAGCAGCCGTTGATTTCGGCTACAAGCAATTTTCGATTATTCACGGCCGTATTGTTAACTTGCGTAATGCCCAGCAGCAAAATTCTACGCTCTTGGGCTATTCCACCTTCAATATCAATGGCGAATCAATTCCTGTCGGGCAAGTGCTAGCTAAAGCATTAGGTCAATCTCATGGCGGTGCAGCCGGAGATGATCCGATTGACGAACCGTTGCGAGACAGCCCGTTAGGGTTTTTCCTGAAAGGCCAATTTAATATCGGTGAAAAAGACAAATCCCAAAATGAACAAGGTTTTGAAGTCGATAGACAAGCCGTCACCCTCGGCGCCGATTACAGTCTTACTGATGATTTGGTTTTGGGTGCGGCCTTTGGATACGGTGCTACCAACACCCATTACAATCGCAGCAACGGGAGCATGGAGACCGATGCTTTCGAATTTTCCACTTACGGCAGCTATTTCTTACCGCAGGATTTTTATCTTGACTGGATCATGAGTTATGCGCTGCATAATTTCGATACCAAACGGCGAATTCAGTACAGCGGTTTGGACACCTCGGCGCAAAGCGAGGCCGATGGCGATCAATACGGAGTAAGCCTGGGTTTCGGTAAAGATATTTCGATACAAAATTTTGTTATCAACCCTTATGCACGGGTGGAATACATCACGACCCAGGTTGATAGTTACCAGGAAACCGGCGGAGCGGGTTTGTCCATGGAATTTGACAAGCAGGTTATCGATTCGGTTACCTCAACGATCGGCGGTCAGGCATCCCAATCCATCAGTATGCCTTGGGGGATTTTATCCCCCGGGTTCCGTTTTGAATGGGTGCATCAATACATGGATGATGCCCGGCTGATCCAGGCCCGGTTCAGTCAAGCTACCCCGGGAACGGGAAACTTTGTTGTTCAAACAGATAATCCGGACCGTGATTATTTTAATATTGGCAGTTCCTTGGCGGTAACCCTGCCTGAGGGGCGAGCCGGATTCCTTCGCTATGAATATCGGTTGGGACAAACCGATATAACCGATCATACTGTGGAATTGGGAGTTAGAATTCCGTTTTAAACTGGAATCATTCAGTTTTAATCTTGTATCTGCCTACTACCTCCCAATTTTATCGGGTGCAGGTGCTTGATTTCAATGGACGCATGAAACCATTCCTGCAGCTCTCTGCAACATCCCTGTTGCAGAAGCCTTTTCAATCCCTACACCCTCAATTCCAAGCGGGCGAGTAGTTACTTAAATTCTTTAAAAGGCGATTTTTATGCAACGATTTTATTCAAAGAAAAAACTGCTGTTAGTGTCTCTGTTTGCATTGGCCTTGTCGGCAACACAGGTACTAGCGGATAAACCAACCTGGAAAGAAGGCGGTCAGCATCAAAATCCAAAAGGTAAATCTAAAGAAGATAAAGGAAATAGAGGGAATTCCGGAGGTGATCATGAAAAGTCTTCCAAAAAAGCCCGAAAAAACGAAGTAAGGACTGATTATTTTGGTGACCAACACCGCACCGTTGTTAGAAATTATTATTCCGGTCAGTTCCGTGCAGGGCATTGTCCTCCGGGTCTTGCCAAGAAAAATAACGGTTGTCTGCCTCCCGGGCAGGCAAAAAAATGGCGAGTCGGCTACCCGCTGCCTCGAGATGTTATTTTTTACGATCTGCCTCAGGACATTATTTTGGGCATGGGTCCCGCACCGTCCGGATACCGTTATGTTCGTGTAGCCTCGGACATCCTGATGATTGCGGTGGGTACCGGTAGAGTGGTTGATGCAATTCAGGACTTGGGTGGGTGGTAATTGGCTGCAGCTTCAAAGATGAGCGTTCAGTGATCGTATTAATTTGATTCAAGCAGGGGAAATATGAAAAGGCTTTGCGTTTATTGCGGGTCAAGTGCCGGAAAGAAACCTGGCTATGCCCAAGCTGCCCAGCAGCTTGCCGAAGAACTGGTCATGCGTGGCATAGGATTGGTTTATGGAGGCGCCAGTATTGGTGTCATGGGTCTACTTGCCGATGCCGTTCTGGCAAACCAGGGCGAGGTGGTGGGCGTAATTCCCCAGGCTTTGGTCGATAAAGAGGTTTCTCACACTGGCTTGACTGATCTGAAAATTGTCAGTTCCATGCATGAACGTAAAGCGATGATGGCGGATCTTTCAGATGGCTTTATAGCGCTTCCGGGTGGACTTGGAACACTTGAGGAATTATTTGAAATTTTGACTTGGGCGCAATTGGGATTTCATCATAAACCCTGCGGCTTGTTGAACATCGCTGGCTATTATGACGGATTGACCGCATTTTTAGATCATGCTGTAGACGAGCAATTTGTAAAGCCTATCCACAGGTCATTGCTGAGGGTTGAAAGTTGCCCCGTTAAACTGCTTGATTCATTTTCCATCTGCCAACCTCCGGTTCTTGAAAAATGGATCGCTCGTAACGATACATAGGTATCTTGCAATAAAGTAAGGACGGGAGTTACCCCGTCCTGTTTTGAGCAAAGCTGAAAATTTAAACGTTATTTTTATGGTTGTTAAAACCTATTAATCCAATTAATGCTGAACCAAAAAACCAGACAGCGGCAGGTACCGGAACCGGTGAAGAAGTATATGCGTTGGCGCTGGCACCAAAGCGAACGATATCTCCATCGTTAACAACAAAAGCTAGCGACAACGATTTATTTTTTTCTAAAGAGGATACCAGGTTATTTTCTGTATAAAGATCTGATATGGAGAAATAATATTCAAAACCAGTATCTGATTCCGTCTCAGCAAAAAACTCTATATGGGCGCTTGCATAATCATTGATGGTATCAGTTGCAACAGATAATGCGTAGTCAGCTTGAAAAAGCAACAGGCCACTGCCGCTAATGGTAAAAATTCCTTCTCTCTCAGCCCATGCAAAGCTGCCATTAGTTGAAGTCGCATTTATCGAATCTTCATCTGCCGAAGCCAAGCCGTCAGCTGAATTGGCTACAATAGAGCTCGTCCAGTCGTAAGCAGAATCGGTTTCCGCTAACGAATATACTGCTGAGCTCTCATCGCTTAGGGTATATGTTGGAAGTCCGATGCCTAGATTGATTGCAGTGATGGTAAAGGTGCTCCAGTCAATCAGGGCCGTAGCGGTTGACGCGCTGTATGCGGTTCCTGTGCTGAACAGCATTGCCAAGCCGCCGATAGTGGAAAGCAAGGGTTTGTAATGTAAGATGTTCATCATTCAATGCCTTTAAATTTTAAGTTACAGTGGAAATGCTATACGAGAAAAGAACTTTTACGTGCAGCAATCTCAATGTCACAGCAAGTATTAAGCCTATCTTAATATTTTGATAAATTAATATTTATTTCAATAGCTTAGGAGTTTTTTTTGAAATATGTATTAGCTCAACTGTAAAATTTATTGACATTTTTTCGGGTGTAAATTTTTAATCTCGTCCTTTGAGACGATATCAGGAAAAAGTCAGAAATAATGGTTATCACTTAACTGAAGTTTCCCTGTTTTTTTAGGGTTGTCCAGGCTTGTTAGGGAACTTAGTTTGCATTAATAGTTGCCGTCATTCCGGCAGAGATTGTCGGAATCCAGAAGCCATGGATGGCAAAGGCTATAGCACGTCCATGTGTCCTGGATACCGGCAATCCCTGCCGGGATGAAGCCTCAGCTTTACGCGAACAGTGCTTATTAAATAGGTTTGTCACCGTTTACATAGACCCTATCGATAATTCCTGCAGCCCAAGCATAATGGCTGTCCGTTTTTGAAATTATTGGGAAACTTCGGTCACTTAATTCCAATGGGTTAAAGGCCATCAAGTAAGTGGATTAAGGGGCTGCTAGATCTTAGTATCAAGCTTGAGTGTAATTGTAAATAAACCTGACAAGCGGTGTTAGGTGGTTTAATTTCTATAAGCGTGGTCCAATAAGTTTATTACTGCGGAGACTTAAAGAAGCTTATGCTCGCCTGAGTGTTTTAGCTGCAATCGCATTCGCCGATATCTTCAAACCATATCTGCGGAAATTGTTCAATAAATCGCTTCATCAAGTTGATGCAGGCGGAATCGTTTAATTCAATAACATTCACTCCGGCTTCTTTGAGCCAGTCCAGATGACCTTCAAAGTTAACCGATTCGCCGACGATTACAGTTCCGATATTGAATTGTCGGATCAATCCTGAGCAATACCAGCAAGGGGCTAATGTTGTCGCCAGAATTTTATCGCGGTAGTTTTTTTGGCGACCTGCTTTTCGAAACGCATCCGTTTCTCCGTGTACGGAAGGATCGTTATCCTGAACCCGCCGATTGCGGCCACGGCCCAGCAAACGACCATTAGCATCAAATAAAGCGGCACCCACAGGCACGCCGCCTTCATCAAAACCGGTCTGCGCTTCTTCAAGTGCGATGGCTAACATATCTGAGTATTTCATGGCATTGTTCAATCGGGTTAAAAAAGGGAAGTTATCGCTCGCTAGTAATGTATCGAATCAATACTTTATGCGGGCTAATTACGGTTGGCATAGTCATTCATCCGCTTGGCATCAGTTAAAGCGTGAGAGCAATAAGACATCCCCTGCTTTTGGTTGATTATAAACGGTACATTTAGTTTGTTGCACCTACGGTGATACTGAAAAAAGTCAGTTTAATACCCTAATTTTTGTGTGATATAACCTGTTTTTTTCGATGGGAGAAAGATCAAAATTTAAATAGAATTAATTAATCATATACTTATGTTGATTGGAAATTCTGGCTTGATGTTTGCTTCATGAACATTGTTTTTTATTAGCCCGATAATTACCATGAATTTAATCCTATCCTTTTTAATACGCTTAATTTGGCTGAGTGTAATCATAACCAGTGGCAACATTCAGGCCGCCCCTAAAGATACCATTCCGGCTCCTTTTAGGTTCACTGATCAAGTGAGAGTCCCGCTCAGTTCTCTGATAAATTCAGATACGATTACCGTATCCAGCATCAATTCCGCCACTGCCATCAGCATTAGCGGTGGCCAGTATTCTCGAAATGGAGGTGCCTTTACCAGCACCAAAAGCACCGTAATAAATGGTGATCGTATTCAAGTAAGGCACACGTCCCCGGCAAGTTATAACACGACGACAAATACGATTCTGACTATAGGCGGAGTAAAAGATACTTTCAGCTCGATAACGATACCCTTTGCAACTGATACTACGCCTGATGCATTCAGCTTTGTCGATCAGACCGGTGTTCCCTCAGGTTCAGCAATTACGTCTGGCAATTTGTCTGTCTCCGGCATTAACGCTCCAAGCAGTATTAGCATCGTCGGCGGTCTTTATTCAATCAATGGCGGAGCTTATGTCGCAACTGCAGGTAACGTAAACAATGGCGACACTGTTACGGTCCGACTGGTGTCGTCGGTCAACCCCGGCACAACAACCTCGGCCATTCTGACAATAGGTGGCGTGTCCGATACCTTCAGTGTCACGACACTGACGAATTCGAGTGGCGGCTTTCTTTTGCCTCCTGCTTCCGGCGGTAATCCAGGATTCAGTTCGGAGCATTTTTCAGGCTCCGCGAACTGCACGATGTGCCATAACGGACTCACCGATCAAAATGGTCAGGATGTGTCTATCGAAACCGACTGGTCCTCGACCATGATGGCTAATTCAGCCCGCGATCCGTTTTGGCGTGCGAAAGTTCGTTCGGAACTTAATCGTAATCCTCACCTGGCCGACATCATTAATGACAAATGTTCTCGTTGTCATGCGCCCATGGCCAATTTTGAGGCTAAAAAAGCCGGAGAGCCTTTGGAAATTCTGGATAACGGTTTTCTGAATGCCGGTCACCCCAGACATGACAAAGCCTTGAACGGAGTCAGTTGTACGCTCTGCCATCAAATTAAAAATTCAACAAATCTGGGTACTTTGGCGCGCTTTACCGGGCAGTATGAAATAGATGCCAGTAAAACTATTTACGGCCCGTATGACAATCTGTTTCCTAATCCCATGATCATGAATACGGGTTATACGCCAACCTTTAGTGCTCACGTCAAATCATCAAAATTATGCGCAACCTGCCATAACCTTAAAACCCCTTATGTTGATGAATTGGGTAATGTCCTGAGCACGACCCCGGAATCCGAATTCCCGGAGCAAATGCCTTATACGGAATGGGAACACAGTAGTTATGCCAGCACCACTCCCAAAAGCTGTCAGCAATGCCATATGTCACGCGCCAATGGTGTGGCAATCTCGAATCGTCCGATGTGGTTACAAGGCAGAGACGACTTTGCCATCCATGAATTTGTTGGCGCTAACCGGTTGATGCTGGATGTTTTTGATAAAAACAAGCAGCAACTAGGCATTCTATCCGCCAATTTTGCTGAAACCTTGAGTAAAACCCAATCCATGCTAAGCAGTGCTGCCAGTATTTCACCGGTCATCCATTCCTTGGTCAGTAACGCGCTCGATTTCACGCTGAAGATCACTAGCAATACCGGGCATAAGTTACCCAGCGCTTACCCTTCAAGGCGGGTCATTTTGCACGTCACGGTCAAGGATGGACAAGGCAATATCGTGTTTGAATCAGGAAAAGTCAATGCCAATGGGAGCGTCGAGGGTATTGATGCCGACGACGATAGAACCGTTTTTGAGCCGCATTACGATCTGATCACCAGTCCAGAGCAAGTCCAAGTGTATGAGGCGGTTATGGGGGATAACCAAAACCAGGTCACTTATACCTTGTTGCGAGGAATGACCTATTTGAAAGATAACCGCTTGCTGCCTCAAGGCTTTAATAAAGCAACAGCGCCTGCAGATGTAAGAGTCGCCGGTGATGCTTTGACAGACCCCGATTTTGTGGGCGGCAGCGATGAAATTAGCTATCGCATCAGTGGTTTGTCCGGAGCGAATTACAGTGTTGAAGCCGAATTGTTGCATCAGCCTTTAGCCTATTCATTTGCGCAGGATTTATTCACCGAAATCGACGCTGAAATAGAGGACTTCAAGGTCTTATTCAATGCATCCAACGCCAAGACCAGCCGAATTGCGCTGAGAACGTTCAGCGTTTCCCGTTAAAACCATGCACAAGGATGTGCGCCCCCAATAATTACAACAACAGGAAAAATTTAAATGAAACAAGCAGTAACGTATTCTTTATTCAAATTAACCGCTATAAGCAGCCTTGTATGGCTTTCTTCAATGGATGTTTATGCCGCAGAAGTTAACAGTGGCGCTATAGAGGGTGCTGATCTCAAAGCCGCCGTTCGTTATAGGCATATGAATGGTAATGGTAACGGGATGCCTCGAGTTCTTCTCGGCAAAATGCCTTTGCCAACCGCCGGACTTACCAATGTTCGCTGGGGTGGCAGCAATCACATAAAATACAGTTTTGATGCTGATACAGGAATTTTGGCAACGAATATAACAACACCCAGCGGCACTGTTTCAACCAGTAAAAATGTCGGTGAATTGGGCGAGTTAAATTATATTCTTCTCAATGTACAAAGAAATGGTCATCCGCCCAGGCCCGATATAGTCAATGAAATCAGTCTTGAAAATGTTACGCTCAACGGAGTATCGCTTCCCGGCAACAAGTTTCAAGGTGCAGCATCCGGTGCCAGCTGGAGTGTCACGGGAGAAAACCTAACTGAAAGCTTCAACGTGGAAGGTGATATTGTTTTGGTGGGTCAGCAACCCGGAAGCGATTACAACCATGTTCAAATCAATGTAGGCTATGTCGATCAAACCGGACCAAAAATAGATCAGATTGGCATTAATCCAAATCCGGCTATTTTGAACGGGAGTACCACGCTAAGAGCCACTGTTTCGGATACTGATACGGGCAATGGCAATATCATCAGCGCTGAATACAGTTTAAATGACAGCAGCAGTTGGGAACTCATGACGGCTCAAGACGGCAATTATGATAACCCCATTGAAGAGGTGATCGCAGAATTACCGGCTACGCAGTTAGGTGCAAATAAAGTCTGCATGCGCGGTACAGATGATAAAGGTAACATCACTACACCACCCACCTGTTCTACCTTTATGGTGACATATCATTTCGAGGGTTTTAATGAGCCCATTACTGCCGGTTTGGTCAATTCTGCAAACGCGGCTCAAACTGTTCCTGTTAAATGGCGGTTAACTGATGCAAACGGTTTGCCGATTGAAGGCAGTGTCAGCTTTGCGGGTTTTTATTCCTATCCTATCGAATGTGGAACTACCGAACATAGCCCGCATGATGTGGTTGAGGAATACAGTTCTGGTAACAGCGGGTTAATTTATAAAGGTGATGGTCGGTGGCAATACAATTGGAAAACACCCAAAAATTACAAGAATAGCTGTCGAGCGATGTATGTTGAATTTAACAGCGGTACGATTTCGCCAATAGTGGCGTTTGATTTTAAATAATAAAGGGATGAGTGAAGCCCGAATGATGAGGACATTAAAGTCATTCGGGCAATTCCTGGAGGTAAACTTTTTTCTCTTGGCATTTCTTCCGGTCTAATTTTATTGGTAGTAGGTGGTTGATTGAAAAGGCTTCTGAAACAGGGATGGTTTCACGTTTCCTAAGAAACCAATCACCTGCACCCTCAATTCAAAGCGGGCGAGTAAGTTACGTCCGATTCTTTTCAAACACCTTTCTTGTCAGGCCGTCCGGCACTGGTCCTGGCAATTCCCAGTCATGAGTGAGAGGGAAAGGCTTACGCCAACCCTCAAAGCCACATTAAAAGTTCAAACAGGGAATTGCTGGCACTATAGGTTATATTTTTCCTGTTATACCCGACGCTTGAATTCCCGGTTTTTCTGATGCACCTCTTATCCTGATTGGCATTCCAATTTTTACGCGTTTATCAGTTTGGACAAGCCAAATAAGTTCTGTCGTAATCGTGTCATGCAAATCCGGTAAAATTTTAAGCTTAAGACGCGCAGTATTCTCAGTATTTCCTTAGGCTTAGCCTGAAGGCTCATTGTATAATTCGCGCAATTGTTTCATTGTGACTAGGCAAGGACTGATCAAAAGTATGGCTTCAGAAAAAAATTCCATCCGCCGCCGCGGAATTTATTTATTACCCAATTTGTTTACCACCGGCGCACTTTTTTCCGGTTTTTATGCCATTACGTCAGCCATGGGCGGGCGTTATGAGACGGCAGCCGTGGCCATTTTTGTTGCGATGATCCTGGATGGGTTGGATGGGCGCGTTGCGCGATTGACCAATACGCAAAGCGAATTCGGCGTTCAGTACGATAGTCTGTCGGATATGGTTTCTTTTGGTGTGGCACCGGCATTGGTGATGTATTTATATGCTTTTTCATCATTAGGCAGGCTGGGTTTATTTGCTGCATTTGTCCATACCGCCGGCGGCGCATTGCGTCTGGCGCGTTTTAATACACAGGTTGAAAAAGCCGATAAACGCTATTTTCAGGGTTTGCCCAGCCCTGCGGCCGCAGCCATTCTGGCTGGTTTTATCTGGTTGTCCCTGGAACATGGTTATGATATTGAAGTGTTTAAATATCTGGCCATGTTATTAACGGTGGCAACGGGATTGTTGATGGTCAGTAATTTCCGGTATTCCAGTTTTAAGGACATTGATTTGAAGGGTAAAGTGCCTTTCGTCGTCGCGATTGTCGTGATGCTGGCCGTCGCCTTTGTAATGGCACAGCCGCAAACGATGTTGTTCTTGTTGTTTCTGGGTTACGCAATATCCGGTCCGGTCATTACCCTGGTGATGCGGAAACGGCGTTTACAAGACAGAAAATCTTAAAATGGCCTTGAGGCTAAAATGACAAAAGCGTATAGTTCGATGCCATGAATATTCAAACCAACAGCGTCATAAGCCTTGCCCATTTTTCCTTTTTAGGAAAATCAGGTTTATGCGCGTTGTCCAGCCTATTGGTCAGATACCTGCCCTGACGGGCACATAAACTGATCTCATTACATCTGATTGACCCCTATTTTTGACCTAGCCGATGCAAGCGTATCGGTGGCTGCTTCGTGAACGGAGTTCTCATGAAAGACAAATTAATTATATTTGATACCACTTTGCGAGATGGTGAGCAAAGTCCAGGCGCATCGATGACGCGTGATGAAAAAGTCAGGATTGCCAAAGCGCTTGAGCGCATGAAGGTGGATGTGATCGAGGCCGGATTTCCGGCAGCGAGTGCAGGTGACTTTGAAGCAGTGGAAGCGGTGGCTAGAGCCATTAAAAATAGCACCGTTTGTGGTCTGGCCCGGGCATTGGATAAGGATATCGATAAAGCCGGTGCGGCGCTGAAAGACGCAAAAAGCGCCAGAATCCACACCTTTATTGCAACATCGCCGATTCACATGAAAATGAAGCTGCAGATGCAGCCGGATCAGGTGATTGAATATGCGGTAAGAGCGGTCAAGCGCGCCAGGCAGTATACCGATAACGTCGAGTTTTCTCCCGAGGATGCCGGCCGCTCCGAAGAGGATTTTCTATGTCGTATCCTGGAAGCGGTGATAGATGCCGGAGCCTCGACGTTGAATATTCCCGATACCGTCGGTTACAGTTTGCCTCAGCAATTTGGCGCTACCATTGCTAATTTGATCAAGCGAATTCCTAATTCCGATAAGGCTGTCTTTTCGGTGCATTGTCATAATGATTTAGGCTTGGCGGTCGCAAATTCGCTTTCTGCGGTCATGAACGGCGCGCGTCAGGTGGAATGTACCATTAATGGCTTGGGAGAAAGAGCCGGTAATGCTTCTTTAGAAGAAGTCGTGATGGCGGTAAGAACACGGCAAGATATGTTTACTTGCGATACGACGCTGGATGCCAGGGAAATTATGACTTGTTCCCGTCTGGTCTCATCGATTACCGGTTTTCCTGTTCAGCCCAACAAAGCCATCGTCGGCGCCAATGCCTTTGCGCATGAATCCGGCATTCATCAGGATGGGGTGCTCAAAAGTCGTGAAACGTATGAAATCATGCGCGCCGAAGACGTGGGCTGGGCTGCCAACCGCATGGTGATGGGCAAGCATTCCGGACGTAATGCGTTCAAGAGCCGAATGACCGAACTGGGCTTTGAATTTACTTCGGAAGAAGAACTCAATGATGCCTTTTTCCGGTTTAAACAACTGGCTGACAAGAAACATGAGATTTTTGATGAGGACTTGCAGGCATTGATCACTGAAGTCAGTTTTCATGCAGAAGACGAGTACGTTAAGTTGATCGCCTTGAGTGTGTGTTCGGAAACCGGTGAAGTACCGCATGCAAAAGTGACGTTACGCGTCGATAACAAAGAACTGACCGGCAGTGCTACAGGCAGTGGGGCAGTGGATGCCAGTCTTAAAGCGATTGAGAGTGTGGTTAACACAAATGCGATTTTGGAGTTGTATTCCGTCAATAACATCACTAACGGAACCGATGCCCAGGGTGAAGTAACGGTAAGGCTGGATAAGGCGGGTCGGATCGTCAACGGTTTGGGCGCCGATACTGATATTGTGATTGCCTCAGCCAAGGCCTATATTAATGCGGTCAATAAACTGCATGTACCCAATCAGAGGCGGCATCCTCAAAAGGGCGATGTTTAACCAGGCTGACACTGATCAAGGGCGTATTTATACGCCCTTATTTTTAGGAGGTTATTCAGGTGTTAAAGACTAAAGAGGATTAAAGGTAATTTAGGCAGTGGATCACTCGACGCGTTTGCACTATCTAGAAGCGATGGGAATTGATGTGTGGGTGCGCAGGTTCCCGCATGAGCTCGAGCCTGGCCTTGACCTATCAAGTTCTCAAGCAAATGACACAGAAGAGGCTGCGGTTCCAGTTGACCACATACCCGAAACGCCGGACGCTCTGAATGTCTGGCAAGTGTTGCAAAATGAAGTCGCAGTTTGCCGCCAATGTGATTTGTGTGAGAGCCGGACGCAGACCGTTTTCGGTTCCGGGAATTCGGAAGCGGACTGGATGATCATTGGCGAGGCGCCCGGGCAAAGTGAGGATCAACAAGGACTGCCTTTTGTCGGCGTGGCCGGACAATTATTGACGGAAATGTTAAGAGCGATAGGTTTGTCCAGGGAAGACGTGTTTATAACCAATATTTTGAAATGCAGGCCACCCAATAATAGAGACCCGCATAAAAATGAAGTGGCCGCATGCCACCCGTATCTGGCGCGTCAAATAAAGGCAATAAAGCCTAAAATTATTTTGGCAGTGGGACGAATAGCCGCTCAAAACTTGCTTAATTCAGACAAGACCATTGGACAATTGCGTGGTCAGGTCCATGATTTGAGTGGAATACCCCTAGTAGTCGTCTATCATCCCGCTTATTTACTCAGATCCTTGCTCGAAAAACGTAAAGCCTGGCAAGATCTTCAATTGGCTATGGCAACTTATCAAGCTATCGAGGGTTAGCAATGAATGTCTATTTTCAGCGTTTAAAAGATTTCGTTCTCTATGATGCGGACCGGGAATTTTATGCAAAGATATTTCCGGATTCAGTATCACGTAAGGATCTGATGCGATTGCGTAAAATGTTCGCCGAAGATCTTGCCACCGTTTTGGCCATTGAAGAGCACAATTATTCGTTTCCGTGGAGCGACGGTATTTTCAGGGACTGTTTCAGAGCGGGTTACAGTTGCTGGGTTTGTGAAGATGTCGATAAAGTCCTGGGTTATGGCATTGTCTCTATTGCCGTGGGTGAAGCCCATATATTGAATATCAGTGTTGACCACAACGAGCAAAAACAGGGGATTGGCCGGAAGATTCTGGAACATCTGATTGAAGTGGCCCGTTCACGCAAAGTGGAAACTGTGTTCCTGGAGGTGCGGCCTTCAAATCCCACGGCTATCGCGCTTTATAGAAACACAGGATTTAATGAAATCGGCATACGCAAAGATTATTATCCTGCCGAAGATGGCAGAGAAGATGCATTGATGATGGCTCTGGAGCTTTATTATCTGTAATGATTTAGATAAGAACGGGCGCAATTATTCGGCGTAGTTTGATTGTATGCTTTCCGCAAGCCAACAATTAACGCCATAGTCTTGTAATGTTGGGTTGGCTATCGCCAACCCAACCTACGCGATGCATCACCTTTGTTTTGTTGTTCCACCGAACAGTTACGAAAAATCATTGGCTTCGCAAGAAAACTGAATTTTCAATGCCATACCCAGCGTATTGATTCTTCGTGGATTAATCGAGGTTTTTAGATAGTAAGGCGCCTGCCGGTCCAGGCGCCAATAGCTTGGTTATCGAGTTTTTTTCTTCAAATTATCGGTGACATGAGGCTCGATGGCTTTATAGATGAGCTGATGCATCTTTGGATTTCCGGCAATCAGATTTCCGGAGTCCAGATAGGTATCGCCAAAGGTAAAATCAGTGGCGACGCCACCGGCTTCTTTTATTAACAGTACGCCGGCAGCCATATCCCAAGGTTGCAAGCCGATTTCCCAGAATCCATCAAGCCGTCCTGCTGCAACGTAGGCCAAATCCAGCGCCGCTGCGCCCGCTCTGCGAATCCCGGCGGTATCGATAGAAAGCGCCTTAAACATGCCCAGATAAGCATCGATATGCTGCAGGTTTTTGAAAGGAAAACCCGTACCCAGCAACGCGCCGGTCATATTGGCCTGAGCCGTGACCCTGATTTTGCGGCTGTTCATCATGGCGCCGCCGCCGCGTTCTGCTGTGAACAGTTCATCGCGCAGGGGGTCATAAATGACGCCAATTTCAAGCCGATCTTTGAGTTTTAAGGCGATGGAAACGGCAAATTGAGGAAAACCATGGAGAAAATTGGTGGTGCCGTCCAGAGGATCTATGATCCATACGTAATCATTGCCTTCATGTTCGCCGCTTTCCTCGGCCAGGATGGCGTGTTCCGGAAATGCGGCCTTGATGATACGGATAATTTCCTGTTCGGCCATACGGTCGACTTCGGTTGCGTAATCATTTTTACTTTTGTAATTAATCTGGAGTCTTCCGACATTTTCAGCTGAGCGATTTATTATCTCGCCAGCGCTTCTCGCTGCTCGCACAGCAATATTAAGCATTGGATGCATAGGTCTGAATTTTTTAAGAGCTTGAGGAAATATGAATAGCATACCAAATCTTTTGGTAAAATTTGCCCCTTTTTTAAAAGGTTGAGGCAAAGCTTTGCTGGATAACATCGTTATAGTGTTGGTTGAGACAAGTCATCCCGGCAATATCGGGGCCGTAGCGCGGGCCATGAAAAATATGTGCATGAAGCATCTGGTTCTGGTTTCGCCGAAGATGTTTCCCTGCGCGGATGCAACATCCCGAGCATCAGGTGCGGACGACATTTTGGCAACGGCGGTCGTTTGTTCGACTTTGCAGGAAGCTATTGCTGATTGTCAGATTGTTATCGGCGCCAGTGCGCGGTGTCGAACGATCAGCTGGCCGGAAATTACGCCCAGAGAGTGTGCTGAAATGCTCAGCATCGACGCCCGTGATAATAAAGTGGCTATCGTATTCGGACGGGAAAACTCGGGATTGAAAAATCATGAGTTGGATTTATGCCAGTACCTGCTGCGAATTCCTTGTAATCCGGACTACAGCTCGCTGAACGTTGCCGCTGCGGTTCAAGTGATCTGTTACGAGCTTTTTGTTGCTTCCGGTCAGCGCTATGATGTGACCATTGGCGATAAGGGTGAAACCCCGCTGGCAACCGCCGATCAAATGGAATCTTATTATGAGCATCTGGCGCAAGCTTTGTCGGATATCGGCTTTATGCATCCGGATAAATCGAAAACCATCATGCGGCGATTGAGGCGGGTTTATAACCGTATTCAGTTGGATACAAAAGAATTGGATATCCTGAGGGGTATTTTGAAAATGGCGCAAGGCAACAAGCGAAATCAATAAAGATGCTGAACGAAATCAAAGAAAATATTAACTGTGTATTTGACCGTGACCCTGCGGCTCAAACCGTATTTGAAGTTATCACGGCCTATCCTGGTTTTCATGCCATTCTGATTCACCGTATCAGTCATTATTGCTGGCAATCCGGTTTTCGGTGGTTAGGCCGTTTTATCTCGCATCTGGGCCGCTTTTTGACGGGTATAGAAATTCATCCCGGCGCAAAAATCGGACGGCGATTTTTTATCGATCACGGTATGGGCGTTGTAATCGGCGAGACGGCTGAAATAGGCGACGATTGCACACTTTATCACGGTGTGACTCTGGGCGGCACGTCATGGAATAAAGGCAAGCGCCATCCAACGCTGTGCAATGGCGTTGTTGTCGGTGCGGGAGCCAAGGTGCTGGGGCCCATAGAAATAGGCGAGGGTGCGCGTATTGGTTCAAACTCGGTGGTGTTGAAAGCGGTGCCTGCCGGCTCAACTGTGGTGGGTATTCCGGCGCGTGCAATTGAGCCCAAGGCGAAAACAACCGTGATTCCCTGCGACCCAGCTGCAGAACAACTGCATTTCGATGCTTATGGGACTACCGTCAATATGCGCGATCCTGTCGCTCATGTCATCAACCATATGCTTGAGCACATTCATTGCCTGGACCAGCAAATTGACGCAATGAAAAAAGCCTTGAATGAATCAGGCATTCAGTATGTCGATAAACCCATGCCTGAAATGGATGATTACGAGCGGGATAGATTGGACGAAATATAGAGACCGCGAGACACATTCGTCAAATGGCAGGTGTAACTTGGGACCTGCACCGGATAGTTGACTAATTTGCTAGGTTAAGTATATTAGCCTGTATTTGTTAGTTATTTTAAGGATTGGCTCGTGAGATTAACCACCAAAGGCCGCTATGCAGTCACGGCAATGCTCGATCTGGCGTTTCATAGCCAGAAAAATCCCGTCACGCTGACCGACATTGCAACCCGTCAAACCATTTCTTTGTCCTATCTGGAGCAGTTGTTCGCACGTTTGCGAAAAGCAGGTATGGTCACGGGTGTCAGAGGTCCGGGCGGAGGTTATAAATTGAGTCGTGATGCCAGTCTGATTAACATTGCCGATGTTATAGAGGCGGTCGATGAACAGCTGGATTCTACCAAGTGCGGTGGCGAAGCTAATTGCCAGAACAATAAGGCGTGTTTGACACATGATCTGTGGATGGGTTTGAGTGATCAGATCAGAAATTACCTGCAAGGCATCAGTCTGGGCGATTTGTTGGAAAAACATCATGTCAAGGAAGTTGCCAAACGCCAGGAAATGGATGCAAAGGTGATAGAACTGCATAGAATGGACCGGTGTCAGAGTCTGTATAAATGATCTATTTCGATCATAATGCAACAACACCGCTGGATGAGCGCGTGTTGGAAGCTATGATGCCTTTCTTGACGACCTTTTACGCTAATCCATCCGCCTTATACCGGGCCGGAAGAATAGCGCGTAGCGCGATAGAAGCGGCCAGAGAGCAAGTGGCTGCATTGGTTGATACTACTGCTGCTCAGGTGATTTTTACCAGCGGTGGAACCGAATCGAATAATCTGGCTTTGCAGGTGCCGGCCATCAAATCCCGTGTTGCCATTTCGGCGACAGAACACCCTTGTATGACTGAGCCAGTGATGAGGTTAAAACACAGGGGTTGTGCCGTTGAAACCTTTGATGTGGATACCCGGGGCCTGATTGAACAAGCGTCTTTCGAGCAAGTCAGCCGATTACCGCTGGATTTTGCCTCCATCATGCTGGCTAATAATGAAACCGGCGTCATTCAGGATGTCGCGGTCTATGCGGATACGTTACGCAGCCACAACGTGATCGTTCACAGTGATGCGGTGCAGGCTCTGGGTAAAATACCGGTATCATTTTCCAAGCTCAAGGTGCATTTACTGTCTTTGTCGGCGCACAAAATATACGGGCCTAAGGGCTGCGGGGCGTTGATTGTAGAAAAAGGCCTAAATTTAGAACCCATGCAATTAGGCGGTGGGCAGGAAAAAGGCATCAGGCCCGGCACTGAAAATGTTGCTGCCATTGTCGGTTTCGGCGCGGCAGCGGAAATTGCCAAGGCTGAACTGGATCAGAGGCATGATCACCTGCTTAAATTAAGACACCGTCTGGAAAGCGGTTTGAAGACAGTGTCCGGTGCCGTCATTTTCGGACATCCTGACCTGCGCTTGCCTAATACGGTTCAGTTTGGACTTTACGGCGTCGATGGGGAAATGTTGCAAATGCAGCTGGATACCAAAGGCATCGCGATATCCAGCGGCTCGGCATGTGCAAGTGGCGGAGGCAAGCCGAGTCCTGTATTGACGGCAATGAAAATTGCGCCGGAATTGGCCAAAAGCGCTATCAGAGTCAGCTTGGGTAAGGATAATACCGAAGCCGAAGTGGATGAATTTCTAAATCGGTTAACCCGATTTTTACTATGAAAGTGCTCGCTACTCCAATCTGATCGAAAAAACGTCTAGCTTCCATGGATGGGTTCACGGCGCTCTTCGACAGGCGTATCACGCACTTTTAAACAAGTCGAATGATATTTAGTGTGAAAGGAGTAAATCGGGTATTTTGATTTCCTGTGCTTTTCGTGGATTAAATAATTTTTATAAGTAAATGCAAAAAGGAGAAAACTATGGCAGTTTCTATTACTGAAAATGCTGCAAAACAGATAAAAAAACAGCTGGAAAAACGAGGCAAAGGCCTTGGCTTAAAGCTGGGCGTGAAAAAATCAGGGTGTTCTGGTTTTGCTTATACGCTGGATTATGCCGATCAATTAAATGCAGATGATGTCGTATTTGAACAGTTTGACGTTAAAGTCATCACGTCAAACGCTGATCTTGCTGTTATTGACGGGATTGAGCTGGATTACCGGAAAGAAGGCATCAACGAAGCCTTTAAATTCAATAACCCAAAGGTCACCGGCACCTGCGGTTGCGGCGAGAGTTTTTCTGTCTAGATTTACCCGTCTGTATCCCGACCTTAGCCCTGGATAGGCAGGCTTTAAACGGCTTTTAGATTGTTACAGCCGGGTTTTTTCTGCGGCTGACCAGCCTGTATAAACTTCATTCGGATTTCGGTTTTGACTGCGACAACCTGTCGCGCGGCAATCGGCCACATTTTCTTAGTTAATAAATCCCTTTAGAATCAGCTCAACTCTTAAATGTATTGCGTTATACATTCTTACCTCCTAAAGGGTTTCAAGGGTTTTTTTAGCGGACATCGAGTCCGCTTTTTTTTGCCTGTTGAAAATGCAATCCCGGCATCCGCCGCTTTCCGCCCGGAGAATTCAGGGATGTCGGTCGCCTGATTTAGATCAGCAAGAATCGGTCTACAGCACCAATCATTCGGTTAAACTATCCGGTTTTCAGATTTATTATTTCGACGGTTATTCAATGCAACAGAAACCTATTCCGGAAAAAACAGTCGCTGTCATCGGTGGCGGTCCAGCGGGACTGATGGCTGCCGAAGTGTTAATCGGTGCCGGTTTGACGGTTCATGTTTATGATGCGATGCCTTCGGTAGGGCGCAAATTTTTGATCGCGGGCAAGGGCGGTATGAATATTACCCATTCCGAACCGTTACCTCAATTTTTGACGCGCTATGGTAAAAGACAGGCTGCACTTGCGCCCTGTGTGAGTCAATTCAGCCCGGAAAGACTCAGAGCCTGGCTGGCAGAGCTGGGTATTCAAAGTTTTACGGGCAGTTCGGGGCGCGTATTTCCTGAGCAGATGAAAGCCGCTCCATTATTGAGAAGCTGGTTACACCGCTTGCGTGAGAGCGGCGTCAAATTCTTCATGCGTCATGAATGGCGCAACTGGCAAGCCATAGATCAAGGTTATTTATTGGAGTTCAACACATCTGAAGGCATAAAAACTCAGCAAACTGATGCGGTCATACTCGCGCTGGGGGGCGGTAGCTGGGCCAAGTTAGGTTCTACAGGCGCATGGGTCTCTTTACTGCAGCATCAGGGCATATCGGTCGCGCCTTTATTGCCGTCAAACTGCGGTTTTGATGTCGCCTGGTCTGAGTATTTCAGCGAGCATTTTGCCGGACAACCGGTTAAAACGGTGGTGATGTCTTTTACCGACAGTCAGGGCAACCCGCATTCAAAGCGGGGCGAATTTAACATTACGTCAACCGGCGTAGAAGGCAGCCTCATTTATGCTTTGTCTTCGGTTCTGCGCGATGAAACACGTTCATCCGGTCATGCGGATGCACTCATCGATTTATTACCCGATGTCCCGCTGGATCGATTGATAGAACGCTTGGAACAGCCTCGGGGGAAATCATCGCTTACCAATCACCTGAGAAAAAAAGCCGGTTTGACAAGCGTAAAGGCAGGTCTTTTACGCGAGTGCCTTGCCCCGGGTCTGTTTGACGATATGGCGCATCTGGCTCACGCGATCAAGCACATGCCTTTGAGCGTCATAGCAGCTAGACCTTTGGATGAGGCGATCAGCAGCGCCGGAGGCGTCGTTTTTGAAGCGCTGACCGGTGATTTGATGATTAAGGCGTGGCCGGGAATTTTTTGTGCAGGAGAAATGCTCGACTGGGAGGCGCCAACCGGCGGCTATTTGCTGACGGCTTGTCTGGCAACCGGAAGAGCCGCTGGACACGGCGTTTTAACGTGGTTGGAGCGAGATGATCAGCCAGGTGGGTAGCCAGCGGATTCAAAACATAAAATGCTGGAAAATAAGAAGCCTTGCTGTCGCATCATCCATGAAGCAACAGCAAGGCCGGTGAGCATTTACCTTTTAACAGGTTGAGAATACGTGTTTCTTTGCAGCAAGCTAGCAGAAACAATATTTCAAGTCTTACTTAGGCAAATTAAGCTTTGTTACGTTTACGAGCGATCAAACCCAATAAACCAGTACCGAACAACCATACCGCACCGGGAACAGGAACTGCAGCAGGTGCTGTGATCATGAAAGTTTGGTCATTGCCGCTGGTAGGGTGTTGGACGTTAACATAAGCCTTATTTTCATCGAACAAGTCGAAGTAAAGACCTGTTGGTTCTGCGCCTAAAGTGGCCAAGGTAGCCCAACGGCCGATTGATTCGGCTACACCGTCGTTGTTTTCATCACGCGCTGCCCAGATATCAGCGAAACCGGCACCTTGATCTTCAATAATGTAGATGTTGCCTTTTGAGTCGATTGCCAAATTGTCAGGACTGTTAAGCGAGTCACCCACAGCAAGGCCAGTTGCTTCGTCAAGGGTATCGCGAGTCACGAACTGGAAAATATTGTTGTTTTCAAGGTCGATTGTCCAAACATCATCGGTAGTTGTTGCTGCGAAAAACAGCATTTGGTTACCGTTTTCCAGTGTTTTGATCTCCAGGTCTTCAGGGCGTTGGTATTCTGTGCTGGGCACGACGTTTTGCGCTAAACGGCCATCAACACTGCCGTCAGTCACTGGAATGCCTGGAAGAGCCGCTCCTGATAAATCAGTGATAGAAGCCCAGGTAAAACTGCCTGAAGCATTGGCGTTGGCGCCATCACCGACTTTCAATACAGAAGTTTGACCGGCTGCGAAGAAATCGTTTCCGTTCGTGGCTAATGGATTAGCAGAAGTGTATTTATAAATACCGCCACCGTTTAACTCATCAATGAAATAAAGGTTATTGTTTTTATCAAACGCCAGACCTTCATGCGATACGCGTGGGATGATTGATCTATGGACGAAGTTAACGTCGCTGGGTCCAGTCGCATTAACCGGATTGGTTATTTCAAACAGACGGCCTTTTGTGCTGGTACCGTTAGCGTTCCAAGATTCTTCGGCAGTCAGATATGAACCCCAAGGTGTCCAGCGTGATGCGTCACCCGCTACAAAACCGGCAGTACCGCTATTGACGATAGTCGTCGTTGTTTTGGTGCTCAGGTCTATTCGTTGAACGCCGCCCGCTGATGTTTCATAAGGCATGAACAAATAACGGCCTGCATCAGGACCTGTTTCATTGGCAGTGATCATATCCCAGTTACCGCTGTTGCTTTGTCCTGCAGCAAGTTGTGCATTACGATTGGCAATTGATTCTTGGGTCCAGGTAGGGTTGGCGAATTGGAATGGCGCTGATTCAGGCAATGAACCCGCAGCGACAGAATTTGCCAAGGGAGTAAAATCGTCAAAAGCAGCATGAGCTGAGAGAGGGGCTAGAACGATTGCTACAGCGGAAGCAATCAATGATAATTTGATAGATTTCATTTTTTTTGTGACTCCAAACAAGTTGTTTTCGTTAACAAGCAATTAGAAAGAGTTAAAATTCTGAATTACAAAACGCCTCCAAATGGCGCCAGAAAATGTTAACTGGGTCACATAAAATATAAGTTACTGTTTTGTTAAGATTTGGTTAATTGTCTTACGTTTGTGCTTTCCATTTTTGATCGTACAGAAGGGGATCAACACTCAACGCCGGAAATTGCCAAAACGCAGCAAGATTGCAGGCAGCAGCAACAGATTCAATAACGTTGATGAGGCCAAGCCCCCAATAATGATGGCGGCCATGGGGCCCATGATTTCTCTTCCCGGATTGTCACTGTTAAAAGCGATGGGAGACATCGCCAAGGCGGTGACCAAAGCGGTCATCAGTATGGAAGGTAATCGTTCTTGAGCCCCCTGAGTCACTGTCTCCAGGTTCCAGGGTTTGCCCTGGGTTTCGGTCAGGTAGCGGTAATGAGATAACAGCATGATGCTGTTGCGTACAGTAATGCCGAATAGCGTAACAAAGCCAACGACTGAGCCTACAGAAAGACTTTCTCCACTTAACAAAACAGCGGCAACTCCCCCCACTAATGAAAACGGCAGGTTAACCAAAGTGATCAGGGTATGCCGGAAACTGCCCAAGGCAATGTAGATAAAAATCATCACGCCGGTTCCGGCCAGCAATGAATATAAAATTAAGTCTTTACGGGCTTTACTCTGTTCTATCGCGGCACCGGTGTATTCAGGGTACATGTCAGCAGGAAAGTTGACCTCTTTAAAAACGCGTGATTTTAAGTCCGTCATAAAGGCGTCAAAATCGCGGTCAACTACGTTGGCGGTAATGGTCTGCCTGCGCTGTGCGTTTTGATGCAAAATATTGTAGCGTCCTGTGGTCAATCTGATATCGGCGACTTGGGCCAAGGTAATCAAGGTGCCATCCAGCGTCCGTATCGGCAACTGACCCAGCAGTTCCGGCCGATGCCGAAATTCGGGCGTGAGCGTTACGCTGATGTCAAAGATACGGTTGCCCTGAATATTCTTGCCTATCAGCTTGCTTTGATAAGCCGTCTGGATGACATTCATCACTTCAGCCGATCTTAAACCCCAAAAAATAAGTTTGTCTTCATTTAGATTGATCTGAATAACCGGCGTAGCAGGCGGTGAGCGCAGTTGCACTTCTGCAGCTCCCGGAATGGTGCGTATGACGGCTGCCACTTCCTCCGCTTTAAGGTCCATGGCGTTTAAATCATTTCCGAAGATGTTAACCACGACAGGCGATGTATAGCCAGAGATAGTCTCATCAACGCGTTCGGTAAGAAAGGTATTGGCTTCGTACAGAATGCCGGGAAATGCGCCAAGAATCTTGCGCAACGCGGTCAGGACACGCTGTTGTTCCCGGCCGGATAGGGGTTTTAGACGCACTTCAAACTCACTGTAATGGCTGCCGTAGGTATCGGCGCCCCGCTCAGCCCGCCCCGCCCATTGCGAAACAGATTCAATACCCGGAATTTTTAAAAACTCTCCGGTAATTTGGCTGCCGATACGAATAGTTTCCTGCAGCGAGGTGCCTGGAATGCTGGTGGTATGAACAATGTAGTGGCCTTCACGCAATTCCGGTAAAAATTTACTACCCATGCCAAAGAAGGCAAAAATGCCGCACAGACACAGGAGTGAACTGATGAGTAACACGGTATTGAAATGGCGGGTCACAAAGCCCAGCGCTTTCTGGTAACCGGGTTTAATCAATCGAATGGCTGGCGGTTCTCTGGCGTCATTAAGCTGTTTGCCCAATAACAGGTAGCACAGTGCCGGTGTTAACGTCAGCGCAACCAGTAAAGACATCAGGATGGCCAGAATGTACGAAATTCCCAAAGGCGCAAACAGGCGTCCGGCGGTTCCGCCTAAAGTCAATAAAGGTACAAAAGCCAGTGCGACGATAAAGCTGGCATAGACAACCGAACTGCGCACTTCCAGGGAAGCAGTGTAGATAACTTCCGATAAAGGCCGGGGTGAGGGGATAAGTCGGTTTTCGCGTAGCCTGCGGAATATATTTTCGGTGTCGATAATGGCGTCATCGACGACTTCGCCCAGGGCAATGGCCAGGCCGCCAAGCACCATGATATTCAGGTTGATCCCGGATTCCAGTAGAATAACGATGGCGGAAATCAGCGAAACCGGAATCGCAACCGCCGAAATGATGGCGGTACGCAGGTTAAACAAAAAAGCGTACAGAATAATCAAGACGAACAATCCGCCGAACAATAAATGGCCTGATAAATTGGCCAGGGATGCTTCAATGTAATCGGCCGGTCGAAATAAATGCGGGTAAAAGCTGATGTCGTGGGTTTGAAACAGGGTACTGAATTCGGTTAGTGTTTCTTCTACCTGTTTTGATACGGTTAATGTATTCGACCCGAATTGACCGATCACCATCATGACGATCCCGGGTTTTCCCATGATCTGGGCCGCACCGATGGGCGCATCAGGCGCATGGCGGATCAGGGCGACATCACCCAGTGTCACAGCGCGGCCTTGCTGGTGGTTAAGCACGACACCCGCAAATGTTTCAGGTGTGGCTTTTTGTCCGGTGATTTCCAGAGTAAAGCGCTGGTTGGTATTTTCTATAAAACCACTGCCTTGCACTTGAGCCGCCTCTGATGCCGCCAGAATAACGTCATTCAAGGCCAGATTGAAACGCTGTAATTTGGCCGGATCGACCTGAATCTGCAGTTGTTGAATTTCGCCTCCAAAGACGTTGATGTCGGCCACGCCCGGGACCGCAAGAAGTCTGGGGACGATAGTCCAGTCCACCAGATTGCGCAATGTCATCAAATCACTTTTGTCCGAATTCAAACCGATGGTCAGAACAGTCGCCGATGAAGAAGACAGCGGGACAGCGGTTGGCGCGCTGACAACCCCTTGAGGTAATTGGTTTGCCAAACCGGCCAGTCGCTCACCCAATAACTGGCGGTTACGATAGATCTCGCTATCTTCGCTGAACGTTGCCGTGACAATTGACAGGCCCTGAATAGACTCGGACCGAACGCTATGGAGCTGGCTGAGGCCTCTAATGGCACTTTCTATCTGTTGGGTGACCAATATTTCAACCTGTTCGGCTGAATAACCCGGTGCTTCAGTCTGAATCGTAATTTGTTTGGGCGAAAACTCGGGAAATACATCAAGACCCGCAAATGCAAAACGATACAGTCCGTAGCTGAATAACAGCACAGCCATAACGGCTACAAGGCCCGGATAACGGATTGAAAATCGGATCAGTGCCGTCAGCATAGGAAGCTAGTCATCATCGTCTTCATCAGGAATTTGGGCTTTAAATTCCTCTGATAGCAGCATTTGAGCTCCGGTGATGACTATCTCTTCTCCTGTGGCAAGTCCTTGGGTGATGAAATAGCCGTTCTGGGCTTCATCGAACGTTTGGATGGCGCGGCGATTAAAGTGTTCCGGGCCGGTTTTGATGTAAACAAACGCTTGCCCAAGATGCCAGATCAAAGCCGTGCGGGGTATGATGACACCGGAAAGTGCTTCTTGTTGTTTCGGTAGCCATGCAGCAACGCGGGCGCCGGGTCGAATGCCGGGATGCCGAGTTGTAAAAAAATGACTTTCGCCTTGAGTCAGTCCGTCAAGCTGCGGTGCTTTTGCGATCCATTCGGCGCTTTGTGCCTGATCTCTCTCACCGGAAGGGCTTACGGTCAATTTTTGACCAGCCGGATTTAGCTGGGTGGCGCTGGGGAAGGTGATAAGTAACAATGCTTGCTGTCCGTTTAAATAAGGTGTCACGGCAAGGCTGTCTTGTTGTATAAACAAACCGCTCAGTTTCTCTCCCCAATTCATGATGGCTTCGTTTCGAATACCTTGAGCGGTCCATTGCGCATTTTGAGACAAGGCCTGTTCCGATTGAAACAGCGCCTGTTGTTCTTCCAGTGCGCGTTTTGCAGCGACGCCGCTGTCATGCAAGTGGCGTGTCCGGGCCATGGCTTTTTGGGTCAATTGCAAACGGGCCCGGCTGTTTTGTGTTTCTGCCAGCGCGCTTAAATAACGGTTCCTAAGGTCCAGTAAGGGCTGCAGACTCAGTGCATTGCCGTAAACAGCTATTTCAGGTAGAAAGCTTTCGGGTTCTAATGTCAATGTTTGGATGCCTGACAAGGCTTGTTGTTCTGTTTCTATCTCAACGTCAGCGCGCCGGTTTATCTCCGTTGGTGCTTGCAAGTCAGCTTTTGGGCTGGCAAAGCCTGGAATGGTAATCAGGCCAAGCGTTGTGGCGGCAATCAAACAAAGCGGCTTAAAGATGTTGACGGCAGGCAATCTGGACATTCAGTTTAAAAAGTAGGTAGAGTTGCTCAAATTCAAAATCGATATTTTTAATGCTGAGCCCGGGGTTTCCCTTGAAATAATGGCAAAAATCAGGGGTCAAGCGATAAACTTAAGTGAGGCGGCTTGATTTGCTGGAGGAGATTATAAGTCGGACTGAAATCTATAATTAAATTTTTGTTGTTTTAACGGATTGCAGGTTATTCTTTAGCAACGCTTAGGATGAATAACAGGTTGGTACCCGGTTCTCGAATCGGCCCGTTTTAATGATGTTATTGTCCGGCTTACGGTTCAAGATTAACACAGGATAATCCTGTCTAACGGAGAGACTCCGATTAATTCAAGCTTTTATAAGCCAAGACACCTTATCAACGAAACAGCCGTGTAAAAGTTGTTTCCGGATTTAAACTAACCAGGTATGTAGGACAATGAACGAATTACCCGATAATTTAAAATATGCAAAAACCCATGAATGGGCAAAACTGGAAGACGATAATCTAGTGCGTGTCGGCATTACCGATTTTGCCCAGGCTGAACTGGGTGATCTGGTTTTTATCGAGTTGCCTAAAATTGGGCGGCAAGTAAAAACAGGTGAACAATGTTCGGTTGTTGAGTCGGTAAAGACCGCATCGGATTTATACAGTCCCGTTTCGGGTGAGGTCGTGTCTGTTAACGAGCTATTAAACGACGCACCTGAACAGGTGAATGATGACGCCTATACTTCCTGGTTGTTTTGCATCAAAGCAGATAATCCTTCCGAACTTGACGCATTGATGGATGCCGATGCCTATCGGGAAATGATTGAAGGTTGAAATGATTTTTCAGGAATGACAATTGTCATTTTTCTGACAAATTACAGGGCTAACATGGACGTTTTGGATAATGGATAGTCGAACAAACATGGCAAATCAAAACGCAAAAGGCATAAAACGCATTTTTAATGCAGTGTTCTTTTCAATCGCGGGTTTTAAGGCAACCTGGTCGCATGAAGAAGCGTTCAGGCAGGAAGTGCTCCTGTTTGTTGTTACGACGCCCGTGGCTCTGTGGTTGGGTCAAACGGCTACAGACAAGCTTTTGCTGATCGGCAGTATGGTCCTGGTCTTGGTGGTTGAATTATTGAATTCGGCGGTGGAAGCGGTTGTCGATCGCGTCGGGCTGGATCATCACGAGTTGTCCGGCAGAGCGAAGGATATAGGATCCGCTGCAGTAATGCTGTCTTTGCTCTGGGCAGCTGTGACCTGGGGCGTGATATTATTGTAATTTTGTAACTATTTAGCGGAGCATCAAAATAAAGTGATGCTCACTGTAGGTTGGGTTGCGAAAAGCATGGAACCCAACCTACGTTTAATAATGATGTAATTTTTTGAAATTCGCAGGCTTTTCATTTTTTATAATGGGAGGCAGACTGCGATTTGTTAACGAGGGGTTCTGAGGAATTTATGAGTGCATTGATCTGTGGTTCTATGGCTTACGATACCATCATGGTATTTCATGATAAATTTAAAAATCATATTTTGCCTGACAAGGTCCACATTCTGAATGTATCTTTTTTGGTGCCGGTGATGCGCCGGGAATATGGTGGATGTGCCGGTAATATAGCCTACAACCTTAAATTGCTGGGCGAAGATCCTTACATCATGGCGACGGTCGGGCATGATTTTGAGCCTTATGCGCAGTGGTTATGCCAATGCGGCATCTCCAGAGACCATATCCGTATACTCGACGACAACTATACGGGGCAGGCCTATATCACAACCGATGAAGATGATAATCAGATTACTGCATTCCATCCCGGTGCCATGAATATGTCACACCTGAATGAAGTGCCTACCGATCTTCCTATCAGTATTGGTATCGTCTCTCCTGATGGTAAAGAAGGCATGCAGCGGCACGCCGAGCAATTTGTAGAGCAGGGTATTCCGTTTATTTTTGATCCGGGTCAAGGCATGCCCATGTTCAATGGCGAGGAATTAATTCATTTACTTGATCAGGCCACTTGGGTGACCTTGAATGACTATGAATCTGAACTCATGCAGGAAAGAACCGGGCTGAGCCTGGAAGAAATGGCCGAAAAGGTCGATGCGTTGATTGTCACTTTGGGTGCAAACGGTTCAAAAATTTACACCCAGGACGAATGCATTGAAATACCAGCCGCTAAACCAAAATCGATCAATGATCCAACGGGTTGCGGTGACGCATTTAGAGCGGGATTGTTATACGGTTTGATTAACGAACTGAGCTGGCCGGTTACCGGTCGCATTGCCTCTTTGCTGGGCGCTATCAAAATAGAACACCACGGCACTCAGAATCATGGCTTTTTAATGGAAAGCTTCAAAGCGCGCTATAAAGAGAATTTCGGCTCCTCTTTTTAATGCTCCAGCATACCCAAAAATTGCTCGAAATCATGGCGCGCCTGCGTTCTCCGGACGGAGGCTGCGCCTGGGATATCCAGCAGGACTTCTACAGTTTAATTCCTTTTACGATTGAAGAAGCCTATGAAGTGGCTGATGCGATTGAGCGCAGCGACTGGGATGATTTGCGGCTGGAATTGGGTGATTTGCTGTTGCAGGTTGCTTTTCATGCGCAGATTGCTGAGGAACAAGGCCTGTTTACTTTCGAGCATGTCGCGCAAGGCATCTGCGAGAAACTGATTCGACGCCATCCTCATGTGTTTGGTGATACCCAGTATCATGACGATGACCAGCGAAAAAATGCCTGGGAAGACGCTAAGCTCGAAGAGCGAAAAAGTAAAAATCGCAGCGCCTTACCTGACAGTGTTTTGGACGGCGTTCCCGGCAATCTTCCGGCGTTGGTGCAATGCGAAAAAATTCAGAATCGTGCCGCAGGCCAGGGTTTTGATTGGCCCGAGGTGTTGCCGGTATTCGATAAAGTCATGGAAGAACTGGAAGAAGTCAGGGAAGCCTGGGAATCCGGCGATCAGGTTCATATTCAGGAAGAAGTTGGCGATTTATTACTCGTAGCCGTCAATCTGGCCCGTCATCTTAAAGTCAATCCTGAAATTGCATTGCGGGAAAGCACCAAGAAATTCTCCAGCCGTTTTCAATACATAGAGCAGCAAGTGCTGGCTTCCGGTCGCGGGATGCGGGACTGCGAACTCGCAGAGCTGGATGAACTGTGGAATGAAGCCAAGCGGTTACTCAAAGGGCAGAAAGAGTAAAGACGCTAAAGGTTTTTGGTTCAGGATTTTTGTTGTTCAAAACCTGAGTTAAAAATTGGGTAGGTTGGGTTGCATGCTTTTCGCAACCCAACAAATTAAGGCTTCGGCCTTGAAATGTTGGGTTGGCTATCGCCAACCGCAACCTACGTGGAGCGTTGTTTCTATGCTGAAAAGTTACGAATTAATAGTTCCATTGCAACTGGGTGCGGATCAGGTCGCCTGAGGCTTGGCCCAGATAATCGCTAGAGGAGCTTGTGCTTACGACGGTATTGGTTCTGTCCATCATCGTATAGGTCATGACCAGTTCCAGCGCTTTCATCATTTGCCATTCAAAGCCAAAATCAATTTCTTCAACATGCGTATAAGCGGCATTTGCTGCACCTTTATGCGGGCCGTCGTAATGTTGCCATTTCACGAACGGAATTAAGGTGCCTTGTGAGCCCAGAATCTTATCGATTTTATACATGGCTTGCACATAGCCGCCTCTGAGGGATTTTCTCTCGATGACGTTGTCAGTTACGTTAAGTGTAGGGCCTTTACCCCAGTTCCATTCAGCCTGTAAGCCAAAGGGCTGTGGAAACAAAATGGCATGAATCGCCGCTCTATCTTCGCTATTGCCTTTATCATCTGCAGAGGGTTTTTTATTAGATATTCCGTCGAAAGTCCTGTAATCGACTGGAGAGACATTGAATTTACCAGACATCGCATCCGCGCCAACCTCCACGACCTGTCCCTCAAATACAGAACCTAAAAAGTCCAGTTCGATCGGGTACGTTGCATGGGCAACCATGTACAGATCATCGTTGGTTTCATCTCTGTTAAGTCCTTGACCGTTATAGACACCGAAGCCTAATACGCCATAGTCACCCGACGTTTTCAGACCTTTCAGACTTAAATCTTTCCACAGCTTTTGCACATGAGTCGGAGACCAGTAGGCGAACAAGCCTAAATCACGCTCACTGGGTACCGCACTGTTAAGCGCATCGGCCCGGTCAAGGGACAACCTGTTTTGTGATGACTGCAGGTTTTCCCAGCCAAACGGAACTTTGGATTGACCTGCACGGATACGGTATTCATGCGTTTTATCAAAGGCTAAGTCAGCATAGGCGTCACGCAACTGCGCAAAATTTTGACTGCCACCGGTTGAAGTCGCAAAATCCGGTTGTATATACAGCGATACATATTCGTTGATGTCGCCCGAGAACACCAAACGAACCCGCCGGAACGAGAAATTGCTGTTGTCCTTGATCGATTTGTCGCCTTCGTTAGAACGCAACTCAGGCTCGCCTGCGGTGCGGTCACCGGTCAGTTTTTGGTTATAACGAAGCTGGGTATAGCCTCTTAGATTGATTTTGTTAAACCATTTTTCGTCATTTTTAGCATTCGCTTCTCTGACTGCGACTACGTGCTCTTCCAATTCTTTAAACTCTTGCTCCTTATTTTTCAGATCATTACGAATCTCGGCAATTTCCTCATTTTGCTTGGTTTTGTCCTCTACTTTTTCAAACGTGCCCAATTTAACCCGTCCAGGACCGTCTTCGGCAAAAAGCTGCTTGGTTTCGCTGTCCATATAAAGATCTATTGCTAAAGCACTGGTCGAAAGGCTGAAGCCCAGAACTGAAATGATCGCCAACTTCATTTTTGTAAGTTTCATGTAAGCTTGTATAAGAGTAGAAATTGCAGCAAGCTTATAGGCTTAAAATGACAGCTTTGTGACAGAAATGTGACAGTTTTGTTACAGTTTTTAGGATTGTTGAAAGGCCTGGTTAATAAATCTGGCTTGAATGTTTTTTTATACAACTCCTGACTGTTTATTCTGAAAATACAGAGTGTAGGATGTGCTGAGTTAAGAAGCGCATCAATCGCGAACGATGCGCTTCACGCTGTTCAGCACATCCTGCTCATCTTTCATTTTCTGACGTGATGGTGTGACTTCATGTTCGTTAGGATCTGGTTGTGAAGGGGAAGTTATTCTTGGCACATGGAATGCATTAATTAATGCGAGTCAAGAACTAATGTGGAGTACGTAACATGAGCGAGCATCCATTACAATCATTCCCGGTAGAATGGTCGGATTTCATAGAATCGCTGAATGCAGAGTTTTTTAGCACCAAAGGCTATGGCGTCTATGCCTTTTTAAGCTTTGATCATATCAAACTGCTTTACGATGAGCTTTTGGGAAACCCTGTCCCCGTAAAGGTGTTTATTAAAGTGTTCGTCAGAAATTTCAAGTAACTGTTTTTTTAAGTCATCCGATGCTCGGGCTTGCCAGGCATGCAGTGTCACTCAAATTGCCGGTTAAACGTCGTCATGAGTTTTGGTGATCGGACCGCATTCTAATTTGAGAGCCTGATCAAAGCTGAGACCCAGAATATCGGTTTGTCTCATTGACGACGCCAGAGAAAAAGCTAATGCAGACGCCAGAACTCTGGAATGATAGGAGAAATCGTTAACAAAAACGGGCAGTGTTTCATTGAGTTGTTCGGCGGATTTGAGTTTTTTATCGAATGCCTGACGGCGAAAATGTATCTCTTCCATCAATAAACGATTATTTTGTGTTTCTTCCGACAGTGCCAGAGACCAGGTTAAGTCAGGGTGAAGCCTGCATTCTCCGATATAATGGCCCGAAAGCGATTGATGCCATTCCTTTGGACTAATCAATGAAAGGTGGTAGTTATCACCTTTTCTATAAAGCCAATATTTCCTGTCCAGCACCGGTTTGAAGCGAATGCGGCTTTCCAGAATGAAAAGCGAGGTAAACAGTTCCGACGCTATCTGGGTAATGGGTTTTGGCGGCGCGTTAACGTGTTGCTGCAGATCGTTCAAACGGTCGATTACAGAACACAAACCTTTGCCTTGGGGATTGGGCGATCTAACTTTTTTGGCCATCTTCACACATAATAATTTTGCTTTACAATCTATCAGCATCCGGCGTAAACCCCAAATAAGGCGTTACCTTGTCTACCGTTGGTATCTCGTTGAACTTTTGCGTACTTTTAGTGTTTTTCGTGGATCAAAAGATTTTTCCGGGTTTATAATGCAAAATTTTTCAATACTTTATCTGAATGTCTGAAGACTATACCTACGATCGTGATTATGAGATGGAGGCACTGAAAGTCTCGCCTCATTCTATACAGGCCGAACAATCAGTGCTGGGCGGCTTGATGCTGGATAATCAGACCTGGGATTCCATTGCTGACAAAGTAGTTGAAAGCGATTTTTATCGTAAGGACCATCGCCTGATTTTTAAGACGATAGAGCAGCTTGCTGAAAAGCAGGAGCCTTTTGATGTCATCACGCTATCCGAATCCTTGTCAGCAATTGGCGAGTTAACAACGGTCGGCGGATTGGCTTATCTCGGGACGCTGGCCAAAGACACGCCCAGTGCTGCCAATATTGTCGCATATGCCAAAATTGTCAGGGACAAAGCGATACTCCGGCAGTTGATTCATGTCGGTACCGATATTTCCAATTCCGCTTTTAATACCGAAGGCCGGGATACGGCGGAATTGCTGGAGAATGCCGAACGGCAGGTGTTTCACATTGCCGAGCAGCGGCAGCGCGGACAAGGTGGTTTTACCGCAATTAAGTCATTATTGGCGCAAGCAGTCGATAAAATTGAACTGCTTTACGAGCAGGAGGGCTCAATCACCGGTGCCAGCACGGGATTTAGCGATTTTGATGAAATGACTTCAGGTCTGCAGCCCTCTGATCTGATTATCGTAGCAGGGCGGCCGTCGATGGGGAAAACTACCATTGCCATGAACATGGCTGAAAACGTTGCGATCAAAGGGGATAAACCGGTCGCAGTTTTCAGTATGGAAATGCCGGGTGACTCATTGGCCATGCGGATGATGTCGTCGTTAGGCCGTATTGATCAGCATAAGGTCAGGACGGGTAAGCTGGATGATGATGAATGGCCGCGTCTGACCTCGGCGATTAATATGCTGGCGGAAACCAAATTGTTTATCGATGATACGCCCGCACTGACGCCGACTGAAGTACGTTCAAGAGCTCGGCGCTTAATGCGTGAACACGGTCAGTTGGGTCTTATCGTGCTGGATTATCTGCAATTGATGCAATCGCCTGCCAGCGGTGAAAATCGCGTGCAACAAATTTCCGATATATCGCGAAGCCTCAAGGCTCTGGCCAAGGAACTGAACGTGCCGGTCATTGCCTTGTCACAGCTGAACCGGAATCTGGAACAACGTCCCAATAAACGCCCGGTGATGTCGGATCTTCGAGAATCAGGCGGTATCGAGCAGGATGCCGACGTCATTGTTTTCGTTTACCGGGATGAAGTCTACAATCCCGACTCGCCCGATAAAGGTGTTGCCGAGATTATTATCGGTAAACAAAGAAACGGTCCAATTGGAACGGTCAGGCTCACCTTTTTGGGACAGTACACGCGCTTTGAGAATTTTGCAGGGCACAGCTACAGTGACAATGACTACGAATAACCATTTCCTCTCTTTATGACGCCTACCGCTTATGCCGTTATCAATCTTGATGCGGTCGAACATAACCTAATGAAAGTTCATCACTTTGCCCCGCATGCCAAAATCATGGCGGTGATCAAGGCGAATGCTTATGGCCATGGCATGTTACGCATTGCTCAGGCTCTCAAGCCTGTGGATGGATTTGCCGTCGCCAGAGTCCATGAGGGAATTCGATTGAGACAGGCGGGTATACAGCAACGCATCGCTGTTTTGGAAGGATTTACCTGTGAAGAAGAATTGGACAGTCTGATCCGTTTCAATCTGGATGCTGTCGTACATTCTTTGGGGCAGGTTGACATTTTTGAAAAAAAGCAGGCGCATGAACAAATCGCTATCTGGATAAAAGTCGATTCGGGCATGAACCGGCTGGGATTTAAGCCCAACGAAATCAAAGTCGTCTATCAGCGTTTATTACAGTGCCCCGTAATCAAGCAACCATTCAATTTCATGACGCACTTGGCTAACGCCGATGATTTGTCAGATGGTATGACAATGGCGCAAATCAGACTTTTTAACGACGCAGTGGCAGACTTTCCTGGCCCACGAAGTGTTGCCAATTCGGCCGGTATCATCGGTTGGAAGGCCTCGTTGGCCGATTGGGTCAGACCCGGCGTTATGTTATACGGCGTTTCACCTTTTGCCGATAACACGGGTGAAGAGCTTGGGCTTAAACCCATCATGGAACTGCACTCAAGACTGATTGCGGTAAAACCCATTTTAAAAGGCGATACCGTAGGTTATGGCGGCACTTGGCTGTGCGAGCGTGCGACGATGATGGGGGTGGTGGCCATTGGTTACGGAGACGGTTATCCCCGCTACGCCAAATCAGGAACGCCGGTTTTGGTTAACGGTCAACGCGTGCCGCTGATTGGCAGGGTTTCAATGGACATGATTACGGTTGATTTAGCGAGTCAACCTGACGCAAAGCCGGGGGATCCGGTCACGCTCTGGGGTAGGGGGTTGGCTGTGGAAGAAATAGCCCTGTGCGCGGATACCATTCCGTACACCTTACTTTGTGGAATTACCCAGCGAGTTGAGATAATCGAAGGTTGGGTTTCAGTGCCGCCGACGCCTGTCTAGCGAGCAGCCTCTTATGATCGCGTACTTTCAAAAGGCAGTTGATTGCCCCTAAAACCGTCTGCGGTAGGTTTATCAGATCATGGTTACTTACGTTAGTGTCTCGTCAATTCAAGGCACTGTTCGCCTGAGTAGTTGAACGTACCTCAACGCCGTCATTCCGGCATGGATTGCCGGAGCCGTTAGACTGCGTAAGCGAATCCAGGTCACAAGGCTATTAAAGCCCAACGCCATCCTTGGCTTCTGGACCCCGGCAATCCGTGCCGGGGCGACAGCCACTACTAAAGAGAACAGTGCCCAATTCAAAAGTTTCTTCACCAGTAAACAAGGTTTGTCCAACTCATTTAACAATGACAATAAGCACTTGTACTTACGTCCATTTCTATTTCAGCAAACTTAAACTAAACTTACGGCCATTCTTGTATCTTTATCCCTTTCCAGTCCGGTAGTCTTAAAACCAGTCAGGTTTTAGGATTAAAACAATAATTACAAAAAAAACATCGTTGATGAGCCATGACTGATATTTTACTGATCGATAAAAGCCAGATATGCCGGGTGCTGGCGGATAAAGAAGGCTTGTCCATTTCTGTAAGTGATAATGACATTATCGGACTTAACTCGGCCATAGCGTTAAAACCTTCGGTTATTTTGCTGGACTATCATCTAAGGAAACAGCAAACACCTGAATACATCAGTCTTTTAGTAAAGGGATGTTTCACCAGTAAAATTGTGCTGATTGCGGATCAACTGGAAGAATTCGATTTGATGGATTGTTTGATTGCCGGTGCTCACGGCTATGCCAGCATAGAAATGCTGGATAGACAATTCAGTAAACTGATTGCCGCGATAATGGCAGGTGAAGCCTGGATTTCCCGTCGTATGGTCGGAAAAGTGCTGGATAGATTGAGAGAGACGCTGGTTAGTCAGAATATAAAAGCCGTTTAGTCGTATTCTGATATCTCTGCTGGCAGTATCAGGTGGCTCTCCACAGGCAAGATTCAAATTATATCGACGATATGAGGGTTATTTCTTAGGTTTCGAGCCATCCTTGGCTCTTTCTAAATCCTATGATTTTGAACGCTTTTTTAAAGACGAGCCAATAAATAATAGCCCGCTTGCAAATAGCCAAAAGGCACCTGGTAATGGAACGGAAGTTATGCTGCTTTCTGAAAACTCTACAACGAAACCTCGGGTTGTATAGGCAATAGTGCTGCCGTCTAGCCAGGATGAATCCAAATTAGTGTCGTTCCATCTTCCTGTAAGCCCTTCTTTAGTCCACCAGTACATCAGATAGTCTTCGTTATTAGGGGTCAGTTCCGAGCCATCCTGCCAATGACTAGGCTCGCCAGTTATCCAATTTGTAAATGTGAATGTTTCTCCGGTTACCCACTGCCATGCATTATGAACCCAATTACCGGAAGTATCTTGAGAGCTGATATCAAAGCCACCTAAAAAACGACCTTCACCCCCATTTCCCCAAACAAAATCATCTTCCTGTTGGCTCGTAATGGTAGCTAAATGACCTGTTCTGCCTTCATGGTTCAAGCCTTCGGCATAGGCTTTCGCTTCATTCCAATCCAATTTCCAGTCGCTGGTAAAATCAACCATTTGATAGTAATGTCCGTTGCCGGGATTAAAAACGATTGCGTGAGAAGAAAACGATGCCATAGATAGCGAAAAAGCTAAAGCTATGCGAGAAAAGTGTGCCATGAGTGTGTTCCTTAAAGAAATAAACAAAGTTTAAAATTTAGCTTTAGCAGTAAAGGGTATATCAAATTTTCAATTTAGCTACTTCATCAGCTTGAATAATTTTTGGTAGGTATTTATCTGAACAGATTTATATTCAAAATGAGATGTCACCATAACATAGACATAAAATGACAAATAACCGTCTAACAAAAAATACAGCAGTATTCGTACCACTATTTTTTGTAGCCTTGATGGCGTAATTTTTTTATCTTTTTTTACTTAGCGAGGGCATCATTATTTCTGGTTTCAGTGATTTGTCCGTCTTGATCAAAATAAACGCTGATATATTTTGTATCTTGCAGATTATGGAGATTGTCTTTTTCAATGCCGAAAAATGCAGATAATTGTTCATTTTTGACCGGTGGTAGAGCCGTTCTTCTATCGACCTTTCTGAAGCGGAAATAGTTGTATAAAGCCCATATTGCAAGCGTACTGCCCAGCAGAGAAATGCCTTTTAAAAAGAAGAATAAGTCTTGGTAAAGTAACTGGTTGCCATTTAACTTGATCATGTGAACATAAAAAAGATCAATGCCCGTCCACCATCCTATCAAGGTTATTAGCGGCATCCAAAGATAAAGCCAGATTACCCAGAAAACAAAAGTCAGTAATGTGGATAAATATTTCTGCTTTAAACTTTGTAAATTCGGTGAGTCTATGATCAATGGTCTCAACGTATCCCCCTGTCCGGACTTGTCCAAATGGCGCGCGTATTGCGTTTTTTAAGCAACGCTTTGATTAAACCTACAAAGGTAGTAAAGACGGCAATAATCCAATAGGCCAGTGGATACCAGATCATCCAGTAGTAAACGCGAGCTATTCCTTTTTCGTACCGTGAGTCAATCGCCAGACTTATTGCAAACTGCAATAAACAGGTCATGCCCAATAAAACCCCGCCCCAACTGGGTAGCAGAGAAGGAATAAATAATTCCTCCGGTAAATCGACAAAAAAGTAGCCTACTATCCATAACACGAAAGTCAGCATCATCGTATATGACCAGAAGACGCTGATGAAATATTCAAGATAAACTGGCCACATACGGCGGGATTTCCATAAGCCCAGTTTACGAAAATACCGTAGTAACACTTCAGAACCACCCTGAGCCCACCTTAATCGCTGCCGCCATAGGCCTCGGTAAGTTTCCGGCATCAATATCCAGCATAATGCGTTCGGTTCATAGCGAATGTCCCAATGGTCCAATTGTAATTTCCAGCTGATATCTATGTCCTCGGTCAGCATGTCATTGCTCCAGTAACCGACTCTTTGAAGCGCCGATTTTCTGAAGCCGGCAACGACGCCTGAAACGGTAAATAGTCTGCCGTATATCCTTTGAGCTCTTTTAATCAAACCAATAATCGCAGAAAACTCCCCGACCTGGATTTTTCCCAGCAGAGTAGAGCGGGTTCTGATACGCGGATTGCCGGTAACAGCAGCTACGCGAGGGCCATTTAAAAAATGTCGCATCATCCACGCAGTTGCTTCCGGAGCAAGCAGGGCATCACCGTCAATGCAGATTAAAAATTCATGCTTTGAAAAAAGTGCCCCAGTGTTTAAAGCAACCGCTTTTCCCTGATTATGTTCAAGATTGATCACGCGGACCTGTTTGTGCTGATGAGATAACCTTATCAGGTGTTCTAATGAATCATCGGTACTGCCGTCGTTAACTGCGATAATTTCAAAATCCGGATATTTTTGATGTAACAGGTATTCGATGGTTTCTGTGATGTCCTTACCCTCATTATGACAGGGAATAATGATCGATACCGGAGGGTAGGAGCTGAGTTCAGGGACTTGGTCAGTTTGATAGCTTGATTTTCTTTCCCAGTGAAAATAATAGATCAAAGCGCCAATCATCCACAGATAAGCCATGAACAAAGGATAATAAAATGCAAAATCCAGCAAAAAATGAATAGTGTTTTTGGATAGGTAGGTTCCACCCACTAAAAAACTGTCATATCCATTAGCGAGTGCCTTACTTATATAAGATAGCGTTGTCTGCAAAATATCAGTTATTTCATAAACTACGGGAGATAACGTGCCTGGTTTAACATTAGAATAAATCAAGTCTATTAGATCCATTTTTCCATATGCCGGGTTGATGTAATTTGGATATCCGTAGTACTTCATTGCTTGCACGTAGTCAGTTATAAAGACATCAGCGCCACTTTACCGGCATCAGTGTCTTGAGCATCGATGCCGGTGGCTGATCCTTATGAAAGTCATCGGGGTAGTAACCGTAATTCACTGCTTGCAGTCGTTGTAATAAAGTTATCTGTTCTGAAAATAAAGCTTCAGGAATTTTTTCTTGAGTTCGCCAGTCGACTGACTGAAGTTCAAAAACGGTTTTACTTAAACCTTGAGGTTGATCGGATACTTTGGTAACAAGGACTCTTAGCCAATCCAACGGTTTTTCAGCATTTTCCATAAAAGGCATGGCCATGACCGCCGTGTAATCATAGTTTTGCAAGAAGTTGGGAAGGGATTGGGCAAACCATTCTGAGCTTTCAGGATTCATAACCACTTTGGCGTAAAGATTTCGTGCAGTTTTAATGTTGGGATGAAAAAATCTCACTTTATCGGCAAGAAATCCGGTGAAGGTTGTCAGGGTTTTTATTTTTTCATCGGTTATGGCATTCGCAGGAATGCTCATTTTGTAGCTTAAAGCAGATGGACTTGCGTCCTCGTAATCCGTCAAAAAAGCATCGTCGTGAAATAAAATGCCAGAAAACTCTGTATGCTTTGCCAGGTCTTCATAAAGGTCGCCTATCCATTGCCGTGCCTTATTATTAAAGGGTGAGAGGCGTTTGTAATTATTTTGGCTGGGTACCGGCTGTCCATTTTTCATCTCGTATACCCACCAATCCGATGGCGCTGCTGTCACAAACGATAATACCGGCATCCAGGCGTAAACAGACACACCGGTTATTTTTCGTAATTGCCACGCGACAAAATTAAACAAATCAGCACGCAATGGCATGTGCCGATTTGGAAAATACACCGCATCGGCATTGCCATCGCCATTGGGGTCAGAAAATGCCTGAAGGTAGACCGTATTGATGCCCGTTGTTTTGACTCTATCAAGCAAAAGATTCAGGTTGCGCAACGTTTGCTCAGAATTCGGGTCATGGATGTAATCCATGTCTATTTGGGCCACTCTGATAGGTATGCGCTTTGGGGTAAACTTTAAAATAGCTTCGAATTCATCAATATCCATAGCATTACCGACTAAATGGCGTTTGATCACTAAGGCTTCTGTCAGTTTGTTTTGACCCTCATCCAAGGTTAAGGACACTGATAATCCTTGTAATTGCGCAAGCTGAAGTGTTTCGACGCTATAGGAGCCATAAGGCCAGTTTATGATTCTGGGCTTTAATTTAAGATGTTGTTCTATGCGTTTTACACTATGTTCCAAATCTTGCGTAATGCGGCTCGCAAAGACCTCGTCCGATTCATAGTGCTGCTTAGAATTGTCATACATTCGTGTAGTTGCAGCGGGTTGCAAGCTACCTTGGGGATTGCCGGGAATCCCTTTGTGAAGATCATGGCTATGAGTTGCTATTTCAATCAATCCTGAGACATGCATCTCTTCGATTTGACTCCATGTTAAAAAGTCATTTCTAGGTCTTAAATCTGTTCCGTACTTGACCGATTCACGAGGACCCGTGTCAATCCAGCTGGTAACAATGCTGAAAACCGCAGGAAAACCAAAAGACTTAAGTAAAGGAAAGACGATTTTATATGAATTGGCGTGGCCGTCATCAAAGGTCAGCAACACTGCATTATCGGGTAACGGAGTCTTTTTGAGCTGCGCGTTTATCAGGGTTTGAAGACTGACAGGGTGAAAGTTATTTTTTTTCAGCCAAGAGAACTGTTCAATCAGACGGTCTTTGCTGATGGTCAATGGTTCGCCATTCCCTTCCTCCTGAACATCATGATAACTGAGCGCCATAAATGATTTATCTGTTGCGGCAGTGTTTTGTGCGATAAACAGGATCAGCAAAAAAATAACCTGCTTCATGATTAAAAGCGCAGATTAAGATTCATATACATGTACCAGCTATCGGTCAGATTGCCGTCATAGTAGTGATAGCCGCGGATGCCGCCATAAGAGATTTCGAAACGATTGGCGGTTTTCCAGCGATGTTCGTATTGGATGTTGCCGACAGGTTTAATTTGGGAGTGATCATTCCATTCGTTTAAGTCTCTATTTTTAGTAGCATATTCTTGCCAGTAGCCGCCAATTGATACTGCAACACGTTGATTAAATGCCGTATCATAATGACGGTAAGTCAAAAAATCGTTGTCCAGGGTGATCGATATCGAAGCATCTTGTGCAGGGTTAAAATAATACCCATTGAAATCGTCCCTATGCGTAACATTACTGCGTGTATTGGTTGAGTATCCCGCATTCATATAAGTTGCCATTTTGTAAATGGGACCGCTTATCCAGCGTTCGTAATAAGTTCCGTCAATGCCGAATCGGTTATTGTTGTCGCTGAAATTAAGATAATTAAAAGTGAAGTCGAATTGTCTGGACTCATGAACCCGGTAAGTGAGTCTGGTTTGTGCCGATTTGGCCGTGGTGGCTCTTTTTTCGTCGGCGAGTGCCGTCAGGGCGCGCAGGGATATTCGATTATTTTTACTGTCAAGATAAGTAGAAACACGCCAATGATCGTCAATATCGTAAGCCAACCCCAAGCCTACCCCGACCGCTTCTCTGGCAAAGTTGTCGTAATGGACTTCGGCGCTTGCCAGCACATTATTGGCAGCGTACTCCATTCCGAGTCCATATGTTCGCAAATAACCTCGGCCTTCAGGTTCAGGGAATAAGCCCATTTTCCAACCTTGGTGGATGAAGGCGCGGTAGTTGTAATTTATTGGGCTGGAAAACAGATAGGAGTCCACACTGACATCCTCCGTGCCCACATTCGGGTTGCCTATGCCGTCTTGTTGATTGTTGCTCAGGCCACCGCCTGTAAATACTTTTAATTCCCGGTCATTATGGATTCTCCATAACCGCATTTGCCGTTGAATGCCGGTATCATCGGAAAAATCTTTGTAAAGTTTATGCGTTTGTTTCTCTTCTGCCGGATAGGCGCGCAATTCATGATTTACTTCAGCCTGACCAATCTGAAGGCCCAAATGATCTGGCGATTCAATCAGTGCATTTTCAATTTGCTGCCGGGCTTTGCGTGGCCAGCCCCGGTAGTAATAAATCTCGGCTAATTTGCTTTCTATGTCGGGGTTGTACGGCGATTTTTGACGAAGACTTTCCATTCTGGTTTGTCCTTCTTCAAGTCTGTCGGCATAAGCTCTCATTATCGCCGCCGTCAGTTCCGTGGCTGTTTTTACCGGATTGAGTGTGCTTTGCAACTGGCCTTGTGCATCTTTCGATTGAATGGTATCCGGTTGTTCGGCATCTAACTGATCGGCCAGATGGATGGCCTTGTTTATTTGTTCTGACTCCAGATAGGCATAGACCAACGATGAGCGCGCATTAAAGTGCTGCGGGGATTCGGCGATAACGGAAAGATAAAGATCGCGCGCATTTTCTGGTTGCTGCAAATATAAATAGGCATCGGCTGCAGCAGTTCGACTGTAAGAGGGTATTTCTATTCCTTGAGAATGGAGTTCTTCGTATAACTTGATGACAGCCTGCATTTTTTTGCGATTTCTTAAAGCAAGCATTAAATCGAATGATGCCCGATTCTGCCAGCTTTGCGGATCGGTCAGGCTGAGTTTATCGATCGAATTCAGGTTCGAATATACGGCATCAATGGCTTTATCCATCTCCGGATAGCGGTTAGGATCGGCTGTTGCAATGCGCTCGCTTTTTCTTATCAGGAATGCGGCATAATCCCAATTGATTTCAGCCCATTCCTCATCAGAAAAAACTGAACGATGCTGTTTCGCCATCGAAAGCGCTGCTTCGTATTCACCTGACGATCTTAGTGCAAAAACAAGCCCTATCCATGCGCCGGAATGATCGGTTTGTTGGGCTAAAACTTTTTGATACTGTTTTATGGCATTAGCAAAATCCTTTTGGTATTCATAGGCGTAAGCCAATGCGAGTGAGGGTTCAATGTGTTGCGTGTAAGCCGCTGTCAGTTCAGTAAAATAGGCAATAGCGCGTTCGTATTCGCCGCTATCCAGAATAACAAGTCCAATCCCCAGTTTGGGTTCGAAACGGGCGGGCGATTTTTCAAGTGCCAATCGATACAGACTTTCCGATTGAATAAAATCACCGGTATTTCTGGCGGCTTTGGCAATGGCTTCAAGGACGTAGACAGGAGCCTGCTTTAAGTTCAGTTGTCGGCTTTGCTTGATAACAGCTTCGCTTTGGTCCGTCCAGGACAGGATTTGAATATAATCGTAAAGATAGCGAAGTGTTTCAGGGTGTTGGGTTTTGAGTTGATTCAATTGCCCTAATGCCCACTGAGTGTTACCGGACCGTGCTGCAGTAAGTGCGTCTTGATAGCGTTGCTCTTCGTCACTTGGCTGTCCAATAGCAATTGCCGAAGGCAAGCAGAAAACAGCCAAGAACAGGTAAGGTTTCATGAGGAATGTGGTTGCGAAGTAATAATGGACGGGAAACCTAGCTTTTGTTAGAGCTATTCAAGCAAAGCCGGAACAAGTTATTGTTGAAAAATATTATATTGAGGCCTTTCAGCACGGAACTTAACAGTTTTAAGAAGCTGAATTAACTCGGGTTTAATCCCCTGTTCTACACCAACCAAGGCAGGAAAATTTACAAATTGCAAAAATTCATACAATAGTTTGAATCTAATCACAATTGTAGACTAGTTTTTGTGATAGCAAATAAATACTAAAAAATGCCGAAATACAGATGAATACACGATTAGAAATGATCTCTATTGAGGAAATAGAGCTAGTTATTAAGCCTCGTTATAGCTTAATGCTTGTCTTGATATATCAGGCTGTCAAAGCGATTGAAAAGACGTATTTGATTAACAAAAAAATCCATTATCAAGGCATTGATATTTTTACCTCATGAATCGCAGAGATTTTATCCAAACGCTCGCTACGGCCGTGATGGTTTCGGGCTGTGCGGGACGGCAACTGTTGCAGTCTTCCAAAATGGATGGATTTTATAAACAACCGTCTTTTGGTAAATGTTCCTTACTTCACATCACCGATTGTCACGCGCAGTTGATGCCGGTTTATTACCGTGAGCCGGATGTCAATTTGGGTCTGGGGGACGATATGGGTAAACCGCCTCATCTGGCAGGGCAAGCCTTGCTGGATCATTATGGTTTTAAGCCGAATTCAATAGAGGCCCATGCTTTTACGCACCTTGATTTTGTCGAAGCTGCACGTGTTTATGGGAAAGTCGGGGGGTTTGCTCATCTGGCTGCGCTGGTTAAAAAAATAACAGCAGAGCGCGGCGCTGAAAATACGCTGTTATTAGACGGAGGCGACAGTTGGCAGGGTTCGGCAACGGCTCTTTGGACACAGGGCCAGGACATGGTTGCTGCGGCCAATTTATTGGGTGTCGACATTATGACAGGGCATTGGGAGTTTACTTATGGCTCCGTCCAGGTCATGGAGAATTTAAAATCATTCAACGGGGAATTTGTTGCTCAGAATATCGCGTTGACCGATGAGGCTCAGTTTGAGCGGGATTCAGAAATTGCCGGCGTTTTTAAGCCTTATATCATTAAACAACTGGGCCATGCCCGCATTGCGGTTATCGGTCAGGCTTTTCCTTACACGGCGATAGCCAATCCCAAGCGCTTTGTGCCTGATTGGCAGTTTGGGATTGAAGAAAAGAATCTGCAGGTTACTATCGATGAAATCAAGCGGCTTAAAGCGGCCGATGTGATTGTGTTGCTGTCTCATAACGGTTTGGATGTGGATGTGAAGTTGGCCTCCCAGGTTTCCGGGCTGGATTTTGTTTTGGGGGGACATACGCACGATGCCTTGCCAAAACCGTTTTTAGTCAAAAATCGGGGGGGCCAAACCTGGGTCACTAATGCGGGCAGTCATGGCAAGTTTCTAGCGGTGCTGGATTTGGATATTGTTAATGGCCGGCTACGCGATTTTCGTTACCGTTTATTGCCGGTTTTTGCCAATTTGCTCCCGTCTGATCCGGACATGCAAGTTTTAATCAATTCGATCAGGGCGCCCTATCTGACCAAGCTGCAAACACCTGTGGCGGTGGCAGACCGGCTGCTGTTCAGGCGGGATAATTTTCACGGCTCTTTCGATCAACTGATATTGGATGCATTGATGACGGTCCATGACGCTGAAATCGCTTTTTCTCCGGGCTTTCGCTGGGGCCATACTTTGCTGCCTGGAGATCAAATTACCTTTGAAGATATCATGAACCATACCGCCATCACCTATCCTGAAACCTTTGTAAGAAGGCTTAAGGGGTATGAAATAAAAAGCATTCTGGAGGATGTGGCGGATAATTTGTTTAATAAGGATCCTTATTACCGGCAGGGCGGCGATATGGTCCGGGTTGGCGGAATGACGTTTCGAAGCAATCCGTATGCCGATATTGGCGGGCGGATTTCCGGGCTTGCCTTGACCGGCAGTGCGTTGCTGCAAGCGGATAAAACCTACAAAGTAGCCGGATGGGCCGGCGTGGGCGAGCCGTTATCAGGTGAGCCGGTATGGGATGCTGTCGTTAAGTATTTAAAAAGGTGATAGTGGATTTAGGCCATCATGAAGCTATTGCCGGCCAATCTTAAATCGGCAAATAGCGATGCAGATTGATGATGGATATTATGGCGCCCAGCATGTCCGATTATTTAAGGGAGATGACATAAAGCGCTTTCTGAATTGGTTTGTAGCGCTGGATGTGGGTGACGCTGTATAAATTCATTTTCTTTTGGCAGGACCTGTGTGCAAGGATGCATAAAACTTTGTTTTGGTCTTTATCTGCTCGGCTTTAGTTTTTCTTAATTGCCGCTCCTCTCGGCGATGATTACTTCCGTGCCCGTTCGTTATCTAGTCAAGCAAAGTAAATACTGATTTTTTTAAGCTCCTTTAGTCGATGAAATTACCTTTTGAGCTATCACTCTGCAAGGAACTGGGCAGATAGTTTTTAGTGAAGTGAGTGTGGTAATGAGCCTTGTCATAAAAATGTAATACACTAACTGTTAAAATCAAGCATTAAAGTGAAAGTTGTGTATTTATGACTAGAATATCGGTTCTTGTTGTTGAAGATGAAGATGCTATCAGGGATATGTTGGTCATGGTATTGGAGCAGGCTGGATTTAATGCAACAGGAATCTGTGATGCCGAGCAGGCCAACAAATCATTAAGTGATCATCAACCTGATCTGATCGTGCTGGATTGGATGTTGCCCGGTATATCCGGGGTCGAATGGGCCCGGCGCTTAAAAAAAGATCAGTTTTGCCGGGAGATCCCCATTATTTTGCTGACTGCCCGGGGCGAGGAAGAGGATAAGGTACGAGGATTGGAAATAGGTGCTGATGATTACATGACCAAACCCTTTTCGCCTAAAGAATTGGTCGCCAGGATTCGCGCAGTGCTTAGAAGAGCCGGTAAAATTCAGGATTTAGCCCAGATTACCTTGGGCGATATTATTTTGGATACCGAACAACATCGCCTTACTCTGGGCGATAAGCAATTGGAAGTCAGTCCAACTGAATTTCGTCTCATGCAATTTTTTATGACTCATCCGGATAAAGTCTATAGCCGGACGCAATTGCTTGATCAAGTCTGGGGAAGAAGCGTTTATATCGAAGAGCGAACGGTGGATGTCCACATCCGGAGATTAAGAAAGATATTGGCAGAATACGGTCGTGAGGATTTAGTCCAGACAGTTCGTGGTTTTGGTTACCGGTTTTCATTAATAGACTGACTTTATGACGCTATGGCATAAAGAAGTTCTGATGCTAATCACCTTGTTGGTGCTTATAGGGATTTTAGGCGTTTTTACAGGGCACTTCATTCTTCTTTATCTAATCGCTATCAGCCTTCTGCTTTTGCGCCAGTATGTTCAGATTTATCGTTTTGAAAAATGGATCAAATTTGGTGGAGCAGAAAAATATTCGGATATCAACGGGATTTGGGCGGGTATCTATTATCATGTTTACAAGCTCAGAAAAAGTCAAAAAAAGCGTAAAAAAAAGCTGACCAAAATGATTGATCAGTTTCGTAAATCGACTGAAGCCTTGCCCGATGCGGCCGTCGTGTTAGGCTGCCATGATGAAATTGAATGGGCAAATAAATCAGCCATGAAAGTGCTTGGTTTACAAAGAGCCGATAAAGGACAGCGAATAATTAATTTATTCCGTCATCCTGATTTTCTCAGTTACTTGCAGCTGGGGAATTTTGATAATGCCATCATCATTCCCTCGCCCATAGACAGCGGTATCATTCTATCGGTTAGAGTTGTCGCCTATGGTGCCGGGTTGCGGCTATTGCTGGCTCAGGATGTTACGCAATTAAAAAAGATGGAAAGTATGCGCAAGGATTTTGTCGCAAACGTATCACACGAACTGAGAACTCCGCTGACGGTGCTTAAAGGCTATCTGGAGACATTAAAGGACATGGATGATCAGGATTCTCCATTGCTCACCAATTCGTTGCGCCAGATGCAAAGCCAAACAGAAAGAATGGAGCATTTGGTTGATGATTTACTGCTGTTGACTCGACTGGAAACGCAAAGAAAAAAAACAGTATGTGTTGATGTATGCGGGCTCTTGACAGCCATTTGCAATGAGGATGGGAATCTTAAAAGCGCGTCAGAAAGAATACAGTTGTTATTAGAGACACCGAAAGGGCTTATTGGTGTTCAAGAAGACTTACGAAGCGCATTCAGTAATCTCCTCATCAATGCATTGAAATATTCACCCGAAGAATCATTGGTAAGCGTTCGCTGGTATATGGACGGCGATGGGGTCAGACTTGATGTGACCGATCATGGCGAGGGCGTTGCTCCGTTTGAGATTCCAAGGATTACTGAGCGTTTTTATCGTGTTGATGTTAAGAGAAAGCGAAAATTAAGCGGCACCGGTTTGGGTCTGGCGATCGTAAAACATGTGTTGCTCAATCACAATGCACGGCTTGAAATAGTCAGTGAACTGGGTAAAGGCAGTTGTTTTAGCTGCATCTTTCCCGAAAGCATTATCTGTTATGAGCAGGAGTGATTTTAAAAAGTTAAATTGTTTACAGTATTTATGCGTAGCACTTAAGTACAATTTTAATAAGTTGTTTTTAAGGTAATAATGTAGCTGTAAATATAAATTAACTTAAATCCCCTCATATTTTAATCAAAATAATAAAAGTAGCTTATCAGGCTAATGTTAAAAAGTTTGTAATTGATCAAGATTTAAACGTTTGACTTTGTCTTAATAGTTGCAATAAAAACATAAGTTTACGCCTTTGATTGGTGGATTAGTTCGGTCAATTTTGAACAATTGAGTAATTTTTTTATGTTCAATCGCTTGGTATTTTATTAAGGTGTATTTAATACAAGCAAGGGATAATGCCAAATGTGAAGGATCATATTTGGATTATAGGTCATACATTTTTTAACTCAAGTGTATGACCCAATTTTAAACAAAGGGATTCTTTAGTAATCGTATAAGTCAGGCTAAACCTATCGTGAGGTAGGGACGGAAAGCCAAGAGTCTGAATAATGTTTTTCTGTTCAGACAGTCTGGTTGCACTTTTCAAAATGGGTGTAATTATGTTTCTTAAAAAATCTCTTAGTGTTTTATTTTTAATGGTGGTGACCAGTTTAGCTTCGGCGAATTCGGTGCCAACAAATTGGTTTGCTACAGATAATAGCAGTTTACTGTTTTCAAGCTCCTCAACCTCAGTCCAATTAGGCATTTTTGATGGCGTTACCGATAACTTAGTGACTACGGTAACACTTGCTCCTTATGTTCCTGCAACCCTGGATTGGGATAGTTCTTTGTTAAGTGGAGTTGCTAGTAATTTTAAAGTTGCTTCTTATTTTAACAACGTTTGGAATGCTCCTAGTTTGGTTTTGACACCATTTGGTTTAATTGACACATACGTTTTGAATTTTGGTGGTTTCGGTCCAAATTCACAATTTGTGTTAGCGCATGATATTCAGCCAGTACCATTACCTTCTGCTGTTTGGATGTTCGGCGCTGGTTTAGTAGGTCTATTATCAAGTGTTGGACGCAAAAAACGCATTTCAGCTAACGTTGTGACAGCGTAATAGTTGTATTCAGTTTAGAGGGGGGCGCTTGCGCCCCTTTTTTTTGTTTAATTTTTAGTTTTACGATTGATTTGCTGATTTTTATTTCTCAATCCAGATCGAACTCGCACGCTATTTTATCGGCTTCAAACTCACCGAAATACCCCGCATAAATATCCGCTTGTACTTGCCTCAAAAAACGCTATAGCTTATCCTCGCCTAACCAGATTTGAGTGCTGAGTTTAATGGGCGTGCTCCAAATTCAGTGCTTACTGAAAACCCGAAAATTTAAATACGTAATATGTATAGCTGAACGCCCTGTGTGTAAACTTTAGTTTGTTCCTAATCGAATGGCTTTATCATGGGTAACCATTCCGATATTTCGAGTCAGTCAATATTATGTCAACAATTAGCTATATTGACTTTTTTAACGTCTAATTTAATGAGAAAAGTCATATGAATGTTTCTTTAAAGAAAATATTTAATAATTTTCTAATAGGTATTTTTGCCGTTATCCCCATCGTTATTGTGCTGCAGATTGTCATTTTTGTGAAAGACAGGGTGGCTGATCTTTTCGGGCTGGTCTACGGTTATGCCGATAGTTATCTGTATACATCCGTGGTTTTTGCTGTCAGTTTTTTATTGTTGGTGCTAATTGGCCATAAAATAGTCAAAGAAGGTAAGTTTTGGGCTATTGCCGCTTTTGATTTCATCATTGACAGGATTCCGCTTTTAAACAGCATCTATCGCGTCACTAAAAAAGTGATCAATATGTTTTCTTCTCATGATAGAAAAGATGCGCGGGAGGTGGTGTATGTGGAATACCCAAAAGAAGGACTGTGGGTGCCTTCCTATGTGACCAACAAATTTGAAGATAGGTATATTTTGTTTATTCCTACCTCACCCAATCCCACCTCCGGTTTTACCGTTATCGTTAATAAGTCAAAAGTGATTAAATCAGAGATGAATGTAGAGCAGGCTACCAGTTTTATAGTCAGTGTCGGGGTTGATTATGACAAGATATCTGAAGTGAATAATTTATCCTGATGAATGTCTTTCATGATTGGCTTAATCAACTCAGTGTTTTTGTTTGGGGGCCTGCTACGATGGCTCTTTTGCTGGGTATGGGTGTTTACCTGACATTGGGGCTTAAAGCCTTTACCTGGCTGAACACCCCGCATGCGTTCGTTTCGCTTTGGAGAGGAAGAAAATCCGAGCAGGAAGGTGATATCACGCCTTATCAAGCCCTCATGACGGCTTTATCCGCCACCATAGGCACAGGAAACATCGCGGGTGTTGCAACCGCTATCTACATGGGTGGTCCTGGTGCAGTTTTCTGGATGTGGATGACCGCTTTGTTTGGAATGTCTACCAAGTATGCAGAGTCGTTGCTGGCCGTTAAGTATAGAGAGACCGATCATTTGGGCAAGCATGTAGGCGGTCCTATGTACTACATCAAGAATGGATTGGGAAAACGATGGTATTGGTTAGCTCCGTTATTTGCGACATTCGGTACTTTGGCTTCGTTTGGAATAGGGAATATGGTTCAGGCAAATTCAGTTGCCGGTGCGCTGTCACTTCAGTTTCACCTCTCAAATGAAGTAACAGCGGTGATGCTGACCATTCTGACCGCATTTGTGATTTTGGGAGGAATTACCCGGATTGCCGAAGTGGCCGAAAAATTAGTTCCTTTCATGGCGATTGGCTATGTTTCAGGTTCACTCCTGGTTATCGGCATCAATATTGAGTCCGTGCCAGCCGCATTTATGACGATAATACACAGCGCATTTAATCCAATGGCTGCGACAGGCGGCTTTGCCGGTGTGGGCGTATGGGCGGCAGTACGATATGGCGTAGCAAGAGGCATTTTTTCCAATGAAGCAGGGCTTGGAAGTGCGCCTATTGCCCATGCAGCAGCCAAAACGCATAACCCTGTGCAGCAAGGGACAATTGCAATGCTGGGTACTTTTATAGATACGTTGGTTATCTGTACGATGACCGCATTGGTAATTGTCATTACTGATTCATGGGATAGCGGTGAGAATGGCGCGGCCTTAACGGCACTAGCTTTCAACAGTGCATTGCCGGGCTGGGGTGGCTATATTGTTGCTTTTGGAATCGTCATTTTTGCGTTTACAACTCTTGTAGGCTGGAGTTATTACGGCGAACGATGCGCCGAATTTTTGTTTGGGATCAAGGTAATTCTGCCGTTTCGTATTCTGTGGATTTGTGCCGTTCCCTTGGGTGCGATGGGAAAATTGAGTACGATATGGTTATTAGCCGATATCATGAACGGGTTGATGGCAATCCCCAATTTAATTGCCTTAGCGCTATTAAGCCCTGTTGTTTTTCGATTGACATCGGACTATCGCATCAACAGTTGATCAGCAAAATGAAGACTTTTTTTAATACAGGGGGGTTTAAATGGTAAAAATTTTGGCGTTTTCGGGGAGTGCACGGAAAGATTCTTTTAATCAGAAATTAGTTACGTTGGCTGCGAAGGGAGCCGAAAAAGCGGGTGGGGAAGTTACCGTCGTCAATCTGGCTGATTATCCAATGCCGATTTTTGATCAGGATTTTGAAGCTGAACAAGGTATGCCTGAAACAGCCAAAGCATTTAAAAAACTTTTGATAGAACATGACGGTTTTTTAATAGCTTCGCCCGAATATAACAGTGCTTTTACACCTTTACTTAAAAATGTCCTGGATTGGGCTTCCCGAAAAGAGGGCGATGAGCAACCTTTGGCCGCTTATCGGGGTAAATGTGCAGCGATTATGTCAGCTTCGCCCGGTGCCTTAGGCGGGTTAAGAGGCTTGGTGTTTTTGAGAATGCTTTTAGCTAATATCGGAGTTGTAGTTTTACCCGGTCAATATGCTTTGACCCATGCCAGCCAAGCTTTTTCAGTTAATGATCAATTAAGCGATGAACAGATCAATACAACGGTTCTGAATTTGGGTGCAGAACTGGTTAAGTATTCATCAAAATTAAAAGCAGAATGATTTTTGGCGGTTAATCCTCACGCATAAAATCAATTCAAAGGTGTTTTAGCATTCACTTCTTATTCATGCTGTTCGGCGCAAGCTTTATCCACACTTCAAAGAGGAAGGATAAGCAAATGAACAGCATAAGCAAACTAATTCTATTGTCCGTGCTAGTAACCGTTTCCGGTTGCGCATCACGTGGAATTTATCAGAGTACCGAGTATTATCCTGTTTATCCCCATTCTGATACCCGTGTTTACAGCAGATATTATTCGGCCCGGCCTTCCTACCGAGATTACTACGCTCCTGCGCCTGTGCGGATAATTGAACGCAGAACTCCGGTAACTGTAATTAACAAAAGGGTTGATGTCATTAGGCCAGTGCCAAAATGGCAAGGTCAGCGAGATAGACATGATAGCGGGTACGATCGGAGAAGGGATGGCTTTGATCACTCTAGAAAAGGAGATGGCAATGATCGTCGTAGAGTCGATGCTCGAAATGATAGACGAGAATGGTCACGAAGTGATCAAGTCATGCCGCAAGAGAGCAATCGCCGCGAAAGGCCTTCATACAATCGACGTGAGGGGAGAGTAGAAAGTGCAGAAAGAAGCGGACGTCAAACGATTGCTCGCAATACCCAATTGAATCAGAGCGAACCAAGACAGAAAGAAAGGAGAATGGAGAGACAAGAAAGAGAAGGACGAAATGAAAGAGGCGGTAGGCGTGAATAGGTTGGTGTGGCTTGAGGCCGGAGCAAGAAACTTCCGGCCTCGTTTCAATGGCTGGATTATAAAGTAATCAACGCATCACCCACCGCTACGGCGGCGCCATCTTTGACATTTAATCCAGTCACAGTGCCGCTGTTTTTAACACGAACTTCGGTTTCCATTTTCATGGCTTCCATGATTACAACAACATCGCCTTCTTTAACCACACTACCCACGCCCACATTAATTTTCAAAATGTTACCCGCCATCGGCGCACGGACGATTTCGCCCGTCGAAATTGCGGCTGGCGCCACAACTGTTTGCTGTGTTTCGGCGGGCTGTTGAATCACAAGTCCAGCTCCGCCGGGAGCTACAACAACATTGTAATTACGTCCGTCAACATTGACAGAGTAACTTTCGGTTGCATTGGGCTGACTGGCCGATACTGGTTTAGGTGACGCTTTGCTGGGCGCCGGCTCAAAAGCATCGGGTTTGCCCCGATTGGCAATAAACTTCCAGCCGATTTGAGCAAACATGCCGTTAATTAAAGCATCTTCTTCAATGTTATCAGCCAGTTTGACCTGTTCAGCCTGGGCTTTGGCCTTAACTTCAGCAATTAATTTATCCATTTCCGGCGCCAATAAATCAGCAGGCCGACACGTTATAGGTATGGCTCCCTCAAGCACACGATCTTGCAGCACTTTGTTGACAGGTGCTGGGGGGGCGCCATATTCACCTTTTAAAACACCGGCTGATTCTTTGGTGATAGTTTTATACCGTTCCCCTGTTAAGATATTAATAACAGCCTGACTGCCCACAATCTGTGAAGTGGGCGTTACAAGAGGCAGAAAACCAAGGTCTTCTCTAACACGCGGAATTTCGGCAAGAACCTCGTCAAAGCGTTCCGCAGCACCTTGCTCTTTAAGCTGGCTTTCCATGTTAGTGAGCATGCCTCCTGGAACCTGACTGACCAGAATGCGGCTGTCTACGCCTTTGAGGTTACCTTCAAATTGCGCATATTTTTTGCGGATGTCACGGAAATAGGCAGCAATATCTTCCAGTGGTTTGATGGGGAGGCCGGTATCTCGCGGTTGACCGGACAGGGCGGCGACTATTGTTTCTGTTGGACTGTGACCGTACGTCATGCTCATCGATGAAATAGCGGTGTCGACATTATCCACTCCCGCTTCGGCCGCTTTTAGCAGGGTTGCAACACTGAGTCCGGTCGTGGCATGGCAATGCAAGTGGACAGGAATAGACAGGTTTTTTTTCAGTTGGCTGACTAAGTCGTAAGCATCATAAGGTGTTAGGAGTCCAGCCATGTCTTTGATGCAGACCGAATGGGCCCCCATATCTTCTATTTGTTTGCCTTGCGTAACCCACATAGCTTGTGTGTGAACTGGGCTGACGGTATAGGAAATAGTGCCTTGTGCGTGTGCATCAGTTGTAAGAACAGCTTTGATAGCTTGCTTGATATTCCTCATGTCGTTCATTGCATCAAAGATACGGAATACATCAATACCATTGACTGCGCAACGTTCTACGAACTTATCAACAACGTCATCGGCATAATGCCGGTAACCGAGTAAATTTTGACCTCTTAACAGCATTTGCTGTGGTGTGCGGGGCATAGCCGCTTTCAGTAAACGAAGGCGCTCCCAGGGGTCCTCACCCAAATAACGTATGCAGGCATCAAAGGTCGCGCCCCCCCAGGTTTCCAATGACCAGAAACCAATCTGATCAAGTTTGGCGCAAATAGGCAGCATATCTTCAATGCGCAGACGAGTCGCCAGAAGCGATTGGTGTGCGTCTCTCAGAACAACTTCGGTTATGCCTAAGGATTGAGTATTATGATCATTCATACTTTTTTCTCTGAGAATGGAGATTTGCTCGATTGAGCTATCAATGTGTGCCGCTAAGATAAAGCTTTAGAAGCCTGCCAAACACTCACTTACTGTTGTGAGTGCTGTTTTTTATAGTGATGAACAGCAGCCGAAATTGCTGCTATCACGCCCGAGTCAATAGATTTTTTTTTGGCTGCAAGGCTTGGAATTGGTGGAGGGACGGCCAGTGGTTCTGGGAAAAAACGGGTAATAAGTGAAGACATTACGCTGATTGCGACCACCAGTAACGCTAAGAACAAGAATACAATGCCCATGCCTATCAGCATTAGTTCAACGCCGCTCTCTAACATTTCGTTCATAACTGATGACCAAAGTAAAAAAATTATCCAATGTAGAAATTGTATCATAAAGGCTTACAGGCGTTTTGAGCTGTTTTTCCATGCTATATCGATAGATTGATGCCGGGATTGCTTTGTTTTGATTGCTGTTCAAACGCAATCAGGAATGTTTTACGGACATCCTCTTTATAAAACTGGAAGCTTAGTGCCAAAATATTTGTGAGTTTGTCTTTGATTATTTTAATCCGGCAGCAGAGTATGCGGGTTATGGTGTTCTCGACAAAGCCATATGTATTGATACATCGGTTGAAACTATCAGTCGATTGCTTTTGTCGTTATTGTTTGATGTGTTGTTTAAAGGTATCGAACGAACGCCGATTGAACATTAAAAATTCAATCGCAATAGAGAAGGTTGGTTTAATCGGCGGTAGGCGGCATGTAAAGTTTTAATAGGGTCGTCATTTTTGACAGTGGATAATAAACAATCCAGTTAATGCGGTTAAGTATATTCAAATATTAGGTTGAGATAATGACTAAACAAACAAATAAAACAGATGAATGGCAAGATAAATTAACCCCGGAACAATTTAATGTTTGCTGGAATAAAGGCACCGAACCCCCTTTTACCGGGAAATATGCAGACTGTAAAAAAGAGGGGATTTATCATTGTGTGTGCTGCGGAAATGCGCTTTTTGATTCTGCTGCCAAGTATGATTCGGGTTCCGGTTGGCCCAGCTTTTGGGATGCAATCTCGGAAAATAGCCTCGATCAAATCACCGATAACAGTCACGGGATGAGACGGGTAGAAATAATCTGTAAAAATTGTGGTTCGCACTTGGGGCATGTTTTTAATGACGGACCAGAACCAACGGGGTTGCGTTATTGCATTAATTCAGCATCGCTGGACTTGCAAGAAAGATCATGAACAGTAAACAGAGAGTTCAAAATTTATTAGACTTTATCGATGTAAGTCCGAGTCCATGGCATGCTGTCAACACGATCCAGCAGAAGCTTCTGGATTGTGAGTTTGTCAGATTGAATGAACACGAACGCTGGCACTTAAAGCAGGGAGGCCGTTACTATGTGATACGCGACGACTCTTCGATCATCCTATTTGTGATGGGGCAAAAACCGCTGGTGGAAACCGGTTTCAAAATCATTGGCGCTCATACCGATTCGCCGGGATTGCGATTAAAACCCAATCCGGTGATGGGCGTAGATAATTTTGTCAGGATCGGCGTGGAAGTATATGGCGGACCGATTTTGGCCACCTTTACTGACAGAGATTTGAGCCTGGCCGGGAGGATTAGTTATCGATCCGACCAGGGGATATCAACCAAGCTGGTAGATTTTACGAGACCGTTGCTTCGGTTGCCTAATTTGGCGATTCATATGAACCGAACCGTCAATGATGATGGCTTGAAATTAAATAAGCAGCTTGAACTGCCGCTGTTATTTTCACTGGTTAAAGATCAAATAACGCCCCAGCAGCAATTTTTGACAACATTGGCTGAACAGGCTGAAGTAGATGCTTCTGCAATTTTGTCCTGGGAGTTGAATGTTTATGATACTCAAAAGGGAGCCTTTTGGGGCGCTGAAGACGAGTTTTATGCGGACAGTCAGCTGGATAATCTGGCATCCTGTCATGCTGGGCTCACGGCGCTGCTGAATGACAAAGTTTTACAAGCGGACGCCACCCTGGTTTGTGCATTTTTTGATCATGAGGAAATAGGCAGTTCCACTTCTAAAGGCGCTGATGGCAGTTTTCTGTCGGACATTCTGCAACGCATTGGGATGACGGCTGATGAGAGAAAAGGCGAGGAATATCAACGTGCTTTGGCAAGCAGCTTTATGATCAGCGCCGATATGGCTCATGCCTACCAGCCGAATTTTCCAATGGCTTATGAGCCGGATCATAAAGTATTGGTCAATCATGGACCGGTTATAAAAGTCAATGCAAATCATAGGTATGCAACTAACAGCGTTTCTGAGGCCCTGTTCGCGTCCTGGTGTGAAGCCGTGAATGTGCGTTATCAAAAGTATGCGCATCGAACCGATTTACCCTGTGGCAGTACAATTGGTCCGTTGACTTCTGCCAGGCTGGGAATTAACACGGTAGATGTGGGTAATCCTATGTGGGCCATGCACAGTCTTAGGGAAAGTGCCGGGGTTGAAGATCATGCTGCAATCATTGAAGTTATGAAATGGTTTTTTCTGCATTGAGTTTTTGACAGATAGCACTACTGATGCCTAAGCCTAGACAGTTCTAAAACCATATGAAGACTTGCCATGGGGTGTTGATTTAAACGCATAAGTCATGTAAATAGCAGCTAAGTATCTGAATTATAGAAGTTGAGCGGAGTTATTTTATACGGGTTAAGCTGTTTATTGCAGGGTCGGTGCTGATTGCGCTCTCATGGGAGGCGATCTTATATATTCCGTCTGGAAAAAGTACGTGGCTGTTGCAGTTGCGAATTGATTCGCAAAGCGGGGATAAATCCACACCCTACAGAGACTTGATCCTACACTTAATGGCGATACCGCTGGGTTTGGGAGACCATAAACGGGTAAGCTATTTTTTATTCCAATCCTGAGCTTATTTTTTCACTTGTTTGAGGGAATTTTTGTGCGATTAAGTCAATGGCGAGAAATGTATTATCGCTATATCAATAAATCAAGTATCAAACAAAAATTTTCTTTTGTCACATTTGGTACTTTCAGTATTCTTTTGCTACTGAACTGCAGTTTTATGGAAATAAAGGACTTGGCAAACATAAGGACATCAACAATTGAAGGTCTGGAAGCTGTTGCTGCCAATATAGGTTTTCATAGCGGTTCAGCGCTCAATTTGGACGATAGGGTGGTGGTTGAGGAAAATCTTCGGGTTAGTAAAGGGTTGGACTACATAGACCAAATTTGCATTTATGACACGAATGGGAATGTTTATAGCCGTTTGGCAAAAAGAGCCTCAGCATTGGTTTTTTGTCCCGTTTATTCAGATGTTAGTCAAAGTGTTTTGGGTTGGTTCAAAGTCACTATTTCATCGCCAATTCAATTTGAGAATAAAACAGTAGGGCTGGTCTTTATAGAAGCTGATCTTGGTCATTTGTATTGGGGTCAGCTTAACGTTTTTTATTGCATTCTTGGTATCCTCGCGGGAGCCAGCGTTTTCACCTATCTATTATCATTATATTTAAATAAGAACATTATTTTACCTATCGGTCGATTGGTAAAGACACTCAAAAAAATCAGCATTGATAAAAACTACGAACTGCGTGCTCATAAAAGTAATAATGATGAGGTCGGACTGTTAATCGATACCTTTAACGGTATGTTGGCTACGGTTGACAGGCAGAACAAAGCCCTGGTTGAAGCCAGAAACCGGTATCTTCTTTTATTTGATGATAACCCATCAATGATATTCAATATTGAAGAAGAAGGTGGGATCATATCAGTCAACAAATTTGGGGCCCGTCAATTAAGTCAAACTGCAAACCGCTTACATGGGTTTTCACTTTTTGACTTTGTACATCCGGATGACCGTAATGAAATGCAACACGTCTTAAATATGTGTACCGCCGAGCTGGATAAAGTTCACAAGCTGGAATTGAGGCTAATCTGTGTTGATAAAAAAGTCATCTGGGTTAGAGGTGCCATCCGATCTACCCGGCAAAGCAATGGAAAAGTGAATGTTTTACTGGTTTGCGAAGATATTACTGAGACAAGAAAGCTTAACGAAAAAATTGCGCATCAGGCTAGACACGATGAATTGACCGGATTACTGAATCGTAGCGAATTCGACAGGCAAATTCAGCAAGCCTTGCTTTCTGCCCATAACAATAGAACTGAGTATGCCCTGTGCTACCTTGATTTGGATCAGTTTAAGGTAGTTAATGATACCTGCGGACATATTGCGGGAGATGAATTGCTCCGGCAGTTGGGCGCCTTGTTAAAAAAACAGATCCGCCAGGATGATTTATTGGCCCGTTTGGGTGGCGACGAATTTGGCATTTTGATGCGCGGTTGTTTGTTGTCACAGGCTTACAACGCCTGTGAAAAAATTCGCAATGCGGTACAGAATTTTCAATTCGCTTGGGAAGATCGTCTTTTCAGAGTGGGAATCAGTATTGGCATAGCCAGCATTAACAGCATCAGCGGTAACAGTATTGAGTCGCTAAAAGAGGCTGATGCGGCCTGTTATGCCGCCAAAGAAAAAGGCCGTAACCGGGTGCATGTGTTCAGACCCAATGACCAGGAGTTGGCCTCACGGCAGGGTGAAATGCAATGGGTTGAAAAAATTCAGCAAGGAATTATCAATAACCGGTTTTGTCTTTTTGGTCAGCCCATCGTGCCGATTGATAGCCGTGAAGAAGGTTTGCATTTTGAAACATTGATTCGCTATCAGGACGCCGATGGTCACATTATTCCACCCGGTGCATTTTTAACGGCCGCGGAACGCTACAATCTGGCCGCCGAATTGGATAAATGGGTCATTTCCACGTTATTTGAATGGATGGCTAAAACACCCGGATTTATCGAAAACTTGGCTATGTGTTCGGTCAATTTGTCCGGGCTATCGCTATCCGATGAAACCATGCTCGACTTCATATCGGAGCAATTTAACAAATGGAAGATTCCTACTCATTGTATTTGTTTTGAAATAACCGAAACGGCGGCAATTGCCAGTTTGTCCAATGCGACCCACTTTATCAGGACGTTAAAACAAGAGGGCTGTTTTTTCTCGTTGGATGATTTTGGAAGCGGATTGTCATCGTTTGCTTATTTAAAGAATTTGCCTGTCGATTTTCTCAAGATAGACGGATTGTTTGTAAAAGATATTGTCGATGACAAAGTTGATTTGGCTATGGTGCGGTCAATTAATGAGGTCGGCCATGTCATGGATAAAAAAACCATCGCCGAATTTGTAGAGAATGATGAAATTCTCAACATATTAAAACAACTGGGTGTCGACTATGCTCAGGGTTACGGAATTGGCAAACCAGTGCCACTTTCCAAGCTATGAGTGCGCGGTAATAGCGGCCGTCAGCAAAATATTCCTCTTAAAAACCCTCTGCGGTTCCAATCTCGACATGTTCTGTACCAGTGACAATTTAGCCCCTAAGGACGGGGAGTTGTTTCACTTGAAAGGATTTTATCCAAAACCGGAAGCCGATCATTTGTTTGAAACCCTGATAAATAACCTGGCTTGGCAGGAAGAAGCCATTTGGTTGTTTGGTCGCTGGGTCAAGGTGCCGCGGTTAATGTGTTGGTATGGCGATCCGCAGGCTCGCTATACCTATTCAAAAGTTGAGCATATACCGTTGGCTTGGACACCTGACCTGATCGGTATTCGACAGCGGCTTGAAAAAACCTGCGGTCACTCTTTTAACAGCGTTCTGGCTAATTTGTACCGTGATGGCAAGGATTCAATGGGTTGTCATGCCGATAATGAAAAAGAACTGGGCCCCAATCCCGTTATTGCTTCAGTCAGTTTCGGTGACCACAGAATCTTCAGGTTGAGCCACAACACCACAAAATACCGTATTGATTTGGACCTGGAGCACGGTGATTTAGTGGTTATGGCGGGCAGATTACAAAACCATTGGCGGCATAGCGTTCCTAAAACCAAGCAGATTAAGACTCAACGCATCAATTTGACGTTCAGGCAAGTTCTGACTGTTGAGAATAGGGCAGAAAAGGAACAAGAACGGGAAGCGTAAACTCCCGTTCCTTAACATTAAACCAAATACCGTCGTTTGTGCATCAAATGATGTTTGCAAGTTTTATGGCTTTATTGCCTTAAAGCCGATATCGGTACGGTAATACATGGCATCCCAATGTATCTTTTGAGCCAGGGCATAGGCTTTTTCTTGCGCTGCTTTGACCGTGTCACCCAGGGCGCAAGCGCATAATACCCGCCCCCCATTAGTGATAACTTGGCCGTCTTGCAACAAAGTACCGGCATGAAACACTTTACAATCAGCGTCTTCAGAGTCGGGTAAGCCTGTTATGACGTCGCCTTTTTGATACTGGTCAGGGTAACCGCCTGCAGCCAGAACTACGCCCAGAGCCGGACGCTCATCCCATTCGGTTTCCATGGTATCGAGATTACCCCCTAATGCGGCCTCACACAGCGTCACCAAATCGCTGTTCAGTCGCATCATAATAGGCTGGGTTTCAGGATCTCCAAACCGGCAGTTAAATTCCAGTACTTTAATGCTGCCGTCAGGGCTGATCATTAAACCGGCATATAAAAATCCCGTATAAGTATTGCCGTCTGCTGCCATGCCTTTAAGTGTAGGGGCAATCACTTCCTGCATCACTCGGTTATGAATGGCATCCGTAACAACCGGTGCCGGGGAGTACGCTCCCATGCCGCCGGTGTTAGGGCCCTGGTCCCCGTTATCACGCGCTTTATGATCTTGTGAGGTGGCCATGGGCAGTGCATGCAGGCCATCGGCAATGACGATAAAGCTGGCTTCTTCCCCTGCCAAAAATTCCTCGATAACCACGCGGCTACCGGCTTCGCCAAACGCATTGCCTGACAGCATATCATTTACGGCAGATATGGCTTCTTGTTCGGTTTGAGCGACTATCACGCCTTTGCCTGCGGCAAGGCCGTCTGCTTTGACTACGATAGGCGCGCCCTTATTTTGAATATAGTCAATGGCTTTTTCCGCATCGGTAAACGTTTCATAGTCTGCGGTAGGTATATGATGCCGTGCCATGAAGTCTTTACTGAAACGCTTGGAGCCTTCAAGCTGTGCCGATTTGGCGGTTGGACCGAAACAGTTAAGTCCGGCTGCGCTAAATTGATCGACAATGCCGTTTACCAAAGGTATTTCCGGCCCTACGATAGTTAAATCAATGGCTTGGTGCCTGGCAAAGGCAAGCAGTTCAGGGATGTTATCGGCTGCAATAGCGACATTTTCGAGCTGAGGTTCAAGTGCGGTGCCGGCATTTCCAGGGGCGACAAAAACTTTTTTTACTCGGGGTGACTGGGCTGCTTTCCATGCCAGGGCATGTTCACGACCGCCATTGCCGACGATTAATATTTTCATAATGAGATCTCACTCGGGGTACGCTGGGCGTTGATTGCAGGTCAAAAGCGTGATGTCTAAAGACCTGCCGGTGTTTATCAATTAAAGGATGAACTCAATGCCCTCACCTGAAACCTCCGCATGATATTTGCCGGTATCAGGTGGTCCAAGGACTCATCCGGTAATGAATGCTGTTTGTCAGTAGCTTAATGCCGAAAATGACGCATGCCAGTGAATACCATGGCAATATCATGTTCGTTGGCTGCAGCAATGACTTCATCATCACGCATCGAGCCACCCGGTTGAATCACCGCACGGATACCGGCTCCGGCTGCCGAATCAATCCCGTCCCGGAAGGGGAAAAATGCATCTGAAGCCATTACCGATCCTTCGACTGCAAGACCTTCATCCGCGGCTTTGATGCCGGCAATTTTAGCCGAATAAACCCGGCTCATTTGCCCTGCGCCTACGCCAATCGTTCTTTCGTTTTGGCCATAAACAATGGCATTTGATTTCACAAATTTTGCGACTTTCCAGGCAAATAGCAGATCGCGCATTTCCTGTTCGGTGGGAGCTCGCTGGCTGACCAGTTTTAAATCTGACGCAGTAATCGTGCCTATGTCTTTGTCCTGGACCAGCAGTCCGCCGGAAACGCGTTTGAAATCAAGTGTGGGATCCTGATTGTCTTGCCAGTAACCACAGCTTAGAACACGAATATTCTGTTTGGCAGCAAGCACTGCAAGTGCTTCACTTTGAATGGTCGGGGCGATGATGACTTCAACAAACTGCCTTTTGATAATTTCCGTTGCAGTTGCGCTATCAAGTTCACGGTTGAAAGCAATGATGCCGCCGTATGCCGAAGTCGGGTCGGTCGCATAGGCCAAGTCGTAAGCCTCTAAGTTAGTCTCTGCAACGGCAACACCGCAAGGATTGGCGTGTTTGACGATGACGCAGGCTGAACGGTCTGAAAACGATTTAACGCATTCCAACGCGGCATCCGTGTCTGCGATATTGTTGAATGACAGCTCTTTGCCCTGATGCTGAATGGCAGAAGCCACGGTTCCTGGTTTTGGATAATGATCACGGTAAAAGGCGGCTTGCTGGTGGGGATTTTCCCCGTAGCGCATCGTTTGAACACGTTTGAATTGAAGGTTCAGAGTTTCAGGAAACTGTTGTTGATTAGCCTGGGCCAGGTAACTGGCTATCATGGTGTCGTAGTCTGCGGTATGTTCAAAACAGTTCAGCGCCAGATTAAAGCGGGTGGCTTGAGTCAATTCGCCGTGTTGCGCCGCCAATTCAGCCAGTAACAGCGGGTAATCTTCCGGATTAACTACAACCGCCACATCATTATGATTTTTGGCAGCAGCGCGGATCATTGTCGGGCCACCTATGTCGATGTTCTCAATGGCTGTCTCCAGATCACAATCAGGTTTGGCGATGGTTTGGGCAAAAGGATAGAGATTCACGACCACCATATCGATAGGTTGAATGCCATGAGCGGCCATGATCTGATCGTCGATGCCGCGCCGGCCTAAAATGCCGCCATGGATTTTAGGGTGCAAGGTTTTGACCCGGCCGTCCATCATTTCCGGAAAACCGGTGTAGTCGGATACTTCAATGACTGGAATGCCTTGTTCGGACAAGAGTTTTGCCGTACCGCCGGTGGACAGCAATTCGATGCCGCTTGCGCTGAGAGACCGGCAAAAATCGATAATACCGGTTTTATCCGAGACGCTGATCAGCGCGCGATTTATTTTTTTATTCATGAAAATCTCTGGAGAAAGAATCGTAAAAGAAGCAGGAATGCAGAAAAATCAATACCGCAATAATGTTAACTAAAGAAAAAAAGATTAAGAGGAAACATTGTTCACTGGGTGCTGGTCATTTTGAGCTTTAACTTATGAAAGTCCGTATTGTTCAAGCTTTTTTCTGAGCGTACTCCGGCTCAGTCCCAATACCTTTGCTGCCTTGGTTTGATTATATCCGGCTTGTTGCAGGGTAATTTCCAGCAGCGGTTTCTCAACCTCACTGATCACCATCGCATAAAGTCCAGCTGTCTCATGTCCGTTTAGCTGCGCAAAATAATGCTCTACGGCTTGTTTGACATGAATAGAAAGGGGAATTTGGGTGGTTTCTTTACTGTTGATATTGATCACCTTAGCGGATTTGTGCATTGCTTCCATTGTGCTGTTCATTTCTTAAGTAAAGAGGCTAAAAGCCAGATTAACTGATGCTAACTGCTCAGGCGGTTGCTGAGCCTTGTTGATTTTATCTTTGAGTGAAGCCGGCAAGATGCCTCTATGGCCAAAATACCAATCGATATGCTTTCTTGCTATTCTAACACCGGTCAGGTTTCCGTAGAAACTGTAGAGTTGATCCAGGTGTTCCAGAACCGTGTTTTTTAATTGTAAAACATCCGGTTTTTTTAGGACACTGCCGGTTTGGAGATAATGATCTATCTCCTTAAAAATCCAGGGATTGCCCTGAGCTCCCCGCCCGATCATCAAGGCATCAGCGCCCGTGTAGCTGAGAACCTCTTGCGCTTTTTGCGGACAGGTGATGTCACCGTTGGCGATGACAGGAATTCTAACTGATTCTTTAATCTGTCTTATAGTTTCGTATTCCGCTTGCCCTGAAAACTTACAGGCACGGGTTCTGCCATGAATAGTCAGTGCCGCGATCCCGGCGTTTTCAGCAATGGTTGAAATGGCTAACGCGTTGCGGTTTTGCGGGTCCCAGCCCGTGCGCATCTTTAACGTAACAGGTATCGAGACTGCCTTGACAACGGCTTCAAGAATCTCGGAGACCAATGCTTCATCTCTCATGAGTGCAGAACCTGCGGCAACTGAACAGACTTTTTTAGCAGGGCAGCCCATGTTGATATCGATTATCTGGGCGCCCCGTTCAACATTGATCTTGGCCGCTTCAGCCATATGTGCCGGATCCGTGCCCAAAATCTGAACGGCGCGTAATCCTGTTTCTCCTGTTTGTTCAGATTTGAGCAGTGTTTTTTTATGCTGCTGTAAATCCGGTTTTGAGGTGACCATTTCAGATACGGCCATGCCTGCGCCCAATAGTTTGCACAAATTTCTGAACGGCAGGTCAGTCACGCCTGCCATCGGGGCAAGTATCAATGGACTGCCGAGTTTATAAGGGCCTATCTGCATGGTCATTAATAATCAAAAAAGGGCGGGTATCATACCGCAATAAACGTAAAAAGTTGCCTATAAAACAGCCGCTAATGCTGATTTCCAGATCCGGATCTTTTCATTCAGAGAGAGGCCGGCGTACGTTGGACTTGTCGACGGTAAACGGTGGTAAACGCGCGCTTTAATAGACGGATCAAGCGTGGAGAGAACAAAACTTTTAAACAGTTTTTCGGCAGTAGCCCCGTTAAAAAAAACAGTGGTGATGCGGGGGTGTTCATTAAAAAAACAGCGGAAATTATTCGGCTTGATAGATGCTTTTTGAATATGGGCATCCAGACTTCCGATTCGGATGCAGTTTTGGATCACATCCCAGACGGCAATGCCGCGTTGTTCAAGCATGCGTTTTTTAGTCTCGTAATCAGTTGAGTCAAATTCATCATACAGTGCGGCCATAATCGGCCAAAAAGCGTTGCGTGGGTGGCCGTAATACTGGCTTTTTTGTAAGGATTGAACGCCGGGCATCGAGCCTAAAATAAGTATTTTAGAATCAGCTGCGGCAATTGGCTCAAATCCGGTCAAGCTAGTCATCGACAACCGAGAGTAAAATAAAAAAGACTGCTGTGTAATTATTCAGAGAAGGTCGGGTTGGCTATCGCCAACCGCAACCACCCGGTGCATCACCTTTGTTTTGGTGTTCCGCTGAAGGTCATCACGGCTTAACTGTTGGGCTTGTTTTCGAAGGAAGACTCTTCGTTCCATATGGGATTGTCGCGGTCTTCCGGGTTTAATTTAGCCTTGTCATGCGGATATACATGCCAAAAAGACTTATCGATTGCGCCTTCCATGTAACCTTCCTTTTTATCGTGACCAAAAGGACACCACCAGTTTTCAACGACTTTAACCATATAGGCATGCCATTCGAACAAAGCCACGCTCACCGGGCAATACCAGGTGCAGTTCAATATCCAAAACAGTTTGTATTGAGATGTGCTGCCTTTAAATGAGGCATTCATGGTGATTTGATCTTTCAATGTATACCGGTGGCTGCTTCTGTTAGGCAGAAAGTCCGATAAAGTTTTGATATTTTTGGCGCCCATCATACGCAGATGGTAATACGTCAGGTAGGCACTCAGAAAAACAAAAGGCAGCGTAATGATCGGTAAATACACGAGTACCATCCCAATACCCCGTATCCAAACGGGCTGTTCTTTGTAATGTCGACCTATTTCGACGCGGTGGGTGCAGGTTTCACAGGATTTCATTTGATAAGACCTCTCTTTGTTTTAGTTTTGGTGGATGGCGTCAATTTGTCAGCGTTCAGTAATTCATAGATACTTTGACAACCTCCGCAGCAAAAATTTATCTCACCGTCTTCAGCTTTTAAAGAAAAGCCTTTTATGGTAACGGGTAGATTACAGAGTGCGCAGGTAAGCGATGTTTTTTTATTGGTCACGGGTAAGGTAACTCTTTATAAATCAGCTATAAACTTGGCGACACATAGCAGAAATAAGTTTTCAGGTATTCCGTTTCCGGCATGCCCGGGTGAATAGGATGATCGGGGCCTTGGCCGCCCGTTCCAAAAAAAGTCAAGTGCCGGTCAATATGGCGTCCGGATGCACGCAGCAATTCATGCAGATTATCGCGGCTTAAGTGATGCGAGCAAGAAGCCGATATCAGTATGCCGTTAGGCGACAAAATCTGTAATGCCATGTCATTAAGTCTCCGGTAAGCCTCAAAGCCTTGTTTAAAGTCTTTTTTGCGCTTGATCAATGCCGGTGGGTCCAGAACAATGACGTCGAAGTTCCGCTTATCAGAGCGCGCGGTTTTCAGAAAATCAAATACATCGCTATGGACGCAGTCAACCCGTTGTTCAACCTCATTGAGCCTGGCGTTTTCGGAAGCCAGTGCCAAGGCGGCAGCGGAGGCATCGACACAGGTGACATGCTGAGCCCCATTTTTTGCAGCCGGAATGGCCCACGCTCCCGTGTAAGAAAATAAATCCAGCACAGTCAGGCCGCGGCATAAACTCATTACTTCACGCCGGCTATTGCGATGATCATAAAACCAGCCGGTTTTTTGGCCCTTTAAAACATCGATGGCGAATTTTACACCATTTTCTTCGATGATAAGAAATTCGGGCATTTTGCCATAGCCGATTTCATTCTCTTGAGGTAAGCCTTCAAGTGCCCGCTGGCTGTTTTCGTTTTTGAGCACGATCGCTTCAGGATTAAACAGTTCAACGAGAGCAGACATCAAAAAGGGTTTATGTTTTTCTATGCCGGCACTCGTAATTTGCACCGAAAATACGCGATCAAAGCGGTCAATCACTAAACCCGGCAAGCCATCACTCTCACCGAAAATTAATCGATAGTAAGGTTTATCGAACAATTGCTCTCTTAACCGTAACGCGGTTGTCAGGCGGGCTTTAAAAAAATTAATCCCACAGGATAGATTCAGCTTTCTCGATAAAAGGCGGGCCGCAATCAGTGTTTGAGGATTAACGTAGGCCGTGCCTACCGGCTTTCCGTCCTCGGTGACGACATTGACCAGATCGCCGGGCGCAAAGTGATCCAAAGGTGAGCGGTGTGTATCTACTTCATTGCTAAAGACCCATACATGGCCTTTTCGCAAGCGTTTGTCTTCGTTTTTCTTTAAGTAAAGTTCAGGGTAAGCCATGTTTTATATCAGCTCAAAAGTGTAACCACCGATCGTTTTTCCAGTGGGGGCAATGGCCAGGATGACTTGAAATGATTGATTTGAGGCAATAGCGCGATTGCCTGCATTCAAGTAGTGTTTGGCTAAAAAGATGCGCTGAGCCAAAGGCTCACCGTTAAGATTTAGCAGAGTCAATTTAATGCTGGGATAATTTTGAGCAAATTCGGCTTGATTGATGATGACCGAAGAAAATTCATAAAAACCGTTTTTTTCGGTCAATGCACTTTGCATCACGACCAGTTCATCGTGATTTTTATAGGACGGCAGCACGCAGCCCAAGGTTTGGCAACCTCGTTCCAGTTGCTGTCTTAATGACGGATTTTGTAGCGCATCGTTCCCGTAAAAATAAACTCCCTGGCTGATCAGCAGCAGTAAATTGACAGCCAGAGCGAAGCCCCAAAATTTTGCATTGGGTACTTCAGGTGATTTCAGCCATTTGATAGCCGGTTCTTTAGCTTCGATTTTTTGAGGCGCTTCCGAGGTGTTTTCGCTGAGTTGTTTTAAGGCATCAAACAGAGTATTGCAAATTGAACAGCGCATCAAACCTCGGTTAAGGCGCAACTGTTCAATAGTTACAGTTTGACGGGTTTGACATTCAGGGCAGTCAGTAAACATGGTTCAAGCCTTTTTTATGCCATCGAGTCTGCACCAATCTTCTTGCTGCACAGGTGGGCCTAGGTCTATCCAGGGATTATAAGCTTCTGCAACAGACGGTGCCTGTTCATTTAAGATGCCGGATAAAACCAGACAGCCTGCAGGTGCGACTAATCCGGAAATAGCCGGTGATAAATCAATCAGCGGCTTAGCCAGAATGTTGGCGAGCACAACGTCGGCTTGAAAAGGCGCAAAGTTGTCAGGTAAATAGCAGGTTATACGTTCCAGTATATGGTTTTTTCTGGCATTTTCTTCAGTGGCCGTCAGTGCCTGAGGGTCAATATCAATGGCATGCGCCTCGCGGGCTCCCAGTAGCACAGCTGCTACCGCTAAAATACCCGAACCGCAGCCGTAATCAATCACAACTTTATCCGTTAAATCATGGCTTGCCAGCCATTCCAGACACAGCGCTGTAGTCGGATGAGTGCCTGTGCCGAATGCCAGTCCGGGGTCGAGAGTCAGGCAGACGGTCCCGGGTTCAAGTTGCTCCTGTCCGGTAGGGCAGACCCAAAGTCGGTCGGCAAATTTCATAGGCTGATAATAATCCATCCAACTGCGTTCCCAGGCCTGATCTTCCAGTCTTTCATAGGTCCATTGAGAAAGTCCGCTATTAAACTGCTCATTGACCCATGTTTTAACCTGCTCAGGGTCGGACTCAAGTTCAAACAAGGCAATGACCCGGGTGTTAGGCCATATTATCGTCTCGCCGGGCAGCGGTTCATAGACCGGCTGATCTTCGGCATCCATGTAAGTCACTGAGACCGCGCCGATTTCACTGAAATAATCAGCGAGTTCGGGAGCTGTATTTTCATTGGTGGTAACAGATAATTGGTGCCAGGCCATGTTTTTACACGTTCTAAAATACAAAAGCAGACGGATGTCTGCTCTTAGGGGTTAACTTCAAAATAATGGCTAAAACTTAAAATTCCATTATGCGGGGTTCATTGGCGGGCTGTTCGGTTCAAGCGGTTTATGCAGATAAGACTGCCTGAATGCGATGGTGTTAGAAGTTAATTAATCCGTTCGCATTAATCAGAGTAATTTGCCGTTTGTAAATGGCGCATCTTGAAGGATGCGCCTAAAAACAGAGCTTCATGCAAGGTGCTTTATCGTCAGGAGGTCATGCCTAATTTTTTTTCCAGATAATGAATATTCCTTTGACCGCTGACGAAACCCTGGTCGGTCATAATATCCTTGTGCAATTCGATATTGGTTTTGATGCCGTCGATGATGATTTCACTTAAAGCCGTATTCATTCTGGCGATGGCGCTGTTTCTGTCATCACCATAAGCAATCAGTTTGCCGATCATTGAGTCGTAGTAAGGCGGCACTTTATAGCCGTTGTAAATATGCGTTTCGCAACGGATACCGGGCCCGCCCGGCATATGGAACTGATTGATGGTTCCGGGGCAGGGCATGAATGTTTTGGGATCTTCAGCGTTCAATCTGCATTCAATGGCGTGGCCGCGAAATATAACCTGGTCCTGGGTAACCGAAAGCGGTAAACCATAGGCGATTCGCAATTGTTCTTTAACAATATCAAACCCGGTAATCATCTCGGTGACCGGATGCTCAACCTGGACTCGCGTGTTCATTTCAATGAAAAAGAATTCGCCTTTTTCGTATAAAAATTCGAAAGTACCAGCACCCAGATAGCCAATGTCGCGGCAGGCTTTAGCGCATAACTCACCCATCCGGTTGCGTTGCTCTTCGGTAATCCCCGGGGCAGGCGCTTCTTCTACAACTTTTTGATGTCTGCGCTGCATGGAGCAATCCCGTTCACCCAGATGAATCGCATTGCCGTGAGAATCAGCCATTACCTGAAACTCAATGTGTCGGGGATCTTCCAGAAATTTTTCCATGTAAACCGTGCCATTACCGAAAGCGACCTCGGCCTCGGCTTTGGTCATCGTGATGGCATTAATTAATGCCGCTTCGGTATGTACTGTTCGCATGCCTCGGCCACCACCGCCGCCTGCAGCCTTGATTATGACCGGGTAACCGATCTCCTGAGCCATCTTGAGGTTTTTCTTGTTGTTATCGCCCAGCGGGTCGCCGTTGCCGGGAACACAGGGGATGCCTGCAGCTTTCATAGCTTTCTTGGCTGAAATTTTATCACCCATCAAGCGGATGGTTTCAGGGTTTGGACCAATGAAAACAAAGCCACTCTGCCTGACTTTTTCCGAAAAATCGGCATTTTCGGATAAAAACCCATAGCCGGGATGGATAGCTTCCGCATCAGTGACTTCAGCCGCACTGATGATAGCCGGAATGTTGAGATAGCTTTCGCTGGATGATGCCGGGCCGATGCAGACTGATTCATCGGCGAGACGGACATGTTTCAAATCACGATCTGCAGAAGAGTGGACCGCGACCACTTTAATGCCCATTTCGCGACAGGCGCGCAAAATACGCAGAGCAATTTCGCCTCTATTGGCAATGACAATTTTATCGAACATGATCAGGCACCTAAGTGTTGTTATTCAATAACGAATAAAGGTTGGTCATATTCGACAGGTTGTCCATTCTCGACCAAAATTTGAGTGATAGTCCCACTCTTGTCGGCCTCAATTTGATTAAGAATTTTCATTGCTTCAATAATACATAAAGTATCGCCCGCTTTAACGGTATGGCCTACTTCGACGAAAGCCTTGGAGCCGGGTGACGCGGAGCGGTAAAAAGAACCGACCATAGGCGATTTTACAATGTGACCGCTTATTTTGTTTTCAACGGGTGCCGCAGCAGGAGCGGGCGCAGACGTTGCGGCAGGGGCCAGATTGATTGCTGTGGGTGCTTGCGGGGCAGGTGCATAGGCAACCGGCGCGCTGGAATAACGGCTGATTCTTACGGACTCTTCACCTTCGCTTATTTCTATTTCTGCAATGTCTGATTCTTCGATAATCTCGATCAGCTTTTTTATTTTTCTTATATCCATTGTCTTTAATGTCTCTTGGCTAGTATCTCATGAGCGGCTTTCAGAGCCAGTTCGTACCCGATTGCTCCTAGTCCGCAGATAACGCCTTCGGCTATATCTGAAAAATAGGAGTGTATTCTAAACGGTTCACGGGCATGCACGTTAGATAGATGAACTTCTATAAACGGAATTTTTGTAGCAAGTAAAGCATCGCGTAAAGCAACGCTGGTATGAGTAAAAGCGGCAGGATTAATGATGATAAAGTCAATCTTATCGGCAAAGGCCTGATGGATAAGCTCCACCATCTGGTGTTCAGCATTATGCTGATAGAAGTACAGGGAATGCCCCATTTCCGCCGCTTGCAACTCTAAGGTATTTTGAATGTCTTTCAGGGTCTGATGGCCATAAAGTGATGGTTCTCGGACGCCCAGTAAATTTAGATTAGGTCCATTGAGGACGAAAATTTTAGACATTAAGGTAAGGTTTGAAAATTATTATAATTATCAGCCAATTTTCCCTAATTTACGTGAATTTGTCTATAACTATGTCTTTCGTCAAAGAAAATTCGTTAAATCGCGGCTATGTCAGCGGCTGTGAAAATGACTTTCCCTTGCAACGCATCATGTGTTTCCGGCTCAGGCGCTATTGAAATTAAAGACGGATTTAAAGCAGAGGCTTGATCAGTTTGATGAGATCTTCTTTTGAAAAAGGACCGGCCTGCCTGTGAATGAGCTGGCCATCCCGGTTAAAGACCAGGCTGAAGGGGAGAATGCCGGCAATATTGCCCATTTGCTGGGCCAGTGCCATGGCCTGATCGCCGCCGATAAGCATAGGATAATTGGTTTCCAGGGTATTGAGATACGCCGCAACGGTTTCTTTTTCTTCAAGTGCAATGCCGACAAATTGCAGTCCTTGTTCACCGTATTCTTTTTGTAACTCGACAAACTCCGGGATTTCCTTTCGGCAAGGCGGACACCAGGTTGCCCAAAAGTTCACCACGATTATCTTGCCGTGCCATTCGGTCAAGCTGTGTGTCCTGCCCGCTAAATCCGGAAAACTGAAGTCAGGTAAGGCCGGTGTGTCAACTCTGCTTTGGTTATCAGTGAGTTGATTGACATAAATTCCGGCCGCTAACGCGCAGAAAGCGATAGCCAGGATGATCAGGGATTGTTTCATCAGTTAACCTGCTGCAAGGATTTTATAAAGGTTTCAGCATCCTGATAACCGATAATGCGACGATTGATTTTTTCTTGATGGCCGGGGCCAAAAAATAAAATAGCGGGCGGTCCGATAAGATTGAATTTCTTCAGTAAAGCTTGGTCCGCTTCGGAGTTTTGAGTCACATCTGCTTGTAAAAGTACGAATCGTGATAATTGCGCCCTGACTGCAGTATCGGTGAAGGTGTAGTTTTCCATCTCTTTACAGGAAATGCACCAGTCAGCATAAAAATCCAGCATAACCATTTGGTTGTTGGCGTTTGCCAGATCGATTTGGCGTTCTAATTCCTGAAGGGAGCCGATGCGTTGAAACAGGTTTTTTTGAGCCGCAGGAGTCGCCGCATTGGCTTGAGCGATGTTTAAGTTTTCCAGTGGCTTGAGCGGATTATGATTGCCTGCGCTTAAGCCAATCAATAATAAAACCCCGTAAATGAGCATGACGACGCCGGTTCCTTTCCACAGTTTGTGCCAGCCGCCTGCATTTTCAGGCAAAGGATCAATGGCATTGAGGTAAATCGCAGGGATTATCAGCAGAATAGCCCAGAAAAACATCGCAACTGAAGGTGCGATGATCCGTTCAAGCATCCATAACGCCATAGCCAGCATGATGACCCCGAACACCGCTTTCGTTGAATTAAGCCAGCGGCCCGCTTTGGGAAGCAGTTTTCCTGCCGAAGCACCGACCAGTAGCAAAGGGATGCCCATGCCGAAGCCCATTGCGAATAACGCCGATCCGCCCAGGACCGCATCGCCGGTCTGACCGATATAAATCAAAGCACCGGCCAGTGGAGCCGCAACGCACGGCCCAACGATCAGCGATGATAGCGAACCCATGATGGCCGCACCCCAAAGTGAGCCATCGCGATGTTGATTGCTGGAGTCATGGATTTTGGCTTGCAGTGATTTGGGGAGTTCCAGCTGGTAAAAACCGAACATCGACAAGGCGAGCAAGATAAAGATGGCGCTGAATGTGCCGACGATCCAGGGTTGCTGAAACGTGGCTTGCAGATTACTGCCGAATAAAGCCGCCAAAACGCCAAAGAGCGTATAAGTCGCTGCTGAAGCGACAACGTAGCTTAAAGAAAGCATGAAAGCTCTTCTCGTCGAAAGCGGATGGCCTTGGCCGACGATAATGCCGGAAAGAATAGGTATCATCGGAAAAATGCACGGTGTGAAAGCCAGCAGCAGTCCAAAACCCAAAAAACTCGCCAGGGTCAGCCAGAAACTGTCATGTTGCATGGATGACACAATACTGTCCTGTTCAGACAAGGTGGTATTGCCCGGTTTTGCCGCCTCTGCCGGAGCAGATATTACCGGCAGCACAGGCAAGTTCAGTTCAACGATTTTCTCCATGGGCGGGTAACAGACGCCCCGGTCGGCGCACCCCTGGAATTTAGCCTTTAATTTAATAGCTTGAGCGGCGGCGGTCGTTCTGATGAGCGGAATACTGAGCTTCAATTCTCCGTATAGGGTTTCCACCTCGCCAAAAGCCTCGTCAAATTGCTGTTTGCCATGCGGTAACTCAAAAGCGCCCAGCTTTACATCCTCTGCACCTATGATTTCCAGCTGAAATTTTTCTCGGTACAAATAATAACCGTCAGCAATTTGCCAGGTCAGCTCCAGCCGGTCAGGGGCTGCAACTGTTGCGAAAAATGGAAATGCCTCATCCGGTGGCAGTAGTTCATCCTGGAAAAAGCGTTGCTTGATGGTCCCCAAGCTATTGATCAGGGCGTTTGCCGATGGCGGGATGCCGGTCGATTGCATGGCACCGGGAATGGCGATAGTCAGCGTTGTTTTTTGCGGAGGATAACAGATCCCGGCATCCGCACACCCCTGATGTTGAACCAGAAGTTGTAAAGAGGTGGACGTTGTATCAATCTGACTGATAGGTACGGCGATATCAATGGCTTGCCGGTGCGTGATGACCTCGCCGAAAAATTCGTCGTTATAAGTGTGACCTTCAGGAAAAGCCGGTTCGCCCAGCTTGATTGAAGGCGTCAATGATTCCATCCGGATTTTATTTTGATAAAGATAATAGCCTTCAGCAATTTCAAAACTGACAATCAGCTTATCCCGCGCAGCCGCCTTGACTGATAATTTGAATGCCTGTTCAACGGGCAAAAGATCACTTTCTGCCAAGGCTGATGCCTTAAAAGCAATCAAACATAAAAGCAAAAAAGAAATTATTCTGAAGTTAAACATTGATCGATCCATTGCAGGTAGTCAGGTGCACCATTGTCGACAGTGACCGCGATGATTTCGGGAAGTTCATAGGGGTGATGGCACTTTATCAGCTTAGCGATGCGGGAGTAAAAGTCAGCGCGCGTTTTGATCAGTAATAAATGTTCATTGGCTGTTTCTATTTTATCTTGCCACCGGTACACCGAAGTCAGGCCGGGTAATAGGTTGACGCAGGCGGCCAGGTTTTGATTTATCAACAGATGGGCCAGTTTTGTTGCGGTTTGTTGATCAGGACAGGTACAAAAAATAATCTGGTAATTTTGGGACATGGCAAACCCTGAAGAGGGGGTTGGTAGAATATTGTTCTGGAAATTAAATCGGGTTCTCCTTATATTGTACCCCGTGACTTTATCAAAAGGTGTTTTTAATGAGAGCTTTCCAAGGCGTTTTTTTGCTGATTCTGCTCATTCCGATTATTGAAATTTATCTGTTAATTTCCGTAGGCGGCCTGTTGGGTGTTTTTCCTACTGTACTTCTGGTGGTATTGACGGCCGTGTTGGGTGCGGTCTTATTAAGACGGCAAGGTTTTGAGACCTGGCAGCGCTTTCAGGCATCTATGGCGCAAGGCATTGTTCCCGCTTATGAGCTGGTCGAAGGGCCTTTACTGCTGATTGCCGGAGCATTGCTGTTAACCCCCGGATTTTTTACCGATGCAGTGGGATTTATTTGTTTGGTGCCACAACTGCGCAGAAAAATCGCCCGTTACATCATTGAAAATCACTTGATTGACGGCAGCGTTTTCTCAGGGACGGCGGGTTCAAAAAAGGATACCCAGGTGCTGGAAGGTGAATACAACAAGGAAGAATGATTGGATTTAAGGCGAGGAAGGAACTACATCCCTGTAGTGTGAAGGCTGATCAGTCTTTATGACTTTCTGATTCTTCAATTGAGCTTTCAGGTGCCGCTGGGGAATCCGGAGTCAGAGTGCTTTTGTTAAGCCCTGAATAAACGGGACACCATCCTGAATAAGCTGTGGCTATCAATATCATGCCCACTATTATTAACAGTATCTTCGCGGTAAAGAGTGAGGCTAAAACCAGAGCCGCGCCGCCAAACATGCGATATTTCTTTTCCGGAACGCCGATGTTGTGTTCAAATTTAACCATTCGCTTGACATCAAAATTCATTATGATCACCCCTCATTAGTTTTTTTATTAAAATTATTGGCAACTGTTATTCCTGAAAGACCATTGCTTCTCCGACGCAGAAGACGGTTAGCGCCTATCATGAACAGTTACAGTTTTGAGCCTTTTACAAACATCATTAACAATGGTTAATAGGTTCAATAGTGCCCGAATCAAACCAGGCACACCCAATATTGATGACTATAAATCATCGATCTGATTTCCAACAACAAACCATTAATGCCGTTGGTAACCGAGTGTAATTTCACGCGAAAAATTTACCCGGCATTTCTTCAATTGGCCCTCAAATATACACAGCTAAAAAAAATGTGCAAGCGATAACAGATGGACATTACAAATATCATTGATCCTTTAAACGATGCCCAGAGACAAGCTGTTTCTGCCCCCCTTAAGCCTATTTTGGTGCTCGCAGGAGCGGGCAGCGGCAAGACCCGGGTTTTAGTGCATCGCATTGCCTGGCTGATTCAGGTGGAAGGTGTGTCGCCGCACAGCATTTTGGCGGTCACATTTACAAACAAGGCGGCAGCGGAAATGCGCACGCGTGTTGAGAGCCTGCTAGGTATTTCGGCGCGCGCCATGTGGATTGGTACTTTTCACGGCTTGGCGCACCGGCTATTGAGACGCCATGCGCAACAGGCCGGATTGCCGGAATCATTTCAGGTCATGGATTCGGATGATCAGCTCAGAGTCATTAAACGGATTTTAAAGAGCTTGAATCTGGATGATGCGCGCTGGCCGCCCAAACAAGCCCAATGGTATATCAATGCTCAAAAGGACGAGGGTGTTCGTGCCCGGCATATGGCCGATACCGGCGATTTTTATCTTCGCCAAATGTTGGCGGTTTACCGGATGTATGAAGAAATTTGTCAACAATCGGGATTGGTAGACTTTGCCGAGTTATTGCTGCGAGCTCATGAGTTGCTGAGGGATGTTCCTGATGTCTTGGCGTTTTATCAATCACGGTTTTTACAGGTGCTGGTCGACGAGTTTCAGGATACCAACACCATTCAATACGCTTGGTTGCGACTTTTAACCGGGGGTAAGGATAATCTGTTTGTTGTAGGCGATGATGATCAGTCCATCTATGGCTGGCGCGGTGCCAAGATAGAGAATATCTATCAATTTCAACAGCACTATCCGGGGCATAAGGTCATTAAACTGGAGCAGAATTACCGCTCCACCGGACACATATTAAAAGCCGCTAACCATGTGATTGCCCGCAACGAAGGACGGATGGGGAAAGAATTGTGGACCGACTCCGGTCTGGGCGATCTGATTTCACTGTATTCGGCATTCAACGAACAGGACGAAGCCTATTTTGTCGTGGAAAGGATCCGAAAATGGGTGAGCGAAGGCGGAGCGCGCAGTGATATCGCGATTTTATATCGCTCCAATGCGCAATCCCGTCAGTTCGAAGAACGGTTGATGAACACCGGGACGCCTTACCGCGTTTATGGGGGCTTACGCTTTTTCGAACGAGCCGAGGTTAAAAATGCGTTGGCTTATTTGCGGCTGATTGCCAATGCTGAAGATGATGCTTCATTTGAGCGTGTAGTCAATACACCGACGCGGGGCATAGGCGCAAAATCGCTGGATGATTTGCGTCTGTTTGCCCGAGATCAACCCTTGTCGTTATGGCAGGCAACCGAAGCATTAATTGCTCAGCAACGGTTGACACCCAGGGCGTCCGGGGCTTTGGCGGGCTTTCTGAAGCTGATCGGCAAAATGGCGGCAGAGACCGCATCCTTACCGCTTTTTGAAAAAGTCAAATGGGTTGTCGAGCATTCCGGTTTGCTTGAATTCTATCAAAAAGAAAAAGGTGATAAGGGTGAGGCTCGCGTAGAAAATCTGGAAGAGCTGGTCAATGCGGCGAAAGCCTATGTTTTTGATCAGGATAACGAAGAACAAATGGGCGAGCTCGATTTATTTTTGGCTCATGCTGCCTTGGAATCCGGTGATATGCAGAGCGGCGATTTCGAAGACTGTGTTCAGCTGATGACGCTTCACTCTGCCAAAGGACTGGAATTCAATTTGGTTTTTGTCGTGGGGATGGAAGAGGGTTTGTTTCCGTCTCAGCAATCAGTCGAAGATGCCGGACGTTTGGAAGAAGAAAGACGCTTATGCTATGTAGGCATGACCCGGGCCAAGAAACAATTGATTTTGACTTATGCGGAATCACGGCGTATCTACGGACGTGAAACCAATCCCAGGCCGTCGCGGTTTTTAAAAGAGATTCCTGCCGATACACTGCAGGAAGTGAGGCTAAGAGCTCAGATAAGCCGTCCGGTTACAGCCGTTTCGACCCTGTCTGATGCGAATAAAGCGTCCGCTTCATTTAGGTTGGGCCAGCGGGTTAGTCATGAAAAATTTGGGGAAGGTGTGGTGTTGCAAATTGATGGCAGTGGCGATCAGGAACGGGCGCAGATCAATTTCAGCGATGCCGGAATGAAATGGCTGATGCTGGCTTACGCCAATCTTCAGCGGTTGCATTAATTAGGGTCTTACAATAAGGGCAAACGCATTAAAGCACTGTAGAAAATCAGATAGTTAAAATATCCCTTTTTCCGGATCAACTATAAGATTTGGTTTATTTGAAACTTAAAAAAGGCTTCGTGTCGCTATCGCGACGCTTAAGTGGAGTCGGTTCGCGGACCGACAACCGCGATACTGCTACGAAACCCATCCTTGGGTTTCGCCCTTCGGGCAAGCTAAAGCTGTTCAAAATCGATCCCGCCGATTTTGTCTTTGCTTGTCCAAAGAAAAGTATCCAAAAGAAAAGACACCCGGAGGCCGCTGCATCCTGCGCGCTGACGATTTTACCGAGGGTTTTCGGATGGGCTATCCCTAGCCCTCCGAAAACGAGCGGCAGCCCTGCCGCTCCCCTAGCGGGCTATTCTCGGCAAAATCGCCAGTGCTCGGCGCGGCCTAACGGGACCCAGGGAAGATCACCATAAGTTAAACCAAATTGACTATGCGTTTTAAGCAACCGAATAACATATTGATATATTAATTACTTTAATGCGTTTACCCTGGTCTTACAGTAGCCTGGCCGATGGAGAAAGCGTAATTCTGATATTATTTACCCTGCTATTGTAATGAAACATTAAGATTTCTATGTTTTAATCACTGCAAAAGGTAGGGAAAATCAAATAATATCGCATTAATAGAAGCTTTTTTAGTACTGAACAAAAAAGTTTCCGGATTATAAAGGGACGGCGTAATCATCGGATAGTGCCCGAATCAATCATATCCCCTAAAGATATTCTGTTCTGAAAACATTCATTTTTATGGCCGGTTAGCAATTCTGCGATTTAATAAAGAAAAAATTGCTATAGTGTTTGTACTATTCATTTGTCAATGCGCACAACACACTCCCGGCCAACGCGCTCTAAATGTTCACTATTTTAGTCATTTGGAAATAAATGAGTGTTAAGCGTCAGAAATTTGCTGTTTAACCGGAAAAATCAACGATAAAGGGTTAGCTCTTTTCAACAGATTATCATCTGTCTTAGAAAAGACTTTATCATTAGCTATAATAAATTTTTAAGCCTGATCTTATGGAGCGTTCAATGCAGTTTAAGCCGTGGTTTTTTGGGTTGGTTTTTTCGTTGTTGCTGGTTGGCACAACTCAAGCAACAGCAGAGGAAGCGGGGTATGAGCCTGGGACATACAAAGTCGAGCCGGGTGATGTGTTAACTGTTTCCGTTTGGAAAGAAGAGGGTTTGCTGCAAGAAGTTCTCGTCAGGCCGGATGGCGGTATTTCGTTTCCTTTAGCGGGAAACATCCAGGCTCAAGGCAAAACGTTGGAGCAGATCGAATCTATCATCAGTCAGCGGCTGGCTGATTATATTGCCGATCCGGTTGTGACGGTTTCAGCCAAGCAATTGTTTGGTAATAAGGTGTATGTCATTGGTAAAGTCAATAAACCCGGCGAATATCCTATCAACAGACCGACGGATGTGATGCAGGGGTTAGCTATGGCTGCTGGAATGACGCCTTTTTCGGCGGTTAACGACATTGTTATCCTAAGACGCCACGCCGATGGACAACAAGAAGCCATTCCATTCCGTTACGGTGACGTCGAAGATGGAGATGATCTTCATCAAAATATAGTATTGCAACCTGGCGATGTGATTGTCGTACCTTAATTTTACAATTATTCAATGACGGTAATGGTTGCCCGAGGGATAGTTTTTTGAATATGACGTCTCACCTTCTAAGAACTCCGATAGGAACGGTTCTGCTCGTTCTGGCTTTGCTGCCTTTTCCGGGGCATGCAAGAGAATGGTATGCGCAGCCGTCTTCCAGTTTGCGCACTTTTTATGATGACAACTTATTGCTTAGGCAGAGCGATGATAAATTTGAGGCATTCGGTGCGACGTTATCGGCCAAGTCAAAATTCGGGGTGCGCTCCGAAATTTACGATATTGCTGGCGACGCCAGGGTCGACATCAATCGTTACGAAGCGAGAGACAACATCGACAGTGAGAATTTCTTTTTTAATGGCTTTAGCACTTACAACTTGACCGACAGGAACCAGTTCGGGCTGAAAGGCAATTACACGATGGATAACAGTATCATCAGCGAATTTGATGCTTCCGGTTTAGTTCAAGCGCTAGTTGATAGAACATCTTGGTCAATTGACCCCAGTTGGACTTATAGGCTGACTGAGCGAGCAAGCCTGACCGGCAGTTACAACCATACGGACGTGTCGTTTGCAGAAAATACCTCAAATAATTTTTTGACCAGCTATGCTACTGATTCTGCTACCTTAAATTACTCCTTGCAGTGGACTGAAAGGCTATTGTGGTACAGCGCGGTGAGTGCCTTAAGGTTTGATGTGCCCGAGACTACAACAAGTGTAACTGGTACGGTCCAGCTGCCAATTAGCGGCGGTTCCATAATTGTTCCTGGTATATCTGATACTACCAGCGGATCGGTCAGTGATATGTATACGTTCCAAACAGGCGTTCGGTTTAATATTACCGAGACCTGGGACAGTGAATTGATGGCCGGTGGGCGGTGGACAGAAGTCGAGAGTACGCAATTTCAAGTGTTCAGACCCTCCCCTGGAATTCCTATACAGCCGATAACCTTTGGTAGCACATCCCCTGAATCATCCAGCGGCCTGGGCTACCTTTTAACAGCCAGCACCACCAAGCGCTTTGAAAAAAGCTCGATTGGCGCCCGGTTCTACCAGGATGTCAGACCCACGGCTAATGGTGTGCTCCAGGAATATATGGGTTTGACGCTGGACGGTGAACACCGTCTCAATGAACACTTGAGACTCAATCTGACGGCTTCAGCCACGCAACAGACGTCCGCCGCTAATGAAGACCAGCCCAGTCGCTTTGACCGCGATGCTTATATGGTGGAGCCCAAACTCAGCTGGTTAATCGATAGACATATGACCTTAACTGGCGGCTACCGTTATCGTTCACAGGAATTTACTGCTAATAACTCAGGTATGCAAGAATCGAACAGTGTTTATTTTCTGTTCAATTATCAATGGGATAAATTTGCTATTTCCCGTTGATGCAGCTCCGGTATTGGCGTAACGCTTAAACACGATTTTTTCATTTATCATCCAACACAGACCAAAGAAGACAGCGTATGGAAGAAGAGAACACCAAAGGCTTGCAGGATTACGTAGCCATGTTTAAACGGCAACGCGGAAAGCTGTTGCTGATTGCCTCCGGATTGTTTCTATTGACCATCTTGGTGGCTATCAGTTTGCCCTCTGTTTACAAGGCAACGGCCACCATCCTGATTGAACAACAGGAAATCCCGCCCGATTTGGTACGTTCAACAGTAACCAGTTATGCCGACCAACGGATTCAGGTCATCAGCCAGCGAGTCATGACCTCATCCAATCTCAAACGCATCATCGACAAATTCGGTCTATATGTAGACGAACAGAAAGCTAATCCATTGAGCGTCGTTCTTGAAACGATGAAAGAAGATATTCAACTCGAAATGGTCAGTGCCGATGTCGTTGATCCGGTAAGCGGCAGGCCAACGCAGGCAACTATTGCTTTTACCTTGGCGTTCAGTAGTAAATCTCCCAAAATTGCGCAGGAAGTTGCCAATGAGCTGGTCAGCCTTTATCTTGATGAAAACCTGAAAAGGCGTTCCGAAGTAGCGGCTGAAACTACCAGTTTTCTTGGCCTGGAAGCCGCCAAGCTCAGTGAGCAAATTGCCAATCTGGAAACGGAATTGGCTATTTTTAAAGAAAAAAATGCGAGCAGCCTGCCTCAATTGCAAAACTTTAATATGCAGTTGATGGATAAAACCGAACAACAAGTGATTGAAGTTGATCGTCAAATCAATGCCTTAAACGAACGCAAAGTCTATCTAGAGGCAGAGCTATCCCAGTTAAATCCAAACACCAATATTTATTCTGCAACCGGTGAGAGAATTTACGGTTCTGAAGACCGTTTAAAAGCCCTGGAAGCGGAGTTTATTGCGTTAAGTGCGCGTTACAGCGGCAATCACCCCGATATAGCCAAAACAAAAAGGGAAATAGAAGCGCTGCGTAAAGAAGTCGGAGCAACCGACAATGGCGAGTTACTCACTCAATTGACCAGCAAACGAGCTGAACTGGCAACCCTAATAGACCGTTATTCGGAATCTCATCCGGATGTCAAAAAACTAAGAAAAGAAATAAGCAGCCTGGAAGCGCAGTTAAATCGGCCGCTATCCGTGTCGTTGCCCAAATCGACAGCCAAACCCGATAACCCTGCATATATTCAACTTAAAGCGCAACTGGAAGCGGCCGAAGCCGAATTAAGAGCTCAGCGTACTTCAAAAGAATCTCTGAGGCAAAAATTGGGTGAATATGAAAAAAGTATTCTGCAAGCGCCTCAAGTGGAGCGTGAATACCAGTCACTGATGCGAGATTATGAAAATGCGACGGTTAAATACCGCGAAGTTAAAGCCAAACAAATGGAAGCGGATATGGCTCAAGCCATGGAAAAAGACCGTAAAGGCGAACGCTTTTCGTTAATCGAGCCGCCGATGTTCCCTGAAGAACCTTTTAAACCGAACCGTAAAGCCATTATTTTCCTGGGTTTGATTCTTTCCATAGGCAGTTCGTTTGGTTTTGCCGTGGTCAAGGAAAGTCTGAGCAGTGCCATATTCGGTTCCAGGGCGGTTTTAGCGGTTACCGGCCTGGCCCCTCTGGTGGTCTTGCCCTATATCGAAACCGATGAAGATATTTCAAAAAATCAAAGCACAAAATTGAAGATTATTTTTTCAATAATCGGGGCCCTCATTGCCGTCATCCTCTTTTTTCATTTTGTAATAAAGCCATTGGATGTGCTCTGGTATGTCGTAATGAGAAAGTTAGGTTTGGGTTGATTTTTTAAGCAGTTGGTTAGAAAAAACGGGTAATTTTCGGAGCAAGCGTTGGTTGGGTTAGTGATAGACGTAACCCAACTTTTGGCCTGTAACGTTCTTAAGCTAAGAATTAAGTAACCATCAAATTCATCAGGAAAGCGAATGGAAAGAATACATAAAGCGCTTGAAAAAGCGCGAGAACAAAGAAATCGGCCCGGTAACAAGCCGCAACCGCGAACCGGCAAGCCGAATTATGTGACCGCCGCTGCTGTCCAGGAAATCAAATATACTCAAACCCAGACAGTAGAAATATCCCAGCAATTACTCAAACAAAACCGGGTCGTTGCGCATCTTAAAGATAACGAAACGGCAGATTTGTTCAAGATTTTAAGAACCAAAGTATTACAACGGATGAGCATTAATGGTTGGAATATGCTGGCGGTTACCAGTCCTACTGCGGGCGTTGGAAAATCGCTCACCGCTGTCAATCTGGCGATCAGTCTGGCAATGGAAGGCAATCATTCGGTGTTACTGGCGGATCTGGATTTACGGAGGCCGAATATTCATCACTATTTCGGGATTTCCTCGCCTAAAGGCATCGTCGATTATTTCACCGATGACGTGCCTATCAATGAGTTGTTTATTAATCCCAGTATTGAAAGGCTGGTGCTCTTGCCGGCGGGCAAGCCGATCAGACAGTCGTCCGAATTGCTGGCCACACCAAAAATGTTGAATTTGGTTAACGAGCTGAAAAATCGCTATTCAGATCGGTTGATTATCGTCGATCTGCCGCCGTTGATGAGTTCCGATGACGCAATGGTTTTTTTGCCTTATGTGGATGCCTGTTTACTCGTGGTGGCTGAAGGTTTAACGACTAATCCCGAGATAGAACGGAGCTTACAGTTAATCGAAGAGAAAAAATATCTGGGATCAGTATTGAATAAATCTGCTGAAATCTGGTCACCCGCAGCGTATTAGCCTATGTATCAAGACTTTTTCGGATTCAAAGAAAAACCGTTTTCACTGACGCCCGATCCTGATTTTTTATATTTGAGCAAACAGCATAGGACAGCACTAAACATGCTCGAATACGGTTTGCACAGTCAGGCCGGTATTACCGTCATCAACGGTGAAGTCGGGTCTGGTAAAACCACGCTGGTCAGACGGATTCTTCAGGAAATAGATCAGGACATTACGGTAGGCCTGATATCAAACGCACACAACGCATTCGGTGATTTACTGCAATGGGTGCTTAATGCGTTCGAGCTCGATACCTCCGCTACCGACAAGGCTTCACGGTATCAGACGTTTGTCGACTTTTTGGTAAGTGAATACGGTCAAAACAGACGTACAGTTCTCATTATTGATGAAGCCCAAAATCTCGACATGCAGACGTTGGAAGAATTGCGGTTACTTTCTAATATAAACGCTGATAAATATCTGTTATTGCAGCTTATTCTGGTAGGGCAGCCGGAACTGCTGGAATTGATGCAGCGGCCCGAATTAAGACAGCTCGCTCAGAGAGTGTCTGTCGACTACCGCTTAACACCCCTAAAATACAAAGAGACGCTTGAATACATCCAGCATCGATTGGCTGTAGCCGGTGGGGCAACAAACGTTTTTGACAAATACGCCATGGCGGTTATTTATTACTACAGCCAGGGTATTCCAAGACTCATCAATACCTTGTGTGATTTTTCACTCGTTTACGGTTTTGCCGAGGAAATTCAGCCCTTGACGATGCCGCTGGTGCTGGATGTCATCAGAGATAAGCTGCAAGGAGGCATATTTCCTGCTCCCGAAAAAGAAACCAACGAAATGTCAAAAGTAAGAGCGCTGATTTTGCAGCAAAAAAATATCGATATTGGCCTGTTGCAACAGGATGAGGACGAAGAGGAATTAAAATCCTTATAGCGGCTGGCACCTTCAAATCTGCTGCGACTTGCCTATATTTTAGAGGGCATGGAAGCTTAGCTCTGAGCGACTAACCTAACCATCGAAGTGTTCAACTTTCAAAAAGGCAATCTGTTGGGTTACGGCTATCGCCTAACCCAACCTGCATTGGATACTTACTAAATTTCTTATTTAAATCAAAACTTTCAGGATGTTATATGGCTAAAACAGCATTAATTACCGGCATTACCGGACAAGACGGCGCCTATCTGGCTGAGTTTCTGCTCAAGAAAGGCTATGTCGTGCATGGGATCAAACGCCGCGCATCATTATTCAATACCAATCGAATTGACCACCTTTATCAAGACCCGCACATAGAAAATCGTAATTTCATCCTTCATTATGGCGACTTGGTCGATTCAAGCAATCTGGTGCGCATCGTTCAGCAAGTTCAACCGGACGAAATTTATAACTTAGGTGCGCAAAGTCATGTTGCGGTTTCGTTTGAATCCCCTGAATACACGGCCGACGTCGATGCTCTGGGAACCTTGAGAATTCTTGAAGCCATCCGCATTTTAGGGCTGGAAAAAAAGACCCGGTTTTATCAGGCTTCAACGTCCGAATTGTTTGGTCTGGTTCAGGAAATTCCGCAACGGGAAACGACGCCGTTCTATCCGCGTTCACCTTATGCGGTGGCAAAAATGTATGCTTACTGGATTACCGTGAATTACCGGGAAGCCTATGGAATTTATGGTTGTAACGGCATCTTGTTTAATCACGAATCGCCGTTACGGGGCGAAACCTTCGTAACCCGCAAAATTACGCGAGCTATCGCAAGAATTAAGCTGGACCTGCAGGATTGTTTGTATCTGGGCAATCTTGATTCCTTGAGAGATTGGGGCCACGCTAAAGATTATGTGGAAATGCAGTGGTTAATGTTGCAACAAGAACAACCGGAAGATTTCGTCATAGCAACCGGAGTTCAATATTCGGTAAGACAATTTGTTGATGCTGCCGCCAAGGAATTAGATATTGCTATCCGCTGGGAGGGCGAGGGTGTTGATGAAAAAGGGTATAACGAAGCCAACGGAAAATGCATTGTAGCGGTTGATCCGCGTTACTTCAGACCGACAGAAGTTGAAACGCTGCTGGGCGATCCAACAAAAGCCAAGGAAAGATTGGGCTGGACACCGAAAATCACCTTCCATGAATTAGTGGCGGAAATGGTCAGAGAGGATCTTAAAGATGCCGAGCGTGATGAACTTTGTCAGCGTCAAGGTTATAAAACCTTTAATTTCCATGAATAAACGGGCTATTTTGCTGACTTAAACCCTCTTAAACGAGTGAAATGCTATGGACGCGAACATTAATAAAGCGGTTATCGAGAAACAAACCAAAATCTATGTGGCGGGACATCGCGGGTTAGTGGGCTCCGCGATTGTCAGAAATTTGGAAGGTAAAGGCTATACCAATATTGTCACTCAAACCAGGCTTGAGCTGGACCTGATGGACTCAGCCGCAGTGAACCATTTTTATGATACCGAAAAGCCCGAGGTTGTTATTGATGCGGCTGCGAAAGTGGGTGGAATTTATGCCAATAATACGTATCCGGCTGAATTCATTTACAGCAACCTGTGTATCCAAAACAACCTGATCCATGGCGCTTATCAAGCGGGTGTCAAAAAATTTGTATTTTTGGGCTCGTCCTGTATTTATCCCAAAATGGCTCCCCAGCCTCTGAAAGAAGAATATTTGTTGACCGGTCCTTTGGAGCCCACCAACGAATGGTATGCGGTGGCTAAAATTGCGGGCATTAAAATGTGTCAGGCTTACCGCAAACAGTACGGCTTTGATGCGATCAGCCTGATGCCGACCAATTTGTATGGGCCCGGCGACAATTTTGACTTGCAGAATTCCCATGTACTGCCTGCGTTGATCAGAAAGTTTCATGAAGCCAAGCAAAGCAACGCCGAGTCAGTTGTAATTTGGGGGACGGGAACGCCGATGCGAGAATTTTTGTATGTTGATGATATGGCCGATGCGTCAGTCTACCTGATGGAGAATTACTCGGATTTGGATATCGTCAACGTGGGAACCGGTCAGGATGTGACCATTAGAGAATTGGCAGAAACGATACAGAAAGTGGTCGGTTTTGCCGGAAATCTCGAGTTTGATACGACCAAACCTGATGGAACTATGCGTAAATTGTTGGATGTTTCGAAATTGAGCGCCGAAGGCTGGCAAGCGAAAGTGCCTTTAGAACAGGGCATAACCCAGCTTTACGATTGGTATCAGAAAAATCTGGCTTAAAGAACAGTAGGCCGGGCTAGCTCGATAGAACTAACCCGGCAAAATTGCATGACTAATTCCTCGCTTCTTCCCCCTGGGATTGACAACAACTTTGGCGGTTATGTCTATACTTTCCGGAGTTTAGCCGAGAAGGTGGGTTAGCTTATAGTCGCGCAGGTTGGATCGGCTCGCAGAGCCTAACCCAGCAATCAAAGCTGAAAGTCTATCAGTTGGGTCAGACTATAGCTCTAACCCCGCCATCGCTGAATAATTACATTCACTTTAAGTTACACAGGAATACATCATGCAAGCATCAGAGACCAAAGTTTGCGTTATCGGTTTAGGCTACATTGGCTTGCCTACCGCTTCGTTGCTCGGTACAAAAGGATTTGAGGTATTTGGTGTCGATACTTCTGAGCATGTCGTCGATACCATAAATCAAGGTAAAATTCATATCGTTGAGCCCGATCTTGATATCTTGGTGAAGTCAGCGGTTCAATCAGGTAATCTCAAAGCAGGGCTTAAGCCGGTAGAAGCCGATATATTTATTTTAGCGGTGCCCACCCCATTCAAAGACAATCACATTCCGGACCTTTCCTATGTGGAAGCTGCGACGCGGGTGATTGCGCCTTATGTAAAACCCGGCAATATCGTTATTTTGGAATCGACCAGTCCGGTGGGAACAACCGATGATGTCGTGGCCAAAATCCTTAGGGAAAATGGACATAATGTCGGCAGGGATGTTTATGTCGCGCATTGCCCTGAGCGGGTGCTTCCCGGCAGAATTTTGACCGAACTAGTCGAAAACGACCGGATCGTCGGAGGCATTAACGCAATTTCTACTGACAAAGTGGTGGAGTTTTATCAAACATTTGTGCGGGGTGAAATTCTGGCGACAGATGCCAAGACGGCAGAATTAAGTAAGCTCAGTGAAAATTCATTCCGAGATGTCAATATCGCCTTTGCCAATGAGCTGTCCTTGATTTGCGATAAGGAAAATATCAATGTATGGGAACTGATCAAACTGGCCAATCGGCATCCTCGGGTTAATATCCTGCAACCGGGGCCGGGTGTCGGCGGGCATTGTATCGCTGTTGATCCTTGGTTTATCGTCGCTCGCGCGCCTGAGTATGCCAGGCTGATAAAAACAGCCCGCGAGGTCAATGATGCCAAGCCGCATTGGGTCATTGAAAAGGTAAAAGCCAGCGCCGACAAGTTTAAAAATCCCGTCATTGGCTGTTTAGGGCTGGCCTTTAAAGCCGATGTGGATGATCTGCGAGAATCCCCGGCGGTTGAAATCGTCAAACACATTCAGGAACAAAATATCGGTGAGGTGCTGGTTGCCGAACCCAACTTAGCTTCGCATAAAGAGTTTGATTTACTGCCTTATCAAGAGGTCATAAAAAGGTCCGACATTATCTTGCTGCTGGTTGATCATAAACCGTTCAAGAGCCTTAAAGCAGTGGAGCTTAAAGAAAAAATTCTGATTGATACGCGTGGCGTCATCAAGTAGAAATCCAATTGTCAGTCAATTCAGTTCCTGCAGGTCTCTGAAAAAACGTTCGTGGATAGTCCTTTAATAAGCTCAGAGCCAAGCACAATAGCCACTCTTCTTGCGGGAGAGGCTACAGGGTCAATGCCGTTAAGTTAAGCGTATTTTGTAGGAGCGTGCTATGCCCGCTCCTACATCCTTGCCTATCGATTCACTGCGATGGCTTTAACTTAAAGGCATTGAGGGGTGGATGAGGGGAATAAAAATTAAGGAAAACTGCTTTTTTACACCCTCATCCTAACCTTCTCCCAGAGGGAGAAGGAATACTAACTGATTTCTTAACTAACCAAAGTACATTCCGTCCATCAGACGGAAAGAGAGTAAAAGCATGACATTAAAGGTACTCACTGTATTCGGCACACGTCCGGAAGCCATAAAGATGGCTCCTGTGGTATTGGCGTTGCAACAAGCCCAAGGTATCGAATCGTTAGTGTGCGTTACCGCTCAGCACAGACAAATGTTGGATCAGGTTCTTAATCTGTTTGTCATAAAACCGGATTATGATTTGGATCTTATGGCACCCAATCAGGATTTGTTTGATATTACGGCCAAAGTGTTACTTGGCTTACGCGATGTGCTCAGGCAGGCCCGCCCTGATGTGGTGCTGGTGCATGGTGATACGACGACGTGTTTTGCCTCCGGTCTTGCCACCTTTTATGAAAACATCAAATTGGGACATGTCGAAGCGGGTCTTAGAACGGGCAATTTGCGCGCGCCTTTTCCGGAAGAAGCTAATCGAACCCTGGTGAGCCGTCTAACGGATTATCATTTTGCCCCAACCCAATCCTCTAAAAACAACTTACTGGCTGAAGGTGTTAAAGATGAAGCCATTGTTGTAACCGGCAATACCGTCATTGACGCATTGTTGATCGTCAGGGATAAAGTGACGGCGCAGCCTGAAGGTGTGTGGCGTGATCATTTTGGTGAAGCTCTTTACACAACAGTGGTCAATAAGCAGCGAAAACTGATTTTGATTACCGGCCACCGGCGTGAAAATTTTGGACAAGGGTTTATCGATTTATGTAATGCGATTAAAGAGCTGGCACTAAAACATGGCGACTGGGATTTGGTTTATCCTGTGCATCTCAATCCGAATGTGCAAAAACCGGTCTATGAAATTTTGGCGGATTTGCCCAATGTCTATTTGATTGCACCGCTTGATTATGAGCCTTTTGTTTGGATGATGAACCAAAGTGATCTTATTCTGACCGATTCCGGCGGCATTCAGGAAGAGGGGCCATCGTTGGGTAAGCCGGTTCTGGTGATGCGGGACGTGACTGAAAGGCCTGAAGCAGTCGATGCCGGGACTGTTTTATTGGTTGGCACAAATAAAGAAAAAATTGTTAACGGCGTGGAAACGGTATTGCAGGATAAGGAGCTTTATGCGCGAATGTCAAAAGCGCATAATCCCTATGGTGACGGTAATGCGTGTGCCTTGATAGTCAAAAAGCTCCTGGAGAGATAGAGAGCTCTAGATTTTGTTACTATTCAGCGGAGCAACGAAACAAGGGTGATGCAACTTGTGGGTTGCGGTTGGCGTTTATTGTTGGTTTGTTAAAAGCGCTAACCCAACGCGGATAATGACCTTATTATTTAATGTAATTCATCAGCCCTCTTCCAAGTAAACCTGGCTTTGGGCATAATCTAGATGGACACATTTTAACCCTGGATAAACGGACAACGTCACGCCTGGAAGCAGGCAATCCCTGACGTTAAGCAGACTAAACGCAAGTTAGCCTAATAATTACTATTAAAACGGATTTAGGAAAGCAGTTAATAACCCCCCCCAAAATTATGGAAGTTTTATGAAATTGAATTATGCACTTTTGATCGCGGCAACATTAATTGCCTTGTTAATCGGCGTGATCTTTGGCGATGCCTTGCTTGCTATGGTCAACCGCTGGGAAAGCGAGGAATACAGTCACGGTTATCTGATACCGGTTATCTCGTTTTGGTTTGTCTGGGAAAACAGATCGGCTTTAGCCAAAATGCAATTCGAACCCCAATGGTTGGGGGTTGTCTTTGTCCTTTTAGGTCTGTTGATTGGTTTCGTGGGTAATTTGGCTACATTGTCCATCATTACCCAGTACGCATTTTTACTGGTTTTGTTTGGCATGTGTCTGACTTATACCGGCTGGAAGGGCATCAGACTGCTCTGGTTTCCTCTGGTCTATTTAATTTTCATGATTCCATTGCCGAATTTTTTATACAACAACCTGTCCTCAGAGCTTCAACTCATCTCCTCTCAAATCGGCGTTGCGGTTATCCGGTCCTTTGGCATCAGCGTATTTTTGGCGGGCAATGTCATTGACCTGGGTAACTTCCAGTTACAAGTGGTCGAAGCCTGTAGCGGATTGCGCTACCTGTTTCCTCTCGCCAGTTTCTGTTTCCTGTGCGCGTATTTTTTTAGAGCCAAATTATGGATGCGCATTTTGATTGTGCTATCAACATTGCCCATCACCGTATTTATGAACAGTTTTCGTATCGGTGTTATTGGTATCCTGGTTGATAATTGGGGCATTGAACAAGCGGAAGGGTTTCTTCATGATTTTGAGGGCTGGGTTATTTTTATTGGCTGCCTGGGCATTTTGTTTATCGAAATGTGGCTATTGGTCAAGATTTTTTATAAAGGTAAGAAATTTTCACAGGTATTCGTGATCGGCGCACAGCCACTGGACGCACTGGGTATTCCTGAAGAAGCAGAGCAGGTACATAGCGAGCAGCCGCAAACCTTTTTTTCCGGATTGCCAAAACCTTTTCTGACCGCCATAGTGATTTTAATAATTGCCGCTCCTATTTCACTGTTCGTGGGGGATCGTGAGGAAGTCGTACCCCAACGTTCCCGCTTTACTACGTTTCCTTTGGCGATTTCAGACTGGAAAGGTGTCGAAGTAGGCATGGGCCAGAAATACATCGACGAACTTAAATTCGATGATTACATCATTGCAAACTATACAAAACCGAATGAGGTCTCACCGGTCAATTTTTACGTGGCTTATTACGCCTCTCAGCGGCAGGGCGCTTCTGCGCATTCCCCCAAATCCTGTATCCCCGGTGACGGCTGGCGTATTGGGGAATTTACGCAACGAAGCTTACCGGGTGCAACTATGTCTGATGGCAGTCCGATACGCGTTAATCGTGCTGTTATTTCGAAAGGGGAAAGTAAACAACTCGTTTACTACTGGTTTCAGCAACGCGGCAGGAATATAACCAACGAATATCTGGTTAAATGGTACCTTTTCTGGGACGCTCTTACGCGTCAGAGAACCGATGGTGCGTTGGTCAGATTAGTTGTAGCATTGCCGGAAAGCCGTCCGACAGAGGAGGGCGATAAGATACTCGAAGCGTTTATTAAAGACGTGCATGGGCAGTTGCCAGGTTATATTCCCAACTAATTCTGAAAAAAAAGTCGTCAAACTTCCCATTTTTTAAAGCACTGTTCGCGTTATTAGTTGAAAATACAAGAGCATCGTTATTCCGGCATGGATTGCCCGAGCCGTTAGACCACGTTAGCGAATCCAGGTCACAAGGATGTGAAAGTCCAACGTCATCAATGGCTTCTGGACCCCGGTATTCTGTGCTGGGGCGACACCAACTTTTAACGCAAACATAGTCTTTTTTTAAAGAGGGAAGAAATTTCTTGTGATTTGTCGGGCGGGAATTGCGTAAAGTTATACCCATCGTAGATCGAAATTCAGCACCGGGATGCCCGTCTAAGGACGCCGTAAATACATCCATGTAGGCTCTAAGCCAGCATGAATGCTGGCAAAGCCTTTGCCGAAAACCCGTTGCCTCCTCTTAGGCACTGCCGAAATTTGAAGTGCGAAAGGTATATTTACAACCGGATCCAAATTCTGGTTTCTTGTATTTGGAGGGTAAAAGTGGTTTTAGCTTACCAGGAATATTACACACTTGATGACTATCAACATTGGGAAGGTAATTGGGAGTTAATAGCAGGAATGCCCTATGCTATGACCCCATCGCCGACAGTAACTCACCAAACGGTTGCTTTCAATGTTGCTGCAATGATTAAGGACAAGTTCAGCCATGACAAGAACTGCTCTGATGTTTGCTGTATTCTTATGGAGACAGACTGGCAAGTCTCCAATGACACAGTAGTCAGGCCTGATGTAATGGTTATTTGTCAGGATATTGATGAAAAAGTGTTGGTAACACCTGAGCTGATTATTGAGGTTGTTTCTTCAACGAGTACGAAGAGAGATGAGGTCATGAAGTTTGATCTCTATCAGCGAGAGGGTCTGCTTTACTACATCCTTGTTTATCCGGAAAAGCGTTTGGCAAAAGTCTATCGTAATGATTCGCAGGGTTTTAAGAAATCAGGCGATTATTGTTCTGAAACGGTTAAATTTGATATTAAGGCGTGTAGTTTTACTATTGACTTTGCTTCGATTTGGCGTTGACTAAGTTATTTTATTTCGATGTAGCTGTTCAGCGTAACAACTAAACGAAGGTGATGAACCGGGTAGATTGCAATGCCATTATTTTAAGGCCATTGCAAAGAATCGATTGACAGTAGTTTAGGAGCTGGCAATGCCCGCGAAGTAAAGTGGTTCAATGGGGGGCATGGACCGCTCCTACAAAATACGCATAACGACATAGGGTAGGCTGGGTTAGCCCGGGGAGTCTCACCTAGCAATCAAAGCATTAAGCTTCCAAAAGTCTATTTTTTGGGTAACGGCTACCGCTTAATTCAACTTACGTTGAAATAATTATATTACGACTAAGAAAGCGTTTAGCAAAAAGGCGACATGAATAAAACTCTCTTTTATTTTGTGCCTGTCCCTTAGTTTAAATCAGATCAAGTTCGTAACATTATTTCCTCACAAGAGGTGGCGCCATGACTACGCCTAGAAATTTTCCTACCCATTTGGCTGAAAAACTGGACGGCCTTCCTGAATTAGCGCTCGATTGTAATTTTTCCTGGAGTCATCGAGCCGATGCAATCTGGCAGGAGTTGGATGCCGATTTGTGGCAACAAACCCGTAATCCCTGGTTAGTGCTGCAAACCACCTCCAATAAACGCCTTGAAGAACTGGCTAACAACGAAACGTTCTGCAAGAATCTCAAAAGCATTGTCAGTGATTACAGGCAATCGCTGACTGAAGAGCGTTGGTTTCAACATGAACTGCAAGCGACCGCAAAATTCAAGCAAGTCGCCTATTTCAGCATGGAATTTGGCCTCAGCGAGGCACTGCCGATTTATTCAGGCGGCTTGGGCTTACTGGCTGGCGATCATTTAAAAGCATCAAACGATCTCAGGCTTCCGCTGATCGGCGTCGGCTTGCTGTATCAAAACGGCTATTTTCGTCAAGCCATCGATCAAGACGGCAATCAAATCGCGCTCTATCCTTCCAGCGACACCGGCGATCTGCCTGTTTGTCCGGTACGCAACGAAGAAGGCGAATGGCTGCGTATTCAGCTTTTTACGCCGTCGCGTTTATGGGTCCGTGTCTGGCAAGCGCAAATCGGCTGCATCAAATTGTATCTTTTAGACACCAATGATCCGATTAATCATCCGGTTGACCGCTGTATCACAACCGAACTTTATGGGGGCGGACCGGAACATCGCCTGACCCAGGAAATTTTGCTCGGCATTGGCGGTTGGCGTGTCTTGAGAGCCATGTGCATCAAACCGGACGTCTGTCATCTCAATGAGGGACATGCAGCATTGCTGGTATTGGAGCGGGCCAGAGATTTTATGGAAGAATTTCACCTGGATTTTGAAACCGCATTGGCCGTGACGCGTGCAGGCAATCTTTTTACCACCCACACCCCGGTTGAAGCGGGTTTCGACCGGTTCAGTCCGGAATTGATCACCCGTTATCTGGGACATTATGCGCAATCACTTAATATTTCCCTGGAAACGCTTATCAATCTGGGTCGTAATCCTCATGAACCGACCAGCGAACAGCCGTTCAATATGGCTTATCTCGCAATTCATGGCAGCGCAGCCATTAACGCCGTCAGCCGTTTACACGGTGAGGTAAGTCGGCGCATTTTTAGCCCCTTATTTCCAGATTGGCCTCTTCAGGAAGTACCGGTGGGGCATATTACCAACGGAGTTCATGTGCCGACTTGGGACTCAATGGATGCTGATGAGCTCTGGACTAATTTATGCGGTAAAAGCCGCTGGTATTGCGAACATGAAAATCTGGCGGAAAAGTTTGACCGTGTAAGCGACGAGCAAATATGGACGTTACGCGCCAAAAATCGCAGGCGCCTGGTTGACTATGTGCGCGATGAGTATACTAGAGAGCTAAATTCTCAAAGCATGATCTCCGAAACCGAACGGCAAGATCGCGTATTACGACTGTTCGACCCTAATGTTATGACCATTGGTTTTGCACGCCGATTTGCCACCTATAAACGACCTAATCTACTGCTTACTGATCCGGACCGGCTCGCCGCTATACTCACTAACCCGACACGCCCCGTTCAGCTCGTTATATCAGGTAAGGCACATCCTGCCGATCACCCCGGACAAGCGCTGATCAAAGCGTGGTATCAGTTCATGCGTCGGCCGGAAATACGCGAACGGGCAATTTATTTAAGTGACTACGATATGATAACCGCCGAATATTTGGTGCAAGGCGTCGATTTATGGATTAATACCCCGCGCAGACCCTGGGAAGCGTGTGGTACAAGCGGCATGAAAATTTTAGTCAATGGCGGATTAAATTTATCCGAACTGGACGGCTGGTGGGCTGAAGCTTACTCACCCGAAGTAGGCTGGGCTTTAAACGGCCTGGAAGATGAACTTGCAGATCCGGCACAAGCGGAAATCCTGTACCAACATCTGGAAAATACCATTATTCCTCATTTTTATGATCACGATCCGGTCGGTATTCCCCGGCGGTGGGTGAATTTTATACGGGCAAGCATGTCGACGCTGACACCCTACTTTTCCGCCAACCGGATGGTTCGTGAATATACCGAACATTATTACCTTCCCTTGGCAGCCAGCTATAACAAACGGATTGCCGATAATGTCAAACTGGGAAAAGCATTACAACACTGGCAAAAACGCATCAAAGAACTGTGGACAAAAATCCATGTGGAAAACCCGGTAGCCGAAAAAATCGAAAATACTTATCGCTTTAGCCTGATGCTCTATCTGGGTGATATTGAAGCAAACGATATTTGCGTAGAATTATTCTCAGAACCGGCAGAACAAAAAACGTTTGAACTGACCCCCATGCAAATAGAGCATGCAATTCCAGGTGCCGTTAACGGCTATCTCTACAGCGCAGTTATTGCCGCAAACCGGCCCATTTCTGATTACACGCCCAGAATCCGGCCGAACAATCCGGATTGCATTATCCCTCTCGAAACCGGGCTCATCCAATGGGTGAAAATACCAAGGTAAGCTTGATGCTTCAAATTAAGAGGGGGGCCAGAGCGATAGCTGTACGCCATATCCCCAATATGCCGGGCAATAAAATGAAGTCCGTTCACTCACAGGTTATCAGGTGTATCAATGCCTTATTTATATTGGCCGCAAACCTCTCAGTATGGCCGATGGTCAAAGCAGTGCTCAACTATAGTATCGTTATCAATTAGTGGACATGCGCGCTATTGGCTTTAGAAATTTAATCGAAAGTGATGATCCGAATGCTCTGATTTTATCGATCCTATGTAACTTTGAAGGCGAATCGCCAGATGACGTGCTGCGATTTATAATGACAAGGTTGCAAGAGTTAACCGGACAAGACGAAAAAATGCGTCGTGACTGTCTGCAAATGCTGGAAATTCTGACGGACAATCGGGCTCTTAGCGTCAATATCCAAGAGGCGTATGACAAGTTACACATAGATATAGAAAAACTGCCAAGTTATCAAAAAGGAATGTAGCACGGTTTTTTCGAGGTGAAAAACCGGTATAGAAAAGGGAATACAAAAAGGAATGGAGAGAGGCGTAGAAAAAGGGATAACGTCTGAAGCGAAGCCTTTGCTCCTTGGTGCCCTGAATAAGAGATTTGGTGAATGACCTCCAGCAGTATTTATCAATATCGACCAAGCCGATCCCCAGCAATTTGAACATTGGTTTGACAAGGCGCTGGACGCCGATTCGATTGAAATGGATTTTAAAGATTAAGACTCATGTTTAAAACCTTAAAGCTGTGTTCTCGTTCATTCGAATGTCAAAAGCAAGGCTCTGTTCGTGTGATTAGTTGAAAAGACATAAACGCCTTCATTCAGGCATGGATTACCGGAATCCAGGTCACAAGAATGTTAAAGTCCAACGCCATCCATGCCTTCCGGATCCTGGCAATCCGTGCCGGGGCGGCATCGACTATTAATGCGAACATAGTCTGCATCAATCGCGAACGATGCGGTTTACTGCGTTCACTGCATCCTACAAAAATTAGTCCACTGATCGGCAGCCGAGGCTGGTTGCGTTGCTGCCTTTTTGCAACCCAACAATCAAGGGCATGAGATTGTTTAGGATCTCGCTAAATATTTGACACCCTCACCGACCTAAAGAGACGGCGATTCCTGATTTCTCAAAAGTGATCTTGCTGTCGTCGCTTGTCAGGGTTTCCTGTTGCCGGTGATATTACTGCACACTCGCCTGGCTTGCTAACTGTCGGTGTCCCCGGCTTAGTACATTGATTGCGCCAACATGATCAGCGTTATTGCTATAGCCACATTCAACACAAACAAACTCAGATTGCGTTAATAGTGCTAAAGGGTATTTTCAATCGATACTGACCCCGTTGATTTTTGACAGTTCACCAAATAATAGCCAACACTTTAAACAAGTATTCGTGCGTGCTTATTTTATGGAAAAAAGGTTTGCAACCTCCTTGAAACAAGAGTTACGATTCTTATTTGTCGTTTTGAAGGGGTATGACTATGAGCAGATTTTTTGCCTTTATTTGCACCAACTTCAATTGTGCCGGTAAGACCCGCGAGGTTCTGTTAAAACATTTTAGAGGGCGATTGACGTTTACAGCCTTAATGCTTTGTTTGGCCAGTACGGCCAATGCAAGCATTTTGACGTTCGACCAAATCCGTCAAGTCGGTGTTGTTGTTCCTACTATTAGTGGCAATGACCTTGAAGACGATTACGGTGACCGCATTACCGATTCACCCATGAATGTGCCTGGCGGCCAGTTTACTTATGGAAATGGTGGTGAGGGGTTTACCCCGAACGTTATTACCAATTTTGTCGCTGGAAACGGCGCCAGCCTTTCACTTTGGCGTGACAGTTATGGCGATCTCACCAATGTTGCCTTTGGCAATAACCAATCGGTTTCACTCAATGTGCAGTTAATCGCGGATCCAGGGTATACCGTTGATCTGTATCATTTTGATTTGGCCGGCTGGTATCTGACAGACTATACCATCAATGCCGTCCGTGTGATAAGTGATGCCGGTACGTTATTCTCTCAGGACAACGTACTTGTCCAAGGGGCTAATGATGGCGGCCCCATGCATACAGCATTTGACTTTGCTGTACCCTTGAGTGGCACTGAGCTAACTATACAAATTGACCACGGCAACCTGGCAGTTGGCACGCAAGACAACATCGGTATTGATAATATTCAGTTCGGGCAAAATCCGCCCGCAGCTGTTCCCATCCCCGTCACTCTCTGGCTATTCGGTTCAGGGGTCATGGGTCTTTTGGGAATTGCCAATCGCAAAAAGACGTGTTGATGGTTTACGAAGGAATCATTTATGTGGGTTTTTAAGCCCATTCCAAGAAAAGGGCTCCACTAAACCAAGAATTATCGTGGTAGACGTGGAGTTGGACGAACGTCTGTTTATGCCTGTTTGTGCGTCAGTATTAGAAGTGTGCTTAACACCCGCTTTTGGCCGACAGTCGCTATTCATGATACTTGTCTCATAGCTCGGCACTTCGGAAAACCGGAACACCCCAAAAACTGCTTACCCTGATTTGCTCCACTTCGGGCCGTTCTCATTACCATCGGCTTGCCGCATTTATGGCATGAATTAACATCAGCCGGACGCTGTTTTTCCTCAATGATCGTTTTAACGTGCTTTACATGCTCCCGGTGCGTTTTGATCGACGGCTCTAACCGGCCGGATTCAATCTTGGAGTAAATAGCCATTATTTCACTATCGCTCAGGATCGGTTGCATTTTGCTATTGATAAACCGGATATAACCACCGGCGTTAACCACATTGTCCGGCATCGGCGTTTTGAATGTGCTGTCGCCGACAAAGACAACCAGCGAAAACACATTTCCAGGATCAAGCTCCAGCGCCGATTGCAGCGTCTGAGTATGTTTGTAATTTTGATGCAGTGGGTTCTGGAATAGGTTGGTATGCCGGTAAATCTTTTGGGTCCAGTTTTTTTGTTGAGGGCTGCCGAAAATCCAGCCTTTCATGTTCTTGGTTTCGATGACGAACACGCCATATCGGGACACGATGACATGATCGATCTGGGTGGTTCCGTCCTCGGTTGGGAGGGTGACGTTCTTGAACAACCGGTAGATGTTTTTGTCGAGAAAGAATTTAGCCGCCAGATTGACCTGAAACTCACCCAAAACGCCTTTCATGAATGGCGATTTTAAGAAGGCGACGAAGATAAGGAGGAGAATCAGCCACCAATAATCGCTTACTGATGAGGCAAAAGCTTGTATAAGAATTTGGGATACATCCATCAGTGCCTCGGGATTGGACGTTCGTTAAGCACAACTTTTTTACCATCAGCACCAATCCGGACCTGTTCTTGGCGGCCATTACGGCAACGCATGTAAGTGTTGTTCAGGACGCCACCGGCTTTGGCGATACATTCTTCTTTGCTGCCGGGTTCGATCGTAATCCATTGCGGTTGTTGCTTCGCCATGCTGTTGCCGATTTCTTCGCCAACTCCTGTGCCGAAACTGCCAATGATACTGCCAAGCTCTTTCAACAAGGATCCCTCGGCATGGGCAAGCGATGTTGCCGAAAGCGATAGAAAAACTATAACAAAATATCGTTTTTTCTTTGTCATTATCTCCACCTAAATATTTTTATTATCAGATAAATTCTTCTTCGTAAGTCTTTCCACTTTTGTCAAAGCCCTTCTGGTAATGAATGGCATCGCCAATAATCACATCAGAAACATCATCCGGATGAACAGAATTATATAAAGCCGCGAGATGTAAAGTCTGGTTACAGGAATCAATCAGTTTGCTTGCTTCGCCGTGCAGTAATTCCATCAGCCGATCGACGGCTTCCGCAACTGTTTCCGGATACCTTGAATTGTCCTGCAAAAATGTTGGCCAGTATTTAGTCAATTTAACTCGAAGGTGGAAGGGAAGGGGGAGTTAAGGGACAATATGACAAATTAATGACAGGGTTATCCACAGCTTTTGTGGATAACCGTATTGTTGATGATAATTTATCGCCCCGTAAGACGATCGAAAACAGCGTTAGTTACGACTTGCATTTAAGATTCACCCATAAGCAATTCCTGTGTTGTTTTCACAATGTTGAGTGTAGACGAAGTTTCTATATCTGCTATTGCCGATACAATTTACTAAAATAGCTATTTTAGTAAATTCAGTTCCATAGCCAAAAGTCGGGAAACCGGTGAATTTTTCAAATAGGTTTCCAGGTCAGTTCGAGTTTTTCATAAAAGATAAAAATATAGTATCTGCTCACCCCCTCCAATTTTAGTGGGTGTAGGTGGTTGATTGAAAAGGCTTCTGCAACAGGGATGTTGCAGAGAGCTGCAGGGACGTATTGATGCGTCCTTTGAAATCAAGCGCCTACACCCTTAATTCAAAGCGGGCGAGTAGTTACAAAATATAAATAAAAACCTAATTCGACGCTATTGTGACTTTTCGCCGTTAATAATGTTTAGCGTTTCCTGCTTTATGTCCAATAATTGTTGTATTAGCGTATTAAGTTGCTGAAAGTCATCCTCTATCGACGCGTAATTTTGAGTCAGCAACCCGTCCTCTATTTGACGTGCAACAGCTTGAAAGTTCGTCAATCCGCAGAAACTGACTGATCCATGAAGCTTGTGAATACTATTGCGCGCTTCATCTAAATCATTTATTTTAAACAGGTTTGATGCTTGAGCAGATAACTGGGGCAGTTCTTCGCATAGTTTTGTTAATAATGTCGCGGCCAGGTTTCTGTCGTTATACGTCTTGGCTAACAGTTGGCCGGCATAAACTCTTTTTTTATCCGATGGCTGGGACATCGGTAGCCATAAGCTTAGCGTTTCATCCAAGTGTTCGCGTAAAACAGGCTTAATCAGGCATTCATCAAACCCTTCAGCAATAATGCCGCTTAACTGTTCTTTTTGAGCATGTGCGGTTATTGCAACGACAGGCGTATTCAGGTTGGGCGATCCAGGTGCCCTGATGATTTTGATCAGGTCGTGGCCGGTATATCCGGGCATTTTCAAATCCAAAAGCACCAGATCAAAACGTTTTTTCAATAAAGCATCATGGGCTTCGATGCCATCCCTGGTTTCTGTGACCCATAAATCATAAGGTTCCAATTGTTTTTGAAGTAATAAACGGTTAATGGCGTTATCATCGGCTATCAACACTTCAAGTTTGCGGTGACCGGTTTCATCAAGTCCAATTCTGGGTTGCTGACTTCCATTTGTTTTCGCCGTTAACTCGTTAGCGGATTTATCTAAACGGGTAGTTTGAGTTTCTTTGCTGATTTCTGACGTCTGTTTGGCCGCTTTGTCTCCGTTTACAGCAGGCTCATCCATGATGTGTTTGAGTTTGTCAGAATAAAATCGGGTAAGTAATAAAGCGATTAGCGAAGCGCTTAAAAAAATCAGCAGAAAGCTGGATAAAGAATCTGCCAAGATCCCTACCTTACCAGTGCTTACAAACATAAAAATGACCCCTAGAAAAGTCCATAAGAATGGAACCAGGCTGAGTGTCAGTAATATAAGGTGAGGTTTTTGAGGTTTCATCAGGCTCAGTTAATAACTAGGAGCAAACTTCAAGACTTGTCGTAATCAATTTATTGTGGCTTTGAAGACAGCGTGCTTTGCAACTAAAACAGTTGACCCACCTTGGGTCCATTAATAGACAAAATGTTTTTGTGTATAGAGTTTAGCCGGTTTGGTTTAGTTCATTGAATTCGTCTATCGCTAAAAAAGCTATTTTCCGGGTGTTTACTAAGGTTGCAGGACAGGGTAAACGCATTAAAATAATTAATATATCAATATGTTACCGGTTACTTAGAACGAATAGTCCATTTGGTTTAACTTGTGGTGCCTCTCCCTGGGGACCGTTAGGCCGCGCCGAGCACTGGCTATTTTGCCGAGAACAGCCCGCTAGGGGAGCGGCAAGGATGCCGCTCGTTTTCGGAGGGATAGGGATAGCCCTTCCGAAAACCCTCGGCAAAATCGTCAGCGCGCAGGATGCAGCGGCCTTCGGGTGTCTTTTCTTTTGGATACTTTTCTTTGGACAAGCAAAGATAATATCGGCGGGAACGATTTTGAACAGCTTTAGCTGGCCCGAAGGGCGAAACCCAAGGATGGGTTTCGTAGCAGTATCGCGGTTGTCGGTCTGCGAACCGATTCCACATAAACATCGCGATAGCGACACATAGCCTTTTTTAGGTTTCAAATCAACCGAGTCTTATAGTAAATCCGGAAAAAGGAATATTTTAACTATCTGATTTTCTATAGTGTTTTAATGCGTTTGCCCTGGGTTGCAGGAAACCGTTTAAGCAGCAAGTGCCAGTATCTTCTATACTTTGATGTTTATTGGCGATTGATACGGCTTGGTGTCAAAAAAATGACATTTACAAAGTGCCGCGAGTCTTGAAGACTTAGCTTGTTTCATCGCCAGAATCTATAAAATACATTTTTATTAATGAGTTACGTAGCAAGAAGCGGTGATCTGTTCTTAGTATAACTACCATTAAGATGTTCTGGTTTGTTTTTTGCTTAATTGTGTTTTAAACGTTTAGGATTTTCCATATGGCTGAAAAGGTTCAACCTATTGAGGGTGAAGTAAAAAAGTCCTCAAAAAAGTTAATTATCATCATTGTAATTCTGGTGCTTTTGACTGGCGGAGGTGCAGGGGCTTATTTCTTTTTGATGGGAGATTCCGGGGCTGAAACTGAGGAATCAACTGAAAACTCAGAAAAAAAGGAAGAAACAAAAGAGAAAAAAGCTGAGGATGACAGCGATGATGAGGAAGTTGACAGTGCCGGAGTAAAATTAGAGAGTCTTTATTACGATATGAGTAAACCTCTGATTGTGGACTTTCCCAGAGGATCTTCCATTCGACTGATACAGGTTTCTGTGTCGCTGATGGTCAAAGGCCAGGAAACCCTTGATGCACTGAAAAAACATGATCCCATGATTAGGAACAATTTATTGATGTTAATCAGTTCTCAGAGCGGCGAAGACTTGGCTTCTCGTGAAGGCAAGGAAAAACTTAAAGAAGCAATGAAACTGGAAGTGGGGAATGTGTTGAAAAAAATGTCAGGCAGTAATCGTCTAAAAGAAGTGTTTTTCACCGCTTTTGTTATGCAATAGCCATGTCTACCGCTGACCTGCTCTCACAAGAAGAAATCGATGCGCTGCTGCATGGTGTAGACGATGGGGCTATTGAAACCGAAACGGACGATTCGGCGAACAGGGGTGGGACCCGGGCTTACGATTTTACCAGCCAGGAGCGAATAGTTCGGGGGCGGATGCCGACCCTGGAAATGATCAATGAGCGATTTGCCCGTTATTTCCGGGTTACCCTGTTCAATTTTTTACGTCGAGCAGCGGAAATTTCCATTTCGGGTATTCAGGTTCAGAAATTTTCAGAATACATACAAGGCCTTTATGTTCCAACGAACTTGAATGTGGTTCGCTTCATGCCTTTGCGGGGGAGAGCTCTGATTGTCATGGAGCCGAGGTTGGTTTTTACTGCGGTCGATAATTTTTTCGGGGGAACCGGACAATTTTATAACAAGGTTGAAGGCCGCGAGTTTACGCCAACCGAAATGCGTGTGATCAGGCTGTTCCTTGATATGATCTTCAAGGATCTTTTTGAAGCATGGAAGCCGGTCATGACATTGGAATTTGAATACATGACGTCTGAAGTCAATCCCCAATTCGCCAATATTGTCAGTCCTTCCGAAATTGTTGTGATTTCGACGGTTCACGTAGAACTTGACGGCGGTGGAGGCGATATCAATATTGTTTTACCTTACTCAATGGTCGAGCCGATCAGGGAATTGTTGGATCAAGTAACCAGTGACCGTGGCGAAACTGACGGCCGCTGGCAGGAATCGCTTCGTAAAACGGTCATGGGTGTCAACCTGACGCTGGAGAGTGTCCTGGTGGAAAAAACGGTAACGGTCAGAGATGTGATGCATTTCAAAAAAGGGGATGTGATTCCGATTGACATGCCTGAACTGGTGCGTCTTAACTCTCAAGCCGTACCTGTTTTTGAAGGAAAAGTTGGATTATCAGACGGCAATTATGCCGTGCAAATAGTTAGAAAAGTGAATCCCGATTTGTTATAGCGGGCACAGCCAAACCAGTGAGACCGGATAGTTATGAGTGAAATAGAAGAAGACGAAGAGTTGGGGGACGACTGGGCTGCGGCAATGAACGAGCAAGCCTCGGCCGAAACTCAGGGACGGCGCAATACTGGAGATTTTGAGGCAGCCCAATTTGATGAGCTTGAGAGTATGCCATCAATGATGGGTGAGCGGAAAATGTCCAAAGAGGACATAGAGCTGGATGTTATTCTCGATATTCCGGTAGTCATTTCGATGGAAATTGGTCGGGCACAGATCAATATCAGGAATTTGCTGCAGCTTAATGAAGGCTCTGTGGTAGAGCTGGACAGGCTTGCTGGAGAGCCCATGGATGTATTGGTCAATGGTACCTTAATTGCTCACGGAGAGGTTGTGGTAGTCAATGATAAATTTGGTATTCGTTTGACCGACGTCGTAAGTCCCTCTGAACGAGTCAAACGATTGAGTTAATGAAGATTCAGCCCCTCATCTGCGCCGTTCTTATTGGCTTTAGTATTCCGGGCCTGGCGGCGGAAAATTCCCAAGCAGCCGGCCATTTGAAAAACCGTGTCGTCGAACCGGCCGATTTGCTGCAATGGGGAGTTGGCATGCTGGTTGTGCTGGCAATGTTCTTTGCTTGTGTGTGGGCAATGCGCAAGTTAACGGCTTTAACACCGGGGTCGGCAGCAAAAATGCGGGTGCTGGGAGGAATTTCAGTCGGGATGCGAGAGCGTATTGTTCTGGTTGAAGTCGGAAAAAAACAGCTGGTGGTCGGTGTGGCACCGGGACGTATTGAAACGCTTTTGGTGCTGGAAGGCGATGACTGCTTATCACTGCAACAAAGCCGCGATCCGGATGGCGGTAGTGCTTTTGCTCAAAAGTTGATGCTGGCTATGAAAGGGGCGGGGCGTTCGGATGCGTAATCTACACAAGCTTAAATTTATTGTTTTGCTAATCAGCGTTTTATGGCCGGTTACCGGCGTCTATGCGGTGGGGATTGACGCCTTTAGCGTGTCTACAAATGCGCAGGGCGGACAGACTTATTCGGTGACAATACAAATTCTGGCGTTGATGACCGCGTTAACAGTGTTACCGGCTTTGTTATTAACCATGACGTCTTTTACAAGAATCATGATTGTGCTCAGTTTACTTCGGCAAGCGTTAGGCACAGCGCAGGCGCCCAGTAATCAAATTCTCTTGGGGCTGTCTTTATTTCTGACTATTTTCATCATGATGCCGGTTTTCGATAAGGTTTACGTAGACGCTGTGCAGCCCTATCTTGATGAAAAAATTGATGTCACAACCGCGATCGAAAAAGCGTCGGGCCCGTTTCGTTTGTTCATGCTCAAACAGACGCGTGAGTCGGATCTGGAAATGTTTGTTCGTATTTCCGGGCATGAAGAGCTTCAATCCGACGAAGATGTACCATTTTCACTGTTATTACCGGCCTATGTGACCAGCGAATTGAAAACAGCGTTTCAGATTGGCTTTCTGATTTTTTTGCCCTTTTTGATTATTGATTTAGTGGTCGCGAGCGTCCTGATGTCCATGGGTATGATGATGTTGTCGCCGATGATTATTTCTTTGCCCTTTAAACTAATGCTTTTTGTGTTGGCTGACGGATGGTCCTTGATCATGGAAATGCTGGCAGCAAGCTTTTATGTCACTTAATTCAAGAAGGTTGTTATGACGCCCGAATCTATTTATAACGTGGGTCAGGAGGCCATGCTGGTGGCAGTCAAGCTGACAGCGCCGATTTTGATTCCTTCTCTGATTGTTGGTTTGTTGATTGCGATGTTTCAGGCCGCCACACAAATCAATGAAATGACGCTGACTTTCGTGCCAAAGCTGATTGTTATCGGTGCCGTATTAATGATCTTGGGGCCTTGGATGCTTCAAATGTATGTTGATTATTTCCAGGAAGCGATAAGGGATATTCCTCATTTGATCGGTTGATGCTGAAGGTTTACTAATGCATTTTACCGAGGCGGAACTCATGGCTAAAGTGACAGTATTTGTATGGCCGTTGATCCGTATAGGAGCGTTGTTCATAGCTGCTCCGTTATTCAGTTTAAATGGTGTGCCTGCCCGGGTAAGACTGATTTTGGCGGTTGTACTGACCTTAGTGGTCATTCCTGTTTTGCCGCCGTTGCCTCCTATTGATTTGTTCAGCTATCAAGGACTTTTGATTACAGCGCATCAGGTTTTTATTGGATTGGCGACGGGCTTTATTCTTCAGATGGTGTTTGGTGCAATCGTTTTTGGCGGGCAAGGTATCGCTTACGGGATGGGTCTGGGATTTGCGTCAATGGTTGATCCGCAAAATGGCCAACAGGTACCGGTAGTCGCTCAATTTTATGTCATCATGAGCACATTGATTTTTTTGGCTATGGATGGACATTTGCTGTTGATCAAATTGATCCTGGACAGTTTTGCTACGTTACCTATTGCCGTGGATAGTCTGGATAAGGCGGATATCTGGTCAATCATTGCGTGGGGCAGTCGCTTGTTTGCCGGAGGTTTACTGCTCGCTTTGCCGGTGATTGCGAGCCTGTTGTTGGTCAATGTCAGTTTTGGTGTGGCTTCACGGGCGGCACCCCAGTTAAATATTTTCTCAATCGGCTTCCCCGTCACCCTGATGCTGGGCTTGCTTTTGATCTGGCTGACTTTGCCATCTGTACTTGATAACTTCACCGGCCTGCTTATGGATGCCTATGAGTTAATCGGGCAGATTCTTCGGATTTAAGAGGCGAAATGGCAGAAGATTCCGGGCAAGATAAATCAGAAGAACCCACGGGTAAGCGGCTTGATGACGCAAGAAAAAAAGGTCAGGTCGCCCGTTCAAAAGAACTGAATACCTGCGTGATGCTTATAACCGGAGCGACGATGCTGCTGGTGATGGGCGATCATATTGCACAAGGCATGCTGAAGATGATGACATCCGCTTTTCAGTTAAGCCGGGAGACTATTTTTTCACCGGAAAGTATGTACCTCAATTTAAAGCAGTCACTGATTGACGGGGTTTTACTCTTGGCGCCTTTTTTTATAGTAATGGTGATTGCCGCGCTTTTGGGTCCCATTTCTATGGGGGGGTGGTTGTTTAGCTGGGATGCACTGGCCCCTAAATTTGAAAAGCTTGATCCTATAAAAGGTATGGCGCGGCTGTTTTCTGTTCGGGGTTTGATAGAACTGGTGAAAGCGCTGATAAAGTTTATGCTGGTGTTCATCGTCGCCGTCATTTTGTTTAAAAGCGTCATGAATGACTTGCTCGGGCTGAGTGCCCAGTTGCCTAAACAAGCGATCAGGCATGCGCTTGAAACCATCGGTTTCTGCTATTTGATATTGAGCGCTTCGTTATTGATCATTGTCATGTTCGATGTGCCCTATCAGTTGTGGGATCATAGTCAAAAGTTAAAGATGACCAAACAGGAAGTCAGGGATGAGATGAAAGAATCGGAGGGAAGTCCGGAAATCAAGGGGCGTCAACGCAGAATCCAGATGGAAATGGCGCAAAGACGGATGATGGAACAAGTTCCTTTAGCCGATGTGGTCGTCACTAACCCTACGCATTTTGCCGTGGCTCTTAAGTACGATCAAAACTCAAATGCTGCGCCGCGAGTGGTGGCCAAAGGCACCGATTTGATTGCTGCACAAATACGCAATCTGGCAACAGGGGCAAAAGTCCCTTTAGTGACAGCTCCGCCCTTGGCGCGCGCGCTGTATTACTCAACCGAATTAAAAGAGGAAATACCTCAAGGTTTGTTTTTGGCAGTAGCTCAGGTTTTAGCGTATGTGTTTCAGCTAAAAACTGCGCGTTCTCAAGGCTGGGCCGAGCCATTAGCGCCCGGCGACCTGCCAATTCCTGAAGAATACCGGAAATAAAACCATGGATCTCAGCAAAATCACCCAAAGTCTCAAGTTAATCAGCCGCTCAGGACTGGGCGCACCGATTTTTATTATGATGATCTTGGCAATGGTCATGATGCCGTTGCCGGCTTTTATATTGGATTTGTTTTTTACCTTTAACATTGCTTTTTCACTGATCATTCTGCTGGTTGTTGTTTACACCCTAAATCCTCTCGAATTCTCCGCTTTTCCAACGGTCATTCTGATCGCAACCCTGCTTCGGCTGGCTCTTAACGTCGCGTCAACCCGTATCGTGTTACTCGATGGTCATAATGGCGGTGCGGCCGCAGGTAAGGTCATCGAAGCGTTTGGAAATTTCGTTATCGGCGGCAATTTTGCAGTGGGTCTGGTCGTGTTTGCCATTCTGGTGATTATCAACTTCGTTGTCGTTACCAAAGGTGCCGGACGGGTCGCGGAAGTTGGCGCGCGGTTTACTTTGGATGCGATGCCGGGCAAACAAATGGCGATCGATGCTGATTTGAATTCCGGTCTGATCAATCAGGATCAAGCCAAGCAGAGACGGGCTGAAGTGGCCGCCGAAGCGGATTTTTACGGCTCAATGGACGGTGCGAGTAAGTTCGTCAGAGGCGATGCCGTGGCCGGTATCATCATTTTATTTGTCAATATCATCGGCGGCCTGGCGATTGGTGTGGCGCAACATGGCATGAGCTTTAGTGATGCGGGCGAAGTTTATGTATTGTTGACCATCGGTGATGGGTTGGTTGCGCAAATACCGTCACTCTTGTTGTCGACTGCTTCGGCTATCGTGGTGACCCGCGTCAAAGTGGGTGATGAGAATCTGGGGCAGCAAGTCAGTTCTCAACTTTTCGACAATCCCAAATCGTTATACATCACAGCGGCGGTCATCGGTCTGTTAGGCATTATTCCGGGGATGCCTAATTTAGTATTCATCTTTTTATCGGCAACGTTGGCTGGTGTCGGTTATATGGCCGCAAAACGGCAGGAGCTGGTTCAGAGTGTTGAAGTTAAAAAGGATTTAGCATTGCGGCAACCTGCGCCTTCGGCTGAGATTAAAGAATTGGGTTGGGATGATGTAATGCCGGTGGATGTGATTGGTCTGGAGGTCGGTTACCGGTTGATTCCCCTGGTTGATAAAAATCAAGGCGGACAGTTGATGACCCGCATAAAAGGTGTGCGTAAAAAACTGTCTCAAGAGATGGGTTTTTTGATTCCATCCGTTCATATCAGAGACAACCTGGATTTAACCCCGACAACCTATCGCATCTCATTGATGGGCGTCACGGTGGGTGAAGCGGATGTTATCCCTGACATGGAATTGGCTATCAATCCCGGCAGGGTTTTTGGCGCACTTAAGGGCAAGGAATGCAGAGATCCGGCATTTGGCTTGGAGGCGGTATGGATTGAGCCGAATCAAAAAGATCATGCCCAAACACTTGGTTACACGGTAGTCGATCCCGGTACGGTGGTCGCCACGCATTTAAGCCATGTCCTGCAGAGTAATGCCTATCAGTTGCTGGGATACGAAGAAACGCAACGGATATTGGAAAATCTTTCAAAGGCGGCGCCTAAGCTGGTTGAAGATCTGGTGCCAAAAACCATGCCTTTGGGTGTTGTGGTTAAAGTCCTGCAAAATCTGCTTCAAGAACGGGTGCCGATCAGAGATATGAGAACCATCGCCGAAACTTTGGCGGAGTTCGGCATGAAGAGTCAAGATCCCGATGTGTTGACATCGGCGGTAAGAGTCTCTTTGGGTAGGGCAATTGTTCATGAAATCAGTGGTATACAGCAGGAGTTACCTGTAATTACCTTGGATCCAGATTTGGAACGCTTGTTGCATAAGTCATTACAGACTGCAGGAGAGGGTGGCGTTGGCATTGAGCCTGGGCTGGCTGAGCAAATGCATAGGGCATTGGAAGAAAGTACACAAAAAATGGAATTGGAAGGACAAACCGCTGTTTTATTGGTGTCCTCATTTATCCGGCCCTGGGTGGCTCGCTTCGTACGTTATTCAATTTCCGGCTTGCACGTTCTTGCTTACAACGAAATCCCTGAAGATAGACAAATTAAAGTGATTTCGACGGTAGGAGGAGGGCAGCGAACCTAATTTGACGGGGTAGTAAATGAAAATTAAACGATATTTTGCGGAGGATATCCGCCAAGCCATGCGTATGGTCAAGGAAGAACTCGGAGCCGACGCGGTGATAATGTCGAATCGTTCCGTTGATGGCGGCGTGGAAATTGTCGCGGCCCGCGATTTTGACGAGGAGCTGATTCATAGCAGCCTGCAAAAACAGGCTGAAGAACAGAAACTGGCGAGATCCAAGGAAATAAGAAAACCCGTTTTGCAAACGTTTGAAGCGGAAGAAAAACCGTTACATGTTATCAGCAACCCCCGAAAAAAAGGTGCTGACGGCGAGATACCACCACGGCCTTCGCGCCGCAAAATGGATGAGTATCTGGGTTATGCTGAAAAAGCAAATTTCACCAGACCGGCAAAACCAGTCAGCTACCCGGAGCCATTGTCAGCCCCTAAAAATTCGGTCAGGCAGGATTGGGAAAACACTGCTGAATCGCCTAAAGCAAATTCTCCCTCTGCCGCTCAGGTTAATAAACCGATTGATTACGCAGAAAAAATTCAACAACAAACAATCTCTCAGGAAAAGCAGGAAGTTGACCACGATCAACTCATTATGGACATGTTTCAGGAGCTTAAGTCATTGCGTGTGACGATGAACAGCCGATTGTCTGAAATGGGTTGGCAGCAAAATAATCAGAACAATCCGGCCCGACTCGAATTGCTGAGCCGACTGGCGGATATGGGGATAGCCAAGAACCTCAGTATCAAAGTGGCTAATCGTTTAGGCTCACTTCGCGATGTGGATTTGGCGTTTAAAAAAGCGCAGGAAATGCTGATCAACGTATTGCCTATTGCCGAAGACAATCTGCTTGAATACGGCGGTATCGTTGCGCTGGTAGGTCCTACCGGTGTGGGAAAAACCACGACCATCGCAAAACTGGCGGCTCAGTTCATACTGAAACACGGGCCAAAACAGGTGGCTTTGATTTCCACCGATAATTTCCGGATTGCTGCTCACGATCAGCTCAATACGTATGGCCGCATATTAGATGTACCGGTTCGTATTGCTTCAAATGCCGAGCAATTGAGATCACTGATCAACGGTTTTGCCGATAAACGCTTGATTTTGATTGATACCGCAGGCATGGGGCACAGAGATCAGCGTCTTGCCGAACAGATCAAAACCTTGCAGCACGATGACCTGTTTATCAAATGTTATCTGGTCATGTCTGCAGCAACCCAATATAAAACGACGAAAGAAATCATTGAGGCTTTTAAAATATTTCAGCCGGAAGCAGGTATTTTGACTAAACTTGATGAGACCACATCTCAAGGCGCGGCCTTGTCTGCTGTGACTGAACAACGTTTACCCCTGGCTTTTGTCACCAATGGTCAACAAGTTCCCGAAGATTTGCATAATGCAGTCGGTAGAGATCTTGTTGAGCAATGCGTCGCAGAACTTAAGCTGACCGGCGAAAGTAAGGTCAGCATGAATTATGATGATTGGGTTTCACAAAGCTATGCATAATCAATTGGATCAAGCTGCCGGAATTAGAAAAATGAAAAAAGTAAACCCTGTTCGTGTCATTGCTGTTACCAGCGGCAAAGGTGGCGTGGGTAAAACTAACTTGTCAGTTAATTTAGGCATGGCCATGTGCGAAATGGGTAAACGTGTGGCTTTGCTGGATGCCGATATGGGCTTGGCTAATGTCGATGTGCTGCTGGGTATGTATCCACAGTTCAATTTATCACATGTACTTAGCGGCGAAAAAACACTGGATGAAATTATTCTTCACGGGCCATCAGGGCTATTGGTGATTCCTGCCTCGTCGGGCCTGCAACGCATGTCTGACCTTTCTAATATCGAGCAGGCGGCCATTGTGCATGCTTTTAGCGAAATCAATCATGATCTGGATGTCATGATCGTTGATACCGCAGCGGGTATTTCGCCCAGCGTGGTTAATTTTGCCCGAGCGTGTCAGGAGATTATTATCGTTGTCTGTGATGAGCCGACTTCGCTCACTGATGCTTATGCGTTTATTAAATTGTTGAATAGAGATTACGGACTTAACCGATTTCATGTGCTGACTAATATGGTTCAGACGGTTCAGCAAGGCCAGTTGCTTTTTCAAAAGTTAACCCGGGTGACCGATCGTTATCTGGATGTTTCATTGGATTTTGTCGGGGCAATTCCGTTCGACGAATATTTGCGTAAAGCGGTGCAAAAGCAAAATCCTGTGATTGCTTCATATCCCAGGAGTAAGGCGTCACTGGCAATTAAAGCAGCCGCCCAGCAAATCAACCGTTGGCCGATCAAAAATCAAGCGGGCGGATACCTGGAGTTTTTTGTTGAGCGGATGATTCAATACGGCACTCAGGAGCATGTTGCATGAAAGGAGCGGCGATGTATGCCTCTGTGCAGACCGGGTCTAAAGAAGACCTTGTCGCACAGTATGCACCTCTCGTTAAGCGCATCGCCTATCATTTGATTTGTAAATTACCTGACACGATTATGGTCGATGATTTGATTCAGTCGGGTATGTTGGGCTTATTGGAAGCCGTAAAAAACTTTGATTCGTCCCAAGGTGCAAGTTTTGAAACCTATGCCGGCATTCGTATTCGCGGGTCGATGCTGGATGATGTCAGGCGTTCCGATTGGACGCCACGTTCAGTGCATAGAAAAGCACGTATGGTTGCCGATGCTATCCGACAGATCGAAAACAATACCGGATGTGATGCCAGAGATTCCGATGTTGCCAAATTCTTAGGCATCAGCATGGATGAATACGGGCAAATTCTTCAGGATACGCTTTGCTGTAGAGAATTGAGTGTAGAGAAATTAGCGGAAGAAGGTGATCATGCTTTTGATGAGTGTATCGAAGAAGAAAGTGATCCATTTGGGCAAATTAGCCATGAATCATTCAATGCTGCGTTGAAAGAAGCCATTATGCAATTGCCCGAACGCGAAAGATTGGTCATTTCACTGTATTATAACGATGAGTTGAACTTGAGAGAGATTGGCAAAGTGCTTGAGGTCAGTGAGTCGCGGGTCAGTCAGATTTTAAGCAAAGCGATGCTGCGATTGCGTGCCAGACTGGCCGGTTGGCAAGAGGCGGGAAGTGAAAATACTTAGGCGCTCGACGTTTATGCCTTCAACAGTGCTCAGTCAGTTTGCTCATCTTCACGTCACGCAATCACTGACATAGCCTGCTACTACTTGAATAGGGTCAAAGTTCAGCTTAAGTTGTGATGGTTGTTTCATTCCCGCTACTTAATGAATTGAGCCGAAGGCAATTCACACGATTAAAAACTGGATTGAGTTAATAACGGTTCACTGAGAATGACAAAATACAACAGATTGGAGATTATCTTTGGATAAGAACATGAAAATTCTGGTTGTTGATGATTTTTCAACAATGAGACGAATAGTAAAAAATTTGCTCCGGGATCTGGGTTTTACCAATACTTTGGAAGCGGATGATGGGAAGACCGCACTGCCTAAGCTGAAGTCAGGTGCAATCGATTTTCTGATTACGGATTGGAATATGCCCGGTATGACCGGCCTGGATTTATTAAAGGCCGTTCGTGCGGATCCGGAACTGGCCAAGATGCCGGTATTAATGGTAACTGCAGAAGCCAAGCGAGAGCAAATTATTATGGCTGCGCAGGCCGGGGTCAATGGCTACATCATCAAACCTTTTACGGCGGCTACACTTAAAGAAAAGATCGAGAAGATTTTTGAACGCATAGACGGCTAGCTGAAGAAGGATTGCCATGACCGAAATTGATCGCCTTAGCTTAGCTAAAAATTTGCTGGAAGCGTTGGTGAATGGAGACGAAGCTTCTGCAAATAAATATATGGATGAAATTGCCGGTATACGTGAGACTCAGCTTTATCAGGAAGTTGGAAAGTTAACGCGGCAACTACATGATTCGATGACTTCTTTTGCGCTGGAAACAAAAATTACCGCTTTTGCGCAAAATGATATTCCGGATGCAAAGGAGCGCTTGCACTATGTTATTTCAATGACCGAACAAGCTGCGAATAAAACTTTGAATGCGGTAGAAGATTTATATCCTGTGGCTTCCGAGCTGAATCAGCAAGTGCAAAAGCTGTCTGCTAACTGGGACCGGTTTTTGATCAGGCAAATGCCTTTTCAGGAGTTTAAGGACATGAGTCAAGAATTAACGGAGTATTTTAAAGTCTCCGTTCAATCGCTTGAGAATATTCAAAATGGATTAAATGAGATCCTGATGGCTCAAAGTTTCCAAGACATCACCGGCCAGATTATTCGGCGAGTCATTACCATGGTTGAGGAACTGGAATCCGGTATGCTCGCTTTAATTAAGCTGTCGGGGCACGGCAGGCCGCCAGAAAAAAACATAGACAGCAGTGAGCCTGAGTTGCCGGGACCAATTGTTCCGGGTTTGGATGATAGTGATGGTGCAGTAGTCGCCAGCAGTCAGGATGACGTGGATGACCTGTTATCAAGTTTGGGATTTTGAGGAAACCATATGGCAATTGACCTGGACGACGAAATACTTCAGGACTTTCTGGTCGAGGCTGGTGAAATTCTTGATCTGTTGGGAGAGCAGTTGGTTCAGCTTGAGCAAATGCCCGAAGATTATGATTTGCTCAATGCCATATTTCGAGGATTCCATACCGTTAAAGGCGGTGCCGGCTTTTTGGCGATTGATGCCTTAGTGGAAATTTGTCATAAAGCAGAGGATGTTTTTAATATTCTGCGGCAGGGAGACCGGCGCGTTTCTGCCGAACTTATGGATGTTGTATTACAAGTTCTGGATGTTGTAAACAACATGTTCAATCAAGTCAGAGGCGGGATATTACCCGAATCTGCCGATCCTGAATTATTAGCTAATTTGCAAACTTTTGCTGTCCCGGCATCAGATGATATCGTTTCGCCCGATGTAGAAACAATGCCGGTAGAGTCTGTCGATGAGAGCGATGCTGTAGAAGCACAGTTTGAAGCTATGCTGGACAGGGCGGCAGAATCAAAGGCTGGGGGCGACTCAGGCTCATCTTCTGATGAAATTACCGAAGAAGAATTTGAAGCGTTGCTGGATGCCTTGCACGGTAAAGGGGACGTTTCTGCCGCACCTGCAAGCAAGGTAAAAGAAACTTCCGGTCAGGCGCAAGCTGTTGAATCAGATGAAATGACCGAAGAAGAGTTTGACCGGTTATTGGATGAGTTACACGGTAAAGGCAAATTTAAAGGTGCTGAAATTGCTCAAACATCCACCTCTACGGCGTCTGTTGCACCGGATGAAATCAGTGATGACGAATTTGAAAAAGTCATGGATGAAATCCATGGGAAAGGTAAATTTGATGCCTCCAAACTGAGCATTGTCGAGGGTCATTCCAATAAAGAGTCCATTCCACAAAATAAATCAATGGCTGCACCTGCCGCCGCTCCGCAACCGGTATCCAGGCCAACTGTCGAGGCCAGATCAGCCGACAATGCTGCTGCACCGTCAAGTTTCCCAGTCGGTTCAGATATCAAGGCGCAAAAAGCCGGAACTCCCCAAGTGGAAACGTCGGTAAGAGTCGATACTCAAGTGCTTGATGAGATTATGAATATGGTGGGTGAACTGGTTTTGGTCAGAAACCGTTTACAGACGCTGAAACTGGCTAGCGAACGAGATGATCAAATGGCCCAAGCTATAGCCAATCTGGCCATTGTTACATCTGATTTACAGCTGGCTGTCATGAAAACGAGAATGCAGCCGATCAAAAAAGTTTTTGGCCGTTTTCCCCGCGTTGTAAGAGACCTGGCCCGCAGCCTAAAAAAAGAAATAAGACTGGAGTTGATCGGAGAAGAGACCGATCTGGATAAAAATCTGGTTGAAGCGCTTGCTGATCCTCTGGTCCATTTAGTTAGAAATGCTGTGGATCATGGGATTGAACTGCCTTATGAACGGGAAAAAGCGGGTAAGCCGAAAGAAGGAATTGTCGTGCTTACGGCGTCTCAACAAGGCGACCATATCCTGTTATCGATAAGAGACGACGGCAAGGGGATGAATGCCGACGTTTTACGTGCCAAAGTCGTCGAAAAAGGCTTGATGGATCCCGATACAGCCGCCCGGCTTGATAGTAGAGAATGTTTTAACCTGATATTTATGCCCGGCTTCTCGACTAAAACTGAAATTTCTGATGTTTCAGGGCGGGGTGTCGGCATGGATGTCGTCAAAACGCGAATATCTCAAATGAACGGTACCGTAGAGGTTGATTCGACAGAGGGCTACGGAAGTACGATTACCATCAAAGTCCCATTAACCCTGGCTATAATGCCTACGTTAATGGTCAGGCTTTTTGATCAGGCTTTCGCTTTGCCGTTGGCCAGCGTGATAGAAATACTTGATCTGGATTTACGCAATACCAATGTTGTCGATGGACAACTTGTGATTATGGTCAGAAATAAGGCATTGCCTTTATTTTATTTGGGCGAATGGCTGGTAAGAAATCCCCTTTATGAGGTTCAAAAACGTGTGGCGGCTCATGTTGTAGTCGTGAATGCGGGAGGACGGCAAGTGGGTTTTGTCGTAGATCAATTAATTGGACAGGAAGAAGTGGTTATCAAAGCTCTGGGTGCCAAATTGCAGGGATTGGATGGACTTTCAGGGGCAACGATCACCGGTGATGGCCGTATCGCATTGATTCTCGATGTTCCTGGACTGATGAAAAAATATGCCAGTTAAAACTGGATAAGTTATGACCATTAAAGTGTTGGTGGTGGATGATTCAAGTTTCATTCGTAAACGGATAAAGGAAATACTTGAGTTTTCAGCTGAATCGGAAGGCCCCAGCGATCTTGAAGTCATAGGATTTGCCGCTAACGGTTTAGAAGCCATTCAAAAAACAGTTCAGCTGAAGCCGGATGTCATTACCATGGATATTCAAATGCCGGTTATGGATGGCATCACTGCTGTAAAGCGCATTATGGAAGAACATCCTGTGCCGATATTAATGTTTTCGGCAATGACCCGTGTTGGTGCTCAAGCAACATTTGATGCCCTGCAAGCAGGGGCCATTGATTTTCTGCCCAAACAATTGACAGAGATTGACGCTGATCCGGAAGTAGCACGACAAGTGTTAAGGCGCAGGGTCAAAATAGTCGCTTCGCAAGCAAAAAAAGTGGCCCACCACGCATGTCAGTCATACAGTCTAAAGCAGAGTCTCCCTCAATCCAGCGCCGGTTCACAAAAAAAAGCGTTTATGCCTCGCTTGATAGTAGTGGCTGCCTCTACTGGCGGTCCTTTGGCGGTTCAGCAAATCATCAAGGCACTGCCTAAATCATTTACGATTCCATTGATCATCATTCAGCACATGCCCCAAAATTTTACTCATAGCTATGCGGAAAGGTTGGATCAACTGAGCCAGGTTCGTGCAAGGGAAGCAGTTAACGGAGACAGTCTGGAAGAGCCGCTAATTCTAGTGGCTCCCGGCGGAATGCAATTGGAAATTGAAAGCAGGGGACGGGGAAAAATGATCAGATTAAGAGAAAAACTACAGCATGAAATATTCAGTCCCTGTGCAGACATTACCTTGACCTCGGTGGCGGCTCATTATCCGGGAAACGCCCTGGCGGTAATCATGACGGGCATGGGTTCTGATGGCAAGGAGGGTGCTGACAAATTAAAAAGGACCGGCGCTCAGGTATGGGCACAGGATCAAGCCAGTTGTACGATTTATGGGATGCCAAAAGCAATCATAGATGCGGGTCTGGCCGATGCTGTTTTTAATTTGGAAGAGATGAGCGAGGCTTTTGCCCGTTTAAGCTAATGGACTTTTTAAGTGTCGTCGGCATTATCATTGGGTTTTCCGCAATTGTCGGTGGAAACTTGCTTGAAGGCGGGCAGGTCACTGCTCTCGTCAATGGTCCTGCGTTTCTGATTGTTTTAGGCGGCACGCTAGGGGCAACCCTGCTGCAATTTCCAACTGCTATTTTTATGCGCAGCCTTAAAATCAGTTTGTGGATTTTTAAGCCGCAGACGTTGATGCTCAGAAAGCAAATTGAAAAAATTGTTGATTGGAGTGCCATGGCGAGAAAAGAGGGCTTGCTAGGTCTGGAAACATTGATTGATCTTGAAAAAGACGATTTTGCGGTTAAAGGCTTACAGCTTTTAGTGGACGGCAGTGAACCGGATGTTATCCGCGATTGCCTTGAACTTGATATCGGTGCAAGGGAGTTTAAAGATTTACAGGCCGCGAGGTTGTTTGAGGCTATGGGAGGTTACTCGCCGACGCTCGGAATAATCGGTGCTGTGATCGGTTTGATTCATGTCATGAAAAATCTGACCGATCCTGCATTACTGGGTACTGGTATCGCTACGGCATTTGTTGCCACTATCTATGGCGTAGGATTTGCCAATCTGTTTTTTCTTCCTATCGCCAACAAGTTAAAAATGCAGGTTTTTGCTTTGTCTCAATATCGGGAAATGCTCATGGAGGGCATAGTGGCCATTGCCGAGGGAGAAAATCCAAGGAATATAGAGTTAAAACTATCCGGTTATCTGGATGAAAAATTGAAGGCTAAAAAAAGAGGTCGATAATGAGACGAAAAAGAAAAGAGCTGCTAGAGAGTGATAACCATGACCGATGGCTGGTTTCGTATGCGGATTTTATCACTTTGTTGTTTGCATTTTTTGTTGTCATGTATTCGATTTCATCCGTCAATGAAGGCAAATACAAAACACTTTCAAATTCGCTGGAAGGGGCTTTTTCAAATAAGGGTTCTGATCAAAACATAGCGAATCAAGAGGGTACGGCTTATAAAATCATACAGCCCATTCAGGTGGGCGATACGCCTATGACCCTTCAACCGATTGAGCTGGATCAGCCCACATTGGAAGAAGTCGAGAAAAAACATGAATTGAGCGAAGAAATTTTGAGGGAAAGGCGAAATTTGATTGAGGCAGCCGAGCAGTTTAAAGAAGTGCTGGCGCCATTTATTGATGAAGAGCTTGTCAATGTCAAGAAAAACGATTTCTGGATTGAGCTGGAGATGAACAGTGAGTTGTTATTCGCCAGCGGAGATGCGGCTTTATCCCCCAAAGCTATCCCCATCCTGCAGAAAGTTTCTGAAATTGTCAGGCGGATGCCGAATTCCATCAATGTAGAAGGCCATACCGATAACCGTCCCATCAATAGACTTCAGTTTCCGTCCAATTGGGAGTTGTCTTCAGCCAGGGCATCCAGCGTTGTTAGAGAGTTTGAACGGGAAGGTATCAATTCAGACCGTTTATCGGCCATTGGTTATGGAGAATTTCATCCTATTGCCGATAACACAATTGATGAAGGACGATTTCAAAATAGACGTGTTTCTATCGTGCTCATGTCGCATGCCTTTGCACGTTATGGGGCGAATGATCAGGAACGTGCCAGGTTGTTGAATATTGCACAACCTGAAACAACAGAAGGCGTAGAGCCTCAGAACACTCAAAAAAACCGGTGAATACGCTATGAAAGTTTGGGCAGTATCCAATCAAAAAGGTGGGGTTGGCAAAACAACCACGGTTATATCGCTAGGTGGCTTATTGTCCTCTTGGGGGTTTCGAACCTTGTTAGTCGATCTGGATCCGCATGGGGCATTAACCAGTTACTTCAAGATGAATCCCGACGACATTAAAGGCAGCGTTTACAATCTTTTTCAAGATGCCAGTCAAAAGAAGAGAAATATTGGCCCGGCGCCTTATATTGTTAAGACCGATTTTGACGGACTCAGTGTTCTGCCTGCCGCTACTGCCATTGCAACTTTGGATAGGCAGGTTGCTGGCATGGGTGGTATGGGACTGGTAATCAGCGGCGCTTTGAATAAGGTTCAGGACGATTACGATTATGTGTTGATTGATAGTCCGCCTATGCTGGGTGTACTTATGATTAATGCCCTGGCGGCCTGTGAACAATTGATTATCCCCGTATTGGCCGAGTTTCTGGCGCTCAAGGGCTTGGAAAGAATGATGCATACGTTGGGGATGGTTTACCACGCAAAATCGACTCCGCCGCATTACACCATCGTGCCAACCATGTTTGACAGAAGGACACGGGCCGCTATTGACAGTCTGCATGTTTTGCAGGAGAAATATCCTCAGTTTTTGTGGAATTCGGTGATACCGGTAGACACCAAGCTGAGAGAAGCCAGCAAAACCGGTCAGCCCATATCATTGTATATGCCGGAGGCCAAATCAGTCGCAGCCTATTCACAGCTGCTGGATCAGCTGTTGTTGTTTAATCATGCTGACGCGCATAAATCGGCAGTTGTGTGATGACTGACCAAAAAAGTAATGGGGGGATTATTCATCAGGATTTAGCCCTTGATCTTTATTTGAAGACATTACTGGATGATCAGCCCTTCGATTCATCCGATGCAGAGGAAATAGACGAAGCGGACACAAAAGCGCCTCCGGTGCCGGAAAAAACCATCTCGAAGCCAGCGCCTGACTTACCGGCTGACAAACCCCTGATAAAAGAAATACAAAATCCCACTCCCTTGATACAGGAAAAATCGAACACCGTAACGAAATCGCCAAGTTTAAAGGCACGAGTCGATTTTGAAGATGCCATACAGGCATCCTTGAACGATGTATCCAGGTTACTGGAAGCAACTGAGCTCGACATCAAACCGGTCAATCAACTCGTCATCGTGCCTCAGGCCGAGAAAAAAGTGACTGTGAAACAGCCTGAACCGAAAGTGGTCCGGCCCTTGGCTGTCATGCCCGACTGGACTCGATATGAATTTCAGGCGTTGTTTTTTAAAGTGGATCAATTGGTTTTGGCAACACCTTTAACAGAGCTTTCCCGGACATTAAAATTTGATGGTGAAACGCGTTCGGTACCCGGTCAACCTTCCTGGTTTATAGGTTTGTTGCAGGAACATGAAAAGAATGTCGGGGTTCTTGATACCGGACAGTTGATATTTGGAAAGGTGATAGGTCAGCAAAGAAATCTGCTGGAACAGCCTTTTAAAAGTTTATTGATTACTCAGGATGGCAATTGGGCGTTGGCGTGCGACGAATTGCTGAATATTGGTAAGTTGCTACCGGAGCAGGTGCGCTGGCGGACGTATAGAAAACAAAGACCCTGGTTAATCGGAACAGTCATCGATGGTTTGGCTGCGGTTGTCGATGTCAATTTACTGACACCGCGAAGGTTAAGCAGCTAACTGAATAAACCACTGAAAATCGGCATTTTAATTCGTTGTTGCTGAGGTCAGGGACAGATTTGCAGCATTTAATAAATTTTATCGAGAGGGAGTAATTAGGAATGAAGTTGTCCGAAGAGAAACAAAATAATCCAATCATGCAATGGGTCACTTTTCGTTTAGGAGACGAAAAATACGGCATTAATGTCATGCAAGTACAGGAAGTATTGCGCGTTGCAGAAATTGCTCCTGTGCCTGGTGCGCCATCGTATGTATTGGGAATTATTAATTTACGTGGCAATGTGGTCACTGTTATTGACACGCGCAACCGTTTCGGGCTCTATACGAAAGAAACGGATGATAATTCCCGAATTGTCATCATTGAGACTGAAGCCCATATCATTGGTATTCTTGTCGACAGTGTTGCAGAAGTTGTTGAATTGAGGGCCTCCGATATTGAGACGGCTCCCAACGTAGGTAACGAAGATACGTCACGCTATATTCAAGGTGTGACAAGCCGTGAAAATGAACTTCTGATTTTGGTTGATCTGAACCGGTTTTTGAGTGACGAGGAAAAAGCCGAATTGGATCTGTTTTAGCCTTTGTTGCCTCCGTGTTTTTTGGAGGCAATGACAATTGAGGGCAATGCGATGGAAATTCAGCCTATAATTCCTGCTTATCCTGTCATTAGGCCCGCGAGAGTCGAAAAAGACGAAGAGCGTAACAAAAAAAATCCACCGCATTCGCAAAATCCGGATAACGAGGAGGATTCCAGCGGGGATAATGAACCTTTGCAGCATATTGATGAAGTGGTTTAATGAATGATGTAATTCTGGTCGGCATAGCGTTGTTCGTGCTGAATGGTCTTTTCCTAACCTGGCTTTTAGCGAGCCATCATAAGCTTAAAAAAAAGCTTCAGGTCTTGCAGGATATCGTCAACACGCTTAACCGAGATATGGTAGGACTGTGCACCGCATCCGTAAGCGTTGATCAACGATTGAATGATGCCGATGACGCCCTGGCAGAGCTATTTGAAAAGCTGGCCGAGGTCGAACAGCTATCTCAAGCTTCACAACCTTATTATGGCGCTATTCAACAAGCGCATAATGGTGCCAGTGCAGAAGATCTGATGCAGCAGTTTAATATGAGCCGGGACGAAGCGGTGTTATTGATCCGGCTACACAGAAATCGATCGTCATAAAACAGTTTTTAGTTGATAGCTCATGCCTCCTTGTCGAGAAAATCATTTTTATCAGGAACATGCTCGATTAATCCGTCGTAGTTTTGAAAAGCTGCTTAATAAACCCTTGCTAGCTGAAATCAGCGATAAAAGTGGAATCGGAGAGGCGCTTTATTTTGCGCCGTTTGCGGTGGTTTCCCACGATACGAAGGCCGATCCCGTATTCAATTATGCGAATGCCAAAGCCCTAGAATTGTTTGAAATGAGCTGGGAAGAATTTATCAGCACGCCGTCCCGGCTTTCCGCTGAGCCGGTCAATCAGGACGAACGTAACCGCCTGTTGGCATTGGTCAGTACCCAAGGTTACATCAATGACTATCAGGGCGTCCGCATTTCCAAACATGGCAGACGCTTTATGATCAAAAATGCAGTGGTGTGGAATCTTTTGGACGAGGACGGAATTTATAGAGGCCAGGCCGCGTTTTTCGACGAATGGCTGATGCTATAGCCTCGTTGAGGTAATCAATTAGCCTCGTGGCGTTTTCGTATGCAGCTTCATCATCGCCTGCTCGGTTTGTCCTTGCAGCAACTGATTTAAAAGCAGTGCGCTTTCATCAATCGTTTGGCTGATGAGTTGCCATTCGCTTTTGGACGGAGGATGCAGGACGAAATTGACTACCGCATTTCTGTCGCCCGGATGACCTATTCCCAGTCTCAATCGCCAGAAATCAGTGGTGCCCAGTTGAGCGGCTATATCCTTTAAACCGTTATGCCCACCATGCCCCCCGCCTTTTTTAAGCTTGCAAGTACCGGGCGGCAAGTCCAGCTCGTCATGGATTACCAGAATTTGTTCGGCTGGAATTTTGTAAAATTTAGCTAAAGCACTGACTGAGCGGCCACTTAAATTCATGAAAGTTGCCGGCTTGAGAAGCCAGGCTTCCTGGCTGTTTTCAGTGAGTTTTCCGGCTGTGCCGAAAAATTTGGCTTCATTGTTCATGCGGGTTCCGGTTGACTGAGCAATCTGGTCTATCCACCAAAAACCGGCATTGTGCCGGGTGTTTTCGTATTGTGAGCCGGGATTGCCCAGCCCAACAAAAAGTTTAATGCCTGTCATTGTTATCAGATTAACGGGAGTGGTTGCGAAGAGGGGTGGTTTGTAAAGTTCCCGTATTCAAATCGAATCCGGATTACCCTTGGGTTGACTGGGTGGGAATAGTTTTTCTAGTCTTTTTTCAAACTCTTGCATTTGTTTTTCCAGTTCACTGCCAAACGATTCGATTTCTTTCTCGAATAGGGGTATTTGCTCTTCTAATTGTTTATTCAGATTTTCGCCGATATCTTTCAGGTCTTTGAATAATTGGCCCAAGGCATCGCCAGGAATGGCGTTAACTGTTTGCCTGAAATCGATTTTCCATGTTTCGCCTTCTTTTTGTAACTCGGTATAAAAAGATTGCCGTACGTTGTTTACATCTTTAGAGGCAATGAACGTTTCAACCGATGCGTGCTGGTTTTCAATAACAATTCGGCCTGTTTCAACAGAAGCATTTTCAGGCAATTCATGGGCATCAGCGGAAACGAGGACCTGACTATCGGTGGTAACAAACTGTATCGCTGTTTCCACGTCCTTCTCAGTCATCGCCTGCCAGAATGCCACCGTGACTTGCTCCGGTGTTTTGGGTGTTTGGCATGCCGAAAGCAGAAACATCCAAACAATAAAAAGCCCGGTTTTGGCCGGGCTTTTTACTAAATCAAATAACGCTTTATTCATCACCGCCGAATACGCCCAGTATCTGCAACAAGCTCAAGAACAAGTTGTAGATGGATACGTACAGGGAAACAGTTGCCATGATGTAATTGTCTTCTCCGCCATTAACCAGTGCGCTGGTTTGAAACAGAATCATGCCTGACATCAACAGAATAAACATCGCTGATACAGCCAGTGACAACGCAGGCATGGAAAATACCACGGCGCCGATACCTGCCAGAAAAGCGACCAGTATGCCAACCATCAGAAATCCGCCCATGAAGCTGAAATCCTTACGGGTGGTCAGGGCATAACCTGATAAGCCTAAGAAGATGACACCCGTACCGCCCAGCGCTGTCATGATCAATTCATGACCATTGCTGAAGGCTTTAATGTACATGGTCAAAATGGGACCCAGGGTCAAGCCCATAAAGCCGGTTAATGCAAAAACGCACACCAGACCCAGAGCGCTGTTACGAAATTTAGTCGTTAAGAATAACAGTCCAAAGTAGCCTACCAACGTCACGATCATGCCGGGATGGGGTAAGTTAAACGCCATGGAGGCACCGGCTGTCATGGCGCTGAATAACAACGTCATGGACAACAACATATAGGTGTTTCTCAGTAATTTGTTCGTCGCCAGAATACTCGATTCCGGACGTGATACAGCGGTATTTAAACGCATAGTGATCAACTCCTGTTGAAAGTTAAAAAATACAAATCGTAGACCATGCAATGGTACAAGAGTTTCATTTCATTTGTAAGCCTTTACCCGAAATCTGCGGAGTAATCAATTAAATTCCGTTTGGCAGGGAGTATGTGCAATGCCTGTTTCGCGTTCAAGACTTATAAAAGTACAATAACTTCATTAGAAACTTTTGATGAGTGATATGACAACAACGCCCTCTATAACGCCTTATCAACTTGTTGGTGGTGAGCAAGGTGTCCACAGCCTGGTTGACCGGTTTTATTTCTTTATGGATACCCTGCCTGAAGCGCGCGGTATTCGGCTTATTCATCAGAAAAGCTTGAATGGCGCGCGGGACAAATTGTTCAAGTTTCTGTCCGGATGGTTGGGTGGACCGGATCTGTTTGTCGAGCAATACGGCCATCCCCGGCTCAGAATGCGGCACTTTACATTCCAAATTGGCACAAGTGAACGCGATCAATGGATGTTTTGTATGAATAAAGCATTAAACGAATTGTCGCTCGATCCGGAATTCCGGCAAAATCTGAGTCAGGCTTTACAGGATTTGGCGACGCATATGATTAACAAGGACGATTAAGCAGGGTGCCCAATAGCGGAACTTGCCTCCGCAAAGCCCGACACTTCAATAGAGACGCCAACCAAGAGAGTCCAAGCCATTATTACTTTACCGTTTTCCTATCAGATTCTTCGCAGCAAACGAGCTAGACTTGTGCGCTTGCGCGTGACTTCGCAACAGGTTGAAGTTATTGCCCCGCACGGCGTTTCGGAACATAGTCTTCATCGTTTCGTCTCGGATAAGCAGGACTGGGTTTTGAGCACTCAACTGCGCCTTAAAAACCGGCGGGAAAATCTCCGGAGTCTGGCGCCTGACTCCTATACGCATGGCGCTTTATTGCCTTACCAGGACCGAAGCTATCCGCTGGTTATTGTTCCTGTTAAGCGCAAAAAAATAACACTGGAGTTCAGCGATCATTTTATTGCCTCAGTTCCGCATACCTTATTGGAAGATGAACTGCACGAAGCCATGCGCTCGGCCTTTATGCGCTGGCTAAAGCTTGAAGCCAAACGCACGGTGGAGCAGTGTGTTGCCAAACATGCGGCAAGATATGGGCTTTATCCCAGGAGTATCAAAATTAAAACTCAAAAAAGCCGCTGGGGAAGTTGCGGTGTTTATAACGATATCAATTTGAATTGGCTGCTGATCCTGGCGCCTCCCGAGGTATTGGAATATGTTGTCGTGCACGAATTGTGTCACATTAAACACCGTAACCATTCCAGTCATTTTTGGCATCTGGTTGCTGAACATATGCCTGAATACAAAACTTTACGGCAGTGGCTTAAGGTCAACGGCGGCCATTTGCTGATGGGGCTTTAGTGAAATGGATTAAACACGCCATTCTGTATGGCATCGTCATTATCGTGCTGTTTTCAGGTCAATTTTTGTTCAATCGTGGTCTGGTCTCAGGAGTGCCGCCGCAGTTGCCCGAGCAAACAATTGCTGGTCTGCCCACAGAATCCGTTATGCCTAAGGGGGGCGGCATTATCTATTTTTGGGCAGATTGGTGCGGCTTGTGCGGCATGATGCAAGGTTCAATGTCTAAGGTTTTACACGATACACCCGGAATTACAGTGGCACTCAATTCAGGCCCCACCGATCAGGTAAATCGCTATCTGGCAAGCCGGAATCTGAATTGGCCCACGGTGAATGATGCCGATGGTTCTGTCGCAAAACGTTACGGCATAAAAGGTGTTCCGGCGATTTTTTTCCTCAATAACAACGGTCATATCGTTTTTTCATCAATAGGTTACAGTACGGAGCTAGGTTTAAGAATCAGGGTGTGGCTGGCGTCTTATTTCAACTAAGGATAGTATTGGAAATAACTTCCCAGCTTCAATTAAAGCAGGTATTGCCGAAGCGCAGAATCTAAAGTAGTAAAGGCTGTTTTTCGTTCTTGTGCCCTTGATTTCATCAATCCTTGCCGAGAGATGCCTCTGCCAACCGATCAACTCCTAACGCGAACATCGTTTTAACATTATCGCAGTGGAATAAACTCTTGCGGTTAAAAAGACACTAATTAAGTAGATTACTATCAAAAGCTTGAAATAATTTTGTGTCAAATAAATTTACCATCAATCAGTGGAGAAAACCTATGACAACTTGGGAACATGCACATCTTTCAAACTCGGGTTCCGGACCGCTTGATCAGGAAACATTAAGAAAAATTCATGCCTGGTGGTGTGCGTGCAACTATTTATCCGTGGGCATGATTTATTTGAAGGACAACCCCCTTCTTAAAGAGCCGCTGACCGTTGATCATATCAAGCATCGTCTGCTGGGCCATTGGGGTGCGAGCCCGGCGCTTTCTTTTACGTGGGCTCATCTCAACCGCCTGATCAAAGAACAGGATCTTGATGTCATCTTTATCGCGGGTCCGGGGCACGGAGCGCCGGGCGTCTTGGGACCCAGTTACCTTGAAGAAACATATTCCGAGGTTTACCCCGATAAAAGCCTGGATGAAGAAGGATTGCGCAAATTTTTCAAGCAATTTTCCTTTCCCGGACACATCGGTTCGCATGTGACGCCCGAAACACCGGGTTCGATTCATGAAGGCGGCGAGCTGGGCTATAGTTTGTCGCATGCCTATGGCGCAGCTTTTGATAATCCAGACTTGATCGTCGCATGTGTCGTCGGCGATGGAGAAGCGGAGACCGGTCCTCTGGCTACCGCCTGGCATTCCAATAAATTTTTAAATCCACAAAGGGACGGGGCCGTTCTGCCTATATTAAATTTGAACGGCTATAAAATTGCCAATCCGACCATCTTGGCGCGGATCAGTCATCAGGAACTGGAAGCGCTTTTCATGGGTTACGGTTATCGTCCTTATTTTGTTGAAGGCGATGATCCTGAAATCATGCATCAGAAGATGGCCGCGACTTTAAATACAGTGATTGGAGAGATTAAAGCCATTCAGCAAAGCGCCCGTTCCGGAGAAAAGACAACCCTTGAGCGTCCCTTCTGGCCCATGATTGTGTTACGTTCTCCCAAAGGGTGGTCTGGCCCTAAAACGGTCAAAGGTCATAAAACGGAAGGCTCGTGGCGCTCTCATCAGGTTCCGTTTTCCGATGTGCGGGAAAATCCGGAATCGTTAAAGCTGCTGGAAGACTGGCTTTTGAGCTACGAACCGGCTGAATTGTTTGATGCGCAAGGGCGCTTGGTCGAAGATTTGCGTTCCTTGGCGCCGCAAGGCACACGCCGGATGAGCGCCAATCTTCACGCCAATGGCGGCATGCTGCGTAAAGAGCTTAAACTGCCCGATTTTCGTCAGTATGCTGTCGAGGTCAAAAAAGCGGGGGGTGTGGAGTATGAAAACACCAAGCCGCTGGGTGAGTTCTTGCGGGATACGTTAAGCCTGAATGCCGCTAACTTTCGGGTTTTCGGCCCGGATGAAACCGCGTCAAACCGTTTACAAGCGGTTTTTGAAGCCTCAAAAAAATGCTGGATGGCCGATTACCTGCCGGAAGATGCGGACGGGGGCGAATTAAGCCAGGATGGCCGTGTAATGGAAATGCTGTCCGAGCATACCTTGATCGGCTGGATGGAAGGCTATTTACTCTCCGGTCGTCACGGGTTTTTTCATACCTACGAAGCGTTTGCACATGTCATTGATTCGATGATCAATCAGCATGCGAAATGGCTGGCCATATCCAATCTGGTATCCTGGCGGGCTTCGGTTGCATCCGAGAATATTTTACTGTCATCGACAGTCTGGCGTCAGGATCACAACGGCTTTTCGCATCAGGACCCCGGTTTTATCGATCTGTTAACCAATAAGAGTCCACAGGTCACGCGTATTTATCTGCCGCCGGATGCCAACACACTCTTGGTCGTTACCGATCACTGCCTGCGTTCTACCGACAAAATCAACGTCATTGTCGCTGATAAGCAAAAACATCTGCAGTTTACGACCATTGACGAAGCCATCGTGCATTGCGCCAAAGGCATCGGGATTTGGTCCAAAGCCAGTAATGATCAGGGCGAAGTGCCTGATGTGGTCATGGCGTCGTGCGGTGATGTGGCGACACAGGAAGCGCTGGCGGCAACGGCTATTTTGCGCGCTCATGTTCCCGAACTTAAGCTGCGCTTTGTCAATGTTGTTGATTTGTTTAAATTGCAACCTGCGACGGAACATCCGCATGGTTTGTCGCACCGGGAGTTCGACAGTCTTTTTACCACGGATAAACCGGTTATTTTTAATTTCCACGGCTATCCCTGGTTGATTCATAAACTTGCGTACCGCTTTACCAATCATGACAATATGCATGTGCGGGGTTATAAGGAGCGCGGCAATATCAATACGCCTATGGAGCTGGCCATACTGAATCAAATCGACCGGTTCAATCTGGTGATCGACGTCATAGACCGGGTGCCTTGGTTAAGCGCCAAAGCCGCTCATTTGAAAGAACAGATGAAAAATGAAATTATCGACAATCTCAGCTACGCGCATGAACACGGCACGGATAAGAGTGAAATCGCCAATTGGATTTGGCCGTTTGATTGAGGCTGAATTGATCAGATAGGGCGAGTCATGCATCCAAACATATTGGTCATCAATTCCGGCAGTTCGTCGATAAAGTACCAGCTGCTGGCGATGCCTGAGGGCAGGGTGCTGGTCAAAGGCCTTCTCGAACGCATCGGTTCCGGTGACGCCAGACTGAAGCATTGGGACAATACGGCTTCAGACCCCGCGCATGAAAAGATAAGTCAGGTTAATGCGGCCGATCATCAGGCCGCATTTGATCTGGTTTTCAAGGCATTAGGCGCAGCTATCGAGTTTGGCGCTATCGCCCATCGGGTTGTTCATGGTGGATCGAGATTTGCCTCTGCCACATGCGTGACTGATGACGTCATAAAGGCGATCTCAGAGCTCAGCGCATTTGCTCCGTTACATAATCCCATCAATCTGAACGGCATTACCATCTGTCACAGGATGTTCCCCGGGATTCCACAGGTGGCCGTCTTTGACACGGCTTATCATCAAACGTTACCGCCCCGGGCTTATCGTTACGCGATTCCCGAGCTCTGGTATCAAACCTTCGGCATCCGGCGTTACGGATTTCACGGCACTTCGCATCATTATGTCGCGCAAAAAGCGGCGGAGTTTTTGGAAAAACCCTTCGCTGAGACGTCCGTGATCAGTCTGCATTTAGGCAATGGCGCCAGTGCGGCAGCGATCGCCAAAGGTCAATCTGTCGATACGTCCATGGGCTTCACGCCGCTGGAAGGATTGATGATGGGCGCGCGCAGCGGAGATATCGACCCGGCCATACCCACTTATTTACAAAATTACCACCAGATGGAAGCCTCAGGGATTGATTGGCAGCTTAATCATGCTTCGGGTTTAACTGCGCTCACCGGAACCAACGACGTCAGAGAACTCATCAACCGCAGTCAGCAAGGCGAAGAATCAGCGGCCCTGGCGCTGGACATGTACGGTTATCGGATAAAAAAATACATTGGCGCTTACTGGGCTGTCATGGGCGGCATCGATGCACTGATTTTTACCGGCGGCGTGGGCGAAAATGCGGCACTGGTAAGACGCTTGGTCTGCGGCGGTTTAGCGCATTTAGGCATAGCCATTGACGACACAGCCAATAATATCCAAGACGCTGATGTTTGCGATATAGCCCAAACGGGTCAAAAGACGCGCATCCTGGTCATCCGAACCCACGAAGAATTACAGATTGCCCAGGAGACCTGGGCATTATTGAATTAGCTGATTCCGTTGGGTTGCGAAGAGCATGCAACCCAACCTACGCCCTGAGTTTGTTTACGAGAAATGCAAAAAAAACTGGCCTAACAATATTTTGAAAGTTCTCTAGGATGCAGTAGCAACAGGAACCGCATCGGTCGCGATTGATGCGCTTCGCTATCGCTCAGCACATCCTACATGCCTTTTTATAGTTGTCGCTCAACGTCTTTAATGTTTTGGTGATGATGTCCGGGAAACGACGCCAAAAAGGACTGCGGCATCGGACGTATGAGCACTATTAATTCGCCGCCAAGGTAGGTTGGGTTGCATGCTGTTCGCAACCCAACGTTTGTGATTGGGTTGGTTTACACCAACCCAATCAACGATCAGCCTTATTGGATACGTGTTCCTATTTCGCCTCCGGCATAGGCTTTTACTGCGCAGAATTTAAATTCCGGTATTTTTGCGGCAGGGTCCAGCGCCTCGTTGGTGATCAGGTTGGCACTGGCTTCGTTATAACAAAAAGCCATAAACAGGCTGCCTTCCTGAATGCCCAGTTCTGACCGGGCATAAGCCGTGATTTTTCCGCGTCTGGATTCGATGGTGATTAAGCCGCCCGGTTCGATGTTCAATTTGGCCAGATCATTCGGATGCGCGCTGAGAACCGGATCCGGCTCTATAGCATCCAGGGTCGATGAATGACGAGTCATACTGCCGGTATGCCAATGTTCAAGCTGACGTCCGGTGATGAAAATCAAGGGGTATTCATCATCCGGTAATTCGTCGGCATGAATAAAGTGCGCAGGTACAAACTTACCTTTGCCTGAGGGTGTTGGAAAACCGTCGGTAAAAATCACAGGCTGGCCCGGGTCACCTTCTTTTTCCAGCGGATAAGTCAGCGAGTCTTCCTTTTCAAGCCGTTCCCAGGTCATGCCGGCAATGCTGGTCATGGCTTGACGCATTTCATTGAACACATCTTCAGGGCCTTGATAATTCCAGTTGCAGCCCAAGCGGTTGGCTATTTCCTGAATGATCCACAGATCCTGACGCGCATCTCCGGGCGGATTGACGGCTTGACGTCCCATCTGGACTCTACGGTCTGTGTTGGAGAATGTGCCGGTTTTTTCATAGAACGCCGAGGCGGGTAAAATGACATCGGCAAAACCGGCTGTTTCAGTCAAAAAGATATCCTGAACGACCAGGTGTTCCAACGAAGCCAGCGCTTCCCGCGCATGATTCTGATTGGGGTCGGACATGGCCGGATTTTCACCTTCGACATACATGCCGTACAGCTCTTTATCAAGAATGGCATGAATCATTTCAACCGTAGTCAATCCGCGTTTTGGGTCAAGCTTGGCATTCCATAATTTTTCATATTTGGCTTGATAGGCGGGATTTTCTACCGATTCATAATCAGGATAAACCATAGGAATCAAGCCCACGTCGGATGCGCCTTGTACGTTGTTTTGACCGCGTAACGGATGTAAACCGGTACCGGGTCTGCCGATCTGTCCGGTCATCAATGCCAGGGAAATCAGGCAACGGGCGTTATCGGTGCCGTGAATATGCTGGGAAATACCCATGCCCCACAAAATCATTGACCCCTTTGAGGTCGCATAGAGTCTGGCCACTTCCTTGATCATTTCAGCATCGATGCCGCAGATAGGCGCGACATGCTCAGGACTGTAATTTCTCAAATGCTCTTTCATCAAATAAAACTCTTCCGTGTGATTTTTGATGTAGTCGTCGTTTTGCAGATTCTCAGCCAGAATTGTATGCATAATGCCGTTCAGTAAGGCTACATCGGTATCCGGCCGGAATTGCAGAACGTGAGTCGCATACTTTGAAATGGACGTTTTGATCGGATCCATCAGAATGATCTTGGCGCCTTTTTTAGCGGCATTCTTCATGAATGTGGCTCCGACCGGATGATTTACGGTTGGGTTGGAGCCGATGATAATAATCACCTCGGCTTTGCTGACATCGGCGACCGGATTGGATACTGCGCCAGAGCCCAGGCATTCCAGCAAGGCAACAACAGAAGAGGCATGGCAAAGCCGGGTGCAATGGTCGACATTGTTTGAGCCGAAACCGATACGTACCAGTTTTTGGAATAAATAAGCTTCTTCGTTACTGCCTTTGGCCGAGCCGAGACCGGCCAGCGCTTTACTGCCCTTTTCCTCGCGAATTTTTTTCAAACCATTGGCGGCAAAATCCAGCGCCTCTTCCCAGCTGGCTTCACGGAAAACGTCATCCAGTTGGTCAGGGTCCAAAAGCTCGGAGGTTTTGGCCACGCCTTCTCTTCTAATCAGCGGTTTGGTGAGCCTCAGCGGGTTGTGGATATAGTTGAAACCGTAACGGCCTTTGACGCAAAGACGCAAATGGTTAGTGAAACCATCTCGGCCTTCGGTGTATAGAATCTTGTTGTCCTTGACGTGGTATTTGATCAAGCAGCCTACGCCGCAATAAGGGCAGGTCGAGTCGACGGTTTTATCGGCGACCTCTAGACCCACGTTGTTAGCCGGCATCAACGCGCCGGTAGGGCAGGCTTGTACGCATTCTCCGCAGGCCACGCAGCTGCTGGCACCCATGGGATCGGCGATATCGAACACAATCTCGGAATGGCCGCCACGGTTAGCATAGCCTATGACATCGTTCATCTGCTCTTCACGGCACGCTCTCAAACAACGGGTGCACTGTATACAGGCATCCAGATTGACCGAAATTGCAGGATGTGAAAAATCGGCCAGGGGTTGTTTCCGGCCTTCAAAACGCGGTGTGCCGACTTCCAGTTTATCGGCCCAATAATCCAGTTCGGATTTAAGCGTGTAAGGCGATTTACCCTGATTAGGCATGTCGGATTTCAACAATTCCAACACCATTTTCTGGGACTTGATAGCCCTTTCACTCTCGGCTTTGACTTTCATGCCTTCGCTTGGCATGCGGCAGCACGACGGCGCGAGTACGCGTTCGCCTTCAATTTCCACCACGCAGGCGCGGCAGTTTCCATCGGGACGAAGGCCGTCTTTGTAACAGAGATGCGGAATCTCTTTACCTTGTCGCTTGGCAGCCTGCAGGATGGTTTCTCCCTGGAAAGCTGAAAATTCGTTACCGTCCAGTGTGAAATTGACGATGGGTTTGTTCAAAAATTCCGGATTAGCAGCCATGGATTGACCTCTTTTCAACTAAACAGTGATTCATAATTCGTGCGGGAAATATTTGATGACGCAGCGAAGGGGATTGGGCGCGGCCTGACCTAAGCCACAGATCGACGCATCGACCATGACCGAAGACAATTCCTCCAGCAGGCTGATATCCCATTGTTCCGATGTCATCAGATGGGCTGCCTTGGTGGTTCCCACCCGGCAAGGTGTGCATTGTCCGCACGATTCTTCTTCGAAAAATCGCATGGCATTCAAGGCCAGTTTTTTCGCGCTGTCGTGATTGGAAAATATCACCACAGCTGCCGAACCGATAAAACACCCGTAAGGATTCAACGTGTCGAAGTCCAGAGGAATATCGCCCAACGAAGCGGGCAATATGCCACCCGATGCCCCGCCCGGAAAGTATCCGTAAAACTCATGTCCTTCCAGCATACCGCCACAATATTCATCGATTAATTCACGAACGGTAATACCGGCTGGCGCCAAATGCACACCCGGCTTGTTCACCCGGCCTGAAACCGAAAATGACCGTAATCCCTTTCTGTCGTTGCGGCCAAAAGAAGAGAACCAGGCAGGCCCTTTTTCGACGATATCGCGTACCCAGAACACCGACTCCATGTTGTGTTCCAGCGTGGGGCGTCCGAATAAGCCCACTTCGGCGAGGAAAGGCGGTCTTAAACGCGGCATGCCGCGTTTGCCCTCAATCGATTCAACCATCGCGGACTCTTCGCCGCAAATATAAGCGCCTGCCCCACGGCGTAAATGAATCGGAGGCAAGCGGTATTTTGGCGAAGGCGGGTTATTCTGGAGATTGGCAATTTCGCGGGTCAGAATTTCCCGGCATCCGGCATATTCATCACGAAGGTAAACATAAATCTCATCGCAGCCCACGGTTAATGCTGCGATCAGCATGCCTTCCAGAAAGCGGTGCGGATCTCTTTCCAGATAAAAACGGTCTTTAAACGTACCGGGTTCGCCTTCATCAATGTTCACGGCCATCATGCGTGGTCCGGCAAATCCTTTGACAATGCGCCATTTTCTTCCGGCAGGAAATCCGGCGCCGCCGAGGCCTCTGAGACCTGAGTCTTCCATTTTCTTGATGATGCTTTCTGCAGAAATGTCCCCTTCATGCAGGCTTTTCATGGTCTGATAGCCGCCATTCGCTTTGTATTCTTCAAAGCTGATATAAGCGGATACAGGCGCTTGAATAGCGTTGTTTTCTAAGGCGCCGGTCACCTTTTCAACATCGGCCTTGTCAATCGGGTTTTGACCGACGACGGCGACAGGAGCATGTTGGCAACGGCCTACACACGGGACTTTCTGGATGCGGGCTTTATTGCTTAAGCCGTGTTCAAGCGCGTTGATCAGTTCATGGGCGCCTGCCATTTCGCATGAGACCGATTCACAGACTCTGATAGTCAAAGCGGGGGGAGGTGTTTGGCCTTCCTTGACAACGTCAAAATGATGATAAAAAGAGGCTACTTCAAAAACTTCAGCAGGCGACAGCTTCATCTCACTGGCGAGTGCGACAAGATGCTTGGAGGAAATATGATGAAATGTGTCTTGAATTTTATGCAAGTGCTCTATCAGCAGATCCCGGCGGCGGGGTTCGTTGCCCAGCAAGGCTCTGATTTCATCTAATGCGCTTAAGTCCACCGCATGGCCTTTGGGGCCTTTACGTTTCTTTTTAGTGATCTGTTCAGGTGTAATTGTTATGACTGCCACGCGTGTTTCCTCCAAGTAATCCGCCTGTGTCAGCGGGTCTTTCTTTCATTATAGGGCTATACAAACTTATCAGCGCTTTTGCGTTGCGTCTACCGCAAATTGCTGGCACTTTAACTTAGCTATTGACTATGTTTCAACTAATTATTTATTCGGATTGACATCATAAATAATGATAGTATCGGCTCACTCTCATTGCTTAGGCTAAATCAACAGTTACTTCAATGGTCTGCGGGGTTAGGCGGCAACGAAAACCTGTATTTCAAACTCAATCCGTTTGGCAGAAGGTGGATATCTTGAACCCTAATCATTTGCTCACCTTTGCGGTTGTGGCTCGCTTGAAAAGCATTACCCAAGCGGCAGAGTATCTGCATATCGGACAGCCCGCCGTGTCGGGTCAGCTAAAGCTGCTTCAGCAATTGGTAGGGGAGCCGCTCTATGAGCGCAAAGGCCATCAAATTGAACTGACACCTGCCGGCGCAGGACTTTTGGGCTACGCACAAAAAATGTCGGACGATCTCAACCAGGCTATCGACTATGTCCGCTGCCTGAAAAAAGTCAATGCCGGCCTGTTAAGGTTGGGCTCTACAACAACCATTGCCAGTTACTATTTACCGCATTTTCTAGTGAAATTTCAGACCTTGCATGCCGGTGTCAGGGTGACCATGAAAACGGCGGATACCGATGAAATTCTGAAACAGCTTCATGAACTCGATTTGGGGTTTATCGAAGGACCTGTTGAAAGCGAGGTGCTGCCCGGCAACTATGAAGTCATTCCCTGGCAACAAGACGAAATTGTTCTGGTACTGCCGGAAGACCATCTGTTGGCCTGTGTTTATCCGGAATCTGTTCCGTTAAGCGTTTTTGCCGATCATCCCGTCATCTGGCGTGAGTCGGGTTCAGGTGCCAGAAAGGTGGTGGAAAGTGCTTTAAGCCGCGCCGGAGTCGATGTTGAGGTTAATATCGAAGTCACCGGTGTATCGGGGGTCAAAGAGGCCGTCAGAGCGGGTTTAGGTATCGGCTTTGCTTCATCCCAGGCATTGCGCAATGAACGTAGCGGTCTGGTTGCGCGGCGTGTCAATCCGCCGGAAGGCTTGATCTGGCATTTAAACATCATTGCTCCCAAATCCATCATTCAGTCCCGTGCGGCCAGTGCATTTCTTCAGTTGTGTAAATGACCAAGGCTTACGCCAACCCTCAAAGCTAAATAAAGTTCAAAATGGGAATTGCCGATAGTATCTTCAGGCAAACGCATTAAAACACTATAGAAAATCAAATATTTAATATATTCCTTTTTCCGGATTAACTATAAGACTCGGTTTATTTGAAACCTAAAAAAGGCTTTGTGTCGCTATCGCGACGCTTATTTGGAGTCGGTTCGCGGACCGACAACCGCGATACTTTTCTTTGCTTGTCCAAAGAAAAGTATCCAAAAGAAAAGACACCCGGAGGCCGCTGCATCCTGCGCGCTGACGATTTTGCCGAGGGTTTTCGAAGGGCTATCCCTAGCCCTTCGAAAACGAGCGGCATCCCTGCCGCTCCCCTAGCGGGCTATTCTCGGCAAAATCGCCAGTGCTCGGCGCGGCCTAACGGGACCCAGGGCGGGGTACCCTAAGTTAAACCAAATTGACTATAAGTTCTAAGCAACCGGGTAACATATTGATATATTGATTATTTTAATGCGTTTACCCTGATAGTATCTTGGCAATAACTGGGTTTGATACCGGAATTTGTTACAATAATTTAAGTTTTTTTGCTCCTTTGTTTAACCGGAGAAACAAGTGCGATTTTTTTTGATTTTGCTCTGCATGGTTATTGCCAGGCCTCTCTATGCGCAGTCTGCATTGACTATGACCGAAGCCGCCAAGGGTATTTATGTGCATCAGGGCAAGCATGAACTACCTGATACCACCAATCATGGTGCAATTGCCAACATCGGTTTTATCGTCGGAGATCGCTGTGTCGCGGTGATCGATACGGGCGGCAATCCGAATGAAGGAATGGCGTTGAAGCGGGCGATTCAAAAAGTCACGTCAAAACCGGTCTGTTATGTGATCAATACGCATGTCCATCCTGATCATATCTACGGCAATATCGTTTTTAAAATGCCGGGTGTGCAGTTTATCGGGCATAAGAATCTGGCCCGCGCCATGGCTGCCAGGGCTCAGTTTTACCTGGATAGAGCGTCTGAGCAAATCGCGGTCGATCTTAAACCGGAAAACCTCATTCCACCCGATAAGGCCGTCAATGGCCTGATGAAAATCGATCTGGGCGGACGTGTACTGGAACTGACGGCGCATGCGGCAGCGCACACGGATAATGACCTGACGGTTTACGATCCGGCGACTGAAACGCTATGGATGTCGGATTTGTTATTTATAGGGCATTTACCGGTCATAGACGGCAGTCTTTTAGGATGGGTGAAAGAAATCAAGGCGCTGGAAAAGCGGTCATTTAAGATTGTTATTCCAGGCCATGGCCCTATTGTCAGAGATTGGCCGAAAAGCCTTCAACCGGAAAAACAGTATCTGGAAACCCTGCAGCAAGAAATTCGCGCCCTGATAAAATCGGGGAAATTTATTGAGGAGGCCATTGAAACGGTGGGCTATCAGTTTAAGGATCAATGGCTGTTGTTCGATCAGTTTCATCGCAAAAATGTTACGGCTGCATTTGCTGAGTTGGAGTGGGAAGAGTGAATCAAGGCTTAGGCTATGGCCTGTCAAATGGTCTCTGCTCACCCCTCCAATTTTATTGGGTGTAGGTGGTTGATTGAAAAGGCTTTTGCAACAGGGATGCGGTAAATGTCAACGTAGTTGTCGCATGAGTTGAAAATTAATGAACGGTAGTGTCGGTATTTTTTACCGCACTATCGCTCGGTTTATCGGGATTTAAACAGACTTCTGCCTGCCATTCCCAGTTTCGGATATTTCGACTCCAGCGCTCCGGTTTTTTGGCCTTAGCGGCCTCATAAACAGCTTGGCGTTGCCTCAGGATCGCCCGGTCTTCACCCGTGTGACGTTGCTCAGGCGTTACAAATTGAATGCCGCTGTGCCGATGCTCATGGTTGTACCAGTCGACAAAGTCGGTTACCCAGTCCCTGGCGGCGGTGACCGAGGCAAACGGTTGGGTCGGATACTGGGCGTCGTATTTTAGGGTTTTGAACAACGACTCGGAATACGGGTTGTCATTACTCACCGCCGGGCGACTCCGCGAGGGTGTGACGCCAAGCTGCTGCAAGGTTGCCAACAGCGTTGCCCCTTTCATCGGGCTGCCGTTGTCGGAATGTAACACCAACTGGTGCGGTGGAATCCCTTCTCGTTGGCAGAGATCCGTGATCAGATCGGCCGCCAGTTCGCTGTTTTCTTGTTCATAAACTTGCCAGCCGACAATCTTGCGACTGAAGATATCCATGAACAGATACAGATAGAAAAACTGGCCTTTGACGAGGCTGGTCAAATAGGTGATATCCCAACTCACCAGTTGTTTCGGTGCCGTCGCGGTGAGGGCTTTCGGCTTACTACGCTCGACCGATGGACGGCAGGCATGACGGTGTTTGACTTGTTTCGCCTCGCGAAAAATGCGGTAAATCGTCGACTCCGACGCATAATATTCACCGCGTTCGGCCAACATCGGCACGATCTGATGCGGTGTTTTGTCTTTGAACTCATCGCTGTTGGCTAGGGCTAATACCTGAGCGCGTTCTTCGTCACTCAAACGATTACAAGGCACGTGTTGACGGCGCGTGCGACCGTCAACCGGCACGGCTTCGGGACGTTGCCAACGTTGTAACGTGCGCAGCGGTAGGCCCATCACCTCGGCAGCTTTGGCTTTACGGGCTCCGTGATCAAACGCTTCGTTAAATAAGGTGAGTAAATGGGTGCGTTCTGCAAGAGGGATCATGGCGCCTTTTCCTCCCAGAACGCGTGGCACTTTTTTTGAAGGATCAACAAAGCGGCGGCTTCTGCCAAGGCTTTCTCCTTGCGTTGCAGGTCTTTCTTCAGTTGTGCAATCTCGTTCTCCAAGGGTTTCAAGGCTTTCCTTGAGACTTGGCTGGGTTCGGTGACCTCAAGAGGTTTAATAAAGTCTTGTTGCCACGTTTGCAGGTGATGGGTAAACAAACCTCGTTCACGGCAGAAGGCGTTGAGTGCTTCACCTTCCAAGCTCGCGCTGACTAGCAAGGCTTCAAACCGTTGTTTCCGAGTCCAGTCTTTAGGACGTTGTTGTTTCATAGTGTTTGTTGTTGATTTGGATCGTGTCTGTTTAAGCCAGCCTTTCAGAGTAAACACACTGATAGTCAATTCATCGGCAATCGATTGAATGCTTTTATCACCGCGTTGCAATACTTTACTCAGGGCTTGCTGTTTAAATTCTTCACTATAACGGGTTTGCATTTTGTACCTCTATAAAATTTTAGAGGCGACAACTATCCTGACACAGAGGGGATGTTGCAGAGAGCTACTGGGACGTATTCACGCGTCCTTTGAAATCAAGCACCTACGCCCTCAATTCAAAACGGGCGAGTAGTTAGGTCAAATGTAAGCAAATTTTCAATTATCCGTCTTTAAAGAGAGGCAAAAAATGAAAAGAAAACGATTTGGGTGGTTGTTGGGTTGCATCCTGTTAGTGGCCGCGACTCAGGTAAGCGCTGCTGAAGATGAAAGAAACTGGACGAATGTTCTCAAGGATCAGTATTATCAAGGCAAGGCCATTGTCGAATCCGACGCGGTAATTACCGTGGATGCGCCTTATCGGGCGGAGGATCCCGCACTGGTTCCGTTAAAAATTGTCAGTCAGATACCGCAAACGAAAGACAAATTTATCAAGAAAATTACCGTGTTTGTCGACAATAATCCGTATCCGTTTGTCGGCGAATTTGAGATGGGCCCTGATAGCGGCAAAGCCGATCTGGCCATGCGGGTGAGAGTCAATACTTACAGTTTTGTCAGAGTCGTTGCCGAATTAAACGACGGCCAGCTGTTCATGGCAAAAAAATACATTAAAGCCAGTGGCGGCTGTTCTGCGCCTATGGGAGCCGATCTGGATGCGGCGATGAAACGTCTGGGTAAAATGAAATTCCGTGTTCCTGAACAAGTGAAAACCGGCGAGGCCAATGAGGTTCAACTGTTCATCAGTCACCCGAATATTTCCGGCATGCAAATGGATCAGGTAAGCCGCACGATTAAAAAGTCTCACTTCGTCAGATCGGTCAATGTTACTTTCGAGGGTAAACCGGTGCTGTCTGCTAAAACCGATATTGCTGTCAGCGCAGATCCCAATTTCAGGTTCTTTTTTGTACCCGAAAAATCCGGCGTGCTGAAAGCGGAAATTACCGATGCTTCGTGTGAGAGTCCTACCAGCCGGGCAGTCTGCACGTCCGGTAATGGCTATTCGGAGAGTTATCAGATCAATCCTTGATCTTCCATCAAAAGGGCGATTCCGGCAGGAATCGCCCTCAATCAGCTTTTATTTGGAGGGAGTCGGACTTAGTTTGGGGTTTTGAATTTGTTTTACAAAACAACTTTTTTCCGCGTACTCTTCGGCCGCTTGTAATTTTGCTTTTAGTTTTTTGGCATGTTCAGGATCTCTAAATACACCGCCTGCCTCGCCGGGCGTTGATCTTAAGAAGCCGAAAGTCCGGGCCTGATCGAATTCTTCAAAACTCATTTTTTCAGCGATTTTATCCACTTTACAGCCGCAACCGTATTGAGAGATATACGTCAGTCCGCCTTTTTTGGCTATACAGCTCAGCGCATAATCAATACGTTCCTGAGTAGGAAAATCATTGATCGCGACCGGTTCTTCATCAGATTTTTCAAGTGTGCCAGTACAGCCCACGGTTCCAGCTATCAAGGCTAAACCAAAAAGTAAGTGTGTATATTTCATTAAAAGTTCTCTTGTTCCATTAGTTCAGAGCGTTGAAAAAATCCCCGGCCAGTCTGCATTGGCAGAGTTTTCGGTGGTTTTGTATCCCAGGCCGGTCTAGACCGCTTTTTTATCACGACCGATTGTAAATTAAAAGTTGCTGCTACTGTTCCAGCAATTCCCCGTTTAATGATGAAAAAGGGTAGGCATAAGCTTTGCGGGGATGTTGGCAGCAAGGATGCTGCCGTCAAGCCCCCATGGAGGGGTTTACGGCGTTCCTGGCAAGGCTTACGCCATCCTTCAAAGCCACAAAATTATTACTATTGCTCGGCAGCGAAATCGACAATTTTCATCAGCATTTCGTTCATTTTTTCAGAAAATGCATTCAATTCCTGATGCTGCGTATCGGTTGGCATCAGATGCGTTTTGATGATGGTTTTGCCTTCAAATTGGTATACCACAACATTGCACGGCATGTGTCTGACTGCGTGCGGTGACATTTGCAGCAGGGTTTTAGCATGGGTCAGATTGCAGAATTGAATCGTGTCATAGTCCGGAAAGTCCGGTGTGCCTCTATCCCGAATCACTTTGCCGACCCGGCTATGACCGGTAATTCTAAAATTGTGTTCGGCGATGGCAACTTCCAGTTCAGCTAACACGTCATCATAGGGCTTGTCTGTTTTTGCCTCGTAGTAACGAATAAACTCTCCCTGAGGGTGTGAAGCACAGCTTGCAATTAGCACAAGAGTTGCGAAAATGAGTAGGCGTATCAGCATCATTTATAACAATTTACAGGGTTGCGGCAAAGCTTAACATTATGAACGATCAAACAAAAGTGACGGGAGTGATTCTTGCCGGAGGAATGGCAAGACGGATGAATCAACAAGATAAAGGCTTGGTGAAATACAAAGGCAGGCCAATGGTTGCTTATGCGATTGAGGCGATGCGGGCGGTTACCGGAAGCTTGATGATTAATGCCAATCGTAATGAAGCTGAATACCGGGCTTTCGGTTTTCCGGTCATTGCCGATCAAACGCAGACGTTTGATGGGCCGCTGGCCGGTGTTTTATCAGCGCTGTGTTCAACCGATGGCGATGTGCTGGTGGTCATGCCTTGCGATTCTCCGCTTATTCAGCCCCAGCATCTGCAGCGACTATTGACTGAACGCGCTGAGGCGGATGCCGATATAGCGGTCGCGTATGACGGTGAACGCTTGCACCCCGTTTTTCTGGCACTTAAAACCGGTCTTAAAGACAGTCTTGAGCAGTATCTTAACAGCGGTGAGCGAAAAATTGATCGCTGGCTTGAGCAACATGTTCTGGTGAAAGTCAATTTCAGCGAACAGCCCGAAGTCTTTCAAAATATCAACACCTTGTCGGATTTGGAGCAATTGGAGGCTGAGGTCCATGAATAATAAACCGGAAATCAGTCATGCCGGTCTGGCTTTTTCAAAATCAGTCATAGCCGTCGATGAAAAAGGCGAGGAACGCCTGATAGAACTGGTCGGAGAGCGGGCGTTGACCATTTATGTCGACAAACAGGAAATAGTGACATTAATGACGATGGGGACACACCCAGAATTGCTGACGCTGGGCTATCTGAAAAATCAGGGATTTTTTGAGGATATTGCCGAAATCAAAGCGGTTCAAGTCGATTGGGAAACCGAAGCGGTGGCTGTTGCGACTTATCGGGATAACAGTGATTTTTCCGGACAAATGGCGCAAAGAACGGTGACGACAGGCTGCGGTCAGGGTACTGTCTTCGGGCGATTGATGGAAAAATTAAAAATGATCCGTGTACAGGACATGGCGATTAAACAATCGACCTTGTACGGTATGCTGGCGTCATTGAAGGAATATAACGAAGTCTACAAAAAAGCGGGTGCGGTGCATGGCTGCGCGCTATGCAGAGGAACGGACATTGATTTTTTTGTCGAAGATGTAGGGCGCCATAACGCGGTTGACGCCATTGCAGGATTTATGTGGTTAAACGGCATATCCGGTCAGGATAAAATTTTTTACACGACAGGACGTTTGACTTCCGAGATGGTGATCAAGGTCACTCAAATGGAGATACCGGTATTGCTGTCGCGGTCCGGAGCAACTCAGATGGGTCTGGAAATGGCCAGGCAATCCGGCGTCACGCTGATTGCGAGGTCCAAAGGCCGTCATTTTCTGGTTTTGAACGGGGCCGAGCATATTGATTTTGATGTCAAGCAGGAGGACTAACGCAGTTTTCTGATCGAAACAAACTGATTGGTTGGCGTTAACTCCATTTCAAAATAGCCCGAGACGCCGTCACGATTCAGATAGCTTTGAATTTTGCCAGCGGGAAAGGCGATACGCCGACCATCATCGGCCACGACAGAAACTTGTTTGGCAACGCCCTGGTAAACCATAAGGTACTGGTCGTAGCCTAGATTGAGTGAGAATCGAATGATTTGGTTTTGAGCCATGAAAATAAAAGCCGGACAGTTGCCTGTCCGGCATCAATAGAGTTAATTAACGTTGGTTTTTCAAGGCGGCGATACGCTCTTCCAGCGGCGGATGACTCATAAACAAGCGACTGATGCCGCCGCCGTGAATCCCGAATGCGGCCAGTTGACCGGGTAAGTCTGCCGGTTCATGAGCCCGTTGCAAGGCTTGCAGCGCACCGATCATTTTTTGGCGGCCGGCTAAATTTGCACCACCTGCGTCAGCTCTGAATTCACGGTAACGAGAGAACCACATGACCAGCATGGACGCGAGAATCGATAACACGATTTGCATAACCATCTGTGTAACATAGTAAGCAGGGCCGTAACCGCGTTCGGTTTTGAACACCACACGATCGACAAAGTGACCGATGACTGTTGCAAAGAAATACACGAAGGTATTGACCACGCCTTGCATCAGCGACATGGTAATCATGTCACCATTGGCTACGTGGCTTATTTCGTGGCCCAGTACCGCTTCCACCTCATCCGTGCTCATGCTCTGCAAAAGTCCGGTACTGACGGCGACCAGTGCCGAGTTTTTATTCATGCCGGTAGCAAAAGCGTTAGGATCGGGACTTTGGAAAATACCGACTTCGGGCATGCCGATGCCTGCGGCCTGGGCTTGACGGGCAACAACATCCACGAGCCAGCGCTCTGTCTGGTTGGTCGGATGTTCTATCACCTGAACGCCCATGCTGGATTTTGCCGACCATTTTGATATGGCCAGGGAAATAAACGAACCCGTCATGCCGATGACTGCCGACATAATCAACAGCGCGTTAAGATTCAGATCGATACCCTGAGCATCCAGCGTACCGCTGAGTCCCAAGACATTAAAAATGACACTGATTACCACCAGTATCGCCGCATTAGTAGCCAGGAATAGAATAATTCGCATCATGTTATTGACCTATATATTGATTGAGTTGAAAACGATATGGGGTCTCAAAATTTTAATTCAATTGATCTGCTCAGTGCTAACATAGTTCAAAGTTTATTGCAGAGGACTAAAAGATGAAACTTATCGCTTATCTGGCGTTGTTTTTTGGGGTAATCCTGAATGCACAGGCTGAAAGTAAGCATGCCATTCTCAAACAATTACACCTGCCCCCCGGTTTTTCAATTTCATTGTTTGCTGACCATCTGCCTAATGCACGATCGATGGCTATTGCAGAAAATGGCGTCGTTTTTGTTGGTACAGGCCAAAAAGGCGATGTCTATGCCGTTCAGGATATTAACGGCGACGGCGTAGCCGATAAAACCTTTGTGATTGCCAGGCAACTTTATATGCCCAATGGCGTGGCCTACAATAAGGGGACATTGTATGTTGCCGAAGTTAATAGAATTATAAAATTCGAAAACATTCTAGAGCATTTGGACACCCCTCCCAAACCCAGGGTCGTGTATGACAAGTTTCCTTTCGATCAACATCACGGCTGGAAATACCTTCGCTTCGGTCCGGATGACAAGCTGTATACCTCTATTGGAGCCCCTTGTAATATTTGCGAGCCTGACAAGAACATCTATACCTCCCTGGTCCGCTTGAATCCCGACGGCAGTGATTTTGAGATTATTGCGCGAGGCATCCGCAATTCTGTGGGGATGGCTTGGGAACCCGAAACAAAAGCACTGTTTTTCACCGATAATGGACGTGATCTTATGGGCGATGATGTGCCGCCTGAAGAACTCAATCAGTGGTCGGTAAAAGGTCAGCATTTCGGTTATCCCTATTGCCACGGAGGCATTATTGCCGATCCTGAATTTGGTAAAAATAAAAGCTGTAAAGATTTTGTTGCGCCTGCCTGGACTTTCAAAGCGCACATGGCGCCGTTAGGATTGCATTTTTATCGCGGCAAACAGTTTCCAGCGAGCTTTAAAAATCAATTATTCGTTGCGCAACACGGTTCATGGAACCGTACCGAACCTCATGGCTACAGAGTGGTACTGGTCAAATTCGAGCAAGGTAAACCGGTATCGGATGATGCTTTTATCTCGGGCTGGCTGGCCGGAACTGGGAAGGTATTAGGCCGTCCTGTGGATGTTTTGGAAACGCAGGATGGAAGTCTCCTGATTTCCGACGATCATCTGGGCGTTATCTACAAAGTTACTTACACCCCTTAGGCAATGGATAAAGCATTTGAAATTCTGAATACCGAGGTGGTTTACCAGGGATTTTTCAGGCTGGAAAAATACCGGTTGAAACATGTTTTATATGCTGGCGGCTGGAGCGAGGAACTGGACCGAGAGCTGTTCAGACGCGGCAACTGCGTAGCCGTGTTGTTATACGATCCAGATCGCGATGCTGTGGTGTTGATTGAACAATTCCGCGTAGGTGCCATTTTGCGGCCAGAACCCGCCTGGTTATTGGAAATCGTGGCCGGAGCCATAGAGGAAGGTGAGACGCCTGAAGAAGTGGCTTATCGAGAATCTCGTGAGGAAGCCGGCTGCGACGTTAAAGACATGATCCTGATCAAGGAGTTTTATACCACGCCCGGCGGGTCATCTGAGTGGATCAGTCTGTTCTGCGGGCGGGTTGATAGCCGGGACATCGGAGGCATACACGGTTTGGACCATGAACAGGAAGATATCCTGGTTCGGGCTGTTAGTTTTGACGAAGCTTATGCGCTGATGGACCAGGGGGAAATCAATTCCGGTATTCCGATTATCGCTATACAGTGGCTGGCGCTGAACCGGCAAAAACTCCGAAAACGATGGCTTGGGGAATGAACGTTTCAAGCTGACAATCATTGCTTATTGGCAATGGCGGTATCAAACAAACAAGCAAATGATGATACAAACAATCATGGATTTTTTGGGGGTAAAAAATTTTACGCCTCACGGTTATTGCTTAAGCTGGGACTCAACACTGCTATGGCTGCACGTTGCTTCAGGCGCTGTTATAGCTTTCTCTTACTTTTTGATTCCTCTGGTTATTTTCAGCTTTATAAGGCAACGTAAAGGCATTCCTTACAGTAATGTGTTTTTGATGTTTTGTGCCTTTATCGTTGCCTGTGGAATGACACATGTCATTTCTGTGATTACCATTTGGATACCGCTGTATTGGTTAGACGGATGGGTAAAAGCGCTAACCGCCGTTCTTTCATTAATGACTTTAATCGTTGTGTTTCGAGTCGTTCCTCAAGCACTTGAATTACCCGATACGGTGACCATTTTACGCAATGAAATCCGGGAAAGGGAAAAAGCAGAACATGCCAAAAATGCCGCATTAACGGCATTACAAGCAAGTGAGGAAAGGCTCCGATTGGTTTTGGAAGGGGCGGAATTGGGATTCTGGGACTGGGATATTGAAACCGATAAAGTGGAAAGAAATGAAATATGGGCAAGAATGCTGGGTTACAGTCCTGAGGAACTAAAGCAAACTAGCCGACAATGGGCTGAACTTATTCATCCGGATGATAAAGAAAAAGTATGGCAGTCTTTAACGGATACACTTGAAGGACGTTCATTGGTGCATAAAGTTGAATACCGTATGTTCCATAAAGATGGCAGCATCAAATGGATACTTGATCACGGCAGTGTGATGGAGATCGATGTCAACGGTAAAGCCAAGCGTATGACCGGTACGCAAAGCGATATTTCGGAGCGCAGGCAAGCTGAAGAGGCATTGCTCAAAAGCCGACATGATCTTAATCGTGCCCAGGCAGTCGCCCATATCGGCAGCTGGCGTATGGATGTCTGTAATAACAGATTGCAGTGGTCTGATGAAAACTATCGCATTTTTGGCCTGCCCATAGGTACGCCTTTAAACTACCAGTCATTTCTTGAGATTGTCCACCCCGCAGACTTAGCCTTTGTCGATGCGGCGTGGCAAGATGCTCTGATCGGCAAGTCCTATGATATTGAACACAGATTGCTGATAGACGGCAAGACCAAATGGGTGCGTGAACTGGCCGAACTTGAATTCGACGAGCAGGGTTTACTGCTGGGTGCTTTCGGTACCACTGAAGATATTACCGATATCAAAAGCAGTCAGGAAGCACTCCAACAGGAGCGTGCCTTTCTCAGACAAGTTATCGATGCGACACCCAGTATGATTTTTGTCAAAGACCGGAAGCGACGATTTCTTTTGAGTAATGAGGCCTTGGCTAAATGTTATGGCACAAATGCTGACAGTTTGATCGGGTTGACTGATGATCAATTCAATCCCAATTCTGACGAAGTGGCTAAATTTTGTCAGGATGACCTGGAAGTGATAAACACCGCTCAGGCCAAGTTCATCCCTGAGGAAAAAGTCACCCATGCCGATGGCTCAGTTCACTGGTTCAGCACGATCAAGATTCCGCTGATCGACGACGATAACAGTTGCAACAAACTGTTGGGTGTATCGACCGATATTACCGAACGCAAACGCGCCGAGGAAGCTCTTCTTCTGGCGGATCGACGTAAAGATGAATTTTTGGCCATGTTAGCTCACGAATTGCGTAATCCGCTGGCGCCTATTCGCAATGCGGTGCAGTTTCTCAAATTGCAACAATTGACTGATCCCAAGCAGGCATGGGGGCTCAATGTTATCGACCGTCAAGTGTCTAATATTGCACGACTGCTTGATGACCTGTTGGATGTAGCCCGTATTATGCAGGGCAAAATTACATTGAAACCCGGGCGTCTAGAGCTTGGGGAAATAGCCAATGCAGCTTTGGAAATTAGCCGGCCACTGATTGAATTGCGTAGACAGGAATTGATTATCTCGCAGACTTTTGCGCCGCTATGGATTGAGGGCGATCGTGTCCGGTTGGAACAAGTGCTGTCCAACCTGCTTAATAACGCAAGCAAATACACCGGCGAAGGCGGAAAAATCATGCTGAGTGTTTCGCGGGAAGGTTCAAATGCCGTGATTGAGATCAAGGATACGGGTATCGGAATACCCTCTGGGACATTGCCGCATATTTTCGATCTCTTTATCCAGGCGGATAATTCCCTGGCGCATTCTCAGGGAGGTTTGGGAATAGGTCTGACTTTAGTGCGCCGGTTAACCGAGATGCATGGGGGCACCGTCTCAGCGGTTAGCCCGGGCATTGGCAAAGGCAGTACATTCGTTGTAAAGTTGCCTTCTTTGCCGTTGGAATCCTCTCCGCAGGAATCGGCAACCCCCTTATCTGTGCTGCCGATGCCTAAATTTCGTATTTTGATTGTGGATGATTATGCTGATGTGGCTGAAAGTCTGACCATGTTGTTGGAAATATACGGTCATGAGCTGAAATCGGCAGATTGCGGTGCCAAGGCGATTGAGTGTGCTCAAATTTTTAGTCCGCAAGTGGTGTTGATAGATATCGGGCTTCCTGACATGAATGGTTATGAGGTTGCCAAACGGCTTCGCCAGTTGCCTGTAACTCAAGATGCGCTGCTGATTGCGCTAAGTGGTTACGGAATGGCAGTGGGTGGTGAGCTTTCGCAATCGTCCGAATTCGACCATTATTTACTCAAACCGCTTGAGCTTGAGAAGTTATTGACCATTTTAAATGCCTTTCAGCAACCTTCCGGCTAGATTCCAACGATAGGCTTGAAAGAACCAATTTTTCTTGTGCCGCTGGTTCATCTTTAGGGAAACCGGCAGATGAATCAGCGTCTAGTCAGGGTGTTTTAATTAACCATTAACATAAACCACGGCTTTACCGGTTTCGGAAGCAATGATTTGACCGATATTGAATGCGGTTTCACCAGAGGCATTCAGGATCTCCAGTGTTTTTGCAGCATCTTCCGCAGCGACGCAGACAATCATTCCGATACCGCAATTGAATGTTGTCAGCATGTCGGGTTGGGAAACACGGCCCTGATCTTGCAGCCATTTAAAAATACCCGGCAGTGTCCAGGCTTGCAAATCGATTTGCGCGCTTAATTGATTGGGTAAAACGCGAGGCAGATTTTCAGTAATGCCGCCCCCGGTGATGTGGGCTAAAGCATGAACCGGCACCTGCTTAATCAGATTCAACAGCGATTTGACATAAATCCGGGTGGGTTCCAGCAGGGCTTCGCCTAGCGGTCTGCCGTTAAAGTCATCGTCAAGCGAGGCATTGCTGTGGCTGATGATCTTGCGGATCAGCGAGTAACCATTGGAATGAGGACCGGACGAAGCAATACCAATCAGAGCATCACCGGCTTTAACCTGAGTGCCGTCAATGATCTGACTTTTTTCCACGATGCCTACGCAAAAGCCGGCCAAGTCGTATTCGCCGTCAGCATACATGCCCGGCATTTCTGCCGTTTCCCCGCCAACCAGCGCTGCTCCGGCTAGTTCACAGCCTTTGCCTATGCCTTCGATGACGGATGCCGCGGTATCCACATCCAGTTTTCCGGTTGCGAAATAATCTAAAAAAAACAAGGGTTCGGCGCCTTGCACTATGATGTCATTAACGCACATGGCGACCAGGTCGATGCCCACTGTCGAATGAATGCCGGTATCCAGGGCCAGTTTAAGTTTGGTGCCGACGCCATCTGTGCCTGAGACAAGAATGGGGTTACGATAGCGGCCCAGAGGCAATTCAAACATTGAACCGAAACCGCCCAAGCCTGCCATAACGCCCGGTATACGTGTCCTGGCCGCTATTGGTTTAATGCGTTCAACGAGTTGATTGCCTGCCTCAATATCGACGCCAGCACTTTTATAATCTAAACCGTGTTGATTTTGTTCGCTCAATGTTAGTTTCTCTTGCTAAAGTAAAGGTTTTAACGACCGATATTGTACAAGACATCATCAGATTTGTGTGAAGCTTATGAATAGGGTTTTAAGGTTACTGGTTATTTATTGCGTGTTAGCAAGTCAAAGTGCTGTTGCCGCTGAGGTAAAAGGGCTGTTTGAAACCGAGGTGATGGCAAAGAGTCAGACCCAGGATGATAAAAATGCGGCAATCAAAGCTGCATTGACTGTCGTTTTGCAGCGAGTCCTGGCCGGGAACGATATTTTGACTGATCCCGTTGTTCAGAAGCTTTTGGATACTGCGCCGGTGTACGTTAAACAATTTCAGTACGCGATGATTGACAACCGGAATGAAGCCCAATCAGATAAGCGGCCTGTGCGAGTCTTGTTTGATGAAGAACTGCTGCTTGACTTGCTTAAGTCCAGTAAGCTGAGTATCTGGAGTGAAATTAGACCTGAAACCCTGGTCTGGCTGGTTGTGGAGGAAGAAGGGCAGAGGCAATTCTTTAAATCGGACACCATGCCCATGATCAGTCAGTCTCTTAATAAGGCGGCTCGTCTTGCCGGTATCCCCATCATTTTTCCTCTGATGGATCTTGCTGAGAAAACCCAGATCACTGTCGGTGATGTATTGAGTGCCTATCCGGCCCAGTTAATGACAATTTCCGCAAGGTATGATGTGGTTTCGATTTTAGCTGGTAGGCTAGTTTACAAACAGGGTTGCTGGCAGGCAGAATGGGCCTTGTATTTTGATGACAATGTTGCTCAGTGGACGGGTGCCTGCGGATCGTTAGACGAAGCCTTGCTCGGGGGAATGGGCGGCACCTACAGCAATTTGTCCAAATATTACAGCGTCAAGCCCGGTGAGGTTAATTTAACCACAGTAAACGTCAGTGTCATGGGCGTGCAAGGCGCAGACGACATGAACCGCATTAATCGTTATTTAACGTCATTGCCCATGGTTAAATCGGCTAATTGGTTGGGTACTAAACAGGGGTTGAATACCTATGCCGTGACTTTTGAGGGGGACCGGGTCTTTTTTGAAGATATATTAGGCTTGGGCCGAGTGCTAGAGCCAAGAGGTATACCGGGTTTTTCAGGGGAAGAATTGATTTTTACCTTATTGCCCAAACGGTAAATGTTTAGCAGTTGAGTAAAATGTCAAAAGTTATTAAAGTGGTCTTGCGATGAAAAGGGGGTTGAAAAAATTTACAAACGTATTCAAAGTTTATTTGTACCTGCTCATCCCCCCCCACCCATTTTATTGGGTGAAGGTGCTTGATTTCAAAAGACGCATGATTACGTCCCTTTAGCTCTCTGCAACATCCCTCTTGCAGAAGGCTTTTCAATCATTCACCTACACCCTCTATTACAAGCGGGCGAGTAGTTACGTTTAATTTATAAATCCAATACAGTGCTTTCGGTTAGTCAAAGGGTAGGTCGTCAGAATGCTGATTGAAACAATAATAAAGTGAAGTGAGGATAACATGAAAAATAATAAAAATTTATTCAAGTGCTTGGCTGTTGTCGGGGGATTATTGATTTCGTCCGGAGCCTGGGCTTTGACGGAAGAGGAAAAAAGAGCGCTTTGCAAAACCCCTAAAATTTTAGGCTTTAATCTCCCTGAATACAGCGAAGACAATAAAGTTGAAGTGCCCCCTGAATCGGAAATTCACTTCACCATTTCCGGCTGGACTGATATTAATACACTGACCGTAAAGGCCAAGAATGAAAAACTGCCCTTAACGATTGAAAACAAGAATCTTTTTTACAAAGTCAGTACAAAATTGCCTGCTTCGCTCAATGGTAAGTTTGTCAGGGTCAATGTGGATGCCAAAGCTGAATTTGGCTGTCGTGGATCAGACGGGTGGTTGTTGAAAGTGGCTAATTCCGGCCAAGCTGCAGGGGCGGGTCAAACCCCTGAAGCCGCTGCTCCGGTAACGTCGCCAGCTGAAGCGCCTCAAACTGCTGCTGAACCCAAAGTTGAAGCGACCCAGTCAGCCGATCAAACGTCTAAAGCCGCTGAACCCGCAAAAGAAACCAGTGCGCCTGCCCAATAAAAATTGGGCCGATTGATCTGTCATTAAAGCCAGGGAAGGTTTTTAGATTGTTGCTATCCGGTAGCGTGTTTCTATGCGATATCCGTAAGTTTTAATACAGAATTTTATCCGTTGCTTTATTCCACAGTTTAAAAGGAGTCTCTGCTTCTTCCATGTCTATGTTCAGCATAGGTATTGATCGAATCGAAGGTTCCAGGGGAATTTGCTCGTAAATAAAGCTGTCATCAAATCCGGCCATTGCCGCATCAAAGCGATTGCACGCAAAAAATACCCGGTCTATCCTTGCCCAGTAAATGGCGCCCAGACACATGGGGCAAGGTTCGCAGCTGCTATAAAGCGTGCAGCCCTGAAGCTTGAAGCTGCCCAAATGCCGGCAGGCAATACGAATGGCCATGATTTCAGCATGGGCTGAAGGATCCAGATTCTGAGTGACTTTGTTGCCGCTGGCAGCAATGACAACGCCATCTTTGACGATAACCGCACCGTAAGGCCCGCCTGCTCCTGAATCGACATTTTCACATGCCAATGCGATTGCTTGCTTCAAATACGTCTCATGCATCTATAAACCTAAGGGGTTCTCCGGATCTATACCGGTCATAAAAGGGACTCGTCTATCCTGGTCGGTGATTTGATAAATCTTGCCCAGCCAGTTATTGAAGACGGCCTTGGCGGTGTCTCGCCACGTATTGTCAATATGTTCCAACAGCAATGCTTCCGGAAATTCAGCCGGTATTTTCTTGTCATTTTTAGCCGCGATAGCCTCTTCCTTATACTCTTCCAGGATCTGTCGGCAAACAGCATTGAAATAGTTTTCGGGGAAGGGCGGGTAATCAGCCCTTTCAGCATGGTAAAAACGCAGCACTTCACGTTTGTATTCTTTCAACAGGCTGATGTCATCGTATTCCGGGTGACCCTGAAAGAAAACGATACGAAAACCGTCCGGACTGGTGGCAAGGTGGACACCGGCTTCTTTGCCGGCAACCAGAATCTTTAGGCCATGCGCTTCCATGTCGGCCTGAAAAATTTCGTTAAACCGGGAATGGGGCACATCAAAACGGGTATTGATTTCCGCAACCAGCGGATGCGTCCGGTCCAGCACTTTATGCGGAAATACCCCCCAGCGTTTTGCCGGTAAAGGCGTTCTTTCTATGCCGTAACAATATTGAATCAGCGCATGCGTAGCAAGACAGGAGCAGAGTACTGAGGGCACGTTCTGCTTGGCCCAGTCGAAAACTTCGCTTAAAGGCTGCCAGAATGCTTCTTCGTTCAGTTTGGGATGAGTGACATTCGCACCGCTGATAATCAGCGCATCCAATCCGTCTTTTTTGATGGTTTCAAATGATTCGTAATAGCGGTCGATATGCATTTGGGCTTGCGGACTTCTGGGCAAGCCTTGAATGGTGAACGGGTGGACATGAAATTGGGTGATCTGATTACACGCACCGACCAGTCTGAAAAACTGCCGTTCAGTGGCTTCCAGAGCGGCATCCGGCATCATATTCAAAAGACCGATATGCATTTCGCGGATGTCCTGACGCCTGGCGCGTTCAGGGGTTAATATTTCTTCGCCCTCCGCACGTAATCGTTCAAAGGACGGTAAATCGTTATAGGCGACTAAAGGCATTACGCTATCGCTCAGTTGTGCTGTTCAGCAATCGCTTTAGCGATAAGCTGGATAAAATCATTTTCGTTATTGACCAATGCCGTGTCAGTGGCACTGATGGTGTAACCATACTGTGACGCGATGGCTTCATAACGCGGCACACGGGCTTTGAATAATTCCGGAAAGACCCAGCTTACGAACTCATCTGGCGGGATTAAATTTGGATCGGTGTAATGAAATGCCCTCATAAAGGCATCCAGTTTTTCATCAAGAAAAGTTTCCCGGTAATAAAGCGGTTTGGGGTCGCTTTTAGCGCGCGCAATGATGGTTTGTTCCAGTTCGGGTGGGATTTTGATATAAACGATCAGCGTATGCTCCGCCAACGTTTCCAGCACCTCCGGACAGTTCAGTTCACAAACGCTGCCGCCGGCATCGTTGATAAAATGCTTGTAGCCGTAAATGTCTTCGGCTTTTTTGATAAAGTCGGGCACGTCATACATCGCGGCTATTTCAGCTTGATGATGCAGTTGTTGACGTCTTTTAAACTCTTTCAACGATAAACCGCCTAGATCGGGATTACCCATCTTTCCAAGAAAACTCGAAACCGGGGCTAAATTTTCAACAGTGATATTGTTACAAATATAGATACTGTCTGAAAGTAACAGTTCTCTTAAAAAAGGCACTGCCATGGCGCGCTGCTTGATATTGTCCAGAATCGGCTCTTCCAGATACTTGGTGCCGATACGGTAATCGCCGGAATAGTGAAACCATTTATCCTTGGGCAGTTTATTCGCCAATGTGGTTTTTCCTGCGCCGGACATGGCCAGCAGGGTAATGCTTTTGGATTCCCAGTCCAGAAATTCCTGCGCACTCATTCTCATTTAAATTGATTCCTGTTATTCCAGATAGTCGGTGAAATTTTCATCGTCAATAAAACGGGTATGATCATCAGGATCGCTGTATCCCAGGTCATCCGATTCCAGTTCATAAGGAGCGCTCCAGTCTTCCGGGGCTTCAATATAATCAAAGGTCGAAGTATACCAACTGTCGTTGTCATATTCGCCAATCTCACCGTTTAAATATTGTACTTCGATAGATTCGTCACTTTCATCAATAGCAACAACCTTGAAAGTCAGGTTGTTCTCAACATCTTTGTACCATCTATCGATGACGGGATCTGTTATGGTAGTCATTTCTACATCCTCATTATTGATTGGAAGTAACTACTCGCCCACTTTGAATTGAGTGTTTAGGTGATTGATTTCAAAGGACGCGTGAATACGTCCCTTTAGCTCTCTGCAACATCCCTGTTGCAGAAGCCTTTTCAATCAACCACCTAACCCAATAATAATGGAGCGGGTGAGCAGATACGCTTAGAAAATCCTTATGCTGTTAATCTTACTTTGATTTACTAACTGCGATTATCTTTTTACTATACCCGATTAACGCTTGCTGCAAAATCCTAAAAAGATCGATTGCGGCTCGTCTTTGCTTTCGGACGCCCCGCTTCCTTTATGGTTAAAAAATTAGCTGAATATGAAGGTAAAGCAAAGAAAAAAGTACAGATGATTTCAAAATGTTTGCCCTCTGATCCTGTAAGGACTGATCAATGACCGACTCCTATTTTGTTTTAGCCGTTATTTACGGTGTTTTTCTTATCATGCTATTAATTGCGATAAGTATCGTTCTTGTCAAACTTAAGTATCTGATCAACTTGACCTCTGAAGCGGGCGTGCAGGAATTACTGCATTTACAACAACTCCATGGCAGCAGTCTGAAAGAGGGTTTCATCGAATCCAGAAAAGAGTTACGGGAAGTCAGTTCGGAAAACCGGCGGGAAATGCAGGAGGCTTTTAAAAGCTTTCAGGATACCTTGCTGAATCGGATTGCCGAAAACAGCACAGTGCGAAACAAGCAATTGGACAGCTTCAAAAATACCCTGAATGAATTATCTGAGCGGCTGATCAGTCATTCAGCTGACTTTAAGCAAGGCATGACGCTCACTATTCAGGCTTCAAGCGAGGCGTTAAATCGCAAACAGGACGAATTCAGAGAACACAGTATTCAAAAGTTTGATGCTTTTGATCAAAGCATGAAAAATGATGCCAAAATCAACCGGCAGGAACTCAACGAAGGACTCAAGTCGTTTGAAGCCAAGTTTGCCGAAAATATTAAAGACTTTAATGAGCAATTGCGCACCAAGTTTTCCGATTTAAACAAGCAGCAACTGGAAGCCAGTCAGCTGGCCAAAACCAGCATCACAGAAATAAAAGACACCATCGAAAAGCAACTGAAAGCGATACGCGAAGATAACAACCAGCAATTAAATGAGATGCGCAGAACGGTGGATGAAAAACTGCAAAACACCCTGGAGAAACGCCTGGGCGAGTCGTTTAAACAGGTCAGTGACCGTTTGGAGCAGGTGCACAAAGGGCTGGGCGAAATGCAGACGCTGGCTGTGGGTGTCGGTGATCTTAAAAAAGTATTGTCCAATGTCAAAACCCGCGGCATTTTAGGTGAGTATCAATTAGGCAATATTCTCGAGCAAATCATGTCGCCCGATCAGTATGCGACCAATGTGGCAACCAAGGCAGGCAGTCAGGCAAACGTGGAATATGCGATCAAATTACCGGGTAAATCCGATGAAAAAACAGTGTGGCTGCCCATCGATTCCAAGTTTCCGCTGGAAAGTTATCAGGCGCTGTTAAACGGATTTGAAGAGGGCAATATTTTGGGTATTGATACCGCTCAAAAACAACTATTGAAAACAGTGGAAAGTTTTGCAAAAGATATCAGCAGTAAATATATTGATCCTCCCCATACCACCGATTTTGCCATTATGTTTTTGCCGGTAGAAGGCCTTTTTGCGGAAGTGTTGCGCCATCCTGATGTGTTTGAACGGCTGCAGCGTACCTATCGGATTACGATTACCGGTCCGACTACACTGTCGGCATTATTAAACAGTTTGCATATGGGCTTTAGAACCTTGGCCGTGCAAAAGCGCAGCAGTGAAGTATGGAAAGTGCTGGCCGAAGTGAAAACAGAATTTGCCAAGTACAGTGAGCAGTTGGCCCTGGTACATAAACAGCTTGCGACGGCCTCGGGCTCGTTGGAAAAACTGCAAACCACCCGTACCAGTGCCATGGAGAAAAAATTACGCGGCGTTGAGATTCTGGGGCTGGATGTCGATAAAGAGGTTGCCGTGGCGTTAATTGAGCCGGTCATTGGGGAACCGCTGTGAAGGATTGTTGGGCTGCCGCCATTCCAACCCGCGTAGTTATCATTAACTTTTAGTTGAGATCCGTACCATGTCCACTTACATTAAATTTTCAGATCTGTTAGACGCTTACGATTGGGTAAGTGCTGGCGCACCCTTTGAGAATGCTGCCTACTTGGATAAAGTGACCGGAACTGTCTACCTCAGTTCGGAGTTGGTTGATGTGGACACTGAATTACCCGAAGATTATGAGGACGAAAGCAAGTACATTGCTGTACCTCATAAATTTGATCTGGATTTGGGGAAAAGTCTGGCACTCCAGTTTATTGAAGAAATGCTGCCGGATAAGTCCGACCAAGCACATGCTTTCTTCAGAAAACGCGGAGCCTACTCACGATTTAAAGACTTACTTGAACGAGAGGATCTGCTTGATGATTGGTATAAATACGAGGAAGAGGCCATCAAATCCGCCCTTTATGAATGGGCCGAAGAAAACGATTTAGAAGTTGGGTCTGCTAAAGCAGGGTAAGGCTTTAGGACTTACAGCGGTTGACATAAATGCTTTTAAATGGGGCTGATCGTAGGTTGCGGTTGGCGATAGCCAACCCAACATTGATAGAGCAAATCTCCGCAATCCTGAAAATACAGGCTAATAGGGTGGGTCTACTACTATATAAAATACCGCTAATCTTTGGCGCTGGACAATTTCAGCGTAGCCGGCGGGCGGATTTAACTCCGAATTGAACTTATTACTTTGTCTATCTACAATTCTGTACGCATTAATGTACAAGTAATAGTCTTTGGAGGTTTTTATGGATGCCATCAGTTATAAAGCAGCACGCGCTAACCTTGCAAAAACAATGGAAAAGGTCTGCAATGACCATGAGCCGGTGATTATTACTCGAAAAAGAGAATCTCCCGTCGTTATGATCTCCTTAGAGGACTACCAGTCCATGGAAGAGACGGCATATTTGCTCCGCTCCCCTGCAAACGCTCGCCACCTTCTTGAATCGATAGCGGAACTCGAAGCAGGAAAAGGTACCGACCGAGAATGGGTTGTCGGGGAGTCGCTATTTTTGCGAAAGCTTGTTTTGGGCATCCCAGCCCAATCAAGCAGCAAAAATTACGCGACCACTGATGCCTCCGGCGGCCCCGATTCGTAAGCGTCGCCTCGTTTCGACCCAACAAGGGGTCGAAACATTGGCTCTCGCATGACTTAACGCCGTTTCGCGATGCCGGGCAGGTTTTCTCCGCAAGCTACGAAAACCCGCCCGGCGCTCCGGCTATCGGGGACTAAAAAACTTCACTTCGCTGGCGCTCCGTTTCCAAGATTTTCAGCGGGGGCGTGAGCAGGAGCGGAAGCTTTGCGAAAACAGTTACATAGCTTAGTTTACGCCAGTTTCCGCGCCTTGCTCTCGAACAAAACAGCCTTGCCATAAAATCCAAACATGACCTCGCGAAGTATAGCTGCGCTCAGTAGGAACGTAATTACAGGCCGGATTGTGTGCTTGCAAGAACGTCCCTGTGGACTACATCAAGGGTGCCTTTAGTGGACTTATGGGAATCAAATAGATGGCAACACCAGACAAAAGCACCTTGCAGCAAATACCCGTCGGCATATGGGTACTCGGCTTCGTCAGTATGCTGATGGATATTTCCTCGGAGATGATTCATAGCCTGCTGCCGTTGTTCATGGTCACGACGCTCGGGGCCAGTGCCTTCGCCGTTGGCTTGGTAGAAGGACTGGCAGAATCCACGGCGTTGATCGTCAAAATATTTTCGGGTGCCTTCAGCGATTATTTAGGCAAGCGTAAAGGGTTGGCCGTATTCGGTTACGCGATGGGCGCGCTCACCAAGCCACTTTTTGCCGTGGCATCCACGACCGGCATGGTGCTGACCGCACGCCTGCTGGATCGGGTCGGCAAAGGTATACGCGGAGCACCGCGTGACGCATTGGTCGCTGACATTGCGCCATCAAATCTGCGTGGTGCCTCGTTTGGACTGCGTCAGTCACTTGATACCGTGGGCGCATTTCTGGGTCCTTTGTTGGCGGTCGGCCTGATGCTGCTTTGGACCAATGACTTCCGCGCGGTGTTCTGGGTGGCGGTGATTCCTGGCTTGATGGCCGTTGCGCTGTTGTTCTTCGGGGTACGCGAACCGGAACAACGTCAGGCGACAAAGCGCACCTATCCGATCCGGTGTGAGAATTTGAAGCGATTGGGCGGTCCGTATTGGTGGGTGGTGAGTATCGGTGCAGTCTTCACATTGGCACGATTCAGTGAGGCATTCCTGGTTTTGCGAGCGCAGCAGGGCGGCGTCCCGGTTGCTCTGGTGCCGCTGGTGATGGTGGCGATGAACTTAGTCTATGCGCTGTCGGCGTATCCATTCGGCAAGCTCTCCGACCGTATGAATCACAGAACCCTCCTGGCTCTCGGTTTAATCGTCCTGATTGCGGCCGACCTGGTATTGGCAACTAACGATCATTGGAGTGTGGTGCTGGCCGGTGTCGCCCTCTGGGGAATTCACATGGGCATCACTCAGGGCTTGCTGGCAACGATGGTTGCCGATACCGCACCCGCCGACTTGCGCGGCACTGCGTATGGATTTTTCAACCTGGTCAGCGGTTTGGCGATGCTACTTGCAAGCGTCCTGGCTGGGCTGTTGTGGGACCGACTCGGGGCATCGTTCACATTTTATGCAGGAGCGGCATTTTGCATCATTTCGCTACTGGGCTTGGTTTGGCACCGTTAATCTTGCCGCACGCAAATAACAAACATTTATTGATTGACAGGTTGATGAATTACGATGCGCCTTTCGATATGTCAAACAACTCAAGCCATTTCATCTTAATGTCATTGTCATCATGCCGGATCATTTGCATTCGACTGGATGGATGCCGGAGGTAGAGCTAAGCAGGGAGCGGTTGCCGAGTATTTGGACATAACCGCCTAAAGCGGTAATTTCTCCATTCGATGGAATATGTTGAAAAGGAATATTTTCAAAGCCGCAAACTAGGTATTTGGCAACGCCGATTATGGACGCATTTAATTGAAGACCTAGACGATTACAACTGCCATGTTGATTATATTCATTTGACCCGGTAAAAAGGCCATGTGAAAAATGTAATTGATTGGCATTATTCAAGCTTACCCCGTTATATGAAACAGGGTATTTATGAAAAAATTAGGGAAATACAAGAGATAAAAAGGTATTGGGTAACTCGACAGATGCGCCTACTAGCGTCGGCACATCCTATTGGTTCACCTTATCGAGTTGCTTATTATTTAGTCCGACCCCCGAAGTTATTTATTCAGTAGATGGTGAATAGGGTAAGGCAGACTTATGTACTATGATCCTTAGCTTTCCGTCTTTTCCTTTTTTGAAAACCCAGGTTTTATCTACCATGACTTCTTTACCGGTTTTGTCGGTAACCCACACATTTCCCATTGTTATAGCTACCGAACCGTATATTTGTATACCTTCATTATTATTACCGGCATTATCGTATCGCGCCTTAATCCATGGCTTAAGGGCAAAACCTTTATCATTTGGATAATCAGGATCGCCGCCAACAAAATAGGCCAATGCGCCTTTTTTATCATTTCTAAAGGTTTGGTCACCAAAAGCTAAAGTAGGCTTAAAAAACACCTTTCCGTAGTCATAGTTGTAAGCTTCTGACAGCACTTTTTCAGCATAAGCCTTGTAATCGCCACCTTCTTCCTTTAATTGGCCTATTTTCACCAAAGCATCACACCATGCTTGTTGTGCAGCATTAACTTCATCGTAAGTAATAACAGAATTTGCCCCTTCTTCGACATAGACTAAACCTAAGTCGTCAATGATTTGTTGTACTGCATTGCTTGTTTTTGAACCCTCTGTTTGAAGTTCTTCTTTTTTTGGAATGGCACAGGAAGCCAATATAATTATTGTCCCCAGTAAAAATAAAATCTTTTTAGATATGTTCATATGATTTCACCTCTCCATTTAAGATGTATTAAGGTTTTCCGACTTCTTAACGATTTGAATCCCAGGTTTGTTTTTAATGCATAGCAATCTATCAATAATTTTTACAATTTTAAATTAACCAGCATGTTCTATGAACATTGGGAGGTCACCCCTTGGTATTTTACATAAACACATCGTAAATAATGCCGACAGCTCCTAGACCCTGAGTGTGCGCCGGACAGACAATGGATGCTTGGCAACGGCATGGTGTTGTTGTAAGCCGACTATTTCGCAGATACCGCCTGCTCTGCGATACTCGGCGCGAAAGTGGTAGATGAATTCCAATACCGTGCTGTCGATCAAATTGGCTTCACTCAGGTCGAAAATTACCTGCCGGCCTTTGGGTAACGTACCGGTCATGCTTTTTAGCGCAATAAAGTTGGAAAATACGGCAGCACCGTGGACCAGGACATGAAAATTGCCGGGTTCTTGTTCCTCAATACGGTAAGCGGCCTGGAATATCTGAGCAAGCTTAAGACCTCGTAACCCATGCAGTGCCAGTTCACTGACAATACCGATCAATACTCCCAGCAATAGATCAGTCAGTAAAATACTGATCAGGGTGATGATAAACACCAGGAAATGACCAAAACCAATGCTTAAGGTTTTGGCAAACTCCATGGGTGAGGCGAGTCTGAAACCTGTATAAACCAACAATGCCGCCAGGGAAGCCAGCGGAATCTGTTGGATCAAATCGGAACCCAAGCTGATAAACAGCAGCAGAAATACACTATGATAAAAGTTCGCCCAGCCGCTTTGAGCGCCATAACTGATGTTTGACGAGCTACGGACAATTTCCGCAATCATCGGCAAACCGCCGACTAGGCCACAGAGCGTATTGCCCATGCCAATGGCCATCAAGTCACGGTTCAAATCGGAACAACGATGCTGGGGGTCTAACTTGTCTACCGCCGCAGCACTCAGCAATGTTTCCAAACTGCCGATCAGGGTGATGTTAAAGACGCAGAACCAAAATTTAACCGTGCCAATCAGCGCAAAATCGGGAAAATACAGCGCATCCATTGGATTGTTTGGAAGATTCAATAAAAAATCAGGTCCGATTAAAAACTCACTCTGCGCCAAAAACTGAGTCACTGCAAAGTGATAACGGTGTACCTGATCTAAATCGAAGTGATACGTCAACAGCAAACCGGAGCACAAAACCCAGAGCGGCGCCGGTAACGTTCGGCTGAATCTAAATGGAAGACGGGGCCAAAAGATCATAACGGCCAACCCGGTTAAGCCAATCATGGCAATAGGGACATTCAGATGGGATATGGCCTTCGGTATAGCTATTGCTTGTTGCAGAATAGAACCCGTTTCCGCTGGAACTCCCAGCAACACATAGCTTTGTTTAATCAGAATGATAATGCCGATGGCCGCCAGCATCCCGTGTACCACCGATGAAGGAAAAAAGGCACTGAGTTTGCCGGCACGCAATGCGCCCAGGGCAATCTGGATCAAGCCCGATAACACAATGGCAGCCAGTGTATAGGCAACACCGGCGGTAGTATTGCCTTCCCCCAAGGTAAGCACGGAATCCAATACCACCACGATTAAACCGGCCGCAGGACCGTTAATCGTGAGTTGGGTGCCACCTATACGTGACACCAAGAGTCCACCAATAATTGCGGTAATCAGGCCGCTCATAGGAGGAAATCCCGAGGCCATGGCGATACCCAGGCACAAAGGCAAAGCAATGAGAGAGACAAAAAAACCTGCACGAAGATCTGTATAGACAAGTGTTTTAGGCATGGGCGTTATACAAAATAATAAAGTTGGAAGATTGCCCAATAGACTATCTGTACGCTGTGCTTTAATCTAATAGATATTTTCTGCAATATCGTTATATTTTATATATCAATTGCCGTAATTCTGTAACCCGCTGAGTACTTTAACGATCATGGCCACCTTAAACTATCACCACCTGCGTTACTTCTGGGTTATTGCCAATGAAAATAACTTGACTCGGGCCGCAGAAAAACTGCATATCTCGCAGTCCGCGCTGAGTATTCAATTGCGTAAACTCGAAGAAAGCTTCGGGCAAAATTTATTTGAACGCGAAGGGCGACAGTTGATATTGACCGAAGCCGGTCATATTGCTTTGGACTATGCGCAAGCCATTTTCCGCGCCGGTGATGAACTTTCGAGTGTCATGCAACGCCGGGGAGCGGGTAGCCGGTGTTTATTACGTATCGGCGCAGTATCCACCCTGTCACGCAACTTTCAGTTGGATTTAATTAAACCGTTGCTGGTTATGGAAGATATTGAGTTGGTGCTGCATTCCGGCAGTCTTAAAACCTTGATGCAGCAAATGCAGGAACACACTTTGGATTTGATCTTGTCCAATCGTCCGGCACCCGATGCCCTGGACCGAAATTGGCAATGTCATTTGTTGGATGAACAGATAGCCAGCTTGGTCTGCCAAGCAAGGACGGCACCTGCCGCCTTGCATTTTCCTGACGATTTGCACCATGCCGAATTATTGGTACCCAGCATGGAAAGCGAAATTCGGACCGCTTTCGATTTTTTGCTTAATCAAGCCGGCGTTCGGCCCAAAATTATTGCCGAAGTGGACGACATGGCCATGTTAAGACTGTTGGCGCGTGAATCCGGAACACTGACACTGGTGCCGCCCGTGGTGGTGCGTGACGAATTGCTGAGCGGACATTTAGTCGAATGCGTGCAGATCGCAGAGGTCAAGGAACGCTTTTATGCAATCACCCCGGAACGTCACTTTCCCAATCCGTTATTAAAAACCCTCTTTCATAATTTTAAGCCCTCCAGTCAAGGGGAGACAGTGCCGTAGGTTCGCCGTTCCTGCCCCCCTTTTTCTGCAGGTTTACACCCTGAGCATTAAACAAAAATCATGACTGTTTTACCAATGGCTATAGACAGCAAGATGAATAGCAGGAAATGACTTATTTTCTGCAATCGGTTTTTGGCTAACCAGGATTGACGAGTGGTGTTAAAAAAAGCGAATAAAGCCTGATGAATTACAAGAAACAAATAACCCGATATAACAATTGCTATCAGCAAATAGATCCAAGCCGCTATGATCCGAGCTTCGCGAAGCTCTATGTCAAAAGTCGATTGCAGAAACGGTTCTAAAAAGAACCCTAAGATATTGATTTTTAACTGTATAATGATTTTAATTAAGGGCAGGGTCAAATCATAAAATGCCACTGCCAGTAAGACCAACACCGTTAACAACACCTTATAAGCAATTTTTTTTGTCATTACCAATACCTTTGAATTTGATAATTTAGGTTGGTTTCTGTCAGGACTGCCTTTAGTCAAGTTTGTCGTTTTTTGCATCATTAAGACACGATTGTACTGTTATTTACAATCAAGATACCCCGACAATCCGTGCGGGCGACTCCCACTATTAACGCAAACAGTGCCTAAATATTATGCACCGCCGCGGGGTTCTTACAAGAGGCGAAAATTTACACGCGTGAATGGGGCTGATCGTAGGTTGTGGTTGGCGATAGCCAACCCAACACCCCAATCCTGAAAATAGAGGTTTAGAGGATGGGTTTCCAACACAGTTTCCGCCAATCTTCGACGCTGGACAATTTCAACGCAGCCAGCGTAAAAACTTTTGCCGCCTGAAGATGCTGTTCGGCGGTTGAACTGATGCTCTCACCCAACTCAAACGATTCACCTTTTATGCTCAACAAAAAACACGGGGGCGGTAACCGTTTTGTGATCGTCCGGTAAACCTGCATGATCGCTGCAGGAGACATAATATGGGAGGTATGAGTGTATTCAGTGCTTGCTTGTTGCTCGGAAAAACTGAATGGCGTTGTGCATTCGACGGCCGCATCTATGAATAAAACCCGGTCTCTGCCTGTGATATCCAGGACATGCTCAAGCTGCAGTTGAAAATCGGTGATCAGCTCTGTAGTGCTTTCGTCAATAACGGGTTCTATTAACTCCTGCAGCAGGGGGGCCAGCGCGTCATCGCCCCGGCTCAGGTTGCCGACGGCGATAAGCAGCGTCGGTTTGATATCAGGCTGCAGCAATGTGACCGCTTGAGCTTTTAACCAGACGATCGACGATTTTCCCTTCATTATCGACAAGTTCAACGGCTAAAGGCATTTTGCCCATGGCATGGGTGGCGCATGATAAACAAGGGTCATAAGCTCGAATCGCGACTTCCAGATTATTCAATAAAGCCTCGTTAAGCTCCCGGCCATTCAGATAGGTGGCGGCAACCTGCCGGACTGATTCGTTCATCGCCGTATTATTGCTGGTCGTCGATACGATCAGGTTGGCGCGAGTGACGATATCGTTTTCATCGATTTGGTAGTGATGAAATAACGTGCCGCGCGGGGCTTCAATAACGCCTACGCCTTCAAAACGTTTTTCGCCTTGCGTGACCAGGACGGTAGACAATGTTACCGGGTCATTAAGCAATTGTTTGATGCTTTCGGCACAGTGCAAGGCCTCAATCATTCTTGCCCAATGGAAAGCCAGTGTACTGTGTACTTGCGGGCTTTCAAAATGCTGTTTGAAATCAATGCGGGCGGCTTCGGCCAGAGGCGTGCCGATAAAGTCGCAGTTGTTCACTCTGGCCAGCGGGCCGACCCGGTACCAGCCGTTTTCTTTGCCTAAGGACAGGAGATAAGGAAATTTCATATACGTCCACGATTTAACCTGTTCGTGAATGTAGTCGTTGTACTTGCAATAATCGACATGGTCGAAAATAACCGCACCATTCGTATCTTTGGCTCTGAGTCCGCCGTGATAAAGCTCAAGAGCACCGTCAGTCTGTATCAGTCCCATGTAATGACTGGGTATACTGGCAAACTCATCGTAGAAAGACCGGTTGCTGCAATGCAACTGCTTAACCAGAGCGACTGCGCTTGAAGTCCAGGCGATGATCTGGTCGATGTCGGTTAATAAATAGTCACGATCGGTTGTGCTGAGCGGCTTATTCATTCCACCCGGGATGGCCGCAGTGCCGTGCACACGTTTTCCGGATACCACCCGTATCACTTCCTGTCCGTATTTACGCAGTTTGACGCCTTGTAATGCGATGTCGGGATGCGCGCCTATCACGCCAATGATATTGCGTTTAGCGATATCGCTGTCGAAACCGAACAACAAATCAGGACTGGCCAGATGAAAAAAGTGCAGGGCATGAGATTGTAAAACCTGGCCGAAATGCAGCAGTTTGCGAAGGTGGGTTGCCGCGATCGGCAGGTTTTCCGGATCGACGCCCACCAGTTGATCAATGGCTTTGCCCGCCGCCAAGTGATGGCTGACCGGGCAAATGCCGCACAATCGTTGGACCAGCACCGGGAGTTCCCAATAGGGGCGGCCTTGTATGAAGCGTTCGAAGCCCCGGAATTCGACGATATGAAGTCTGGCTTGTTTGACCTGATCATTTTCATCCAGCAACAAAGTGACTTTGCCGTGGCCTTCTACCCGCGAAACCGGATCGATGACGACGCGTTTCAGTTTGTCAGGATTCTCAGCGGTTTCTAAATGTTCGTACATGACGGATCTCAGTGGTCTATTCGGTGAAGGAACACAGGGCGATTAACTGCTGCATCAATCATAACGAAGCAGTTCATAAGTCAGCGAGGGTTCCTGTCCTGCTAATAAATCGGTTAAGAATTTCCAGAATACATCGGCTGAGGGCGGGCAGCCGGGTAAAAAATAATCAATTTTGACAATTTCATGGATTGGCCTGACTTTGTCCAGCAGTAAAGGCAGTTCCGGGTCATTGGGAATCTGGGGATTCTCAATACCAATACCCGTCATATAGGCTTCATTCAGGCAGTCTTCCAGCGGCACAAAATTGCGCATGGCCGGCAAGCCGCCATTAATCGCGCAAGCACCGACGGCAACCAGGATTTTGCAATGCTCTCTGAATTCACGCAAGACATGAACATTTTCAGAATTACAGACGCCGCCTTCTATCAGCCCAATGTCGCAGGGCCCGCAATGTTCTATATCGGTAAGCGGAGAGCGGTCAAATTCCACATGTTGAATCAGTTCCAAAAGGCGCTCATCGATATCCAGGAAGGACATATGGCAGCCAAAACAGCCTGCCAGCGAAGTGGTTGCGATACGGATTTTATCGGTCATGGTGCGCTGCTATCCTGTTCCATACTGACTTCGGAGATGGAATGATGATCGTATTGTCTGTCTCCGATCGGCACCTGATACGCGGTGTGTTTGATCAGAATGGCTCCGGTTGGGCAGATATGTGTGGCGCGGTCATTTACCGTCAATTCACTGTCGTGCAATTGGCCGGAATCTGAATTGATAATCAGACGTTTGTTGATGCCGCGTCCGCTGATGGCAAATACGTCTTTGCCGTCCTCTTCCTGGCTGGCCCTTACGCACAAAGCGCAGAATATACAACGGTTGAAATCAATCAGTATGTCCGGGTGCGAGGCATCTATTTCACGATGGGGAAATTGATGATTAAAGTGGTCGTCCGTCATTTTAAGATGATAGGCGACACCCTGAAGCTGGCAGTTACCGGATTTTTCGCAGGAAGGGCAAAAATGATTGCCTTCTACAAATAGCATTTGCGTGATTCTTTGCCGGTCTGTGTTCTGTTCCTCTGATTCGCTGATAACGGTTTGTCCCTCCATCGCTGGAAAAGTGCAGGCCGTACAAATTTTGCCGTTAACATTCACATTGCAGAGTTTACAGCTGCCATAGGGCGTGAAGTCCGGGTGATAACACAGATGCGGAATGTAGTGGCCTGCTGCAATCGCGGCTTCCATGATGGTTTGGCCGTCTTCGAACGGAATGGCGAGCCCATCCAGCATGAACGTTTGGGTCATGTCAGTCTCCTGATTGAGATAGATGCGCTTCGCTATCGTCTCGATGCGCTATTTTACGGGCTGCTTGCAAGGCTTCATCCAGATTAAAGCCGGGTCCGAAATGAGGAAATTTGATTTTGCTCTGGTAAATTGCAGGATAGCGGGCCAGGGTGTTGAGCATGGGATTAGCCGCAGTTTGGCCGAGACCGCAATGACTGTTGGTTTTCAGCAGATGTCCCAATTCCTGAAGCGCTACAATATCGCCGACCGAGCCATAACCGTCATAAAGTTTGTCGATTTGCTCACTCAATAAAATTGTGCCGACCCGGCAAGGTGTGCAAAAACCGCAGCTTTCATCTGCAAAAAAATGCGTAAAATTCCTGACGATTTCAAGAATATCGCGCTGCCTGTTAAAAATGATAAATGAGCCACCTGAAGGTAAATCCTCGAAAGCCAGCCGCCGATGAAACTCCCGGTTCGAAATAAAAGTACCTGATGGGCCGCCGACCTGAACACCCAGTACATCTTCAGCCAGGCAGTCTTCAAGAATGGCTGAGATAGGCGTGCCGAAAGGGACTTCATAAATGCCGGGTTGCGGCGTATCGCCGCTGATGCTGAGAATTTTGGTGCCGCTGGATTGTTCTGTGCCTTGCGCAGCAAACCAATTTCCGCCCTGAATCGCAATGTGGGCGGCGGCAATAAAAGTTTCGACGTTATCCACAATAGTTGGTTTGTTGAGATAGCCTTCGGTGACCGGATAGGGCGGGCGATTTCGGGCTATGCCGCTACGACCTTCAAGCGACTCGATCAATGCCGACTCTTCGCCGCAAATATAAGATCCCGCGCCCAGGCAAATTTCAATATCAAACGACCAGCCTTTGCCAAGGATATTGTCTCCCAGCAAACCGTTTCGACGTCTTTCCGCAAGTTTTGCCTGCAAAGGCTCAAACAGATGCAGGTACTCGCCTCGTAAATACAAAAAACCTTGTTGCGATTTGATCAACAGGCTGGCCAGTGTCATGCCTTCGATCAGCCAATCGGCGTAACGGTTCAGCAGCACGCGGTCTTTAAACGTGCCGGGTTCGCCCTCATCCGCGTTACAGACAACAAAACGCTCCTGTTCAGGTTCGCTGGCGCACAACCGCCATTTAAGCGCAGTTTTAAAACCCGCGCCGCCCCGGCCTCTAAGTTTCGATTGATCAATTTCATTTAAAGTGGCATTCAACCCCCTGGCATCCGCCGCCAAGAGGCTTTCTCCGGGTTCTAAGCGGCTGTTTAACAGCAAGCCTGTTTTCCAGATCAGATCGTCAACCTGAAAGATAGTCTCAGGCCACTCGGCTAAAGGCAATTCCTGTTCAATCAGCTTTGCAATCAAATCGATTTTAGGCCGGTCAAGACGCGGCACCGCGTAACCGTTAATCAAAGCCGCAGGTCCCTGGTCGCACATGCCGGTGCACGCAGTATTATCCAGGCTGACGCGACCGTCTTTGCGAACCTGGCCAATGCCTACCTGACACTGATGGGAAAAGTAATTCATCAGGTTTTGCTTGTCCTGCATGTGATCCGTGATGGAGTCACTGAACAAAATGTCATATTGTCCGCGCGGCGTTGAATGAAAAAAACTGTAAAAATCAACCACACTGATGATATGCGAAACCGGCAGGCCCAATAACCGGGACAATAAAGTGATGGCTTCTTTCGGGATATGGAAATACGTTGCCTGAATAGCCCGCAGGATGGCCAAGAGACGCGTTTTGCGGTAACCGTTTGCTTCAAGCAGTTGGACTATAAAGTCGTTCATGGCATCTTTGCGGATTGATGAGACTGATTTAAGTTAAATTCAAAACAGTTTCTACTGCAAGCTTTATTTTGATAACTTAGAAAAGGGATTTATTCGAAACTTGGTATCTGCACTTTCCTTCCATTTTATTGGGTATAGGTGCTTGATTTCAAAGGACGCATGAAAACATTCCTGTTGCAGATGCCTTTTCAATCAAGCACCCGCACCTTCTATTTCAAGCGGGCGAGTAGTGACGAAAGTCAGACTCTTCGATTGTTGGGTTAGGCTCTCCGAGCTAACCCAACCTACCCGGTGTATCAGCTTTGTTTTGTTAGTTATGCTTTTGTGGATCAATAAAACGTGCTGGATATTTGGGCTGTCTATCAGGGTTTAAGGTCCTATTTTTACCAGCCAGCCGTCTTCAAAAATACATTTTTCGGTTTTACCTCTGAGTTTTACGCTGAGGCGTGCGGCCGTATTTTTAAGTTCAGGCGGTAATTTACCGTGGACCAGATAGAAGGTGTCTTTAAATTCGGTGGTAATTTCTATCGGTATCTTTTTTACCGTGACTTCAAGATGTTCCGGGTCATCAACGCCGAAAGCCATAAAAGAAATTTCGGAACCGGGCGGCACGACGGTAAGCGGCGGCGGGATCAGTTTGTTTTTTTGCAGCTTGAGTTTTTGACAGGCCGCACCACTTCCGCCGCTTCCTGAATGCATGCTGTGGTCGGTCTGTGCCGTGGCGATTTCATGGGTCATAACCAGGCATAAGGCAATAAGAAATGGTGCTTTTTTCATGTTCCAACCTTCTTGTTTTATTTATAGTTATTGATGTCAGGGTTGCATGATCAAGCGTAAAACATCGATATTTTCAAACAGTGAGGTTTTGTTTGGCTTGTTCACTGTTGAGCATAGGAGACGCTTTTGAATCAGCAGGGCTTGCGATCCGATTGTACTAATAATTTCTGAAGCAGCAAAATAGAATGAGTCTTTTGCAGCAATTCCCAGTTTGATGATAAAAAAGGGTAGCGGTAAGCTTTGCGGGGATGTCGGCAGCAGGGACGCTGCCGTCAAGCCCCCACGGATGGGTCTACGGCGTTTCTCGGAAGGCTTACCCCTGCACTCAAAGCCATATTAAAAGTTCAAACCGGGGATTGCAGGAGTCTTTTGCCAGGTTATTCGCCGACTAGTTAAACGGAGCGATTGACCAGTAAATTGACCAGTATTGCTTCATAAAGGTGACTTAACGTGTCGAGTTGGTCGATTTCGATGTGTTCGTTGATTTTATGGATCGTTTCATTTCTGGGCCCAAGTTCTATAACTTGTGCGCCTGTCGGAGCAACAAACCGTCCGTCTGATGTTCCACCGCCGGTATCGTCCGAGGGCTCTGTACCGATGATTTGGTTGATGGCTGCGTGTGCAGCGGCGATTAGTTCGCCTTGGGCCGTCAGAAACGGATTGCCGGATAATCGCCATTGCAGATCATAGTCAAAATCGTATTTGTCCAGAATGGCCTGGGTGCGTTCCTTGATGATCATTTCATTCACTTCAGTACAAAAGCGTAAATTGAACTGAATTTCCAAATGGCCGGGAATGATATTTTCAGAACCTGTACCGCCGTTGATGTTGGAAACTTGCAGGCTGGTGGGCGGAAAAAAAGCGTTACCGTGGTCCCATACTTCCTCAGTCAGATCTTTTAATGCTGGGGCAAAGGCATGAATGGGATTGCTCGCCTTTTCAGGATAGGCAACATGGCCTTGAATGCCTTTGACAGTAAGTCTGGCGCACAGTGAGCCGCGTCTGCCGACGCGAACGACATCGCCTGTCGTTTTGTCGCTGGAAGGTTCGCCGACCAGGCACCAGTCAATGGCTATGCCGCGTTGCTGCAGCACTTCCATCACTTTGACGACGCCATTGGTGGCAGGTCCTTCTTCATCGCTGGTTAACAGCAGTGCAATGGATCCCTGATGATCGGCATGCGTTGCAATAAAGCGTTCCAGTGCGGTGATGAACGCGGCTATGCCGCCTTTCATGTCCGCCGTGCCTCTTCCGAAAAGTTTGCCGTCTTTTAAGGTGGGCTCAAAAGGCGGAGTTTGCCACTGGTCCAGAGGTCCGGGGGGGACAACATCGGTGTGGCCCAAAAAGACAAACAGCGGTTTGGCTTCGCCTCTTCTAAGCCAGATATTTTGGGTGTCGTCAAAATCCATGCGTTCGGCTTTAAAGCCGGAATTGGCGAGTCTTTCAGCGATGATATCCATGCAACCGGCATCATCCGGTGTTACGGAAGGGCATTTAATCAGGGCTTTAAGCAGTTCTAACGTGTCGTTCATACGAGAATTCAGCGCAGTAATTTATCATAATTTGCGGTGGAAAAACCGACCATCAAGCCGGTGTCTGACTGTAAAACTGGCCGTTTAATCAAGGTGGGTGTTTCCAGCATTAAACTAACCGCTTTGGTCTGGGACAGATCGGATTTCTGTTCGCCGCTTAATTGCCGCCAGCTGGTACTGCGCTGGTTTAACAGCGTTTCCCATGAGGCTTGTTCCACAAACTCTTCCAGCATCGCCACGGTCAAACCGTCTGTTCTGAAGTCATGAAACTGATAGGTAATGCCATGTTGATCCAGCCATTTGCGGGCTTTTTTGACTGTGTCGCACTGTTGGATGCCGTAGAGTTTGATCATGTAAATCGCTTAAAGCTCGGAGTTCAGTAATTCTTCGATACTGGGTAATGATTTATCTTTTTTCAGGCGATTTTTATAAAGGTCAATAAATTCCATAAAGGATTGTTCAAGATCGGCCAGGATGCCTTCCTCGTTTTCGAGATCTTCCTTTTCAATTTCTTCAGATGATTCCAGAAATTCTTTTTGTAATGCAATTTCGCTGTTCAAAGAAAGAATGGCATAAATGATGGCGTTGCTGGTGAGATTTTCAGTCATGATAAAGTCTGTGGTAGGTTAAAAAATCGGTTTGGCGAGACTTGAGGTTCGAAGAGCGGTGCCGGATACTCCGGCTCAATGCGGTTCGGGTCAGGCTTATTTAATTCGTTGAGTCTGGTTTTTAAAAAATAACGGTATTGCCGTTACACCCATCGTAGATCGAAATTCGGCACCGGGGTGCCCGTCAAAGGACGCCATAAATACATCCCTGTAGGCTCTATGCCAGCATCCATGCTGGCAAAGCCTTTGCCGAACACCCCGTTGCCTCCTTAGGCACTGCCGAAATTTGAAGTGCGAAAGGTATATTTCCAGAGTGAAGGGCAGGCCGGTTTCTCCGGCCTGCCGGCTGTTTTAATCGCGCAATAATTCGTTGATGCCGGTTTTGCTGCGGGTTTTTTCATCCACTTGCTTGATGATCACCGCGCAATAAAGACTGTACTTTCCGTCCGAGGATGGCAAGTTGCCAGGAACTACAACAGAACCTGCCGGAACGCGTCCGTAGATGATTTCGCCAGTGAGACGGTTATATATCTTAGTGCTTTGGCCAATGTAAACACCCATTGAGATGACTGAACCTTCTTCGACGACGACGCCTTCAACAATTTCAGAGCGTGCGCCTATGAAGCAGTTGTCTTCTATGATGGTAGGTCCTGCCTGTAATGGCTCGAGCACTCCGCCGATCCCTACACCGCCGGATAAATGGACGTTTTTGCCGATTTGCGCGCAGGATCCGACGGTTACCCAGGTATCAACCATTGTTCCGCTGTCTACATAAGCACCGATGTTGACATATGAAGGCATCAGCACGGCGCCGGGGGCAATGTAGGAACCATGGCGGGCATTGGCGTTGGGTACAACACGCACACCGGCTTTCGCGAAGTCATCCGGAGTATAGGTTGCGAATTTGGTTTCAACTTTGTCGTAATAACGATTGACGCCGCCATCCATGACACGGTTCTCGTTGACTCTGAAAGACAGCAGTACCGCTTTTTTAAGCCATTGGTGAACCACCCATTCGCCGTCGATTTTCTCGGCGACGCGCGCTTTACCGCAGTCTAGCCGATTGATCGTGTCTTTAATCGCTTCGCGCAGTTCTGGATAAACGCTAGCAGGAGTGATTTCGGCACGGTTTTCAAAAGCGGTGTTTATTATATTTTCTAATTCAGTCATGTGTATCAAAGGGTCAGTGAGTTAACAAAGTGTTTAATTCTGTTGGCAGCGTCAACGCATTCATCCAACGGGGCTACCAAGGCAATGCGCACATGGTGGCTGCCCGGATTGATGCCGTTAAATTCGCGGGATAAAAAAGTGCCCGGCAAGACAGTGACGTTTTGTGTCTTATAAAGCAACTGGGCAAAATCAGTGTCAGGAATAGGCGTTTTCAACCAGACATAAAATCCTGCCGGCGGCCGAATGGCCGGTGTTACCGTGTTGAGAATATCGATGACGGCATCGAACTTTTTCCGGTAAAGCTGCCGGTTTTCCCGTACATGGCTTTCGTCCTGCCACGCTGCAATACTGGCATGCTGGGCCGGTAAGGACATGGCGCAGCCGTGATAGGTGCGATATTGAAAATACTGCTTCAGTATTTCCGGATCTCCTGCAACAAATCCCGATCTTAATCCCGGCGCATTGGAACGCTTGGACAAGCTGTGAAAAACCACGCAGCGTTTGAATGCGGTATTGCCTATCGCGAGAGCGGTTTCCAGCAAGCCGACTGGGGGCTTGTTCTCGTCGTCATAAAGTTCTGTGTAACATTCATCCGATGCAATGATGAAGTCGTATTCTTCAGCCAGCGCCATCAACTTGATCAAATCTTGTTGACCAATTAACTGTCCGGTCGGATTTCCCGGTGAGCAGATGTAGATGAGCGCACAACGTTGCCAAACGGTTTCCGGGACAGCTTCAAAGTCCGGGATATAGCCTGTCGTTTCGGTGGTGTTGAGAAAATAAGGTTCCGCCCCCGCCAGAAGGGCCGCGCCTTCGTAAATTTGATAAAACGGATTGGGCATCAGCACCAATGCTTTGCTGGCCGGATTGATGACGCATTGCGCAAAGGAGAACAAGGCTTCCCGGGTGCCGTTGACAGGCAAAATATGTGTGTCCGGGTTGATGACATCCAGCGGGATTTTGAATCGCCGGCTGAGCCATTGTGCAATGGAATGCCTGAGTTCCGGTATGCCTTTAGTCGTAGGATAATTGGCCAGTCCGTGTAAATGCGTCAATAAAGCATGTTGTAGGCAATCCGGAGTCGCATGAGCCGGTTCGCCTATTGACAAGGTAATCGGACGCAGGTTGGCAGGCGGCGTAATACCTTGCTTAAGCTGAGCCAGCTTTTCAAACGGGTAAGGATGTAAAGACGCTAAATGCGGATTCATTTATTTGGCGCAGCGCGGTTGTTTGCCCATGGCGATCGCTTGTTGACGATATTGCAGCGCTTGCGGCATGCGATTTTGTAGTTCCTCTATTCGGGTGCCGTGTGCAGGGTGAGTTGAAAGAAATTCAGCCGGGCCCTGTCCGCCGCCCGCTTGGGACATTTTTTGCCATAGCAGTATACTTTGCTGCGGGTCGAATCCTGCTTTTGCCATTAAATCCAGGCCGATAACATCGGCTTCACTTTCATGAAGGCGGCTGTAAGGTAAAATAATCCCCAGTTCCGCGCCCGCACCCAGTAAACCTATTGCGGTTTGGCCAAGCGCGCTTTGCGGCGCGGCTATCGCTTGCACAACTGCCATGCCTTGATTGACCGCAAATTCCTGGGACATTCTTTCGTTGCTGTGTTTCGCCAGAACGTGTCCGATTTCATGACCAATGACCGTCGCCAGTTGATCCTGATTGTCTACCAGGTCTATCAGGCCGGTATGGACACCGATTTTGTTGCCCGGTAATGCAAAGGCATTCTGAGAACTGTCCTCAAAAACCACGATTTCCCATTGGCCGCCGACCAGAGGGAGTATTGCTTGTGCTACGCATGAAGCAAATTGATGATGCCGGCTGTTTTGACTGATGGGCTTTTGTTTTTTTAATGATTCAAATGCTTGCAGGCCCATCTGGTTGACTTGAGCTTCCGGCATAAATGTAAACTGAGTTCTGCCGGTTGGGCTGGTTGCACAGGCACTAACGAGTAATACCGATAGCAACGTTAAAATTGATTTCTTACTCATAAAAGGCCGCCATAGATCAGAAAAGTTATGCTATTTTAACTGAACTTGGATCCGCCGGGTTAAAAATATGGGCGTTCGGAAGAGTTCGCGCTTTGCTGGTTGAGACATGGCTGTATTGTTCAGTGTAAAATATTTTTATAATTATGACGGTTATACACAACCCTATTTCTCCTGATCTTATCGAAAAATCGTCTGGTTTCCAGAAGGTTCAGTGTGTTTTGCGAAGATTTCGGCAGCAGGAAGGTGCCGTCAAGCCCCCATGGGCGGGGTCACGGCGATCCTCGACAGGCACATCATGGACTTTTAACAAAGTTGAACGATTTTTCAGTACGAAAGGTGTAAGGCATCAATTCACCTACAGTAATAGTTTCAAAAAAGGACAGCTTAATGACTGAAATTAATGAAGTGCCCAGTCCTTTTTGCGGTGCAGGAACTGACGATCTGACCATTCAGGTTGACGGCGCATCGCTGAAAGTGATCAAGAACGGTTGCGCGGTCAATACGCCTGCCTTCGAGCAACCGCTTACCGATACGCAGCCTAGAGTGAATGGAAAAATCACTGATCTTGCAACTGCAGTCGACAAGGCAGCCGCCATTCTTAATGCTGCCAAACAGCCTTTGCTGGGCGGCTGTGCAACCGATGTGAATGGTATGAGGGCTTTGCTGGCTTTGGCGGATAAAACCGGAGCGGTTGTGGATCACATGAGTTTTAACAATGCTCGCCGCAATATTCTGACCTTGCAGGATTCAGGCTGGATGACTACAACCTTGGCCGAAGTTAAAAATCGCTGCGATGTTTTGCTGATTATTGGAACCGATCTGGAAAGTTTTGCACCACGGTTTTTTGAGCGCTATCTCTGGACTGATGCGGCCATGTTTTTAGAGAATCCGGCTCAGCGCAAAATTATTTATTTAGGACAAGCGCCTTCCGGAAATGCCTCTACTTCACCGGCAGGTAAGAATGCGCAGGTTTTTGAATGCGCTCAAGACCAATTGCCTGAAGCCGTTTCAGTGTTGCGGGCATTAATCAAAGGCCGGCCCATTCTTGCTGAGTCGGCCGGTGGAATTCCGGTTGCTGATCTTGAGCTCATTGCTACGCAGTTAAAAGCTGCGGTTTATGGGGTTGTTACTTGGAGTGCAACCGACTTACGTTTCGATCATGCAGAGCTAACGGTCCAGACGGTTTGTGAAATAGTCAAGGATATCAATGATATAGGGTCGCGTTGTTCTGGGCTCCCTTTGGTTGCTAAAGAAGGCGAACAGACGGCCAATCAGGTTTGCGGATGGACGACCGGTTATCCTGCCAGAGTTTCGTTCGCCAAAGGGTTTCCTGAATATGACCCCTTCCTGTTTGACTCACAGATCATGATGAACGCCGGTGAAGTTGATGCACAGTTATGGGTACAGGCATTCAATGTCAATGCCAAGCCTCTTTCTGTCGCTGTTCCTACCGTTGTGTTAGGCCGATCCGGAATGACATTTGACCAAGAGCCGGATGTTTTTATTCCGGTGGGTACGCCTGGTATTGATCATGCCGGTCAAGCCTTCAGGATGGATAATGTGGTTGCGATCCGCTTAAAAAAATTGCGTGATGCGGGACTGCCCAGCTCGGCAGAGGTTTTAACTGCGATCGAGCGGGCGGTATAGAGAGGCCATGTTCATGTTGTTTAACGAAATGACCGCTTTCTCTGCGCTTATTCACGCCAGTCATTTGGAAAGATTATGCTGATAAAATTAACAGGTGGAACCGTCTATGATCCAGCCAGCGGTATAGACGGAAAAAAACAGGATATCTATATCCATGACGGGCGCATCGTTGCCAAACCCATCGATGATATGCCCGTTGATAAGGAATATGATTTAAGCGGCAAGGTGGTGATGTCCGGCGCAATTGATATGCACACCCATATCGGCGGCGGCAAAGGCAATATCGCCAGAACGTTGCTGCCCGAGGATCACCGTCAGGATCCGGTGCCAAGATCAATCATCACCCGTTCCGGAACAGGGCACGCCATGCCCAGCACTTACGTAACGGGTTATCGTTACGCTGAAATGGGCTATACCGCAGCATTTGAACCGGCGGTATTGCCGATCAATGCCCGTCAGGCGCATATGGAAATGGCGGATATTCCGATTCTGGATAAAGGCGGCTACGCCATGCTGGGCAGTGATGATTTTCTGCTGCGGATGCTGACAGCTAAAAAAGATCAGAAGGCAGTTAATGATTATGTGGCCTGGATCATCAATGCTTCAAAATGCATCGGGATCAAAGTGGTCAACGCGGGCGGTATCAGCGCATTTAAGTTCAATCAGCGCAAACTGGATCTGGATGAAAAAAATGCTTATTACGATGTGACGCCCCGGCAGATTCTTCAAACGCTGGCTACAGCCGTAAAAGAATTGGGTATCACCCATCCGTTGCATGTGCATGGCTGTAACTTGGGGGTGCCGGGTAATGTCGATACTACCTTGGACACGATTCAAGGCATCGGTGGTTTGCCCATGCATTTGACGCATATCCAGTTTCACAGCTACGGTACCGAAGGCGATTTCAAGTTTTCATCCGGTGCGGCGCAGATCGCCGAAGCGGTTAACAAACATAAAAACATAACGATTGACGTGGGCCAGATCCTTTTCGGTCAAACCGTGACGGCATCGGGCGACAATATGCGTCAGCACGCCAATCATAAACATGCCCATCCTAACAAATGGGTTTGTATGGATATTGAATGCGATGCCGGTTGCGGCGTTGTGCCTTTCAAGTACAAGGACCAGAATTTTGTCAACGCCTTGCAATGGGCTATTGGCCTGGAGACTTTTTTACTGGTTGACGATCCCTGGCGTATTTTCCTGACGACGGATCATCCCAACGGCGCGCCGTTTACCAGTTATCCGCATTTGATCCGCTTATTGATGGATAGAAGTTTTAGAAACGACATGCTGGCAACGATTCATCCGGAAGCTCAAAAAATGACGACACTGGGCTCAATTAACAGAGAGTATTCGCTTAATGAAATCGCCATCATGACCCGGGCGGGTGCTGCAAAAATTATCGGTTTAAAAGATCGCGGCGGTTTGGGGCCGGGTAATTGGGCGGATATCACGGTTTATACTGAAAACTCGGACAGGCAAAAGATGTTTGAAAAACCGGATTATGTGTTTAAAGATGGCGAACTGGTCGTTGTCGATGGCCAGGTTGTCCATACCAAGTGGGGAACGACACATATCGTCAAGCCTGATTGGGATGCGTCGGTTGAGAATGAACTAAAAGGTTATTTTGACCGGTATCTGACGATGAAATTGGGTAATTTCAAGATCAGTGATGATGAGATCACTGAGGACGGTCGCGGGAGTTTGACTGTGCATCCGACTCAAGGAGTGTCCTTATGATCATTAATGGCGTCACCATTGACCAAACATTTGCTGAAGCCTTTCCGATGAAAGCCACGCGAGCTATCATTACCGCCCAAAATGAAAAGTGGGCCATGATTTCCGCGCAGGCCATGACCGGCTTTGCCACGTCTGTGATTGCTTGTGGGTGTGAGGCAGGCATAGAGCGGGTGTTAGATGCTTCGGAAACGCCCGATGGCCGCCCCGGCGTTTCCGTGATGATTTTTGCCATGGGTGGAAAAGGGCTGGCAAAACAATTGGAAACAAGAGCGGGTCAATGTGTATTGACTTCTCCGACGTCCGCCTTGTTTGCCGGTATCGACGGAGGAACGCGCATCGCGTTGGGTAAAAATCTGCGTTATTTCGGCGATGGCTTTCAGGTAAGCAAGCTGATCAGCGGCAAACGCTATTGGCGAATTCCCGTCATGGATGGGGAATTTTTGACCGAGGCGACCACCGGCCAGGTCGATGCGGTCGGTGGCGGTAACTTTCTGGTTTTGGCAGAGTCTCAACCGCAAGCTTTGGCGGCTTGTGAAGCGGCAATCGAGGAAATGCGTAAAATTCCGAACGTCATCATGCCGTTTCCTGGCGGCGTGGTGCGTTCCGGTTCAAAAGTAGGTTCCAAATACAAGTCGTTGGGCGCGTCCACCAATGATGCGTTTTGCCCCACGTTAAAGGGTATGACCAAAACCGATTTATCCCCTGAGATAGAATCGGTCATGGAAATTGTGATCGATGGTTTGACTAAAGAGGACATTGACAAGGCCATGCGAGTGGGCATTCAGGCGGTCTGCGACTTGGGTGCGGAAAACGGCATCAAGAGGATCAGCGCCGGAAATTATGGCGGTAAACTCGGTCCTTTCCATTTTCATTTGCAGGAGATCATGGCATGAGTGCGTTAACCTTCTCATTGAAACGCAGAGTGGATCAACGCGTCGACATGTCGCCTCTGGTGTGTCAAAAATTGACGGGACTTGATCCTTCGGATATCGGGGCTCTGGAATTGCACAATGGTAAAGCCAAAGTCAGAGTTGACAGCTTATTCGACATTAGCGGAAGCGATACCCAAAAAATTGTCATTAAAAACAGCTACGAAAAACTGGATTTCATCGGTAAAGAGTTGGAAACAGGCGAAATTTCAGTCATTGGTGACGCCGGAGCCTATTTGGGGTTGGGCATGAAGTCCGGGCTTATCCGGATATCGGGAAATACAGGCTTATTCACGGCTTGCGAAATGAAAAAAGGTTTGATCGAAATCGATGGAAATACCGGTGACTTTCTGGGAGGTGCTTTGCCTGGCAATAAAATGGGCATGAAAGGAGGGACCGTTTTAGTCAAGGGTAATGCCGGCGATAGGGTCGGTGATCATATGCGCCGCGGTAATATTCTGATTGAAGGCAATGCCGGTGATTATTGCGGTTCAAGAATGACCGCCGGAACGATAGCCGTGATGGGGCAAACCGGAAAGCATGTCGGATATGCGATGCGCCGGGGGACTTTATTGCTTTGGAATGGCCCGCAAGTACCGGCCAATTTTAATGATTGCGGCGCCCATACCCTGGCATTTCTGCCCCTATTGTTTAAATCGTTTAAAACCTTGAATTCTGCATTTTCGGAACCTGCGGCGATGTTTAACCGGGTCAGGCGCTATGCCGGTGATATGTCGGAAATGGGCCGCGGCGAAATTTTGGTTAAGATTTGATGGCATGAGCGTTATTCAGTTAGGCGGGTTGGATGAAAGCAGTTAAACCTATCAGCAAGGTCAAAAATAGCGAAACTGTAAAAGAGCTGAGTCGTGTGCTGATGATTGATCTGGAAAACTGCCCCGGCCAGATCGATCATCTGCTGGACGATCTGGTCAATTATTCTCATATTGTCATCTGTTATGCGCAATCCGGAGCAAAAGTGCCTTTGAGCTGGATTAATCCGCTCACGGCCAGCGTGAATGACAATAAGTTGAAAATATTTCAGATGCCGAGTGGCGGTAAGAACTCGGCCGATTTTGGCATTGCTTTCTGGGCTGGTGTGTTAATGGTTCAGTTGGCGGAGCATACCCGCTTTGATATTGTGTCCAATGATACCGATCTGGATCATGTCGTCAGTTTGCTCAACAGCCAGAACCGCGATGCCGAACGGATAGGCAGAAAAAAAGAGTCCGTTGAGCCGGTCAGATTTACTGTAGATGAAGCGAATCAGGCCGATTATTTCCTGCAAGCCTATTGCCTGCATCTGATGGATCATCACAAAAGCCGACCTGCAAAAAAAGAAACTTTGTTGAATAACATCAAAAGTAAGTTCAAATCCAACCAGGTAGATCCGGAATTTATTTTGGATATTTTGAAAAAGAACGGCGTCATTGAGCTGGATCTCAACAATAAAGTGCGTTACAGCGAGGCATTGATTGCCAATTTCTCTGAGTCCGATTTGGACGACATACCGTTTTAAAAGATTTTTATCGAGATGACCAAGGAAGTAATGGCTTGAGATTATTTGAACTGGGTTTGCATTAATGGTTGCCGTCATTCCGGCAGGGCTTGCCGGAATCTAGAGCCATGGATGGCAAAGGCTGTAGCACATCCCTGTGTTCTGGATTCCGGTAATCCTTGCCAACCGTTCAAGGCCTGACGCAACATTGCTTTGTTAAATGAGTTTCGTACCGTTTACCCAGGCCGGTAGGTCGGGTACATACTTTTAGTGTCCGACGTTTCAATACTTCAATGTGGCAATGATGAGTGGATTTGCCTCTTCCGATTCATTATTGAACACAGCTAATAAGCTAAAATATGCTCGAGGAATTGCTTTGGCTTATTGACTACGGCAGGCTAAATATAGCGGCGGAATCCGGCAAAAAAAATTAGCGACTTTGGGGGCGTCGCTTCATGTGATTCTTTGACAGCAAACTCATCATTACCGGCTATTAACACATCCCACCGATGATATACAGAAAGGAAAATCGTATGCTGATCAATAAATTATCGCGTAGTAATGCATTTTCTGGTAGATACACGGTTAACTATTTAACTCTTTTTTATCAGTGAAATCAATTATGAACACCACCGCCAAAACCGAATGGAAGCATCCGATGGTGATCGACGATGTCGTTCTATTCAAAGTTGAATCTCTACTTCAAAGCAGGGTCGCCAAGCCTATAATTACTGCTTCATGTGCCGACAGCACGGACCACGAATTCTCAACAGTCAAAGCCCTTTTAAAATTCGAAAACGCGAAGAACTCGAGAATCGAATCAGTTCGATTCTGGGCAAAGAAGGATGGTGATTGGTCTAAGCAGGCATGGGTCTCGTTCACGCCCAACAGTTTCCGAACCTTCGAAGTTGAAGTAAAAGGCACCCAAGCTACTGCGCCCAAGCTACGTGATGACCTTGCTGAAATCTGTGAGGGAGCTGTCGCGTGGTATTCGTTTTTGCATAAAGTTGATGTCTTCATGGTGTTTTGCATGCTTCCCCCAATCCTTTGGCTGGTCGCGAACGTGTGGATCAGGATCGAAAAAGGCACATTGATAATGCCCCAAAATGGAACTGATGATGCGGCAGGCTTAATTGTAGCGTTCACGTTCGTAACGATTGGAGCAATTCTTCATCAGTTTCGAAATCGTCTATTTCCCCGTCTTACCTTGTCTTACCTTTCTCATAGGTCAAGAAACCCGTCGACACAAGACACTTGATAAGGTCCAATGGGGCGTCGTGGTTTCTTTCGCCGTATCATTCGTAGCGAGTATTGTTACATTTTTCCTGACATGACATGAGTCCGGTAGCCCGGTAGGTGGTCGGGCACTTGCTTTTCGTGCCCGACGTTTCAATACTTCAATGTGGCAACGATTTTTGGTTTTGCTGCTTCCGGTTTATTATTGAACAACGTAATGTCGGGCAACGATAAAGCTGTTGCCCGACCTACATCTATGACTTTGCCGCTGGCTAGAATGCACCCTGGGCAACTTAAAGGCGGCACTCCTCATGGTCATCAGGCAGAAATTCGAGCGTTTTGGCGTCCAGTCGTTGCAGCCCGGTAGGTCGGGCACATGCTTTTCGTGCCCGACGTTTCAATACTTCAATGTGGCAACGATTTTTGGTTTTGCTGCTTCCGGTTTATTATTGAACACCGTAATGTCGGGCAACGATAAAGCTGTTGCCCGACCTACACCTTTGACTTCGCCGCTGGCTAGAATGCACCCTGGGCAACTCAAAGGCGGCACTCCTCATGGTCATCAGGCAGAAATTCGAGCGTTTTGGCGTCCAGCCCGGTAGGTCGGGCACATGCTTTTCGTGCCCGACGTTTCAATACTTCAATATGGCAACGATTTGTGCTGTTGCTGCTGCCGTTTTATCATTGAACACCGCGATGATGCGGCAGGCTTAATTGTAGCGTTCACGTTCGTAACGATTGGAGCAATTCTTCATCAGTTTCGAAATCGCCTATTTCCCCGTCTTACCTTTCTCATAGGTCAAGAAACCCGTCGACACAAGACACTTGATAAGGTCCAATGGGGCGTCGTGGTTTCTTTCGCCGTATCATTTGTAGCGAGTATTGTTACATTTTTCCTGACATGACATGAGTCCGGTAGCCCGGTAGGTGGTCGGCACTTGCTTTTCGTGCCCGACGTTTCAATACTTCAATGTGGCAACGATTTTTGGTTTTGCTGCTTCCGGCGGTTTATTATTGAACAACGTAATGTCGGGCAACGATAAAGCTGTTGCCCGTCCTACATCTATGACTTTGCCGCTGGCTAGAATGCACCCTGGGCAACTCAAAGGCGGCACTCCTCATGGTCATCAGGCGGAAATTCGAGCGTTTTGGCGTCCAGCTCGGTAGGTCGGGCACATGCTTTTCGTGCCCGACGTTTCAATACTTCAATATGGCAACGATTTGTGCTTTTGCTGCTGCCGTTTTATCACTGAACATCGCAATGTCGGGCAACGATAAAACTGTTGCCCGACCTACACTTGGACTGTTGATATGCACTATCGCCGCGCCAAAACACCGGGTGCTACCTATTTTTTTACGGTTGTGACTTTCCGGAGACGCAAAATCCTGTGCGAACCGGAAAACCGTGAATTGTTGCGAACGGCGTTCCATAGGACAAAAATGCGCCATCCATTTACTATCGACGCCTTTGTGCTGTTGCCGGAACATCTCCACTGCATTTGGACACTGCCGCCGGGTGACAAGGACTATTCAATGCGCTGGAACGCGATAAAAGGTCATCTTTCCCGTTATTGTCTGGACAAATATAAAACGCCTCCTTCTGCGGCACAAAAACATAAACGGGCACAAACCGTTTGGCAACCGCGCTTCTGGGAACATCAAATCCGCGACGAACAGGATTACGAAAAGCATTGTGATTACATTCATTGGAATCCAGTGAAACACGGCCTTGTTTCCTGTGTCCGCGACTGGCCTTACTCAAGTTTTCATCGATTCGTACGTAATGAAATATATTCGCCAGATTGGACCGGGGCTCCAGAAAACTATGCCACTTTTTATGGTGATGAATAGGGGAAATAATGCTCTTTGTATTAAGCCGAGGTTGGGCACCTACTTGTTGTGCCCGATATTTCGATGCACCCGCGCCGATTGTTACGATAGTTGGCTTGTTTTTAAAACAAGGCCTTTTCATTAGAAATAACCTTCAAACCCCATTAGTTGAGCTTAACCGGTTTAAGCAAGACAGGGATGCACCGTCTGCTGACGCTGCATCCCCGGTCAATCAGATTTTACCGTCCAAGCCCATTTGAAAGTATTTATGGGTGATTTTATCCTGATTTTCCAGCAGCCAGTCAATGTCCGGTGTATTCGTCATGGCTTTGTGAATGGCTAGTGCCATGGCTTTGCGGTGAATGTCGAACAGTATCCGGTGATCCAGATTGTTATCGGTAATTACACTGGGATTAAGCCATACCGAGCAGATGATTCCCAAATCATTGGCTTTTTCTTTTGGAATATCGCCTGCGCGGACAGCGTCCAGAACGCCGTTGGCAATAGCTGCTTGAACAGTGCCCATTAAAATATTGGTGTATCGGCTGTTTTTGACGGTGACTTTGCTGACCATCAGCGTGACCGGTCTGACTTGTATGTCGGTATTCAATATTGCAAATACCCGGGTATGGCCTTGAACCTGATCGCCGGTCAGTGTTGCCAGGGCCGTACCGACAGGACCGTCAAGTTCGCCGATTATCACTTCGGGTTCGGCTGCTGTCCCCGGAGGGCCTCCTGCTACCAGGGCTTCTCCTGTTCGCATGATGATTCTTTCAGTCATTTCGTTTCTCCTCGATAAATTGCAGAACCTGGATAAGGCTTTCGGCTAGAATACCATTTCCTTGTTTTTTGTTTAACCCCGCGCCGATGAGTTCCAGTTTAACGACCACCGATCATAACCGGAATGCTGCCGGCCTGACCTATATTTATCCCGTCTTGTCCAGACGATCAGGGGGTGTGTCTATTGGCATTAATTTTAATATCAATAATGCCTGTAACTGGCGTTGTATTTATTGCCAGGTTCCTGACTTAGCCCTGGGTGCCGCGCCGGATGTGGATTTTGTGCTGCTCGAAAAGGAACTCCGGTTTTTTATCAAGGATGTTTTGTCTGGTGACTTTTTTGACCGTTTTACTATTGATTCGCGATCAAGGCAGGTCAAGGATATAGCGATTTCAGGTAATGGAGAGCCGACGAGCCTGAGGCATTTTGATCAGGCGGTACGCTTGATCGGCAGCATAGCCAAAGAAATGGGAATTTTTCCGGACGCCAAGTTTGTTCTGATTACCAATGGGAGTCTGATGCATCACTCATCGGTACAAAGAGGTTTAAGGGTGCTCAACGAATTGGGTGGGGAGGTCTGGTTTAAACTGGATAGCGCCACTGATGCCGGAAGGAAGTTGATCAATAATGCCGGGCTGTCTATTGATAAAACCGCTGAGAATTTACATATTTCATCGCAATTGTGCGCTACAAAAATTCAAACATGTCTGATGGATTATCGGGGGATGGGATTGAGCGAAGCGGAAAAGAGCGCTTATTTAGAGTTTTTGTCCCGGTATAAACTGGTTGCCGGTTTGAAGGGTGTCATGCTTTATGGCTTGGCAAGGCCTTCTTTGCAGCCGGAAGCGGTTGATTTGAAGCCGCTTCCGGCAGAAGTGATCAATGATTTTGCTCAATCGATCAGGGCTTTGGGATTTGATGTCAGTGTCAATGTTTAAAGCGCCCGTCATGCTTTGATGTCGAGAAGGCTGCCGAGCATCTTTTTTTCATGGGTGATTATTTTTGTAGCTGCTGCGGTCTCCAATTCGGCTTCTTTCAAACTTAAGATGGGTTTAATAAGGTCGGTTGACTGGTAATTCCCGCTACCGACTTCGTTGGCGTTTACCGGCAATGAAGCTATGGTTTGTGTCGCCTCTGATGCTTTGTGTTGAGCGGTATTGATTAAATTGAGGGCCTGGGTGGATGGACTTATATTCATGGTAATCCCCTTCGCGTTGGTTCTTGCTTAATAGTAGATTTAAAAGCGAAAGCCGTAAACAAATCGATTCCACTCTATGAGGATTGTGCTATTCAAGTCCGTTTTCTCATCCAGCTCAGCAATATTCCTGACAGTACGTCAGGCTGGAATTATAAAAATACTTGTTTTTAAAATCAATAATCAAGTAGAATCTCTCGTTCATTCGGTGTGCGAATGTGGCGGAACTGGTAGACGCGCTGGATTTAGGTTCCAGTAGGTAATCCTGTGAGAGTTCGAGTCTCTCCATTCGCACCAACAAATTCTCAGTTAAATCATATAGCGTCTATCGCTGGTAGATTCACGTATCCATTGGCCGTTCTTTCGGCATCTTTGATAAATTCATCAATCCTTATTTTAAAGTTGAGGTAAAGAAATGCAAGTTTCTGTCGAAAAGACATCTGAATTAAGCAGAAAAATGACTGTTAGTGTGCCCGAGGAAGTTGTTCAGGAGAAAATGGAAGATCGGCTCAAAAAACTGGCGCGCGAAGTTAAGCTAGATGGTTTTCGGCCCGGTAAGGTGCCTCAGCATGTCGTCAAAAAAATGTATGGAGACAGAGTCAGGGGTGAAGTGACTGGCGATTTGATTCAATCCACTTACTACGAAGCAATCCAGGAAAATAACCTGAGACCTGCCGGTTATCCCAGTATTGATCCTTTAGACGAAGCTGCGGGTTTCAAATATACCGCCGTGTTTGAAGTGTATCCCGAGATCTCTTTAGAGGGTATCGATCAGCTTGAAATTACAAGAAAACACGCCCAGATAGAAGCGTCAGATCTGGATGCGATGGTTGAAAAAATAAGAAAGCAAAAGAAAGGCTGGACTCAAGTAGAAAGACCGTCACAGGTTGAAGACAAAATTACCATCAGCTTTACGGGTGTTTGCGAAGGTGAAAACTTTACCGATGGTAAAGTAGAAAACTTTCAGGTCGAAATCGGTGCAAATCAGATGATTCCCGGTTTCGAAGATCATTTGAAAGGCCTTTCCGCCGGTGATAGCAAGACGTTTGAAGTCAACTTTCCTGAACAATACGGAAATGCAAAGTTAGCCGGTAAACCGGCAACTTTTGAAATCGAAGTGGCTAAGATCGAAGAGCCTAGCTATCCTGAACTTGATGAAGAGTTTATCAAGTCGTACGGCATAGAAAATGGCGATATGAACGCTTTTCGTGAAGACGTAAAAGCGAATATGGCGCGTGAATTAGCGATGGCCTTAAATGGTCAGTTGAAAAATGCAGTCATGGATGCACTTTTCGATAAAATTAAAGTGACTTTGCCTAGTTCATTAGTTGATGAAGAAATTAATAACTTGCAGAAGCCTTACAGGGAAAATGCAAGAAAGCAAAAATTAAATGCGGAAGACCTTAATTTGCCTAGAGACATGTTCGAGGAACAAGCTCAGCGCAGAGTTGCTTTGGGTTTGATTCTGGCGGAGATTATTCATAAAAACAGCATTAAAGTGTCGCCTGATAAAGTACGTGAAACCATTGAAGACATGGCCAAAAGTTACGAGAGGCCTGCTGACGTAGTCAATTGGTATTACTCGGATGAGCAAAGGTTGAATGAGGTCCGTCAAATGGTTCTTGAAGATCAAACCGTTGAGTGGATAGTCTCTCAGGCCAAGGTAGCCGATGAAAATGTAAGTTTTGATGCTATTATGACTACCCAACAGTCTTAACATTTTATAGAGGCATTGATGAATTATCCGTTCGAAAAGACCAAAGAATTTTCTCCTCAAGCGGCGGGTGGGTTGGTGCCTATCGTCATAGAGCAGACCGCCCGGGGTGAGCGTTCGTTTGATATTTACTCGCGACTGTTAAAAGAACGCGTTATTTTTTTAGTCGGACAGGTTGAGGATTACAGCGCGAATTTGATAGTCGCGCAACTGCTCTTTTTAGAGTCAGAAAATCCCGACAAAGATATTCATCTGTATATAAATTCCCCTGGCGGCTCAGTCACTGCCGGTATGGCCATTTACGATACAATGCAGTTTATCAAGCCTGATGTGAGCACTATGTGCATAGGTCAGGCTGCCAGTATGGGGGCTCTATTACTAACCGGCGGCGCCAAAGGAAAACGGTTTTGTTTGCCGCATTCCAGAATGATGATCCATCAGCCGTTGGGTGGTTATCAGGGACAGGCTTCGGATATCGATATCCATGCTCGTGAAATCTTGTTGATCAGGGAAAAATTAAATAAAGTGCTTGCAGCTCATACCGGCCAACCCTTGGAAAAAATTCAGCAAGATACCGATCGCGATAATTTTTTGAGTGCCAATGATGCGGTTGATTACGGATTGATCGATAAGGTGCTGACTACGAGAATAAATGTTACCGATAAATAAACATTGGTAATATGTGCGTTTCAATATATTCTTTTTACCTATAGGGTTAAATGTCTCAATTTAATATGTGGGCAGCTTGGAGGTCTTCTTTATGAGTAATGACAAAAGCGGCAAGGATGACGATAAACTCCTGTATTGTTCTTTCTGCGGAAAAAGTCAGCATGAAGTAAGAAAGCTCATTGCCGGTCCTTCAGTCTATGTTTGTGATGAATGTGTAGAATTGTGCAACGACATCATTAAAGATGAGTTGCAAGAGGAAGAAGGTTATGGCTTTGGTGCATTGCCAAAACCCAAGGAAATCAAACAGGTTTTAGATGAATATGTCATCGGTCAGGAAAGCGCCAAAAAGATTTTGGCCGTGGCTGTTTATAATCACTATAAAAGATTGCGCAGTAAATCAAAAAAAGATTCTGTGGAGTTGGCGAAAAGCAATATTTTGCTGATTGGTCCTACCGGTTCAGGTAAAACATTGCTGGCTGAAACACTGGCCAGATTGCTGGATGTACCTTTTACGATTGCAGATGCTACGACTCTGACAGAGGCCGGTTATGTAGGTGAAGATGTAGAAAACATCATTCAAAAGATTTTGCAGAAATGCGACTATGATGTCGAAAAGGCGGAATCAGGAATCGTATACATTGATGAAATCGACAAGATTTCCAGGAAGTCAGATAATCCATCAATAACCCGGGATGTTTCGGGAGAAGGTGTGCAACAGGCTTTACTCAAACTTATTGAGGGAACTGTAGCTTCTGTTCCTCCGCAAGGGGGGCGCAAGCATCCTCAGCAAGAGTTTTTGCAAGTCAATACAGCCAATATTTTGTTTATCGTTGGCGGCGCTTTTTCAGGCCTAGATCGTGTCATTAAAGAACGGTCAGAAAAAGGAGGTATAGGTTTCTCTGCCGAGGTTAAAACCAAAGACAACAAGAAAAATGTCGGTGAGATTTTTTCCCAGGTAGAATCCGAAGATCTGATCAAATACGGCCTGATTCCTGAGTTTGTCGGACGCTTGCCCGTTGTGGCTACGCTGGATGAACTTGATGAAGCCGCGCTGGTAAAAATCCTGACAGAACCCAAAAATGCATTGATTAAACAATATCAGCATTTGTTTGAAATGGAGGGTGCCGAGTTGGAATTTAGGGAAGATTCTCTTATGTCTATCGCCCGAAAATCGATGGAAAGAAAAACAGGTGCCAGAGGTTTGCGGACAATTGTTGAAAACGTCTTGCTGGATACCATGTACGAGTTGCCTTCTGCTGAAAATATTACCAAAGTGGTCATAGATGAAAGCGTTATTCTCGGTGAATCGAAACCGATTCTGGTGTATGAGAAAGAACAGAAACGGGCTTCGTCAGATACCTGAAATCAATTTAGACAGACAGTGAAAAACAAAAAGGGGCTTTGCAGCCCCTTTTTTGTGCGTGTTCCTTGCCAGTTTCGGTATTTATTATCATGCGAAGCTTGCTATTTGTGATCACGTCCCTATATTCTAACTTCAAACAATGAATTGATAGGTTCCAACAATGGAAACTCAAGCTATGACCGATATTGAAAAAACGATATTGACCGTGCCAGTGCTGCCTTTAAGAGATGTTGTGGTTTACCCTCATATGGTGATTCCATTATTCGTTGGGCGGGCAAAGTCAATCGATGCACTTGATGCAGCCATGAAAGATAACAAGCAAATCTTGCTGGTCGCGCAAAAAGAAGCGGAAGTTGATGATCCGGATTTTACTGATTTGTATCAGATAGGGACGTTGGCAAATATCCTTCAATTACTTAAGTTGCCCGATGGAACCGTTAAGGTGCTTGTTGAGGGAAATCAACGCAGCACCGTTTTAAAATACTTCCTTACAGAGGATTTTATCGCCGCTGAAGTTACTGAAATCAAAGATCAGATTAATTTGTCCGAGCAAGCCCAGGAAGTATTGCAGCGGACGGTTATGAGTTCCTTTGATCAATATGTGAAATTGAATAATAAAATTCCTCCGGAGGTGCTTAATTCTCTGGCAGGCATTGATGATCCCAGTCGTTTTGCCGATACCGTTGCGGCACATATGAGTCTAAAGGTTCAGGAAAAGCAGGCCTTGCTGGAACTTGCCGACATTGAAAAGCGAATGGAAAATTTAATGACGCTCATGGAAGGCGAGGTTGATCTCCTGGAGTTGGAGAAGAGTATTCGCGGCCGTGTAAAGCAGCAAATGGAAAAAAATCAGAGGGAGTATTATCTTAATGAGCAGATGAAGGCCATTCAAAAAGAATTGGGCGAAATGGATGATGTTCCTAATGAAATTGAAGAGCTGGAAAGGAAAATCAAGGCATCCGGCATGCCTAAAGAAGCCAGAGACAAGGCCAATACTGAATTAAACAAGTTAAAGCTAATGTCTCCCATGTCTGCGGAAGCGACGGTAGTCAGAAATTATATTGATTGGATGGTCAATGTTCCCTGGAAGAAAAGAACCAAAGTCCGTCATGATTTAAAGGTGGCGGAAGAGGTTTTGGAAGAAGAACACTATGGCCTGGATAAAGTAAAAGAGCGAATTCTGGAATATTTGGCTGTTCAACAGCGGGTTAGGCAGTTAAAAGGCCCTATTCTTTGTTTGGTAGGACCTCCGGGCGTGGGTAAAACTTCGCTGGGAGAGTCGATTGCCCGGGCAACGAATCGCAAATATGTCCGTATGGCGCTGGGTGGTGTTAGAGATGAAGCCGAGATTCGCGGGCATAGGCGTACCTATATCGGTTCGATGCCAGGCAAAATCCTACAAAATCTGTCCAAAGCCAAAACACGCAATCCCATGTTCTTGTTGGACGAGATCGACAAGATGGCGGCCGATTTTCGTGGCGATCCTGCGTCTGCTTTATTGGAGGTGCTGGATCCTGAACAAAATCACACTTTTGCCGATCATTATCTGGAAGTGGACTTTGATTTGTCGGATGTGATGTTTGTTGCGACAGCAAATACGATGAATATACCGCCGGCATTGCTGGACAGGATGGAGGTCATTCGGTTACCCGGATATACCGAAGACGAGAAAACCAACATTGCCATGCGATATCTGATTCCCAAACAGGTTAAAAACAATGGCTTAAAAGCAAATGAAATCAATATTACCGAACCGGTAATTGTCGATATCATCCGCTATTACACAAGAGAAGCCGGCGTTAGAAGTCTTGAGCGAGAGATATCCAAAATTTGCAGAAAAGTAGTGAAAAGCCTTTTGCTGAAGTCCAAAGCAACAAAGGTAACGGTAACGTCCAAGAATCTTGAAAAGTATTTGGGGGTTAAGCGCTTTAACTACGGCCTTGCCGAAGAACAGGATCAAATTGGCCAAGTAACTGGATTGGCCTGGACTGAAGTGGGCGGTGAGCTATTGACCATTGAAACAGCCGTCATTCCGGGTAAAGGAAAACAGATTGCAACCGGAAAGCTCGGTGACGTCATGAAGGAGTCCATCGAGGCTGCAATGACGGTTGTGCGTAGCCGCTCGGAAATTCTGAATATTGATAACGATGTATTTCAGAAAAATGATATTCATGTTCATGTCCCTGAGGGCGCGACACCTAAAGACGGACCCAGCGCAGGTATTGGCATGTGTACTGCCATTATTTCGGCACTGACAAAAATTCCGGTCAAGGCCAATGTTGCCATGACAGGTGAAATAACGTTGCGTGGCGAAGTGCTGCCGATTGGCGGACTTAAAGAAAAGCTGTTGGCTGCCCACCGCGGAGGTATTACTACGGTATTGATTCCCGCAGAAAACGAAAAGGATTTGGCGGAAATTCCAGCTAATATAAAACAAAATTTGGACATTAGACCGGTCCATTGGATAGATGAAGTTTTGGCGGCTGCTTTGCAATATTTGCCCGTTGCGCCTGAAAAAAAAGAAGCTGTCGAAGCTAAAAAAACAGAAAATGCGAGTCAAACCAAGAAGCAAAACCTTACGGCGCATTGATTTTTATAAGTTTTTGATGGCAGGGATGCCCTTAAAAACGTGTTTGATTTACTGGGTGCGCCAACTCATTTTTGCCGGGTGAAATCAGCCGGCGAAAACATAAGAAAGAGACAATATATCGCAAATACTTAACTTAAACGTTAAATATTGATCAGAAAGCAAGCGGACTTTTTAATTTAAGAAGTCGCGATTTTTTGTAGAAATCCAGATAAATTAAGGCCTGAGAGGTTGAATAGCTTGACACTTTGCAAGGGGTGTTGATATAAATGTCAACCTTACTACGCAGCTGACAATGTTGCTCATTAAGTATAGAAACGCTTTGCGGACTAATAATTTACCTAAGTAATTTCCTAAGGGGGAATAATGAATAAATCTGAACTAATTGACGCTATTGCTGATAAATCCGGTCTGACTAAAGCAGATGCAGGTAGAGCATTAGATGGGTTTTTGAGTGCGGTTACAACTGCTTTAAGTGAAGGTGATTCCTTGGCATTGGTTGGTTTCGGTACTTTTTCCGTAAAAGAAAGAGCAGAGCGTAAAGGTCGTAATCCTCAAACCGGCGATGAAATCACAATCAAAGCAGCAAAAATTCCAACATTTAAAGCTGGCAAATCATTAAAAGATGCTGTAAACTAGGCCTTCTTTAGTCGGGTGCTTAGCTCAGCTGGGAGAGCATCGCCCTTACAAGGCGAGGGTCGGGGGTTCGAACCCCTCAGCACCCACCAGACTTAGGAGCGGTAGTTCAGTTGGTTAGAATACCGGCCTGTCACGCCGGGGGTCGCGGGTTCGAGCCCCGTCCGCTCCGCCAATTTAAAAAACCCCGGACCATAAGGTTCGGGGTTTTTTTTTTGCTTGATTTAAAGTGTTGTTACCATTTCATAGACTGTTGACAAAGGGTCAAGCCTAAAATATCAGACTTTATGACCTTTGTGCTTGGGTTGAAAAATCAACACAAGTTAATTTTGTAAACCACTCGAAAACTCGTCTGATTGATAACGTGATTTTTGTTTAAGGACCGCGCATATGCTGACAAAGATAAGAGAGAAAGCCCAGGGAGTATTTGCTTGGGTGATTCTAATTTTAATAACTGTGCCATTTGCATTATGGGGTATTCAAAACTATCTGGATGTAGGTAAAGAGACTCCGGTTGCATCGGTTGGCAGTAAAGACTTTTTCCAGAAGGATCTGACCAGAGCTTATGAGCAATACAGTCAAAGTCTGAAAAATACTGACTTCGATGAAGAGTCATTGAAAAGCCAGGCGCTGCAAAAATTAATCAAGGATGAGGTGCTTTTGCAGCATGTTAATTCTTTGAATCTGGTGATCAGCGATGAGACGGCAAGAAGCTTTATTACCTCATTGGACTATTTTCAGACAGATGGAAAGTTTGACAAAAAACAGTATCAGGCATTGCTTAATTCGCAGGGAATGAGTTCTTCGGAATTTATAAGCCGAATTAAAAATGCACTGACAATGGAGCAGTTCCAGCGTGCAGTCGTGGAGAATAGTTTTGCAACTCAACATGATTTGGATAGTTTCTTCAAAATACAAAATCAGCAAAGAGATGTTGAATACGTAACCGTTGCCCTGAAACAAATTACCGAGCAACCCAGTAACGAAGCAATAGAAGCTTATTTCCAACAACACATGGATGCCTATCAAAAGCCCGAGCAAGTCTCCGTCGAATATTTGGAGTTGTCGCTTGACGCATTGGCAAATGAAGTTGTGGCGACAGATCAACAGCTGAAAGCTTTTTATGAAGAACAAAAAGATTTCTACACCACTAAAGAACGTAGAAAGATCAGTCATATTTTATTTGCAGTCAACGATAAAACCGATGATGCTGCGGCGCTTCAAAAAGCAAAAGACGCTCAGCAGCAATTAGCCAATCAAGCCTTTTCTGAACTGGCTAAATCAATCTCTGACGATACGTTGACCGCCAAAAATGGAGGGGATCTGGGGCTATTTGAAGCTGGCGTTATGGAAAAAGCCTTTGAAGACGCGGCTCTTTCACTTAAATTGAATGAGGTTTCCGGACCGGTTAAATCATCTTTTGGTTATCACTTGATTACGGTAACCGAGTTAGTCAAAGGTGAGAGTAAGCCTTTCGAAAGCGTTAAAGATGAACTCACGAAAACCTACCAAAAGAAAGAAGCTGAAACGCGTTTCTACGAGCTGGGTGAAAGATTAACAGAGTTGAGCTACGAAAATGCAGATAACTTGAATGCTGCCTCTGATTCACTGGGAATAAAAACTAAAACGACAGATTTATTTACCAGAGACAATGGTCAAGGCATTGCCTCCGAGATAAAAATTCGCAATGCGGCATTTTCTGAAGAAGTCCTCAAAGGAAACAACAGTGAACCGGTCGAATTGGAAGGTGAGCGTCTGGTGGTCTTGCGTCTGCTGAAGCATGAGCCGGCAACAACACGAAAAATTGATGAAGTCAGGCAAGATATCATTCAGGCGATACTGATGGATAAAGCCAAGCAACAAACCGTTGAGCGGGCTGCTTTATTAACGAGCCGTTTGCAAGGTGGTGAGAGTGTTGAAGCGCTTGCCAAGGCTGAAAATTTACCGGTTAAAACGCATAAAGGACTCACTCGGCTGAACATGGAAATACCTTTCCAGTTAAGTCAGGCGATATTCAAGTCGGCTAAGCCTGTTTCTGGAAAACCGGTGATTTTTACGGTGCCTATGGAATCAGGGGATCAGGTTATCGTCAGCTTGCAACAGGTCAAGCCGGGCGAAATGTCTGAAGAAGATAAAAAACAAGCGGAACTTGCCTCTAAAAATCTGGCGAATGTTTTTGGACAGGCTTACTTTAATGATTTGTTAAATAACCTTGAGCAAAACGCAGACATTACGGTTCTCAAAAAATAATTGCATTGATTATTTTTAGAGGCTTGTCTTCAGGCTATTTTCAATAGCGGATAAAAAAGGGAGCCAATGCTCCCTTTTTTTGTGAGGTGAAACCAATAAAAAGCTTGGTTTTGTCAGATCAGGACGCAGCCAGACCGGCAATATTGTAACCGGCATCTACATAGGTGATTTCCCCGGTAATGCCTGATGCCAGATCAGAGCATAAAAACGCAGCCGCGTTACCGACTTCTTCTATCGTGACATTTTTCTTTAAGGGGGAGGTGTCTGCGGCTTTACTGAGCATCGCTTTAAAATTATTGATACCTGAGGCGGCCAGTGTCCGAATAGGACCTGCCGATATAGCGTTAACCCGGATGCCTTCAGCCCCAAGCGCCACGGCCATATAGCGGACATTGGCTTCAAGACTCGCTTTAGCAACGCCCATCACATTGTAATTAGGAATGGCTCTTTCTGCACCCAGATAGGTCAGCGTTAACAATGCACCGTTACGACCGGCCATCATGCTTCTTCCTGCCTTGGCTAGAGCGGTAAAGCTGTAGGAACTGATGTCGTGTGCAATTTGGAAGTTTCCCCGGGTTGTCGCATTGACATAATCCCCATCCAGCGCGTCACGAGGCGCATAAGCCACTGAATGAACGATGCCGTCCAAGCCATCCCAGTGTTTTGCCAGTTCTGTAAAAACGCCAGTGATGTGATCGTCATTGCTGACATCGCATTCTATCGTGATCTTTGAGCCGCATTCCTCTGCCATCTTGACAACTCTTTCCTGGAGCTTGTCGTTTTGGAAGGTGAATGCGAGTTCTGCACCTTGTCTATGCATCGCTTGTGCGATGCCCCATGCGATTGATCGATTACTGGCTAATCCGACGATCAAAACGCGTTTGCCCTGCATAAAACCCATGTTATCTCCTGTTGGTTTGTTGTTACAATAACGAAAGTATCTATGAGCCTCAATTTGATGTCCAGTAATTTGTCAATGAAACTAGCTGAGCAGCGTGTTCTTTTTTTAGTGTTATTGACACTCTTTTTAAATTTGGCGGGATGCGATTTATCCCAGCTGAACAATCCCTACAGCAAAGCTGAAGACAATCAGGCGGTCTTGTATTCGTCTTTTACTGAACGGCCAAAACACCTTGATCCTGCGGTTTCTTACAGTGCCAATGAATATGTTTTCATCGGCAATATTTATGAGCCGCCGTTCCAGTACCATTATTTGAAAAGGCCCTATGAATTAGAGCCACTTACCGCTGAGCGAATGCCTGCTATTCAGTTTCTGGATAGTAATGGGCATCAGCTGCCCGCTAATGCCGATGAGGGGTTGATTCATTACACCGACTATGTGATACAGATAAAACCGGGTATCTTGTATCAACCCCATCCGGCTTTAGCCAAATCAGATTCAGGTGCCTATCTTTATCATCATCTGACCGATTTGCAGTTAGACGGAATCAACACACTTAATGATTTTGAACAAACAGGTACGCGCGAGTTGACGGCGGAAGACTATGTTTATCAAATCAAAAGGATGGCTACTGCAAAAATTCAATCGCCTATCAGCGAATTGATGAAAAATTATATCAGCGGATTTGCCTCGTTTTATGAACAATCTGCCGGAAAAACGTTAAATGAGATACGCACATTGCCTCTTGAAGGCGTGGTTGCCGAGTCTCGATATACCTATCGAATCCGAATCAAAGGAAAGTATCCGCAGTTTATTTATTGGTTGGCCATGCCTTTCTTTGCGCCAATGCCATGGGAAGCGGATGTTTTTTACGACAACCCTCGCCTGACCGAAAGAAATATTACATTGGATTGGTATCCCATCGGCACGGGTCCGTTTCAACTGCAAGAAAATAATCCGAATCGTCGAATGGTGATGGTCAAAAATCCCAATTTTCACGATGACTACTTTCCTGATCAGGGCGAGGAAGAGGATAGGCTAAACGGGTTGTTGACGGATGCTGGCAAGAAACTGCCTTTTATCGAAAAAGTGGTGTTTACGCTGGAAAAGGAAACGATTCCGACGTGGAGTAAGTTTTTACAAGGTTATTATGATGTGTCCGGTATATCCTCGGACAGTTTTGATCAGGTTGTGCAGTTTTCAGGTACTGGCGACCCGAATCTGACTGCAGACATGCAAAATAAAGGCATCCACCTTCAAAAAGCGGTGTCCAGCTCCATCTTTTATATCGGGTTCAATATGCTGGATGCTACCCTGGGAAAGAATGGAGAAAAATCCCGTAAACTGCGTCAAGCGATCTCTATCGCTATTGATTACGAGGAATTTATATCCATTTTCATGAACGGCAGAGGCATTCCTGCTCACGGCGCCTTGCCGCCGGGCATCTTCGGGTATGCAGAAGGAAAAGAGGGCGTGAATCCTTATGTCTACGACTGGGTGGATGGTCAACCCAAGAGAAAAGACATTCAATATGCCCAAAAACTGATGAAAGAAGCCGGTTATCCTGGCGGTGTCGACAGAAAAACCGGTCAATCGCTGATTTTGTATCTTGATACACCGGCGGCCAGCATTGAAGAAAGGCCCAGGATGAATTGGTTTCGCAAACAATTAAAAAAACTGGGTATTAAGCTCGTTATTCGTGGGACAGACTATAACCGTTTCCAGCAAAAAATGCGGGCAGGTAATGCCCAGATTTTTATGTGGGGATGGAACGCAGATTATCCGGATCCTGAAAATTTCTTTTTCCTGTTATACGGTCCCAATGCGAAAGTCGCGTATGGTGGCGAAAATGCCGGTAACTATCAAAATCCCAAATTCGATCGTTTGTTCAGGCAAATGCGAAACCTCAACAATAATGAGCAGCGCTATAAATTGATTCAACAGTTGCAGAATATGATAAGACACGATGCGCCCTGGCTTTTCGGGCTTTATCCGGAAGATTATGTTTTGCATCACGGCTGGTACACCAACGTTAAGCCGAATCTGATGGCCAACAATCGCCTCAAATATCACAAGATTGATCCAGTAAAGCGCAAGGAAAGCCGGCAACAATGGAACGCACCGATCTTTTGGCCGCTGGGTTTATTTTTGTTGTTGCTGATCGGATTGATCGTTCCCGCTGTTATCGCTTATCGCAAAAAAATAAGATTGGTTTTAAATGACTAGAGAATACAGACTTTATGCCTCTGACAACCGGGTTTTCGTGACAGGTAGCAATCGAAGCCTATCAGTCACTGCTAGTGAGGTGCACTTGTGATTCATTATATTATCAGACGTTTGTTATACGCCTTGCCTTTACTGATTGGCGTCAATATCCTGACCTTTGTGTTGTTTTTTGTTGTCAACAGTCCTGACGACATGGCGAGAATGCAATTAGGTCAAAAGCATGTGACAGTGCAAGCCGTCGATAACTGGAAAAAACAAAGAGGTTACGATTTGCCGCTGTTATGGAATGAGGCGGGGCAGGGGCTTGAGGCGGTAACTCAAACTGTTTTTTATCAAAAATCGGTGGGATTATTCTGGTTCGATTTCGGTATTTCAGACAGTGATAAGCGTAATATTGGCGCGGACATCAAACAGCGCATGTGGCCCAGTCTGGCTGTTGCTTTACCTTCTTTGGTTTTAGGATTGTTAGTCAATATCACGGTTGCGCTGATGATGGTGCTTTTCAGAAACTCGTATCTGGAATTCAGCGGTGTCGTATTGTGCGTGATACTGATGTCCATTTCTTCGCTTTTTTATATTATCGGTGGGCAATTCTTATTCGGAAAACTCCTCAGGCTGGTACCAATTTCCGGGTATGACGGTGGCTTCAATGCGATTAAATTTGTTGTGCTGCCGGTTCTGATCGGCGTCGTATCGGGGATAGGCTCCGGTGCAAGGTGGTACAGGACCTTGTTTTTAGAAGAAGTCGAAAAAGACTATGTCCGGACGGCCAGAGCCAAAGGCCTCAGCGAAACGCAAACCTTGTTCAGGCATGTCGTCAAAAATGCGATGATTCCCATCTTAACCGGTGTGGTGGTTGTGTTGCCCTTGTTGTTTATGGGCAGTTTGATCATGGAATCGTTTTTCAGTATTCCAGGGCTGGGCAGTTACACTATCGATGCAATCAGCAGTCAGGATTTTGCCATCGTAAGATCCATGGTTTTTCTGGGTTCGGTGCTCTACATTTTCGGTCTGCTGTTGACCGATATTTCCTATACCTTAGTTGATCCTCGCGTCAGGTTGTCATAATGGTAGTGCTGTGGACTGATGCGTTAATCTATTTGCTGCTGATTTCCGGTTCAGGCTTTTGGTTTTATGTGCGAGGAAGGGCGACCATGCAGCGGCCTATCCGGAAAGTTGGCCGAAGCAAAACCGGTATGGTGTCGCTGACTGTATTGTTGCTGTTTGTCTGCATAGGCTTGCTGGACTCGATACATTTTAGAACCGACGAGGAGCGTTCCAATGAAATCATCAGTTTATTGGATTATTGGGCTTCACCGATTCGTCAAAATTCAGAAAAAACCTATTCCGCTCCATTCTCCGCGTATTTGTACGGTAAAGAATTAATGGCCGCAGATGAGGGAAAGCAGGTTTGGGGTTATCCGCGTCTCAAACATGGGGCCGCGCATCTGGCCGATCCTGACAGTGAATTAGCGGATGATGTTTTGATTAAAACGTTAACAGGTTTAGCTGAAGGGCTTGTGTTTTCTTTACTGCCTTTGAGTCTGTTGTGGTTGCTCGTGCGTAAGCGGGAAGATGCCTGGCTAAAGCAATCAACAGGGAAGACAGTCATTGCTGTTGTGGTGGTTTTGATCTCGCTGGTTTTTACGGCCATTGAGTTATCGGCTCATTATCATATTTTAGGCACCGATAAAGTCGGGGAAGATGTGTTTTATCAAGCGGTCAAAAGTATCCGGACCGGACTGGTGATAGGAACACTGACTACCTTGGTCATGCTGCCTTTGGCGATAGTTTTTGGCATATTGGCCGGTTTTTTTCATGGCTGGCTGGATGATGTCATCCAGTATATCTATACGACGCTCAATTCCGTTCCGGGCGTTTTGCTGATAGCGGCGTCCATTCTGATGGTACAGGTTTATATGGCCAATCACCCCGATGACTTTACCAGTTTGATCGTTAGAGCGGATATGCGTTTGCTGTTTCTTTGTCTGATTTTGGGGGTGACCAGTTGGACGGGTTTGTGCCGAATGCTGCGCGCCGAAACCTTAAAACTGCGTGAGATGGAATATGTGCAAGCTGCCAGAGCTTTGGGTGTTAAGCAGGGGATGATTTTATACAAGCATATCCTGCCTAATGTCATGCACATCATCATCATTTCCGTAGTGCTTGATTTCAGTTCTTTGGTGCTGGCTGAAGCGGTTTTGTCCTATATCAATATCGGTGTCGATCCCACCACGTACAGTTGGGGCAATATGATTAACGGTGCCCGGCTTGAGATGGCCCGCGAGCCCGCCGTGTGGTGGTCTCTCGCGGCCGCTTTCCTGTTTATGTTTACTTTGGTACTGGCTGCAAATTTATTTGCCGATACGGTCAGGGATGCTTTTGATCCAAGGCGAGCTGAACATGAGTAAACCGGTTTTGCAGGTCAATAATCTAAGTGTCGTGTTTGGCCGTGATCAAAAAGTCGTTGACGGTGTCAGCTTCGAGATTGCGCAGGGAGAGACATTCGCTTTGGTGGGCGAATCGGGATCGGGAAAGTCGCTTACTGCTTTGTCTGTGCTGCGCTTGCTGCCGCGTAACGCAAAATTGACGGCAAGATCCATTAAGCTCGGCGACCTTGATCTAATGACCATGGCTGAGTTTGATTTATGTCGAGTAAGAGGACGGCGAATTGCCTTGATCTTTCAGGACCCCATGTCATCCTTGAATCCGGTTCTGACTATTGGCCGGCAAATAGAGGAAGTGCTGGAAATACATCAATCAATGCCTGCAAATGCCATCAAATCCAGGGTTATTGAATTGCTGAAAAAGGTTGAACTCCCCAATCCCGCCGAGCGCATGGGTGATTACCCGCATCAGCTATCGGGCGGTCAGCGCCAAAGGGTCATGATTGCCATCGCTTTGGCAGGAAATCCTGAGCTATTGATTGCCGACGAGCCCACTACAGCTTTGGACGTCACCATTCAAGCGCAGATACTTGACTTATTGAAGTCGATACAAAAACAAACCGGCATGGCTTTATTGTTAATCAGTCATGATTTGGCATTGGTGTCGAACCGGGCCGACCGTATTGCCGTGATGCAACAGGGAAAGATCGTCGAGACCGGGAAAAGCAGCTTGCTTTTTAAACGGCCTACGCATCTTTATACGCAAAAATTAATGGCTGCATTGCCTTTGCTGGAGCACAGCATCAGGGCAGAGATGCCCGCCAGTGAGGTGGTGTGTAAGATCGAAAACTTCAAGGTCTATTATCCGGTTCGTAAAGGTGTTTTTAAGCGCGTGGTTGATCATGTCAAAGCGGTTGATGATGTGAGTTTTGATATTCAACGCGGCAAAACGCTGGCCCTGGTCGGAGAGTCGGGTTGCGGTAAAACGACATTGGGCAAAGCCTTGCTCAATTTGATTCCGGTAACCGCCGGCAGGGTTTTACTGGATGGTATTGAAATTAATCGCTTGAACGGAGAAGTATTGAGAAAAAAGCGGGCCGAGGTCCAGATTGTCTTTCAAGATCCTTTTTCATCGATGAATCCACGGATGCTGGTCGGAGAGATCATTGAAGAAGGGATAAAAGCCTTGCGTCCGGAAATCGATACTGTTGAAAGACAGCGCCGCGTCTTTGAACTTCTCAAGCAGGTTGATTTGCCGGAAGTATCGGCGCAGCGCTATCCGCATGAATTTTCAGGGGGGCAGAGACAGCGCATTTGTATAGCCAGAGCCTTGGCTGTAGAGCCCAAACTGATCGTATGTGACGAACCAACCAGTGCACTGGATGTGTCTGTGCAGGCTCAAATCATTGCTTTACTCAAATTGCTGCAACAGCAAAAAGGTATCAGCTATCTGTTTATCACGCATGATTTGGCCTTAGTGGCGGAAATTGCCGATGATGTTGCCGTCATGTTGGATGGAAAGATTGTGGAATACGGCTGTGTAGAACAGGTGTTGATGCATCCCGAACATGCCTACACTAAGACGCTGCTTAAAGCGGTTCCTCAATTACAGATTTAAGGTGTGATTACTTTTCGAAGGGCAGATAGATAATGTATTAGGGCTTGCCGACCGGGTTTGTTAACCCGGCCTTTTTCTCTTAAGCCTTGTCAGGCTCAAGTATTGCCCAAGACGACTTTTAACTCTTTTCCTGCTTTGAGGTTTTTAGCATTGCTGGGATTCCATTTAACCAAGTCTGAGACGGGTACATTAAATTTCTTGGAAATCTGGCTCAGCGAATCACCCGGTTTGATTTTATATTGGACTTGTTTGTTTACCGGTTTTAAGACCGATTTCGCACTCGCCAATATTTTCACTTTTGACGAGGATGGTTTTGCAGCGCTTAGTTTTGTTACAAGCTGAGTAGACGCTGTTGTCTTGTTAGCTTCTGATTTTCCTGGGTTTTTTATAACCAGTTTTTGACCCGCTTTAATATGAGCGCCCGGTTTCAAGTTATTCCATTTGGCTAAGTCATTTGCACTGACAGAAAATTCCTGACTGATGCGCCAGAAAGTTTGGCCTTTTGTTACGGTATGAATGACTTGTTTAGCCGGTATCGTAGTAATCAGCTTTTGGTTGGATGCTGCAGCAGTCTGGCTGACATTAGCTGAGCCTGGTAGCGAAAGCGTTTTACCGGATTGTATATGAGATGCTTTGCGCAAGCCGTTAGCCTTTAGTAAAGCACTGACGGTAACGCCGTATTTATTGGCGATTTCGCTTAAGCTTTCACCCCGTTTTACAACATGCTTCTCTGGTTTTTGGGTACTGACCGGGAGTTGTGTTCTAGTAATTTTAGCGGTTACAGGTTTCTCTTGTTCCGGTTCATCGTAGCTGGAAACTCTGTCATCAACGGAAAGTTGCGCAAGGTTCTGACGGAACAAATCTGCCTGATTGACAGGAATTAACAGGCGGTTAGGGCCGTTAGAGGTGGTTCTGTTCTTTTTAAAAGCCGGATTGAGCTTGACTATTTCTTCCATGGACGTGTTAGCCAGTTCGGCCGCCTTTCTTAGATCCAGCGGCGAATCGACGTTGACGACTTCAAAATAAGGCTGGTCAGGAATATCCTGTAAAGGAATATTGTAAAGCTCTGGATTGGCAAAGATTTTAGCGACTGCGATTAATCTTGGCACGTAATTAAAGGTTTCATTGGGCATTCTTAATGACCAATAGTCAGTTGGCAGGTCATTAGCCATATTCCTGTCTATGGACTTTTGAACATTACCCTTGCCCCAGTTGTAGGAGGCAAGTGCCAGCAACCAATCGCCTTCGAAGTTCTCGCCCAGGTCTTTTAAAAACTGGGTGGCCGCTTGAGTGGAGGCATACACATCGCGTCTGCCGTCATACCACCTGTTTTGCTTTAAACCGTAGAGGCGTCCTGTCTCAGGGATAAATTGCCATAAACCGGATGCCTGAGCCGATGAGTTGGCGTCTGGACGGAATGCACTTTCAACGATAGGTAGAAGTGCCAGTTCCCCGGGTATGTTTTTTGACTCGATTTCTTCAAGTATTAAATGCAGATAAGGTTCAGCTCTTTGCTGAACTCTGACCAAATATTCAGGGTTTTTTATAAACCAGTTGATTTCTTTTTCTATGCGTTCATTTTCAACTTCAGGCAGCGCATAGAGCGAAACCAGTCTGTCCCAAATGCTTCCGCCTTCACTTTTAACATGACTCGCTGAAGATTTTTTAAAATTTAATTTAGCGAGTTTACGGTTAGGGTATTTGGGTCTGACTGTTGGCTTAGCGTAGTAGTCATCATGAGAGATTACAGGTGGTTTTACACTTTGACTCAAACTGTCATTTGCCGTGTGAGAAGTACATCCCGCAGTGGTCATAATCAAAAGCGATAAAATCGGCAATGACCTGTTAGAATTAATCTTAATCATATCATTTATACTTTTTTACCAAGGAAAACGATAGTATAGCCGCTTTTGTTTGAAATTCATCGTATTTTGCATTTTGAGATTCCTGTATGAAGCGTAAATTTTTATTCGGCTGGTATCAAACGCCAAGAGGAAAGCTCTTGCAAGAGGTCGAAGCTTCTTTTATTAAGCGTTCAATAACAGTGAGTTGCAAACAAAAAATATTGCAGATAGGTGGGTTGGGCTGGGAAGAGGAGTTTATTGATTGCGATTTATACGATATTACAATTCTCGATGTAAACGGCCTGGGATGCCCAAAAGCGAAGAAATTAAGGGCAAAAGCCTATGCTTTGCCCATTCAAAGCGAAAGTATTGATTTGATTTTGCTGCCGCATCTGCTGGAATTCGATGCTCATCGCTTTCAAACCATGCGCGAAATAGAGCGGGTATTAAAGTCGGAAGGTCACTTGGTTATTATCAACTTTAATCCCTGGAGCTTTTGGGTGCGTTATCAATATATGTGGGATATCCGATTGGCGGATTCCTTTTTGGGTCACTTCATCAGTAAAAAACGAGTACTCGATTGGTTGCGCTTACTTAACTTTGAGGCCAAGGCTATTTCCGATCTGACTATTGATAAAGATAAGCCCAGGCCTGTCGATGTGGACGGCGGCTTTGTTTCTTTGTTTGCCACATCCTATGCAATCAGAGCGATTAAAAGGCGCTACAATCTGATTCCATTTACTCCGGTCACTGTTAAAAAATCAGGTTTTGCCATTGCCGGTAACATGGAATCCTCGCAAAGATCACAAGATAATGTCTGAATCAGTCATCATTTATACCGATGGAGCCTGTAAAGGCAATCCCGGTCCGGGAGGCTGGGGCGTTATACTCGCCTATAAAGGTAAGGAAAAGGAGCTGCATGGCGGTGAAGCTTTGACAACCAACAACCGTATGGAACTCATGGCTGCCATTAAGGCGCTGGAAGAACTGAGTCGTCCTTGTGAGGTTGTATTGAATACCGATTCCAAATACGTTCTACAAGGTATTACCGAGTGGCTGCCCAACTGGAAAAAAAGAGGGTGGAAAACCGCGGCTAAAAAACCGGTCAAAAATGAAGATTTATGGCGCAGGCTAGATCAGGCGCTCATTCAGCATAAGGTGGAATGGCAGTGGATCAAGGGCCATTCCGGTGATCCCGGCAATGACCGGGCCGATCAGCTCGCTAATCTGGGTATTGAATCACTCAAGCAAACTGTTACCGGTTAAGGATTTCTCGATGCTGTTTATTTAAGCGTATTGTGTAGGAGCGGGCCTATCGATTAATTGCGATGGCATTGACTAAAAGGCATTGGCGCTTTCCCGGCGGGTTAAATTTAAATAACAGCACTATTTACGATCTTGACTAAAACACTCAATTTTTAAGCAACAATGACAAGCACTTTAGACTATGTAGAACAATTGCCGGAATCCGTTCATCGTTATTCCATTATATGGATTCATGGATTGGGAGCCGATGGGCATGACTTTGAGGGTATAACACCCGCACTGGACCTCCATGATGCCGGTGTTCATTTTATTTTTCCTCATGCTCCGCTGCAACCGGTTACGATCAATGGCGGAATGGTCATGCGTGCCTGGTATGACATCATGGAAATGACGCTGATCCGGAAAGTTGATGAACAAGGTATTTACGCCTCGTCAGATGCCATCCATGAGCTGATCCAAATGGAAATCAATAAAGGTATTCCTTCCGAAAATATAGTGCTCGCCGGATTTTCACAAGGCGGCGTCATTGCGTTGCATGCAGGTCTGCGCTTTCCGCAGAGACTGGGCGGCATTGTTGCGCTATCGACCTATTTGCCGACAATTCCCCAGCTTGAAACCGAAGCAGCTGAAACAAACAAAACCACGCCGATTTTGATGGTTCATGGTACGGCCGATCCTGTGGTCGCTATTCAGGCGGGCAAAATGGCGCGTGACGGTTTGATTGCATTAGGTTATCGGATCCAATGGCTGGAATTTGCGATGCAGCACGAAGTGATTTATCAGGAAATTGATGCGATCAAAAAATTCATAAAACAGTGTTTCAATCAGTGAGGCAGCTTCAATGAGCAGACAAGTCGTACTGGATACCGAAACGACCGGATTAAATCCCCAGGAAGGTCATCGCATCATTGAAATCGGTTGTGTTGAATTGGTCAACCGGCGCTTAACCGGGCGGCATTTTCATGTCTACATCAATCCGCAACGTGTGATTGATAGCGGCGCGATTGAAGTGCACGGTATCACCAATGAATTTTTGACCGATAAGCCGTTGTTTACCGACATTGCAGATGATTTTATCCAGTTCATTAAAGAATCTGAATTGATAATCCATAACGCGCCTTTTGACGTAGGTTTTATCAACCACGAATTTGCTTTGCTGGATAAGACTCTAGGCACCGTTAACCAATACAGCGAAGTATTTGACACATTGACCTTTGCCCGCAAAAAGCATCCCGGACAGCGCAATAGTCTGGATGCTCTGTGTAAGCGTTATGGTATAGATAACAGCCATAGAGAGCTACACGGCGCATTGCTGGATGCCGAAATTCTTGCCGAAGTTTATTTATTGATGACCGGTGGGCAATCTTCGCTATTGGAAGAAGCCACGGACAGCGGGCAAGAGCAAACAAATCTGCAAGTAAAACGGGTTTTAGCGGACCGCAAACCGTTAGCCATCATCTACTGTAATGAAGACGAACTTCAGCAGCATCAGGCCCGGTTGGCCGCCATAGAAAAAGCAAGCGGCAATTGTTTGTGGAAATAGGGTCAAGCATTCGTAACAGATAAAGTATCTACACAGTCAGGCAGATAGAGCCAGCTCGGAGAGCCTAAACCAACAATCGAAGCATTCAACTTACAAAATGTTTATCTGTTGGGTTATGGCTATGGCCTGATTCCAGAAGCCATGGACGGCAAAGGCTGTTATACATCCTTGTGTCCTGGATCCCGGCAATCCCTGCCGGGATGACGCCTAACGCGAACAGTACTTTATCTAGTGGGTTGAATTCGCCAAATTTCAGTTTCATGTTTTTTTAGCGATATCACCATAGAGGCTCTTTTTGAATTTCGAAAAATCGTTGTCAACACCATGAATCCACGTTTCCAGCAATCCCTGCATCTTCAAATCAATTCCTCTCACTGGCAACTGCGCTTTATCCGCCTAGTTCATTTGCTGGCCCTATCTGCCGTATTATTGGCTTCATTGTCTATCTGGATTAAGGCTATGCTGATCCTTTGTTTGGTAGTTAGCGGTTTTATCTATTCGCAACGAACAGCCAATCCCAAGAATAAAATGGCCGTTAGATTCAGCGATGCAAACGGTTGGCAAATTGATGCCGGAAACGGTTTTGAAGCCATTCAAATTCGCCCGTCTACCGTAATAACACCCTGGCTCATTGTGCTTCATTACACGGTAGTCAGTCGTAAACTTTACGTACCCATTTTTTGCGATGCTCTGAAAACCGCCGATTTCAGAAAATTACTTGTGCAGCTTAAAGTCAGCGGACTCGGTTAGGCAGGCCATTGCTGTGCCGGATTAATTCTAATCGTCAGATACTCAAAAGGATCTCGTCATTCCGGTCTCATGGATGGATAAAAGCTGACCATCCATGTCGCTGGGTATCCGCTCCCGGCGGGCATGAAGTCGTTTCTTAAATCTGACAAAGTAGAATTAAGAACTGTATAATTGCCGGTTTTTACGGGAAGCCTGCCCGTACCGAATAACCAGAAACTGAGAGCACTATGGCCCTATATTGTGGAATCGTCGGCTTGCCGAATGTCGGCAAATCGACTTTGTTTAACGCACTGACCAAGGCAAAAATTGCCGCTGAAAATTACCCGTTTTGTACCATCGATCCTAATGTCGGCGTTGTTCCGGTTCCAGACAGTCGTATGGACAAGTTGGCCGAAATTGTCAAACCACAGCGCATACTGCCCACCACGATTGAATTTGTCGATATTGCCGGTTTAGTGGCAGGGGCATCCAAAGGGGAAGGGCTGGGTAACCAGTTTTTAGGTAACATCCGCGAAACAGATGCGATCGCCCATGTCGTGCGCTGCTTTGTCGATGATAATGTCATCCATGTCAGCGGTAAAATCGATCCCGTCGCCGATATAGAAGTTATCAACAAAGAATTGGCGCTTGCCGATATGGCGACGGTTGAAAAAGCCTTGCTGCGCGTAATGAAAGCTTCAAAGTCAGGCAATAAGGACGAATTGGCAAAAAAGGAAGTTCTGGAAAGAGTCAATCAGCAACTGGACAAAGGCGAGCCGGTCAGGGCGTTAAGGCTAAGTGATGATGAAATAGCACTGATCAAAGAACTGTGTCTGTTGACAATCAAGCCGACAATGTACATAGCCAACGTTCAGGATGACGGATTTGAAAACAATCCGATGCTCGATAAAGTCCGTGCTCATGCGGAAAAAGAAGGCGCCATCGTCGTACCTGTCTGCGCGGCCATTGAATCTGAAATTGCCCAATTGGAAGAAGATGAAAAACAGGAGTTTCTTCAGGATCTGGGCTTGGATGAACCGGGCTTGAATCGTGTGGTCAGGGCAGGGTATCAATTGCTTAACCTGTCAACTTACTTTACCGCCGGCGTTAAAGAAGTCAGAGCCTGGACCATACCTGTCGGCGCTACTGCACCGCAAGCCGCCGGCGTAATTCACAGCGATTTTGAAAAAGGCTTTATTCGCGCGGAAGTGATCGCTTATGACGATTTCGTCACTCATAAAGGCGAGCAAGGTGCTAAAGATGCCGGCAAATGGCGCCTGGAAGGTAAAGACTACATTGTCAAAGACGGCGACGTCGTGCACTTTAGATTCAACGTTTGACAAACAAAAAGCGGGTCACTATAATGCCCGCTCTTTTACAGACCTCATTAGGCGATGTAGCTCAGCCGGTTAGAGCGTGGGATTCATAACCCCAAGGTCGGTGGTTCGATCCCACCCATCGCCACCATAAATAAAGGTTAGATTTTTTCTAACTTACTCCAGACTAATTGACGTTGGCTAGTGATTCAATTTTCATAATGCAAAGTTAGGGAATTAAAATAAAAATCCCCAAAATGGATTATTACTATCTAGCTGGGCTTAAATAATTTTTGCAACGTATACAAAACTAAACGCCTATGCAGCATTTTTCCATTTATCCCCAAGAAATGTTAGCTAGTGTCTGGCGTAATCGTAGCTTGATAAAAGCGTTGGTAAAACGTGAAGTCATAGGGCGCTATCGTGGTTCGGTATTAGGCATCTTTTGGTCATTTTTTAATCCAGTATTCATGCTGTTGGTCTACACCTTTGTATTCAGTGTTGTATTTAAAGCGCGCTGGACGGGCGGCAGTGAGTCAAAAACCGAATTTGCCTTGGTTTTATTCGCAGGCTTGATGGTTTTTAATTTGTTTTCAGAATGTATCAACCGGGCGCCAAGCCTGATACTTGCAAACGTCAACTATGTCAAAAAAGTGGTTTTCCCGTTAGAGATCTTGCCTTGGGTCAGTATGGGGTCTGCTATTTTTCATGGCTTAGTCAGTCTGTTCGTTTGGCTGATTTTTTATACTATTCTATTTGGGTTGCCTCACCCGACAGCACTGCTTTTTCCGATAATTCTAATACCTTTATTATTGATGACCATGGGGTTGTCTTGGGGATTGGCCTCCTTAGGCGTTTACTTGCGTGATATTGCCCAAATCATCGGTTTGATAACGACAACATTGATGTTTCTGTCGCCGATTTTTTATCCTATTACAGCATTGCCGCCCCAATATCAATCAATTTTATTGCTAAACCCATTGACCCCCGCCATCGAGCAAGGCCGCTCTTTGTTGGTATGGGGTAAAATGCCGGATTGGCACTTGTTTATTATTTATCTATTTGTATCGCTGTCTATTGCATGGCTGGGTTTTGCCTGGTTTCAAAAAACAAGGAAGGGTTTTGCGGATGTCCTCTAATGATTTTGCCTATTGGATTAATTGCTAACATGGCTCAAGTGGGCACAAAAGATGAGACCAACTGAAGCACAAATAGACACAATCCGTAAAATGACTAGCAAAAACTTTTGCGATGATGCGTTGGTTTGGCTATTTGGATCACATGGATGTTAATAAACGCGGCGGCGATGTGGATCTATATCGAAACGACAAAACGGCACCTGATTGCCAAGATGTTTCAGCAAATCCACAAGTCCGTCATGCCCGTCTGGAAACGGGCATTCAGTGCCATGAATGGTAAGCTTCGAGCTATCCATGGAGTCTGGTTTTCGGCAATCCCTGCCGAAATGACGCGCTCGGCTAGGGAAAAAGAGTTAGAGCTGAATTATCTTTATAATCACGAATCGGCATATAAGCTGATGTCACAATTACAATGCAAAATTGCGCTGGAAGAGAATCTAAATTTGGCTATTGATATCATCGTAAAACAATCCGGTAAAGATAAACCCATTAATATCCTGGCAAAAGTCCAGAGGTAAGATTGTGACCGAACATTTACGTTTGCGGGCTAAGCTACTTACACACTTAAAACAAATGCGGCGTTATTTAGAGTATTCAGCACAACGCGTTCGAGCTATATTACCCATCACGGACTGGCTGCAAATAAGCCAGGAACAGCATGAAACGTTGGCTGCTTTCTTTATCAACAGATGAATGGATAAAGGAAGCTCGGGAACAGGGTGCTCAGTACGCGAGTAATGACTAAGTTTTTCCAAAATACCCGAAGCTTGCTGGTTATTTGTTGACAGGTAAACAAGCATGACTGGCATCGACATCAAAGCAGAAAACCTCAGTACAGGATATCAAGCCGCGCGACCAACTTCAGCAGTTTATAACGCCCCGTTTGCAGCGACTAGCCCGGCCAGCGGTAGCATTCAAATCAATGGCCTGTCCACTCGATTTGTTGCCATTTAGCGTCTGAAAGAATAAAAAACATGAGACTGACAAAACAACAAACAGAAACTATTGCTCAAACAGTTACCCGTCTGGCTGGAATTGGATCGGCGATATATTTATTTGGATCCAGACTCAACGACCAAGCAAAAGGCGGGGATATAGATCTACTCATTGAATCCGATACGGAGCTATCGCTAATACAGCGAGCACAGATTAAAATGGAACTGGGATCACAACTTGGCTTATCCGTTGACATCGTGTCGAAATACCGTGGTGCTGTAGCAACAACTTTCCAAGTTATCGCTCAGTCTCAGTCGACTCAATTGGAGATGTGAGTGAAGCTAAAGCGTCGATAAATGGTCTTGAGGGGTAAAATGAAAGCGAATAGTAAGGTTACTATCTAACTAGAAATCCTCGGCAAGTGCTATCGCATTTACGACAAGCTTTTTGAACAGTTGTTACAGATGCAATCGATAATCACAAATTAGGAGGTTTAAATGCTACAAAGTTACCAAGCTATTTACGATCATGGCCGCTTAACGTGGCTAAGAGATAAGCCCTCTGTAGAAGAAGCTTATGTCATTGTTACCTTATTGCCTCCCGAAAAAGACGCAGTACAAAAAACTAAACGTCAGCCATCCACACGTATTGCCGGACAAGGCAAAATTCTGGGCGACATCATTGCACCGGCTGCGCCTATTGAGGATTGGAATGGGTTAGCATGATATTGTTAGATACTCACATATGGGTCAACTGGATATTGCTCGGTTGTGATGCATTAAAACCGGCCATTGCATCAGCTATAGAAGACGCTGACAGAGTTGTTATTTCTGCCATATCCTGTTTTGAAGTGATGCTATTAGTTAAGGGCCAAAAGCTGGAACTACCACTATCAACAGATGAGTGGTTAAGGGAAGCGCTGGATCATTCCGGTGTTGAATGTTTGCCCATTACTTGCTTAATTGCACAACGATCTGTGAAATTGACTGATATTCATCGTGATCCGGCAGATCGGATTATCATCGCTACGGCATTGGAGTATGGCGCTCAGTTAGCAAGTTACGACACGGCATTTCCAAACTATCCTGAGCTTTCCGGGTATTTGTTGACGGGGTTGTCAATATGACTGACATCGCCATCAAAGTAGAAAACCTCAGCAAGTGTTACCAAATTTATGATAAACCCCAGGATCGCTTATTGCAGATGCTGGTACGAGGTCGTAAGAAATACTTCAAAGAATTTTGGGCTTTGAACGATGTTTCGTTTGAAATTAAAAAAGGCGAAACGTTTGGTATCATCGGTCGTAATGGTAGCGGCAAGAGCACCTTGCTTCAAATTCTGGCAGGAACTTTAGCTCAAACCAGCGGGGACGTAATAGTCAACGGCCGCATCGCCGCCTTGCTGGAATTGGGCAGCGGCTTCAACCTCGAATTTACCGGGCGTGAAAATGTCTTGTTAAATGGCCGTATTCTGGGGCTGAGTCAAGATGAAATCGAAGCTCGGTACGATCAAATTGTCGATTTCGCCGACATTGGTGACTTCATAGATCAACCCGTCAAGACCTACTCCAGTGGTATGTTCGTGCGTTTGGCGTTTGCAGTACAGGCGCACATAGACGCCTCCATCGTCATCATTGATGAAGCCTTGGCCGTGGGCGATATTTTTTTTCGGCAGAAATGTTATGCACGACTTCAGCGACTGCGTGATTCTGGTGCAGCAATCCTGCTTGTTTCTCATTCCATGCCAGATATCGAACAGTTTTGCGAACGCGCTATATTACTCGATAGAAGCGAGATGCGATTCATTGGTCCTTCTGTCGAAGCTGCAAAGCATTATTACTTGTTACACCAACCTCAAGTGGAGATTGAAAATAAACCTGCAATAGACAAATTAATGTCGGAATCGCTCGTAGATATGGATATGTCGATCCCAGATGTATTTCTGGATATAACTAACAAAAATCAGGTAAGCAATGGTAATGCACTTTGTACCAAGCTAGCTCTTTGCGACAAGGACGATAATGCTTGCAACAGCTTTCGTCAGGGTGATCTAGCTGTCTTTTATTTTGAATTTGAACTTGCCGTTGATATCGGAGTGCCCTTATGTGGTGTTCTAATTACAAATGAGAGAGGCATAATCGTTCATGGTAAAAATGCTTGGCAATACGAAAATGATGTGCCATTGGGGTTGGGTGCAGGAAGCCGAATTTTTTGTAGACAAGAAATTGCTTTACAACTAGGGCCGGGTGAATACACTTTTGAAATTGGTTTGGCGGCAGTGACACAATCAGATTGGGAAAGAAGGCTTTTAATTTCCCATGAAGAATGGGCGGCCAGCTATTCAACGGTGTGTGTTGTTCCTAATGCTGGTCAGTTTTCAGTTGGATTGGCAATAAAAAATGGAATACAAGTATTGACGCATCACGGAGTAGCTGATCTGCCTGGAACAATTTTAACAAAGGCATTGAAATGACAATTTCTTCTATTCTCCGAGAATGCTGGTGCGGCAATGCCGAACTTCTGCCATTTAGCTCTGATTACGGTAAATGTGGTGCCTGTGGAACCCTGGTTTATCTCAATGATATGCCGCCTGAGCAGTTGCAAGTGCGTGATGACGAGACAGACTTTTACGGCAAAAGTTATTGGTTGAAGCATCAGCAAGATGCGTTCGGTTATGCAGACATTCATACTCGCGCCCGCAACGATCTTACTGAGCGCAATCTTCACTGGATCAAGACTCTTCTCAAATATCGCACGCCACCTGCTAATGTGCTCGAATTGGGTTGCTCGCATGGCAGTTTTGTGTCCCTTCTACGTCAAGCCGGATATGACGCATCAGGTGTGGAAATGAGTCCCTGGGTTGTAGACTTTGGTCAGAAAACCTTTGATATACCCATTTTCGTTGGTCCGGTCGAGAACCTCGACATTACCCCTGGCAGTCTCGACGTGATTGTTTTGATGGATGTCCTGGAACATTTGCCGGACCCTTCAGCAACGATGGCTCATTGCTTGAAGTTACTTAAACCGGATGGCTTGTTGCTGATTCAGACGCCGCAGTTTAGGGAGGAAATAGATTACTTGGCATTGGTAGAAACTAAAGGCCGTTTTCTTGAAATGCTAATTCCTGAAGAGCACATATATCTATTCAGCAAGCATTCGGCTACTCGTCTATTCCAGAAACTCGGTGCAGAGTATATCCAGTTTGAACCGGCTATTTTTGGACACTACGACATGTTTTTTGTGGTTAGCCGGATGCCGCTGCAGTTAAATACCCCTGAACAGATAGATTCAACTTTGTTAAGTACCCCGAATGGACGGTTGGCTTTGGCTCTGCTCGATTTACGAGCACGAGAGCTGGATTTGGCTGAAAAATTTTCTGAATCAGAAATTGATAGAACTGCTCGATTTGTTCAAATCCAAACGCTCACGGAAATGGTGAAGAACTCCGATGCTACGCTGAGAGAAACCGAAGCTAAGCTGAAAGAAACCGAAGCTACGCTGAAAGAAACCGAGGTTAATTTGCGGGCTTTGTTTAGCCATCGAATTTTCCGCTGTTTGTACAAAGTCTCAAATTGGTCGGAACTGAAAAAATTAGCTAAACAAATTGGATTTTAAATGGATAGGCAGATCAAAACTATAGCTGTGGATTTAACCCCTATTCTCCCTGGTGGAGAAAATGGAGGGGCGAAAATTTTTGTATTGGAATTGCTGGTTCGTTTAGCAGAAATGGTACCGAAAACCCAGTTTATATTGCTTACTCAAGCAGCATCGCATGAAGAACTGGCGTCATTGGACCGTTCCAATATGCGTCGTCAAATGGTTATTGGTCCTGGAACTGTCAACTCCTTGTTTTCACGTTTGCGAGGTTTAGTCTCACATACTTTGCCTTATTTACCTGGCAGAGTACGAAGAGTTGTAAGTCGTCTAGGCTACAAACTGAACACTATACTGAAGCGCCGCAAATCCGGTACATTATTGCGCGACATATCTGCCGATCTGCTTTTTTGTCCTTTTACAGCGCCCACTTATTTCGAAGTCGGCATTCCAACGGTTTCCACCATTTACGATTTGCAATATAAAACATTTCCTGAGTTTTTTGCTGCGGAGGATGTTGCTCATCGGGACCGAACTTTTCTAGAGGCCTGTCAAAAAGCAACAGTGCTCACTGCTATTTCCGATTATTCGAGAGATTCCGCTATTGTCCATGGCGGCCTTGAACCTGCTCGTATTCGCACGATTCACCTCCGCATGGCACAACGCATTGCACCTGAAGATGAGCAAGACACTACTATTTTAGATCGACTCAAACTTACTCGTCAGCGATACCTGATGTATCCCGCTAATTTTTGGCGGCACAAAAATCACGAAATGCTGATGACTGCTTTTGGTATGGCATGTCATGAAGGGTTGGCAAAAGATATTAAACTGGTTTGTACTGGGGCGCCTGGTGAACGTTACGAATGGCTGATGAAAGCGGCTTATTCTATGAATCTGGGTGATCGAATCATTTTTCCCGGTTATCTTCCTAACACTGAGTTGGCTGCATTGATGAGTCATTGTGTTGGTGTAGTGTTTCCGTCACTTTACGAGGGTTTTGGATTGCCGGTTATCGAAGCAATGGCAGCTGGTGTCCCCGTAGCCTGTAGTAATAGGACTTCTTTACCGGAAGTGGCGGCAGATGCAGCGATTATGTTTGACCCGCGTATACCCACCCAGATTTCGCAAGCTATGATTTCTTTGGTGGAGAATACCGAGTTGCGGGTACAACTCATTCAAGCGGGTTTGCAGCGGGCAGAAGAGTTTTCTGATTCTATGCGAATGACAAGGGAATACTGGGAGCTCTTTCAATTTGCATTTGGTAATAAAAATCATGAAAGTCTCATGACTGGTATTTACCAGGACGGATGGTCTGGTTCCCAAATAAATATTCAGGTCGGTCCGACAACAAGTGCTCAAGCTCTGGAAACTGCATTTACTGCGCCTCAACATAAGGTAGTAATTGAAGCCTATTTTGACGGAGAGGCAATACAAAAACCGTTGTTAATACAGGCTGGTAAAGAGGCTGTTTTATCATTACCGTTGGAGCCGCAAGGTGGGGTATACGTGTTACGAGTTTCTCCGACCTTCGTTCCAGCGTTGATTGGTTTAGGTGAGGATCAACGCGAACTGGGAGCGAAGGTACGACGGTGTGGTGTCAGTCTAGATAATGGTGAATATATGCCCTTTTATCCAGAGCAGGTTCCAGCATGAAAGTCAGCATCGTTACCCCATCGTATCAACAAGGGCAATTTCTCGAACGCACGTTACAAAGCGTTGCCAGTCAGGCTGCGCAGGGCTTTGAAATCGAACATGTTGTCTTCGATGGTGGCAGTACCGACAACACTGTTGAAATACTAAAACGCTTCAGACCTGCGGTGCATTGGGAATCAAAAAATGATAACGGGCAAACTGACGCGGTCAACCAAGGCATCCATGCCACAGATGGCGATGTCATCGGTTGGCTAAACTCCGATGACATTTACTACCCCGATGCTATTAAGCGTGTGGTTGCATTTTTTGAAACCCATCCGGAAGTGGATGTGGTTTATGGCATGGCAGACCACATTGACCTAGAAGACCACGCATTCGAGTCATATCCTACTGAACCTTGGGATTTTGAAAGACTAAAAGAAACCTGCTTTATTTGTCAGCCAGCATTGTTTTTTAGGCGGAGGGTGATTGAGCGATATGGCTTGCTGGATGAATCATTAAACTATTGCATGGATTATGAATACTGGCTCAGGCTTGGTAAAGCGGGTGCGCGTTTTGCCTACCTGGAGGAAAAATTGGCCGGCTCCAGGCTCTATGCAGAAAATAAAACGTTAGGCTCAAGAGTAAAGGTACATAAAGAAATCAACGATATGATTTATAAACTGTTTGGCAGAGTGCCGGATAGGTGGTTGTTTAATTATGCACATGTTGTGGTAGAACAGTATTCTACCCGCGTAGGCAGTGGGTCTTTTTTTGCATTCAAAATTGGCGTGAATTCGCTTTTGGCAGCCTTAAGATGGAATCGAAGTATTTCGAAGACAATGGTTAAATCTGTTTGTAGATGGATCTACGGGTAGTATGAGATCAATTTTGGCAATGCAATTTGACGGGAAATTACACGTGTATGATTAACAACCAATATACAAATAGTGAGGTGCCACGGTTAGCTATTGTGCTGCCATGTCACAATGAAAGTGAATCAATTGACCACGCGGTCACTCAGCTTACAAGCTTAATACAAGAATTAGCTGATGAAGGGCTGATATCAAAGGATTCTTACCTTTTCTTTGTTGACGATGGAAGCACGGATAACTCATGGGTGATGATTGACGAATTAAATCAGGGTAATAAGGCTATTAAAGGCTTGAAATTATCTCAAAACTTTGGACATCAAGCTGCGCTGCTTGCAGGGTTAACCGAAGTAACTCAGAACTGTGATGCCGCAATATCAATTGATGCCGATATGCAACAAGATCCACTAGCTATTCGAGACTTTGTAAGAGAACTCCGTAAAGGATTTGATGTTGTTCTTGGGGTTAGAAAAGACCGAAATTCAGATGGATGGCTCAAGAGACAAACAGCGTTAGGGTTTTATAACCTCATGCGAATAATGGGTGTTGACATCGTCCCCAATCATGCAGACTACCGCCTACTCAGTAAAAGAGCATTGGAAGCTCTTGCACTTTTTCCGGAGCCGAGCATCTTTTTACGAGCCACCTGTCTTCAGTTAGGCTTCAGGGTGAGTACTGTCTTTTTTGACGTTAGTGAAAGGCGGTATGGGCAGACCAAGTATTCACTATCAAAAATGTTACGACTTGCTTTGCATGGAATTACCTCTTTTAGTGTCGTGCCGTTACGGATGGTTGCAATATTAGGGTTTGTAATATTCCTCTCCAGCTTGGGTATGGGTGGTTATGTGATTTGGCATAAATTATTTGTTGGGGATACGATACCTGGTTGGGCATCAATTACACTGCCAATCTATTTTATTGGTGGTGTACAGCTCCTATGTCTAGGTGTGGTTGGAGAGTACGTCGGGCAAATATATAAAACTGTAAAAAAGCGTCCTAGGTGGATTAGTGAATATAAACTGGATTAACCTTATTTGGTCGGCTAGCTTATTTGTTATTTACATTATCACTAGTTGTTTTGGCTTGTACCTAATTAAAGCAGCAGAAGGTTGGAAAACACCTGCCTTTGCCACCGGTTTCGTTCTTTACGGAGCAGGTGCTGTACTTTGGATGGTAATCCTTCGCCTGATGCCGTTGTCGTTCGCTTTTCCTATTGCTGCAGGCTCCCTTGTGATCGGTACAATGCTGACAGGAATGTTCTTTTTAAGCGAAACCATTACGATCTGGCAAATTGCAGGTGCATTTCTGATTATAACTGGCATCGTTTTAATAGCCATTAACCGTTGAGTAAGGCCATGGATAAACTAGTCGAGCAGCAAAGAGAACATTTTAACGAGATATCTGAAAAATATTTTGAGGCTAGAAAGCACCCCAATCATCTGTTGCTAAAAGAGCTTATTTGGGAGAAATTTCTAAAACGTAACAGATATATTGGGCCAGAAGTAAAGCGAGTTTTAGAGCCTATGTGTGGTATGGCGGAAGGTTACGAGATACTTAGCAAGAATTTAATACAAAATTTTGATTACCAGGGGTTCGACTATAGTGAAAACATGGTGGAAATTGCGCGGAATCAAAATCCATTGCTTAAAATAGAATGGAATGACGTAACCACTTATCAAACCTCGGGTGATTTATTTGATTTGATAATTCTGATTGGCGGGCTTCATCATGTATATTCGCGTACTCAAGATATTCTAAAGAATCTAAGGAATTCTCTTCTACCTGGCGGATATTTTTTGAGTTTTGAACCAACTCATGATAATTGGTTAGCTAGACGTATCCGGCAACGGGTTTACAAATCAAATGATCTTTTTGATGATGATACGGAACAGGGTTTCGAGTATCGTGACCTTGATCGGTATTTCAAGAATGCTGGTTATGAGAAGGTTGATGAAGTATACCCAGGCTTAATTGCATATATTTTTTATTATAATCCCGATGCATTTCCAATGCTCAATGTTGGTGGAAAATATATTGTCAAAAGTCTTTTTGCAATTGATCGATTATTTTGGGGTAATTGGATTGGCCGAAAACTTTCTTTCGCCACAATGAGCTTATGGAGGCGAATTTGAAGGGAGACTCGATTACTCAGCGATACGGAATAATAGTTTTTTGTGTAAGCGGTCTTGTTGCTATTTTAGCTGTAGTTTTAAGTGTTGATGGTTTAGGGCCTATTGATGACCATCAATTCATTCGCACAATATTTCAAGGGAAGCCCTTTGGTTTTTATATTAGGCCAGACCTAGGCCGCTTCATACCGTTAACTGCACAAGAATATGATCTTGCTGCAAGAATTATTGAACCATCACCTTTTCTTTTTCATTTTATTGGTGGCATCAAAGTTCTGTTGTGTGGCGTGCTATTGTTTTATTGCTTGATGTTGACGAGGGCGAATAGTTGGGCACTTGCTATCTTATGGTGTGTCACAATGTATTCAATCGGCTTCGCTAATGCGGCTATTAGATTACAAATAGGCGAGTTAAATGCTCTTTTTCTGATACTTGTTTTTGTTTGGTCCACATTAGTATCCGAAAAAATGACATCACCATTTTCCTCAAAACAAAATATCATCACCGTTACTGGGTTAGTCGCATTGGCAGTAGCCTTCTTTTATAAAGAATTGATATTTGTTTTTGCACTTGCATTTGGAACCGTAGAGCTTTTGAGATATTGTCGACAAAAGCAAGGAAAAATTCCTATACGCATTTGGGCGTTACTAATCATTGGTGCATGCTATATCATTTTTTATGGGCTCTGGCGGGTCATTTTTGCCACTAGTTCTAACTCTTACACCAGTTTGCATACTACAGCTATTTGGGATGTGATTAATCTTTATGCCAAAAACGATCCATTTATAATATTCATCGTATTGCCTTTAACATTTTTTAGAGTTTTATTGATTATTCATAACGCTAATAAGCATACTGTCTATGATTCTTTTATGGTTGCAGCCAGTGCCTATGTAGGGGCTTTTTTAGCCTTGAGAATGTTTAATACCTATTACCTATTGCCAGTTTATGGTTTTGCTGTGTGCGGTATAGCTGGGATTTTGGCTAGCCAAGCAGTTACCTGGTTTAACACCATCGTCTTAGTTACAACTGGACTCCTAGGTGCGAATACATTGCCAGTGGCTATTTCCGACATACAGTCGTTGAAATCAATTGCTAATAATCATTACCAATTTGTTCAGGTCCTATCAAAATGGCTTATAGAAAACCCTTTACCAAATTCAGAGCGCCGCAACCTAATTCTAAAAGGTGTTAGTCAGGGAAGTGGCATAGAAATCATTATTAGTTTAAAAACCTTTCTTGAATCATTAGGGACACCAAGTACATCTTTCGAAATAAAGACTACTGAGCCAGATGACAATAAAAACATAAGTTCATATTATGGCGTTAAAGATGAAATGGGGTATACCGCTAATATTGGTGATCTCTTAGTCTTTAATCCCTATCAGAGCGTTGTTATAACCCCTCCGCTTCTAGCTCCATCTAGTAATGAAATCTATCGAAGCGGATCCGAATGGGCATTACCCCGATGGTCAGGGTGGGACTGGTTAAAGATTTGCGTGTTCAGTCAAAATAACTGCGCATCTGGTATTTTTGCAAATATGCGTTACACAGGTTATGCAGCAATGTTAGTTCACCGTCTTGCCGCTCCGGTTCAATTAGCGCCATTGAGTTCACCATCTTATTGTATTGATCCATTGGAATTACCATCCACAATGCAGGCAGGTATAACTAAAAAGCTAGATGTATCAATTGAAAATACAGGAAGTGAGATTTGGCCAGCTAATGGCGTTTCTAGTCCTGGTATGTTTGTCCATCTTTCCTATGTTTGGATTAATGAAAATGGCCAAGTTACATTTGAAGGGAATAGGTCTACGTTTCCTGAGCCTATACAACCAAATGATAAAACTAAGGTCTCCATTTTACTCAATATGCCAATGCAACCTGGAAGATATAAGCTGTTTATTAGTCCGGTACAAGAGAATGTTGGATGGTTCTATACTCAGAATAATAGTGAAACCACTAAAGTAATAGATATTTATCGATGAATGGGTTTCTGGCAAACTCGTTAAGCAAGTTTCCAAAAAACATACAATATTCGGATGAATAAAATTTCAAATTTTGATTAGATACATGGCCAAATAAATAGTATATATACACCAAAAATAGTTTAGCTAAACTTGCTCATTTATAAACTCAGTGCATATGGTATCTTGGTATTAAAGTCAACTAAAATATTTTAACCTTAATGTATTGAAATAATTTAAGAAAATATTAGGTAGTGTAGCTGCAGTTTAAAAAATATATTTATACAGTTATGATAAAGCAGTCCCTCCCCCAGTCAACCTATAGGCTAGATATTGATGGCCTAAGGGCGATAGCAGTAGTTAGTGTTATTATAAACCATTTTAATAAGGATTTAATGCCAAGCGGATATCTTGGCGTTGACATATTCTATGTAATATCAGGATATGTAATATCCTTATCATTGGTTAGTCGGTCGCATGATGGTTTTAAGAATTTTTTACTGTGGTTCTATGAAAGGCGGATCAAACGTATACTTCCTGCTTTAGTAGCTTGCGTTTTAATCACCAGTGTGCTCATTTGCTTCTTGGACAGCAATCCTGATGTATCACTTCAAACTGGCATTGCGTCACTTTTTGGGCTTTCAAATATTTACCTATTTAACCAAGCGGCCGATTATTTTTCACCATCAATGGAGGTTAATGTTTTTACACAAACTTGGTCGCTAGGTATTGAAGAGCAGTTCTATTTTTTATATCCAGTCTTAATTCTTATCGCTGGTTTGGGTCGACATAAAAATGGGGTGAGAAACTTATTATTAATTGTTGCTATAATTTCTATCGCATCACTCGTTGGGTTTGTCTGTATCTATAACGTTAATCGACCGGCAGCGTACTTTTTGTTGCCCACTCGTCTATGGGAACTTGGTGCAGGTTGTTTGTTATTCTTGTATTCAGTTCACAGTGCTAAATTCAAGATATTGTCATCAAAAGGATCAGTAATTATATTGGTGGCGATAATAGTCAGTTTTTTTATTCCTATTCAATTTGCAATTTTCGCGACGATATTGGTGGTGTTATTTACGATGCTGCTTATCGGCATTACTCCGCCTTCTTCCGTGACATATGCCATTCTGACCTTGCCAATTATTGTATATTTAGGGCGAATATCATTTTCTTTGTATCTTTGGCATTGGAGTGTTTTGAGTCTTAGTCGGTGGTCCATAGGTGTTGATGCGAAGACAGTGCCTTTTCAGATTGCGGTGATACTGATTCTAGCAAGTGGATCGTATAAATATATTGAAAAACCTCTTCGTAAGGCGCAATGGTCGACTAAAAGCTTGCAAACAATAGGATATGGAATAAGTGTATCTATTTGTTCAGTATTTCTATTATTTATCCTGTTATTCGATCATAATCGATTTATTATTAATCATAATGCTTTATATTCCCCTCCTGCTTACTTGCCACTCAAGAATAATGTTCTTTTGAATCATGATCCAATATGTGTTGTAGATGGTAATAAAAGGCTGCTAAACGCTGATACATTCGATTTGTGTACTGTTTTACCTAGGATTGTCGATGGACAAATGATTTGGGTTGTTGGCGATAGTCATTCTGGACATCTGCAAGGACTTCTATATGCAATGCATGATAATACTGGCATAGGCGTTCATTTAATAGAAACTCCAGGGCGACCGTTTCCATCAAAAACAGATGATAAATTTGAAGCTAGAGACATTATATTTGAAGAAATTAAAAAAAGGATGCATTCTGGAGATATCCTTCTTGTTGCTCGTGGATTTATTAGTACAGCGACGGGAAAAGTTGCTGCAGATGTGTCGCCATGGATAGATAAAATACCAGTTTTGGCAAATGAAATGTCATTAAAAGGAGTCAATGTTGTAATTTTTGGACCACCTCCTTTATTCAAGTTTGAGGATATTGGTATTTGTAAGTCTCAACTTTTGGGGTATTCATCGTGTGATGTTGATCGTGACTCAATCTCAGCAGAAATCGAAGATGTTCAGCAGATTTTGAAAAGAGTTGCAGAGAACAAGTCTAATATCTATATTTTTAATTTGTTTGATCTCTTGTGTCCAAAATCCAATACGCGATGTTCGCCTCATAAAAATGATACTTTTATCTTCAGAGATAGAGATCATCTCAATTCTTTCGGCTCAGCAAGTCTTGCTGATTCATTCATTGACTTCTTAAATTATAATAATCTTCTGAAATCTAAAATCTAAATTTTACTAAATATAGATGGTATAAATAACACTATGCATATAGGTTTTGACATATCACAGACAGGCTCTGGCAAGGCCGGTTGCGGTTTTTTTTCACATGCGCTAATTAAGGCAATGCTTGAACTTGTGCCTGAGCATCGATATTCCCTTTTTCCCAGTTTCGGTAATTTTTATTTTGATGCAAAAATGCCTCTAGCCAATCCCTATTCAGGACGAGATGTGCATTATGGTCCAAGGCATCTCACTAGGGAAGCGGCAAGCTTATTCTGGATTGGGAATGAGGCTGAAGCATTGTTAGGCCTGCCAGATATTATTCATGCCAACAACTTTTGGTGTCCCACTCAATTTACATCAAGCCGTCTGATTTATACGTTTTATGATATGGGATTTGTTGTTAATCCCGACTGGACAACTGAGGCAAATCGAGTGGGTTGTTTTGATGGAGTATTTAGATCAGCTATGGCGGCGGATTGGGTAGTGGCTATTTCTGATGCTTCCAAAACTCATTATTTGAGTGTATTCCCGCATTTCCCTGAAAACCGGATTCGCGTCATTTACCCGTGTTCACGATTCTCGGATTATTCTGCAGTGGGTAAGCGACCGAAGGCTCTCGAGGGTGTGGCTGATGGCAAATATTGGTTAAATGTAGGCACTATTGAACCACGGAAAAACCAGCACCGACTTGTTGAATCCTATGCGCGTTATTTAGCCTTGGGAGGCGAACCGATGCCACTGGTTTTGGCAGGGGGGAAAGGTTGGTTGATGGACGATTTTCAAAAACATTTGAGTGCATTGGGGATTAATGCTCAAATCGTGATGACTGGCTATGTTTCAGATGATGAATTGATCTGGCTTTATCGTAATTGTTATGCCAACCTTTATCCTTCGTTGTTTGAGGGGTTTGGGTTGCCCGTATTGGAAGGAATGCAGTTCGGTGCTCCTACCTTGACATCTAACTCTACTTCTATTCCGGAAGTGGCCGGTGATGCTGCGATACTAATGGATCCTGAAGATACTGACAGCTGGGTTCAAGCCATGTTGCGGATAGCTGTAAACAAATTAGAAAGAGATCGATTAAGTCTTGCTGCCATAGAGCAATCAAAACGATTTGACTGGAAGCAGAGTGCGGCAGCTTTGCTGCAACTTTATGAAGAAGCTTTAGCTTCTCCAAAACGACGGATAGCTTAATGAAGAGAGCATTAATTACAGGTATAACTGGGCAGGATGGTTCATTTCTGGCTGAATACCTTCTTGAGCGAGGCTATGATGTATTCGGTCTGGTTAGGCGTGAAAGTTGGTTCCGTCCTAATAACGCGAGTCATTTAGCTAATAAAATACATGTACTATTTGGCGATATGTCAGAAGGCATTGATATTTCCTCTGCTTTACAGGATGCCAAGCCTGATGAGATTTATAACTTAGCCTCGCAATCTCGTCCGGGAGAATCTTGGGCTCGCGCACCGGAAACACTTATGATCAACGGTATGGGAGCCATTCGTTTGTTTGAAGGTGTTCGGCATGCTTGCCCAGAAGCGCGGGTTTATCACGCATCGTCTTCGGAGATGTTTGGCCAGACAAAAATTATTCCGCAAAATGAAGAGACGCCTTTCAATCCCTCCAATCCCTACGCTGCGGCTAAGGCCTATGCTCATCAGATGGTGCGAATTTATCGCGAGAGTTACGGTTTGTTTATTGCCAGTGGAATTCTATTCAATCATGAAAGTGAACGTAGACCGCTCCATTTTGTAACTCAAAAAATTGCCTATGGTGCGGCCTGCACCGCTCTGGGTATTAAGGACTCGGTCGACTTAAACGAGCGAGGTATTCCTATTGTATCCAAAGGCCAGTTGGCACTCGGTAATTTAGATATTGCTAGAGATTGGGGGCATGCCATCGATTTTGTCCGAGCCATGTGGTTGATGCTGCAAAAACAGCAGCCGGATGATTATGTTATAGGTACTGGAAAACTTCATACGCTTCGCCAACTTTGTAAATCTGCTTATGAGCATGTGGGTTTTGATTGGCAGGATCATGTGATCAGTGATCCTGCATTGGTTCGTCCGCTCGAAACAGAACAAACGCTCGCAGATGCATCAAAAGCACGCAAGATTTTGAACTGGGAACCAACGATTAGTTTCGAACAAATGGTCGGTAAGATGGTTGATGCTCAGATTGCGAGACTTGATTCTAAAATGCCTAGTAAAAAATAATTTGGTTCGTGTAAATTCTTAAGCGAGATTGTATAAAAATGAAAAAAGCTTTAATTACGGGCATTACTGGTCAGGACGGTTCCTATTTGGCTGAATTTCTTTTAGCAAAAGGTTACGAGGTACATGGTATCAAACGCCGTGCATCATCGTTTAATACAGAGCGCATTGATCACATTTATCAAGACCCTCATGCTAAGCATCCTGTTCTTAAGTTGCACTATGGCGACTTGACTGACACATCTAACCTTGTTCGTATTTTACAAGAGGTTCAACCTGATGAGGTTTATAATCTTGGAGCACAATCGCATGTTGCGGTAAGTTTTGAATCTCCTGAATACACTGCCGATGTTGATGCGATTGGTGCATTACGTATTTTGGAAGGCATCCGCTTGCTTGGTCTTGAGAAAAAGACGCGCTTTTATCAGGCTAGTACATCGGAGCTATACGGTCTGGTACAGGAGATTCCTCAAAAGGAAACCACCCCTTTTTATCCTCGCTCACCTTATGCTGTTGCCAAACTTTACGCTTATTGGATCACCATAAATTATCGTGAAGCCTACGGCATTTATGCTTGTAATGGTATTCTTTTTAATCACGAATCTTCGCGGCGTGGTGAGACTTTTGTCACTAGAAAGATTACCCGTGGTTTAGCAAACATTGCTCAGGGTCTTGAGCAATGTTTGTTTATGGGTAATCTAGATGCTCTTCGTGACTGGGGTCACGCTAAAGACTACGTAGAAATGCAGTGGCTGATGTTGCAACAGGATAAGCCTGTCGATTTTGTTATTGCTACCGGTATTCAATACACTGTGCGAGAGTTTATTAATAAAGCAGCCAATCAATTGGGTATTAAGCTTTCATGGGAAGGTGACGGAGTTAATGAATTTGGACGAGTTATTTCAGTAACTGGCGATAGTGCACCTGCTCTGAAAGTTGGTGATGTTATTGTTAAGATCGATCCTAGGTACTTCCGCCCAGCTGAAGTGGAAACTCTTTTAGGCGATCCTACTAAGGCAAAAGAAACACTCGGCTGGACACCTAAAATCACACTTGACGAGATGATTGAGGAAATGATTGCTTACGATCTCAATCAGGCTAATCGGAATGTTTTGCTGAATAGCAAGGGGTTTAAAGTTACAGTGGGGCGGGAGTGATACACTAGAGGTAAAAGGTTGGATCATCAGAGAAATGAGTCGGATGTTCCTTAGCTAATGATCTAAATCTAGAAGAAATGATCATTTGTTAATTTTTTTAGTTGTGATAATCAATAATCTTTAATACCAGTAAGCCTGTAGTTCTGTAGTCATGGTTTTAGACTTTTTAGGGCACCGTTTGTTAGTGTTTCTATGACAGGCTTTAGCAAATCTTTTGACCACGAAAGTATGACAAAACCACTAGTGACAATTTCCGTACCTTCGTTTAACCAAGGCCGATTTCTTGATGATGCGTTGTCGTCTATATTTAATCAAGAAATCCCAGTCGAAGTCTTTGTGCTGGACGGGGGGTCATCGGATAACTCTCTTGAAGTTATACGCAAATGGGAGCACCGATTAGCAGGGTGGCGCAGCCATACAGACGACGGACAGGCATCGGCCATTAATGAAGGCATTATGCAGGGCAAAGCACCCTATGTTTGCTGGTTGAATAGTGATGATTGGTTTTTGCCGGGAGGTTTGGCAAAACTGCTTGGACAGATGGAAAACAACCCCGATGCGCCAGCCATTTACGCCCGTTCTTGGAATATAGTGGAGAGGAGTGGCAGGCGATACCCGGTTTGGGTAGAGCCATTCGATGAACGCCGTCTAGCTTTCCGTTGTATTATATCCCAGCCGGCAACATTGGTCCGGCGTTCCGCTTGGACGGTTGTAGGCGGGGTAGATCCGAAACTGCGCATGGTCATGGATTATGATTTATGGTGGCGTTTGTTCAAGCAGTTTGGGCCCTTACATTTTTTTGATGAGTTTGTGGCGGTGAATCGCGAGCATGAAGACACCAAGACAAATACTCAGCGTCGTTTGCATTACCAGGAAGCGATGGGAGTCGTTCGTAAATACTACGGGAAGCTACCGTTAAAGTGGTGGTTAGCACAACCATATGCCGTTTGGTATAAAGCTTTAGTAGGTGGATTTAAAGAGAATAAATGAAAATATTACATTTTTACAGGACTTCATACCCAGACACTATGGGTGGCATTGAGCAGGTAATTCATCAACTAGCTAGGGGGGCCGCTAAGAAGGGATTTGAAACCGTTGTTCTTTCTCTTACAGACGAAATCAATCCTCAACCAATCAAAATCGACAATTACACGGTACATCGTGCTTCGCTTGACTTTCAGATATCCTCATCAGGATTTTCAATTTCTGCATTATTCCGTTTTGTCCAATTGGCAAAGAATGCAGACATTATACATTATCACTTTCCGTGGCCATTCATGGACTTGGTTCATTTTTTGGCAAGAGCCAATAAGCCGTCAATCGTGACATATCACTCGGATATTATTCGGCAACAATATCTGCTAAAGATCTATCGTCCATTAATGCAAAGATTCCTAGGCAACGTCGATCTTATTGTTGTGACCTCCCCAAACTATTTTGCTACTAGTAAGTTTTTAACATGCTTTCGAGAAAAGGTGCATGTTATCCCGATAGGCCTGGACAAGGCATCTTATCCAACTCCATTACCAGATAGTTTAAGTGGTTGGAGCGGAAAGCTAGGTTCTAAGTTTTTTCTGTTTGTAGGTGTTCTTCGCTATTACAAAGGTCTACATATTCTTATAGAAGCAGCGCAGGGCACTGATTATCCTATAGCAATAGTCGGTGCAGGCCCAATTGAACAAGAATTACGCAAACAAGTTGAAACGCTTGGATTGAAAAACATTCATTTTCTTGGGCAATTGTCTGACGAAGATAAGTCGGCACTTTTAACGCTTTGCTATGGTGTTGTTTTTCCTTCGCATTTACGTTCGGAGGCTTTCGGTATTTCTTTGCTGGAAGGCGCGATGTATGGAAAACCAATGATTTCTAGTGAAATTGGCACTGGTACGACTTTTATTAATATTGCAAACGAGACAGGTCTGGTAGTGCCTCCCAGTAACCCGGATGCTCTTAGGGTGGCGATGAGATTTTTATGGGAAAATCCTGAAAAAGCTGCAGAAATGGGTGCTGCGGCAGAAGCCCGCTATTGGAAATTGTTTACTGCAGATCGGATGGTTGAGGCATATATCAAATTATATGGTGAATTAGTTAAAAATGGATGATCTGCTTCTATAAACCATAGGAAAAAAAATTTGGGGTCATAAGTCAATTTGGTTCATAAATTCCCAAATTTAAACTTTGGGAGGTTTCCGTTAACCCTGATGGTTCGGAGCAGGCGGAGCATACCTAAGCCTTTGCGTTCGTTTGTAAGAGCATTTGGCTAATATCGTTTAGAGAACCATTGGCCAAGGCTTTTTTTCGATTTTTTATGATAGCAATTTACCATTCTCTGAGACGTGGCTGTTCAAAAGGGCTGAAATGATATGCAGGATAGTAATGTGTTGCCGGTAAATAAAGTTGGAATTATCGGTGCGACCAGTTTGGTCGGTGATTGTTTGGTGAAACAGCTGGTTCAATCTGGCATTCGCGTTGCCGCTTATTCGCGGCGGGACAGGCTTTCTAACGTGGATGGAGTTGATTGGCATCGGCTGGATGCTGCTGCGGCATTAGATGATAAGTCGATTAAATATTGGGTGTCATTGGCACCGATCACGGCTTTGCCCAGCTGCTTTTCGTTGCTGGAAGCGCAAGGAGTGCGTCGTGTTGTGGTGTTGTCTTCCACCAGTCGCTTTACTAAAGTGGACTCTTCAAATGCTGAAGAAAAGGCGTATGCGCTACGTTTCGCTGAATCAGAAGCGTTATTTCAATCGTGGGCGGAAAATTTGGGTATAGAGTGGGTGATTTTACGTCCCACCTTGATCTATGGCCTTAAGCGCGATACCAATGTGGGTGAAATTGCCCGGTTCATTCGGCGCTTCGGTTTCTTTCCACTCTTGGGTCAAGCCAGCGGTTTGCGTCAACCCATTCATGCGCAAGATGTCGCGGGTGCCTGCTTGGCCGCATTACAAGCTCCGTCAGCCGCTAACCGGTCGTATAATATTTCGGGAGCTGAAACGCTGACTTATAGAGCGATGGTTTCGCGAATATTTCTAGCCATGCATCGGCAACCTCGAGTTTTTTCTATCCCTTTATGGCTATTTCAGATGGCTGTTGCCGTTTTGAGACTGCTGCCTCGATACCGGCTTTGGACTGCTGCTATGGCCGAACGGATGAACCAGGATTTAGTGTTTGACCACAGCGACGCAGCCCGTGATTTTGGTTTTCAGTCCCGAGAATTTAAGTTGAGCAGCGACGATATTTAATTTAAGGCTATGTACCCGTTAATAGTTGGTTCTCGACTCGGTCCGGATTGTCGGGGTCCAGGACACAAGGGCGTGCTACAGCCTTTGCCATCCGTGGCTTCTGGGCTCATGCCGGGCTGTCCTGCCCGGCACCCTTCGGGCGAGTGCGAATCCGCTCCAGGCGGATTGGTCCGGCAATCCCTGCCGGAACGACGGCAACTATTACTGCAAACACAGTTCCCTAACAAGCCTGGACATCCCTATAAAAACTGGGAAACTAGAGCTTTAAACTATCAGTGCCTTATTTAATGTATCAGTTTTAGTTCTATTGTCGTTACCGTTGATGGGGTCAGAGGCAACTTCCCGATATAAGGCAGGAGATTATTACTTTGGAAAAAGTGGTCATTTCGTTTATTGCCGATCAGTTTCGTTATGCTAAGCTAACCTGCAATTTTGATTTTTTCCTCTATCCCTACAGAGCAGCTTATGGCCACTTCTTTGCTTCATGAACTGGATTTTTACGCTTGGACTCAGCAACAGGTTGCTCTTATTAAATCGGGTAATTTTGTTGATGTCGATTTTAAACATTTAATCGAAGAGATAGAGCGTATGGGGGTAAATGAGCGGCGAGAATTGATCAATCGGCTTGCTGTTTTATCAGCACATCTCTTGAAGTGGCATTATCAACCTTCTTTTCGTGGCCGGAGTTGGCAACTCACGATAAAAAAACAACGGCGTCAGCTGCAACGGCTCCTTAAGGATAATCCCAGTTTACAGGCAAGGCTGGCAGAGTTTATCGCTGATGCCTATGTGGATTCCGTCTTACTGGCAGCCAAGGAAACCGGATTGGAAGAATCGGATTTCCCCGTCCAATGTCCATACGGTCAAGATGATATTTTGGATTCGGAATTTTATCCGGTATAGCAATAATCTGATAGCGCCTGTCATGCTCGCTAAGTCGAAGCGGGTAGTTTAAAAGAATATTAGAAATTAAGGGTTGTATAACACCAGTATTTAATACTTTTAATAATTAGAAATAGCTAATATACTAAATTATTAGCACACCCGCATGAGGTAACCCCAATGAAATCGCCAATCAATCAACAACGCCGTCAATGGTTGAAATACGCTGCAATAACTGCTGTTGGAGCGGCAACTTATCCTACTTGGGCCCAAGCGACTGGAAAATTTAAAGCCGTCAATCAGCCTTCCGCTAATTTTATTCCTGATGTCGAAATTGAGTTAACTCAAGAAGTCGCGCATGTTCAATTGCTGGATGGACAAAAGACGCGCGTCTGGAAAGTTCTGGGCAAAGTTTTAAAAGGCCCGTCTGATGCCCTGCAAAATTCTGCTGATACGTATCTGGCACCTACGATTCGTTTGCGTAAAGGTCAAAAAGTCAGAATCTTTTTAAACAATAATTTACCGGCTCATTCCATTCTGCACTGGCATGGTTTGCATGTTCCCGCCATTATGGATGGCAATCCCATGTTTGCGATTGGTACCGGAGAAACTTATATTTATGAGTTCGAGCTGCTAAACCGGGCAGGAATGTATTGGTATCATGCCCATACTCACAATCTCACGGCCAAGCAGGTGTATTCCGGATTGGCGGGTTTATTTATCGTTCAGGACGATGCTGAAGAAGCGCTTGATTTGCCGGCCGGTGAATTTGAAGTGCCTTTGGTCATCCAGGATCGCAGCTTCGACAAAGAGAATCAACTGGCTTACAGCGATCATATGATGCAGCGTATGCAAGGTTTTCTGGGCGAACGGATTCTTGTCAACGGCCAGCCTGATTATGTTATGCCGGTCGCCGGACAGGCCTACCGGCTAAGATTGTTGAACGGTTCAAATTCCCGAATTTACAAGTTGGGCTGGAGTGATGGTGCGAAACTCACTGTCATTGGCGTCGATGGCGGATTATTGGAAAAACCGCAAGTTTATCCGTATGTCATACTGGCACCTGGCGAGCGAGTGGAATTGTGGGTTGATTTCGGCACGCGCGAGGTGGGTTCGGAAGTGACACTTAGAAGTCTTCCCTTCGAATCGTCTATGCATGGCGGTATGGGCATGATGGGCGGCGGCGGTATGATGGGGGGTGGCCGGCGAGGCATGATGGGCGGCGGAATGATGGGCATGATGTCCGGTTCCGCGCTGCCGTTGGGCAGTGAATATAATCTGTTCAGTGTGAAGGTGGTTAAAGCCGGAAAGGGCAAATCAAAATTACCGGAAAAATTGACGCCCATATCAAAGCTCAAGATGAACGATGCGGCCAATGCTGACAAGCCAAGATCGATCAGGCTTTCCATGCGGCATATGTCGGCGTTGTTGAATGGACGTTCTTATAAAATGAACGATGTAAAAGCAGATGAGATCATTCCTGTAAATACCTTGCAAGTGATTGAATTTGATAATGGCTTTGGCGGAATGAACGGGATGGCGATGCCGCATCCCATGCATTTGCACGGTGAGCAGTTTCAAGTCATCAAACGTCAGGTCAACGCCAATTCCAGCGATACTTATGCCTCAGTTTCGGCTGGATTGGTCAGAGGCGGCTGGAAGGATACCGTACTCGTCATGCCGGGTGAAAAAGTAACGGTACTAAAGCCCTTCAATGACTATACCGGTCTGTTTATGTATCACTGCCATAATCTCGAACACGAAGATCTGGGCATGATGCGGGATTTGTTGATTAAGTAAGGATCTTGTTAAAAATAACCGCCCCTTTGAAAAAAGGGGGCTTGATTAAAAAACTCCCTCAGTCCCACGGCAACTGCTCCATGCGTTGTCCTTCCTTCTTCTGCATCACTGCAGCCCTCTTTTTAAAAAGAAGGGTGAATAAGCGAGTGATTTGGCACAATCGGAATTTCAGGAAGTTATTTGTGGCCATATCCTAAGTGGAATACAATCCGCTCCCGCAAGGGAAACACCAGTGTCAATGATGTGTTACGTTGAAAAAATGGATTTTATTTTTACCGGACTGCTTTGCGTTGTACATGGCTTGATCGGCTTGCCGCAACAGTACATCGGCTTCTATGTTGCCGGATTGATCAACCGCTACGCCAATACTGGCAGTCACTTGGCACGTCTGGTCTTGTATCCTGATCGTTTCGGCAATCGAGTTGAGTATGCGCTGCAAGGTTTTTTCACATTCAATCACATCATGCAAGCGGGGTAGCAAGATGATAAATTCATCGCCGCCTAACCGCGCTACGGTGTCGGATTCCCGGATGATATGACTGATGCGCTTGGCTATTTCGATTAAAACAACATCTCCGGCTGAATGCCCGAGAGTGTCATTGATCGGTTTGAAGCCGTCCAGATCAAGATAGCATACTGCCATTAAAGTAGGTTCCCGTTTGATTTGTAATAAAGCCTGCTGCATTCTATCGCTCAACAGGACGCGGTTAGGAATGCCGGTCAGTGCATCATAGTAGGCAATCTTCTGTAGCCGCTCTTCATATTTTTTAAGCGATGTGATGTCTGAAAAAATACCAACAAAATTAATTAACTGGTTTTTATCGTTGTGCACTGACGAAATGGTCAGCAATTCGGCGTAAATCTCACCGTTTTTTTTGCGATTCCATATTTCGCCTTTCCAGAAACCTTCGGTAATCAAACTTTCCCACATCATGTTGAAATAGTCGGCTTTTTGAATGCCTGATTGCAAAATACGTGGATTCTGACCTACCACTTCATCGCGGCTATAGCCGGTAATCCTTGCGAAGCCCTCGTTTACTTCGATGATGTTGGCTTTATGATCGGTTATGACGATGCCCTCGCGCGTATTTTCGAAAACGCGTTTACTCAAGCGCATACTGTTTTCGGCGGCCAGTTTGTCGGTAATATCGCGTGCTGAGGCATAAATTTCCGCATGCGATGGAGAGGCTTGCCACTCCAGCCAGCAATACCCGCCGGCTTTATTCTTATACCGGTTTACGAAGCCGGATATTTCTTTACCTTGAAAGAGATTTTTGACAGCCTCATGCGTCTTTTCTTTATCGTCCGGGTGTACAAAATCCCAAATTGTTGCGCCTTCTATTTCTGATGGTTTGTAGCCTAAGACATTGTGCCAGGCTGTGTTTACTCTCTGGAAACGTCCATCGGCATCTACAATACAAAATAAATCCAAACCCAAAGAAAAAAAATTGCTCATTTTTTCTTGCAGCTGTTTTAGTGCCAGCTGATTCCGGATGCGTAACTTGGTGATGTCCGGGTTGAATGGTTTGCTGATGAAATCCAGCGCACCCAGTTGCAGGCCTTTGCTTTCTGACTCTTTATCATTGGTGCCGGTTATAAAAATAACGGGAATTTCACGGCAGACGGGGTCTTCCTTTAGTTTTTTACAGACTTCATAACCGTCAAGTTCAGGCATCACGACATCAAGAAGGATTAAATCCGGAGGTGTTTTTTTGGCGATTTCCAGCGCTGTAAACCCGTTATTGGCGACTTTGATAAGGTAATCATCACTTAATAGCCCCGCCAATATCTGTATATTAAGCGGCATATCGTCAACGATAAGTAGGGTGAATTTAGTAGTCAAGGTGATCTGGGAGGATTATCAAATTCTAATATTAGATTATGACTAACAACCAATAAGCTGGCAAGATGAGACGTGTAGTAATTGTTACAAAAACCGTATCTGCTCCCCCTCCAATTTTAGTGGGTGTAGGTGGTTTTATGCGTCCTTTGAAATCAAGCACCTACATCCTTAATTCAAAGTGGGCGATAAGTTACACAAAAACTTTTTGTACTGAGCTGATCCGGTTAAGCTCAACCGTGTCTATCCATGAGCCCCCTATCTCTGGAAATGCTCAGATCTAACGAATATTTGAGTAAAAAAGGAATGATAGGATATTAGCTCATTTGTCTTTGATATTCCGCAAATGCCTATGCGCCTCTATGTAATTGAAATTATGAATGTGGCTAACCATAGCTTCAAATTCATCTTGCCATTCAACAGGCAGGTTTCGGCCGATACGATCGAGTAATGCGTCATTAATGAAACTGTTTTCCGTCAGTAGTTTATCGAGTTCATTGAGTCCCGACTCCGCTTCTTTTGCATCATGCTTGCCGGGAGTTAAAGCCGCCACCGGGTATTGATGGAGCATTTGCGTGATATCAGCAAGCGTCTTTTCAAACACGGTTCGCCAGGCATTGACGGTATCCGGATGATGCTCATTTTTTTTGAGTTGATTGTCCAGCGTTTCAGTAATGCGATGCAGATTCTTTGCGCCCAGATTTCCCGCTGCACCTTTGAGTTTATGGGCTTTTTTTTCAGCGTTATCTAATGCACCATTTTCTATATCGGAGATAAGTTGCCTGGCATCAATGGGTGCTTGTTGATGAAATAACGAGAACAGATTGATTAAAGCGGACCGGTTGCCGCCTAACATTTGAATTAGAGGGGTCAGGTCAAAGTCAGGTAAGGCAGAGCAAAAAGCTATCCATGAAGCCTCTATGACGGGCTCAGCCAGTTTGGCGCTGAGTTCATTTTCCGGATGGATCCAGAGAACCAGCGTGGAAATCAGCTCTTCCGGATTGATCGGTTTGGAGACGAAGTCATTCATGCCATGAGACAGGCAGTTTTCCCTTTCGGTAAATGTAACGCCTGCTGACAGGGCAATGATCGGTAATTCAGCATGACGTTGATTTTTCCGAATTTCGCGGGTTGCCTCAATTCCGCCCATGACAGGCATTTGAATATCCATCAGGACGGCGTCAAAGTTTTGTTGCTCAACTTTTTCTAACGCCTCTTTGCCGTTGATGGCCACGTCTACCACTATGCCGCAAAGTTTTAAAAATTCCTTTACCACCTGCTGATTGACTTCGTTGTCCTCTACAATCAGGATACGTTTACCGCGAATGGAATGACCCAGATCTGATAATTCGTTGGTTAATAAGCCGGACTGAAGGTTATTTCGATGACGCGTTAAACGGTGCTTGCCTTTGTCTGTTATTGTCAGCGGTAAATCAAAAAAGAAAGTCGTGCCTAAGCCGGGCTGGCTATCGACAAAAAACTGCCCGTCCATCATGGCTAGAAGTTTGGAACTGATGGCCAGACCTAAACCTGTTCCGCCAAACCGTCGGGTAATAGAGCCGTCGACCTGGCTGAATGGCTGGAAGAGTTTATCCCTGTCGGCTTTGGTAATGCCGATGCCGGTATCTTTTACCGAAAAATTCAGAAGCGCTTGTGTGCCTGCGCATTCCTTTAGAGACACCGTCAGAAAAACCCCGCCGTGTTCGGTAAACTTGATGGCATTACTTAACAGATTGGCAAGTATCTGTTGTAGCCGCAGGGCATCGCCTATCAGATTGCGCGGAATGCCAGTCGGTACATCGATAGAAAAATCCAGCTCTTTGGCGCGTGCGCGGATTTCGAACAAATTACGCAAGTTATCCAATAGCACGTCAAGATCAAAGGGCGCATTTTCAATTTCCATACGGTCGGCTTCAATCTTGGAAAAGTCCAAAATGTCGTTAAGAATGCCGAGCAGGTTTTGCGATGATAACAACGCTTTATTCAGGTAATTTCTAACTTCCCGCGTAGACGGCTGATTTAATGCCAATTGCGTCAGTCCGATGATGCCGTTCATCGGCGTTCGGATTTCATGTGACATATTGGCAAGAAATTCGGATTTGGATTTGGCCGCATGTTCGGCAAGATCTTTGGCTTCGCGCAAGGCCGACTCTGTCTGGATGCGTTCGGTAATATCGGTAGAAATACCGCATAAGGCATAAATGCTGCCGTCTTCTTTTCGTAGCGGCAGTTTAACCGACCAGTAGGTTAGCGTTTGCCCCGTAGTTGTAACCGTTCCGGTTTCTTCGCACCGGATGGTCTCGCCATTGACCAGAACGCGCTGGTCATTTTGCAGGATAATTGCTTTGGATTCAGCGTCGAAAAATTTATCATCGCTGTAGCCGATAATATCTTCCGCATTGACGCGCCAAAGTTCTCGCGCCATACGATTCGCGAACAGATAACAGCCTTTAGTGTCTTTGAGATAAATGCAGGCGCTGACGTTTTCAAGCACTTCCATCAGCTTGTGTTCGCTTTGGCGCAGGTCAATTTCCAGGCGTCTTTGCTCCGTAATATCGTGAGCGGCCGCATAAATGAGTGTGCCTTGCGGTTGAGAATGCCATTCTATCCAGCGATAAGTGCCGTCTTTGTGTCGAAACCGGTTGATAAACCTGGAAACGATTTGGCCGTTTGTGAGTGTCGCTAACGCGTCTACAGTGATTTCCATATCGTCAGGATGGACTAGCTCCAGATAGGACCGGCCTTGAAGATCGGCAATGGGGTAGCCGAGTGTATGCTCCCAGGCGGGGTTTAACTTGACGAAATAACCATCACCATTGGCAATGCAGAATAAATCCATCGCATTGTTAAAGTAACTGTCCAACTCACGGGTTTTTTGCCTTAACGCCTCCTCGGCTTTCTGGCGGCTGTAATTGCGGATTTCGTTGCTGAGTATCAATGCCGCATGATTAAAAAAAATAGGTAGATATTTGCGTAAAGGCTCGCTATTGAAATGAATGTTTTCAAGCTTGATCACGCCGATTAGCTTATTGCCTTCCAGCAGCGGGAAGGCCCAGTTGCATGCGTGTTGCAACTGGAAACCATTGACCAGTAATTTCGTTTTATCGGTTTGTTCTTCAACCAGTCGATGATGATCAATGACTTGTTGGACGAGAGGGTCATCTACAGTTTCAATGATTGCGTGAGTGCCGAAAAAATTAAAATAATTCAACTCTTCATCAATCCAGTAATAGATGATGGTATCGGTACCCCCTACAATTTCCATGATGCTGTTCAGCAAAGAAGCCAGCATGCCTTTTATGCCGGGGAGGGGGTCGATGCTTTCGATCAGACGGACAACAAGTTCCAAATACGCTTTTTCATTGGCGAGCTTGACCATGCGTACACGGAGATGGTCTATCTCCGCTGCAGGGTTATCGGCATTCTCACTGGGCCGCATGATGTTTTTGAGCGATAGCGTCTTGAAGAACGAGCTGCAGATGCTCCAGATCGACATCCATCCAGACCAGAGGCAAGTCTACGAATTGAGCGGCTAATACGGCGGCGGCAGAGAAATCTTCCGAACAGGGTGTACGTAAGGCAAGTATATATTTGTGGCTGCTGTGAAAGATTTCCCGAACCACGCTTGGATTTTTCCCGAAGACCTCGGTAATCATAGGTTCCCAGGTGTTTGCCCAGTCTTCGACCAAAAAGTAAGCGCCTTTGGACAATTCCTGCATAAACAGTTCGTAGCCCAGCAGCATAACGATACAGTTTTGGCCTTGTGTGCGCAGGGTATGATGTTGTTCCAGATAGCTGTCCATTTTGGGATGACAGGCGCCGTAGAAAACGATGGTTTCTCTGTTTGAGTTTTCATCTGCGGTTAATGCCGAATTCAGTTCTGCGGCCAGTTTATCGAAATAATTATGAAGTGCTGAATGAAGAAATTGCGTTTGCAAATTCCAGCCGTTTAGATTGATGAGATACGTGACCTCTTTGCTCAGAATCCCGCAGCCGACCAGCACCATGGGTTTATTTTCTTCTACTATTGGCGGCATCCCGGATTTCATAAATAGCTTCCGTATTCAAACGCGGCGTTTATCAGCGCGGTAATATTTTCTGCCGGTATTTCTGACGGCATCAAGCCGGTACCCAAAAGGAAGTGACCGCCCGCTTTGCCGGCTTTACAAAGTCGTTTGACTTCAGCGCGGGTCTCTTCTGCTGTCCAGTGAATCATCTTGATGTCGTCGATAACGCCGCAGGTTAAACCTCTAGAGCCGATGATGCTTTTTGCTTCGGCAAGATCGGCCAGGGGGCTGATGTAATGGGTTGTAATGCCGAGATTTTGGATTACGTCTTCAATAACCTTGTTAAATGGTGCCATGCCGCAATAATAGATAACATCAGTTACGCCACCTGGTTCAAGGTCGCGTTTCATCCAGGGCATAGAGAAGTTGTGGAAGCGTTTCATATCCACAAAATAAGGCGAACCGAACGGAGATGAATAAATCAAAATATTGGCACCAGCGGCCCGGTAAGCGGCAATTTCTTTTTGAAAAAAGTCTGAACATTTTCGAACCAGTTCATCACGCAAATCATCGGGCCCGGTCAGTAGCAGTTCCAGCCATTTATCCATACCCATCAGCAGTGACGGTAACGTTGTCGAGGCGGTCAGGTACGCGCAAACCGGATACTTGGCACCGGCTTCTTCTCTCAGGATAGCCAGGCATTTGGCTGTTTCTTCCCATGCCGGGTGGTCGGTAATATCGTTCGGCACTTCCAGTTTGGCGATGTCATCGTAATCCTTGATGACGAAGTCCTCCACATTCGGTGCTCCGCTGTCAGAGAACAGAATTTTATTGCATCCCAGCAATTCCGCCTCTTTGCCGACATAAAACAGGCTCCACACATTGTCATAGCCATAACGGGCACGCATTTTGAGCTGGCCTTCGGCGACATGCTCACCTTTGGCATAGTAAGCCTGCTGAGTAAGGCCTAATTCACGCGCGCCTTGATCCAGCAGATTACAAAATACCGGTATACGCGGGGTTGGCAATCCCTTAATAGTTGCGTCGAGAATTTCAATGGGGGTCATTTCGCATTCACCTCATGGATCAGATCGACGATAGTTTTAGCCGCGCTGATGCCATCAGCGGCCCAGGCGTCGGCGCCTACCGTTTTGTAAAGTTCCGGATCGAAACGGAAAGGCGCACCGCCTACCGCTATTTTTATGCCGGATTCCAGTCCTTGATCGTTCAGTAGCTTTCGTACTTTACGACAACCGTTTTCGCCTGTTGCCGAATGCACCATCATCGCTGATATGGCAATGACTTGCGCGTTATGAGCAATGGCCTCATCGACAAAGCGCTCTGCCGTGACATTGACACCCAGATCAATGGTTTCGACCATCATCGCTTTAAGACAGCCTGAAACAATTCGTTTGCCCAGGGAATGCAGATCGCCCAAGGCTGTGCCTATAACTACACGGCCCAGGATCTTCGGCGGCGACCGAAACTGCAAAAGCATTTTTTCGGTGACCTCAGAGGCAATCTGGGCCGTCATAAAGTGTTGCGCCAGATTTGCATCCGGGTCTTTGGTAATTATGGCCATCATTTCATTGATGGCGGGTATGACCACTTTGAAAATAATGTCTTCAGGCGTATGGCCCTCAGCTAAAGCGTTGTCGATGACTTCAAATGCGGCTTCTTTATCGGTGTCGAAAACCGCTTCATTATAGTGATTGATAATGTCGTCAAGCATGATTGATCCTTACTGAGGCAAAGCAGGCATAATGGCTTTCCATCAGCGTTATTTTCCGGAAATTTAAGAAGGGTTGCCGGACGGTTTCAAAGATGTAAATACTGAAGACAAGTATAGGAAACCTGAATAAATTAGTTGTCAAAGTGCAGTTTTAAGGACTTTTATTTTTATGGTTTATCACTATTTCAGCGAAGTAACAAAACAAAGGCTGAACTTCGTATGGGTTGTAGTTGGCAATAGCCAACCCAACATTTTAAGAGGATGGCTTTAATGGTTGAGTTGTGAAAGACATGCAATCCAAGCTGCGCTGAATAATTACGATGTCTTTTTGTCTGAATCCAGCAAACTCATCTGCAGCAAGGTTGATCAGCTAGCGGGTGCTGCTCAAACCTCATCAGGCGTCAGGTTGAACGGCAGATAAACCCGAAATTGACTACCTTTGCCGGGTTCGCTGCTCACATCGATTCTGCCGCCGTGTTTTGCGATAATGTTTTGCGAAATCGATAAGCCTAGGCCCGTTCCTTTTCCAACCGGTTTGGTCGTGAAAAACGGTTCAAACATACGATGCATCAGTTCCGGGGCTATGCCTTCGCCGCTGTCGGCAATTTCTACCCATACTTCTTTAGCCGTCTGTCCGCTGCGAATGTAAATGTCGCCCGTGGTTTTGATCGCATGTGCCGCATTGATTAACAGATTCATGAATACCTGGTTGAGTTGTGACGGCAAGCAATAAATTTCAGGGAGGTCGTCGTATTCCTTATGAACGGTGCAGTGATATTTCAGCTCGTTCCAGATAATGTTAAGCGTCAAATCCAGGCCTTTGTGCAAGTCGGCTAATTCCCATTTGTTTTCATCGCTGTGGGAAAAATTCTTTAAGTCCTGAATAATGTCTTTAATCCTGGACAAACCTTCAATCGATTCGGCAATCAACTGCGGAATGTCATTGCGCAGATAATCAAGGTCCTTTTGCTGTTTTATCAGGCGCAGTTCCTGTATTGACGCCAATGTGGGCGGGTCAGTTTCTATAAGCGCGTCATAAGCGTTAAGGACCTCAAACAAATCGGCCATATAGCTTTTGAGCGTATTGATATTCGAATTGACGAAACCAACAGGATTGTTGATTTCATGAGCAATGCCGGCCGCGAGTTGACCTATCGCCGCCAGTTTTTCCGACTGCAGAAGTTGCAAATGCACTTGCTGATTTTCCTGTTGACGGCGTTGAATTTCCGTTTCCAGAAAAGCGTTTTGATCTTGCAGCCAATCGCGCGATCTTTTCAGTTCAAGCTGGGTGCGTACCCTGGCCAGTAATATGGAGAAATGGCAGGGTTTGTAAATGTAGTCAACGGCACCTAATTGCAGGCCTCTTTCTTCTTCACTATCGGAATTTAATGCGCTGACGAATATCACAGGAATTTCCCGGGTTGTCGGATTCGCCTTGAGCAATTCAATTACCTGATACCCGTCCATGCCCGGCATCATCACATCCAGCAAAATCAGATCCGGTCTAGGCGTACTGTTGACTATTTGTAACGCACGCTCTCCGGATGTCGCCACCAATACCTTGTAGTGTGGCGCCAATGCCTGTCCAAAGATCGACAAATTGATGGTATGATCGTCAACCAGCAGGATGGTGGCAGTTGTTTCGGAGAATTGTTTCTGGTTATGCATCAAAAGGCCTGTAAAATCATGATTTTCGCAGAATGAATAGCCGGTATGTCTGGTTTTACGAACCTCAATCGGGAGCATCGATCGTGTTTTATCTGACACTCAATTCAACAAACTTGCCTGATAGGGCCAATTTGTCCGATGGCCATTTTAACCTGGACTAAGCAGTTAAACGTAGGCATTGACTCGATTGATCAACAGCATCGACGTCTGGTTGATATCATCAATCAACTCGATGAATCCGTAGCCTTAGGCGATGAACCTACGGCGGTACTCAGTTTGATCGGCGAATTGATCGATTATACCCATTACCACTTCGAACATGAGGAAAGGTTGATGGGCGAAGCCGGTTACGATGCCAATAAGCTTGCCCAGCATCAAGCGCTGCACCAGGCGTTTGTCAGTAAGGTGCTTGAGGAACAACAAAAAGCCGTTACCGATCCTGATGCCGTTTCCAATAACCTGTTAGAGTTTCTTGTCGAGTGGTTGTCCGCCCATATCCTCTATTCCGACAAACAAATGGCGCTAGACATCAGCAGTATCAACACCGACAGTAGCGTTTTAAAAAAACAACAGACCGATATCATGCAAAGCAATTTGTATTCGGCGTTGCGGGAGAGCGAGACCCGGTTTCGCGATCTGGCTGATCATCTTCCCGCATTAATCTGGATCACAAATGCCAGGCAAGTACCGATTTTTTGCAACCGATTTTGTTTAAAACTCTACGGTTTAAGCAAGGCCCAGCTCAGCAAGGAAACTTGGCTTAATCAAGTTGATGACCGCGACCGTTTACGTGTCCAGCAGGCTTATCTGCAAGCCTCGGTCCAACGGACATCTATCAAATTAGAATACCGGCTGATCCAAGCTGATAAGTCTGCGCTTTGGGTGCTGGAAACTGCGGTGCCGCGCATTCGCCGCAATGGTCAATTTGCCGGATTGATGGGCTGTGGTGTGGATATTACCGCGCAAAAGTTGTCGGAAGCAAATCTGGAACAGCAAGTCACTGTGCGTACCCAAGAGCTTCAGATTGCCAACCAGACACTGGCAATAGAGAAACGCCAGCAAATTTCCTTGAATCAGCAACTCAAGGAGGCGCAAAATCATCTGATTCAGTCTGAAAAAATGGCATCCATCGGTCAACTGGCCGCCGGAGTGGCTCATGAAATCAATAATCCTTTGGGTTATATTTATTCCAATCTCAACACTCTGCAACACTATCTCAACGACTTATTGAAGATGGCTGATACCGCCGATCTTTTGGCCGCACAACTACCGGCCGATAACCCGGCTGTCCAAAGCTTGCAATCGCTGCAAAAGTCAGCTGATTTGAATTTCATCCGGCAAGATTTACCGGATTTGGTTGCCGAGGCGATGGAAGGAGCCAATCGCGCCAAAAAAATTGTGCAGGATTTGCGTGATTTTTCTCGCATCGACAAACAAGAACGGGCGTTGTTCGATATTGAGGCCGGTCTCAATGCAACGCTGAATATTGTCAACAATGAGTTGAAATTAAAAGCCGAAGTCATCAAAGATTACGGTGGCGTCAAGCCCTTATTATGCGTTGGCCCACAACTTAACCAGGTATTCATGAACATGCTGGTCAACGCCGCTCAAGCGATTGACGGTTTCGGCAGAATATCCATTCGTACCGGTTACCAGGATGCCGACTGGGTATGGGTGGAAATAGCCGATACCGGCCACGGAATCCCCGACGCGATTAAAGCTCAAATTTTTGATCCGTTTTTCACCACCAAACCGGTAGGCAAGGGGACCGGCCTGGGTTTGTCGCTATCCTATAAAATTATCCAGGATCATTCGGGTCGCATTGATTTACAATCCGAGGCCGGTAAGGGCAGTACATTCAGGATTTATCTGCCCCTTCATTGATAAACAAGCATCCTAACAGTCATGCCATGATTAATCCTTTCAGTGCCGAACTTCCCTCACTACCGATGAATCTGTTGTTTGTCGATGACGAAGCCAATATTTTAAAAGCGTTGAAACGATTGTTTCGTTCGGCGGATTACTCCGTGCATCTTGCGGAAAGCGGTTCGGAAGGTTTGGCTATACTCCAGCAAACACCTATCGATTTGATCATTTCCGATATGCGTATGCCGCAGATGGACGGTGCCGAATTTTTAACCCGTGCCGCAGAACAATGGCCGGATACGGTCCGGATTTTGTTGACCGGCTATGCCGAGATCGAATCGACGATTACCGCAGTTAACAAGGGGAAGATTTACAGCTATTGCAGTAAACCCTGGGAAGATAACGAGCTGAAAATGCTGGTTAAAAACGCGGTTGAACAGAAACGCCTGCGTGATGAGCGGCAACAGTTGTTTGCGATCATCAACCAACAGAATGCCGAATTGAAAGATTTGAATACCCGGCTTGAAGAGAAAGTCGTGCATCGTACGGAACAACTCAGGCTGTCTATGCAAAAAATTGATCAGGCCCATACGGCTCTGAAGAAACAGTACACGGATTCGATCAAGGTCTTTGCCAAAATCATTGAAATGCGGCCTGGCATAAAAAGCGGTCATTCAAAATACATCGCCGAAAATGCCCGTGAAGTTGCGCAGCTTATGGACATGGACCCCGCCGCGGTCAAAGACGTTCTTTTTGCGGGTCTGTTATTGCAAATAGGAAAAATGGGTTTGCCGGATGACCTGCTGAATCAGCCATTACACCAGTTGAGCAGACAGAATAAAAAGCGCTATCTGCATCATGGCCAGGATGGCTGGAGTTTGCTGCGGGGAATTGATCAATTGAAAAAGGCATCCGAACTGATCCTGTATCAATATGAAATGTATGACGGTTCCGGCGAGCCCAATGGCTTAAAAGGTGACCAGATCCCGCTGGGATCGCGGATTTTGGCTGTGGTACGTGATTTCATCGGTTTTCTGGGGGGGCATATTACCGGTTCGAGCATGTCGCTGGATCAGGCAAAAAACAGGCTGCTGTCAGGCAAAAATAATGTTTACGACCCTGATGTGGTCGATGTCTTTCTGACGCTGCTTTCGGAAACGGTTTGCGAAGACAAGCGACCTGTCATCGAAATCTCCTGGACACAGCTTCAACCGGGCATGGAAGCGGCTGAAATTTTCTGCAATGATGTGTTGTATCTGAAAAACACGATGCTCACAGCCGAACAGATAGACACTATTTTAGAGATGCGGCAGCGCACTAAAAACCTGATTTTAAGGATCAGGGTTTGATCCGAAAATTATTTTACGCCGTAAGGTTTGAATAGATAGCGTAACTCCTCCAACCCATCTTCAATTGACCAGGTCACGGATTTCGACAGCAAATCCAGCAAAATGATGGCATTGACTGTAGCATCCTCACTGATTGCCGCCTTGAAACGCCTTGCCAGTGCCCGGTTTACAACTTGCAGCTGCTGGTATTTTTCCGTGAGTTTGTCCAGTTCCAGTGTGGCGTCCAGTCCATCTTTATGCAGAAAATACTGAGCCAGTAAAAACATCGAGGTGGTCCGGTAGATGGTCTCGTCAGGCGTGGCTAGAGGTAAATGGAAATGCGCCATCGGCTTCAGAAATTCGGTATGCGGACAGGGACTTGTCGCCATGATCAAGCCCAGTATCGAACTCAACGCGCGTTGGACTGTGGTGTTCCCACTGATGGTTCGCTCAAGGGTCGTCACTTCAATCAGCACTGTTTCATAAGAAGACAGTGCCCCGCACCATTTTATTAACGGCAACAAATTCGCCGCAACCGGACAAAAAGGGGTCTGTTGTTTAAATAGCGGACAGTTTTCGCATTGCTGATAATCCAATTCAGCCCAAAACGGCAGGTCATCCCGATCCGGGGAAATGAAGATTTCACCAGCCAGATCAATTTCTATCGAAAACTCAATCAAACGATTATCGGGGAATCGTAACTTGTAATGAAAAACAAGGAGCTGCTTTATTGGTGTTTCTGAAACCATAAGGACCAAGACAGTGATTTACTTGCAATGAATATTATCAAGTACTGATATACCTGAAGTTTCCCAATAATTTCAAAAGCGGACAGTCATTATGCTTTGGCTGCCGGAACGACGGCAACTATTAATGCAAACGCAGCTCCCTAACAAGCCTGGACAATCCTATAAAAACGGGGAAACTTCAGTTATATACTTCGTGCTGGAGGTTAAATGTTGAGCCCCGGATGTATCTCGATCGGACGCAGCCTCAGATTGTTAATGTATAAGTCATCATAGCCGGAAACATAAGACAAATTTATCACTTGAGTTAATGCGGCATAATGATCGAATAAATGAATGTCATTATTTAGTAAGGCCATTTCGCATCCTGCCAGTGTGGCATTGGCATAGAGTTCAATTCTGTCGTTATCCAGTAAGGGAAGCAGGCCTATGGCTTGGGCATGCGTAATGTTCAAATGCCGGCCGAAAGTGCCGCAAACACACAAGCGTTCTATGCTTTCCCAGGTCAATCCGCTATTTGTCAACAAAGTTTCCATAGCGGTTGCAATAGCTGCTTTGGCGCGTTGCAGGGCATCAACATCGCCCGGCGTTACAGCCGTTTTGGGATTCTCAGCCTCGGCTAAAAAGCCATCAAGGCCTGGATTTTGAGAAAATCTGCCTGAAGGTTTTAATGTGCCTGTTTCCAGCAAAATGGCAATCATGTCTATCAAGCCTGAACCGCAATAGCCTCTGGCGGTTGATGCGCCAAGGGTGCTCAGCTTAAGACTATGACTGTCGTTCAATCGCTCTACCCGGTAAATGGCGCCCTGTTCCGCGCTCATGCCGTTACGTATGCCGACACCCTCAAAGGCCGGGCCGCCTGGTACGGAAGTTACCAATAACCTTTGCCCATCCCAGAGTGCAAGTTCGGTATTGGTTCCTATATCGACTAGAAGACTGGCGCCCGTACCTTCAGTTAAACGGGTGCCGATGATGTCAGCGGACAAATCGGAGCCGACAAAGCCAGCCAATGCGGGTGCAAGTTTGATTTGGGCATTGGGCAGATTCCATTCGGATTGCCAGGTGTCATGCACAAGAGGAAGGCAATCGATGGGTCGTTGCCAATTGTCAGGATTCAATAGTTGATCCACCCCGTTTAGGCTGAGTAAAGCCAGCATGGCTGTATTGCCTGCGATAATGACGCTGCCGATTTCTTTGAGCATAGGCGATACTTCGCCTATATCTCTAGCCAAAATATCGCGTAAGGCCTCGAGCACGGCCAGTCTTGCCAGTTGAGCCAATTCATGCGAGCGGATTTCACTCAGCAAAGCCGCATTCAGGCGGTTCAATACATCTGCACCGAATACCGATTGCGGATTAAATCCGGAACGGTTGGCGATGCGCTGGCCTGTTTTCCGGTTCCAAAGCGAAATACGAATATGTGTCGTACCCAGATCGACCGCCAGTCCGTAAATAGGGTGCTGGAGTTCAGGCAATTGACCCGCGATGGGTATCAAGTCTTCGGGCGCAATACTCTTCCAGCTGGAAACGTGGGCCGGAAGTTCCAGTAACAATTCAGCATCACCCAATACGCGAATTTGGCAGGCGAGTCTGACACCTTCCTGACGTTCGGTGGCGGAAAGTTTTTGATATTCTGCCAAGGTTGCCGGGTTTACGGCACCCGATAGATATTTGATGACACAAGCGCCACAACTTCCTGTGCCCCCGCAAGCCGCCCGAACCCTTATGGCGGTCGTGTCCAAAGCGTCCCTGACGCAAGTGCCCACAGCAACATTCAAACGCTGAGTTTCAGCGTTTGAATGCACAATCAGTGTGGCTAAAGCAGATTCAAACGACATGGAATAGTGTCATAAATTAACTTCATTAAAGCTGAAATCGGATGAGTGCCGTTTACTCTTTCCGTTTTCTTGATTGCAGGTAAAAAGCCAATACGGCAAAAATCACGATGACAAATAGGACTGTGTTGGCTTGCTTGACCGCATCAATGACGGCATGCCCATAGTGATAATAAATATAAAAAAAAGTCACGCTGGAGAGTGTGCAGGCGAAGAGGTCGGAAAAAAAGAATTTAACGAAACTCATCTGGCCCAGTCCTGCAGTAAGGAATAAACCATTTCTAACCCCGAAGGGTATAAATCTTCCGATAATCAATGTCGCAATCCCATATCTTTCGTAATAAGCGTGAATTTTATTGATTCTCTCAGCAGGCACCCAGTTGGAAAAAAATTTAGTATGCGCCATTTTAGGCCCTAAATAACGGCCGATGCTGTAACAAATCAAGTCTGAAATAAACGCCCCCATGTAAACACCGAGAAATAACTGGGGCAGGTGTTCCGGACTGTTTTTGGCTAGTAGGGCCGATATAAACAGCATTGCATCTTCGGATACCGGAATGTTGAATCCGGCTAGCAGTAAAGCGCCGAAGATAATCCAGTGTGCATACTCGGTGTGGGCCTGAATGAAGGTCAGTAGGGTATCCATAATTAAATTAGCAGGTCAGTTTCAAGAGGTCCGACAATAATAAGTTCTGCCGCATTGCCGGGCATGATTTTATTTTTACCGGGTTAATGACTCATTCGGAAAATCCCGCAGGCGTTAGCACGATAATTGTTTTCCCCTGATCTATGAGTAAAAGATTATCTTTTCCGATCAGATAATCAAACGTCTGATTATACCCATCGTATATCGAAATTCGGCACCGGGGTGCCCGCCAAAGGACGCCGTAAAACCATCCATGTAGGCAAAGCCTTTGCCGAACACCACTTGCCTCCTTAGGCACTGACGAAATTTGAAGTGCGAAAGGTATAACGATAAAGGGCGCCAGCATTTTTCGCTGCTGAAATGGGATCCATCCGATTTCAGCAGCGAAAAATTTGCTGGCGATTATTGCCTTCGGCGGCCCCGATTCGCCCTGCGTCCGTGCCACTACGCCACATCAACGTAAACTCGATGCAGGCTTCGTAGCACTCCCACAAATGGCTTTACGCCGTGTCGCGATGCCTTGTATTACGCCTTCACCTGCGCTACTCGCGCAGACTCCGGCAAAACACCCGGCGCTACGGCTATCGGGGACTAAAAATCATCACTTCGCTACCGCTCCGTTTCCGTGATTTTCAGCGGATGGGGTTGATGTTAACAGCACCTTCTTTTTTGGTCAGTCATATCCGGCTTTAAGTTGTCATGATATTCTTTTTTTTCGCAGTCGGCGCAAGCTAAGTCGCCATTGTATTCGCCAATTATGTTTTGCTGTTTACCGAAGACGAAGGCAAGTGTTGCAAATGTTTGGGTCATGGAAACTGTCTCCGTATTATCAAAAAGAAGCCGTATATTATGATGTTACCCATATTTCAGCCGATATAGAGCTAAAAAAGCGGTGAGTGTAAGCATAATGCGCCTTTGATGTGACAGAATATACCCGTAAATAATTTTAATAAGCTATGTTGTAAGTTATAGAATAGATCGCATAAATTGATAAATTCTGCACATAACGGAATAAGTTTCAGCAATTAAGCCGCTTTAGCGCTCACCGTTACAAAATTCTATATAGTTCGAGGAACCTAAATGAATCTTGAAGTTTTCTTGTCGTTATTCAGCCTGATGCTGATCTCGTTAGTTGTGTATATGATTTCGCAGAAAGCGCGGCTTCCCTACACGGTGTTACTGGTCATTGTAGGCTCTCTATTGGTGCCATTGAGCAAACTGGAGGCCTTCGCTTTTATCAACAGCTTTGAGTTAACTCCGGAATTATTGTTTTTTGTGTTTCTGCCTATTCTGATATTTGAATCAGCTTACAACATTAAAATCAGCGATATGCTCAATAATATCCGCGCGATAAGTTTATTGGCGGTTGTCGGCTTGCTGGTTTCAACATTTTTTATCGGGGTGAGCGGCTACTACGTTTTCAAGTGGATAGGATTTGAGGTTCCCATGATTGTGACGCTGTTGTTTGGTGCAATCATTTCCTCAACTGACCCTGTTGCGGTTTTGTCATTGTTTAAAGAATACGGCGCACCCAAGAGGCTGACACTGATGTTTGAAGGGGAGAGTTTATTCAATGACGGAACCTCTTTTGCGATATTTTTGGTCATGCTTGAAATATTGGTCCACGGCTACGCCGGATCGACTTCAATCATCAGCGGGCTGATCAATTTCTCGATGATGCTGTTTGGCGGTATTTTATTCGGACTGGCGATGGGGTTTTTGTTCGCCAAACTGATTGAGTGGGTTAAAGGGCACGAGCATTTGGAAATAACGTTGACCCTGCTTGTCGCGCATTTTACTTTTATTCTTACCGAAGTAGTGTCCGAGCACATTATTATTGCCGGATATCCTGTGCGTTTTTCATCGATCATTGCCACATTGGTTGCTTCGATGGTCATCGGCAATTTCGGCCGCTTTAAAATGTCGATGCCCGTTGAAGAGTACATGGAAAAGTTTTGGAGTTACTTCGGATTTGTTACCAACTCCCTGGTGTTTATTTTGATGGGATTGTTATTCGTAGAGCAGTCAATTGATTTAAATGTTGCTCTGATGCCCATTTTGCTTTCCATTCTGGTCGTCATGGTTGGCCGGGCCTTATCTATTTATCCTCTGTTAGGGTTGTTGAACTGGACCAAGAAAGAAGAGCCGATTCCGTTGTCCTGGATGCACCTTTTATCCTGGGGAAGTCTGCGTGGTTCATTGGCGGTCATCATGGTTTTGCTGATTCCCGATGATGTGACTGTGCCCAACTGGAACTATACGTTTTCAGTTAAAGAATTTATTACTGCTATCACGATAGGCAGTATTTATTTTACGCTACTGGTCAAAGCGACGACGATCGGCAAAGTGATGAATAAATTGGGAATCGACGCGCTGACTGATTATGAAGAAGTGAGCTATTTCAAGAGTAAAGCGCTTATCTATGATGAAGCGTTAGTTGCCATTGAAAAATTGTTCAAAAATCAACAGATCAGTGAAGAACAGCATAAAGGCATGCATTCCATTTACCGCACCCTGCACGAACAAGCCCTAAAAGAGTACAAACAAAAATTTCCGAATGACAGTGAATTGACTGAAAACCTGTTACGGGTTTATGTGTTGGGTACCGAAAAAGGCGAATTAAAGGAAATTTACGGTCGCGGTGAAATCAACGAAAAAATCTACAAGAAAATTTTAAACTTGCTGGATATTCAGATGGAGCGGGTTGAAAAAGGTCGTTTGCAACTCAATGCGATAGATGAAAAATTTCCGGTTGATAAAATTGAAACCTTTATTCTCAGTTTGCGAAAAATGCTGTTTTTATCCTCCTCAGAGTTAAAGCCTCAAGAACTTTATATCTATTACCGGACGCAACTGCATTTACTGGAAACCGTGGTTTCCAGGTTAGAGGGATTAAGCAATACCAGTCTGATCGAGGTATTTGACGATAAAGATTCTTTACAAAGGACAATTGAACTCTACAAAGCATTGGGCAAGAGCACCAAAGAAAGGCTGGATCAGATGATTAGCAGTAACTATGAGTTGCTTACCCACTTTAATGCAATTACCGGTAAGAAAACGCTGGATGCTTTACAGCTGGAAACGTTAGATAACTTAAGCAAGAATGAAATTATCAGCAGCAAGCTCTACATCATGCTTTCTAAAGAATTAAAGCAACCGCATTAAGTGATCAAGGGGGCGGCAGGTACATTATGAAAAATGGAGTATTGCTTTTATTGCTTGCGTATCTGATCACATTCTCGAATACCAGTTTGGGAAGTCAACTGACTGTTCCTGTGCCCATTGATTATGAGTTGGTTCGCAAGCTATTGATAAATCAGCTTTATACCGGAAAGGACAAGACGGCACATCTTTGGAAAGATAACCAGGGATGCAGTCTGTTTGATTTATCTGACCCAAAGATAGAAGGTCAAAAGGGATTGGTCAGGATTTTGAACGTTGTACATGCCCGTTTGGGAACAGGATTAGGCGGGCAATGCATGACGCTTTTGGAATGGAACGGCCGATTGGAAACTTTTCAGCAACCGGTCCTGGAGGCCGGGGGTACGATCTTGAAATTTCCGGTTATCAGAGCCAATGCCTATGATCAACAAGGACATGCTCTTAAAATCGACAGAATGCAGGACCTTATAAAGCGTTTTGCAGAGCCGAGATTAGCTGCGGTTAAAATCGATTTAAATGAATCCCGTCAACAAATTGAATCATCATTAGCCGCGCTCACAACTGAGCAGAACAAAGCCCAGATGCAACGATTGCTGGACACGTTGAGGTTCAGTGAAGCTAAAGCCGAGAAATCAGGGCTATTGGTCAAAATTGAATTTGATGCGCCTTCTCAAGGACAGTTGGCACCCTCTGAGCCGGCAGCAGCGTTCACAGACGATGAGATGCGTTCCTGGAAGGTTGCCTGGCAGCAGTGGGAGCAGTTTTTGACTGAGGCAATTGGACGGGCCGCCAGCGACACTCAATCGCAGCAATTGCGTACTGATTTGCAGGCTATATTGACGGAAGCGCGAGGTGCTTTTCAGCTCGGCTTGCAATCGAATGATGTTAATGGGAAAGATCCGGTACGCACCTTTTTTTTAACGACATGGGATAAATTGGCGCCGGTTTTACGGCTTGTTGCCAATGAGGTGCCGGGTGCTGAGGGTTTGCGTTATCTTACTTTTATTGCGGCCACCGATGTACTTTATCAGATTGAAATGATCAGTGAACCACTAGGACTGACAGTATCCTCAGACGGATTAAGACAGTTGGGACGATTGTTAATCAGGCCGCGGTGAGGTTGACGATTTCAGCGTGATTTGATTTTGGGCGTCATCAAACATCAGCTGAAAACGCCCTAAAAAGCTCATGCCCAGCAGACCGCTGTTTTGCAATTTATCGTCTGATAGAAAACTCACCTCAACGTCTTTTGCTGATGCGTTTCCAACGGTGACTGACTTGAGGGTGCCTTGCAGGGTTTCAATTCTTCCGTTGGCGGTTTCACTGATTCCTGATTCCAGGTTATGGTCGTTAAATCCCAGTTTGGCCTTAAAGGAGGCCGGTAACACGACGGTCGTTGCGCCCGTATCGACAAGCAGCGAAAGATTGATTTTAGCACCATTAGGTCCTGATAATTCAGTCTGAACCATATGGTGATAGCCATTACGTGTTGTTTTGACGTTTACATCGGTATTCGTTTCGGTCGTCTCGGTCACCACCGGCTTCGAATGGTCATAGCGTTTGACGCTCATAATGATGATTTTTTCGATAGTGCCCTGGCTGTTTGACAGCTGCACGAAGTTATAGTCAATGAGAAGGTGTTTCAGCTGTTCTTCAATCGAACCGGTCACTTTTATAGGGGGTGCAGACTGAATGAGGTCAGTGTTCTTAATGGTTATATGATGATTGCGGCTTAATGCTTCAAGTTGATCTTTCAGATTATCAGCGAATGTTTCGGCTTGTCCGCTCAGCGATACGCCGAGCAGGACTGGAAACGATAACAAAGCAAAAATAAAAAATGTTCTTTTGGACATAGGTAAAGCGCTGTTTTATCGATTAACTGCCTGCCGGTTTTGTCGAGTGTAACCGTAAACAAGCTTGAAGAGAATGTTTACTGACCGCATTTTCTTTTTTCCCGGCTAACAATTTATTGCGATCTTGTTTAAAAAGTTTGGGATTTATATTCAGCCACTCAATATGATTGTAAAGCGGCAAATCATCTAAATGTTCATAATCAATTTCGAAACAGTCATTTTCAGTCATAACACATCTCCGTCATAAAGCGTTTAATTAAACAGGTGTTAACCTGACTGAAAACTTATCGCAGTTCTGCGATTTTTGCCTGATTGAACCTTCATTGTGCTAGGCGCGTCTCAGAATTTTTAATTGGTTTTCATTAGTCCGTCCAGTGTCAGGCTGCAGCTGGGAACGAAACTGGCCATAAAAAATGCCACCTCGGGTTGAGTCGATTCATTGAGTTGTTTGCTCAGTTGGGCGGCAGCCATTTCAAATTCCGGGTTACCGGCTTTCAATTCGGCCTGACATTTAAGGTAGGCCGAAATTTTATCGGCCGCTTTGATGATCTGTGCGTTTTCCTCGGGAAGTTTGTCGTGTTGAATCAGTTGCTCAAAATCCCCTCTTAAACGCTCGGGCAACAAATTCAAGAGTTCCAGTTCCGCTTGTTTTTCAATCTGTTTGTAAGCCTGGTTGATGGCGGTTGAATGGTATTTGATCGGCGTAGGTAAATCGCCGGTAATGACTTCAGTCACATCGTGATACAACGCGGCGGCGGCAATGGCGTTAGCATCCACACAGCCCTCGAAATAACGGTTTTTTATCAAGGCCAGCGTGTGGGCAATAACGGATACTTCCCAGCTGTGCTCCATGACATTTTCTTCATGGGCATTACGTTTTAATCCCCAGCGCTTGATCCAGCGAAGCCGTGATAAATAGGCATAAAAAGTGCAATTAATGATTGATTCTTTCATGGTGTTGTAAATTGTTATCGGTTCGTTGAGACAAGATACTTGATAGAATGACTTCATTCTATTGTGTAATAGTCAACATTAACAGAGCGCAAATCTTATGCTTATTCAGTGGTACCCCGGTCATATGCACAAGGCCGGCAAAGAAATCAAAGAGATTCTGCCGCAAGTCGATGTCATTATTGAAATTCTTGATGCACGCATTCCTTTCAGCAGCCAAAACCCAATGCTCAAGCAATTGCGGGGTAATAAACCCTGTATCAAGGTGTTCAGCAAAAGTGATTTGGCAGACCCCGAGCTAACCCAGCAATGGCAGCATTACCTGGAGCAGGAGCAAGGTGTCAAGACGCTGGCATTGTCCATCCTTCATCCTGAAAAAGCCAGGCAGATTCCTGAGCTTTGTAATAAGTTGATGGCGGGCAAGGCAGAAAGCGGACGTTTAATAACGGTCATGATTATGGGGATACCGAATGTCGGCAAATCCACTTTGATCAATATGCTGGCCGGTAAAGCCATTGCCAAAACCGGAGACGAGCCAGCCATAACACGGATGCAACAGCGTATCAATATTGGTAATAACATTGTTTTATTGGATACGCCCGGCGTGCTGTGGCCTAATGTGGAAAATAAAAACAGCGGGTATCGATTGGCTTTGACGGGCGCTATTAAAGATACGGCTATCAGTCATGATCAAATTGCATTCTTTGCGGCGGATTATTTTCTTAAACACTATCCTGACGCATTAAAAGCACGCTACTCAATCGAGCCGTTACCATCGACTGATCATGCTTTGCTTAATGAAATCGGCAGACGTCGAGGTTGCCTGAGGTCGGGCGGGGTGGTTGAGTTGGACAAGGCGGCAAAAATACTGATCAACGAATTGCGTTCCGGTTTGTTAGGCAAGTTCACTCTGGAGACGCCCGCTATGATGGAAGTAGAACTGATTGAGTTGGTTGCAATACGAGAGGAAAAAGAGACCAAGAAGAAAGCCAGAAAAGAAAAATGGAAAGGCGGACAAGGATAACCCTAAACCCCTGCCGGATTTTATAGTGTGATGTTGAAGCGCAGGGAAAACGTATTAAAACACTCTATAAAATCAAATAGTTACAATATTCCTTTTTCCGGATTAACTATAATATTGGGTTTATTTGAAACCTAAAAAAGGCTTTGTGTCGCTATCGCTACGCTTATGTGGAGTCGGTTTGCGGACCGACAGCCGCGATACTTTTTCTTTGCTTGTCCAAAGAAAAGTATCCAAAAGAAAAGACACCCGTAGGCCGCTGCATCCTGCGCGCTGACGATTTTGCCGAGGGTTTTCGGAAGGGCAATCCCTAGCCCTCCGAAAACGAGCGGCATCCCTGCCGCTCCCCTAACGGGCTATTCTCGGCAAAATCACCAGTGCTCGGCGCGGCCTAACGGGACCCAGGGAGAGGCACCACAAGTTAAACCAAATTGACTATGCGTTCCAAGCAACCGGATAACCTATTGATATATTAATTATTTTAATGCGTTTACCCTGTGTTGAAGCGATCACCCATCTGTTCTGAAGGTTCGACTTTACAGCTGTGATAGCGGCCCTTTTTGCTGCTATCACAATGTTCGACTGATTCTGCCGGGAAGTCTGTTTGGGATCAGGAACTGCAAGATAACATCGAACATCCAGGTCTGCGTCTTGCCCAGTCGGGGCGTTTTACGGCAAAGTGTTCTTTGCCCGGCTGTTCATCGTAAGGATGGCGCATCAAGTCCAGTAACTCATGAATCATCGCGAAATCGCCTTCTCCAGCCTTGTCTATGGCCTGCTGGGCCAGATAATTACGCAGCACATACTTGGGATTAACCGCATTCATAGTGATGCGCCGCTGCTCATCTTCCAGATCGTCTTTTTGCAGGCGTTTGCGGTAATTCATAAGCCAGCGGGTCAGCCTGGAGCGATAGCCCGCTGTCAATTGCTCAGGAAGATAATAAGCTTCCATTAACGTGTTGATGTCGTTTTCCGGTTCTGAATTTGGGTTTTTGCTGATCAGAGCCAGTTTACGGTAGAAAATGCTCATGTCTGTTTCAATGGCTTTGAGCAGATCAAATAATTCCAGGCAGAGATCATCATCCGTTTGCTGTTCATAGGCAATCAATCCAAGTTTCTGCGCCACCATAGTTTGCCAGCTGGTTTCGAAGCGTTCCCGGTAACTGGACAGTGCTTCCTGAAGCGGTTCGACTTCTTCAATCAAAGAATAAATGGCATTTCCCAGTTGGCCCAAATTCCAAAAGGCAATTTGCGGCTGATTACCGAATCGGTAGCGGCGCTCGTCCGAATCGGTGGTATTGGGTGTCCAGTCTGGGTCATAGTTATCAATCCAGCCATAAGGGCCATAGTCAATGGTTAATCCCAATATCGACATGTTGTCGGTATTCATAACACCATGGACAAAACCAACGCGCTGCCAATGAACAATAAGATCGGCAGTGCTTAAACAGACTTCTTTAAACCAGGCGATGTAAGTGTCTCTGTCAGGCTCACCCAGATGGGGAAAGTCAGTTCGAATGGTGTAATCAACCAGTTGTTTTAACAGTTCAATTTCGCGGCGGGCGGCAAAAATTTGAAAATGTCCGAAACGCGTAAAAGAGGGGGCCACACGGCAAACAACAGCGCCGGGTTCGGGTTTGGGATTGCCGTTATAAAACATATCTCTGACTACCGTGTCTCCCGTTAACAGTAGCGAAAATGCCCGGGTTGTCGGTATGCCCAGGTGGTGCATCGCTTCACTGCATAAAAACTCCCGCACGGAAGAGCGCAATACGGCCAGGCCATCTGCATTGCGGGAATAGGGCGTGGGACCGGCGCCTTTAAGCTGCAGCGTCAGGCGTTCGCCGCGATGATTGATCACATCGCCCAGATAAATTGCCCGGCCGTCGCCTAGTTGCCCCGCCCAGTTTCCGAACTGATGTCCACCGTAACAGGTTGCATGCGGTTCCATGCCCGGGGTCAGGCGATTGCCTGAAAATACCTGTGTAAAATCTTCCGATAAGGGCAGCTGTTCGGATAAATTTAATAATTCCGCCACTTCTTGGGCATGGGCAACATAGTGGGGCTTTGCCGTTTTGACGGGCTGAACTCGCGAGTAGCAAGCGCTTAACACTTGTCTTCTGGTATTTAGGGGCTCAGGGTCAGCAGGAAGTTCTCTTAAAAACCGGTTATCGAAGACCAGCTCATCTAAATGAGCAATTTTTCTAGAGGGGGACATAAGCAGATGAGGTTTGTTGAAGTCAAAAACATTAATCTATTTTGTGAATTTATTTGTCAAGTATTATTTTGTTTGGGTGGCTTGTTTTTTGAATTAAAAAAAGTCTTGCTGCAAACTAGTTTGATCTTTAAAACCTGACTTTATGCACATTGTCAATTGCTGTGAAATAACGGTGGGATAGTGCGGGTCAGTGCCGTAATGGAATACTGGTTGATATTTCAAGTTATTGATATAAATAGAATTATTGTGATTGTCTAAAAAATGGACAATTTAACAAAACTGTAACAATGACGGGAGTCAGACGGAGTCATCATCATGATATCCACAAAGTTATCCACAGCTTTTGTGGGTAACTGAAATTGTTTAACTGCCGTATGCACTTAGCTCAAATATGTGAAATGAGTCTAAAAAAAGGGGCTAAGTGTTTGCTGAGTTGAGTGATTAAAACACCGTTTTTTGGCTAGGCAAAAAACTCATTTAATCGGCCTTTTGGGCGGGATTGTTCAGGAAGTGCTAAAAAACACTTCCTGAATTAAGTCGCAGTCTGAAAAAACAGATTACAGGTGATGATACAAACTCAGGTACTGTTGAGCGCTTTTTTTCCAGGAATAATCTCTTTCCATTCCATTGACTTGTAATTCACGCCAGCTCTTGGGCAGGCTGTAAATAATCAGTGCCCGTTTGATGGCTTCCATTAACGCTCCGGGCGTTGCATCGTTAAATACAAATCCGGTAGCGGTTTTGCTGCGAAGCGTATCCGGCAAGGTGTCGTCGACAGTGTCGGCTAACCCCCCGGTTTTACGAACGATAGGGATAGTCCCGTAACGCTGGCTGTAGATTTGGTTGAGTCCACAGGGCTCAAATCGGGATGGCATCAGGAAGATGTCTGCCCCGGCTTCGATTTGATGGGAAAGCGCTTCGTCATAACCGATGTTGATCGATATTTTTTCAGGATACAAATCGGCAAAATTGTAAAGCCGTTGTTCGTAGCTCTTATTGCCGCTGCCCAACAATACAAATTGCAGAGGCAACTTCATCATTTCAGGCAGACAGTCAAGAACCAGGTCAATCCCTTTTTGTTCAACCAGACGGCTGATAAGTCCAAAAACAGGTATTTTTTTATCAACAGGCAACGACAAAGTGGTTTGCAGGGCTGTTTTGTTCAGTACTTTTTTATGCAGGTCTTTGATGCTGTAGGGTTCGGCTATTAATGAGTCAATCGCCGGATCCCATTGGTCCGTATCTATGCCGTTAGTGATGCCGCATAAAAAATCGTTTCGATGACTCAGCAGTCCTTCCAGGCCATAACCAAAATCCGCTGTTTGTATTTCCTCTGCATAAGTCGGGCTTACTGTCGTTATGCGGTCTGAGTAAACCAGTCCACCTTTAAGAAAAGACAGCATGCCGTGAAACTCTATTCCGTCTGGATTCCACAACTGGCCGGGTAAGTTCAGATAAGAATAGGTCGCACTGGGAAATAAGCCTTGATAGGCCATATTGTGGATAGTAAACACGGTTGCCGGGCGGCTGTATTCCAGCGCTAATAAGGCCGGTACCAAACCGCTTTGCCAGTCGTTACAATGGACGATATCAGGTTTCCAGTTTAGGTAGCCCCGGTTCATTGCAATTTCAACAGCAATGCGGCAAAAGAGTGCAAAACGTTCAGCTATATCAGGCCAGGCATTACCGTATTCATCGTGATAAGGATTGCCGGGGTGATCAAACAGTTCCGGGCAATCCACCAGCCAGACAATAACTGCGCTGCCGGGAAGGCGTGTTTCGAGGATGTTGACATCCGTGTTATTGACCCGAAGTGTGCATCTGAACTGAATGTTTTCCGGTCTGTTTAGGGCCTGATAGTTGGGCATGATAATGCGAATATCCTGCCCCAATTCTAATAAAGACTTGGGTAGACTGCCGGAAACGTCAGCCAGTCCACCGGTTTTGATCAATGGATGCGCTTCGCTTGTGACAAACAATATTTTTTTCATAATCCGGTTTTGTTTTTTAGGGTGTTTTAGGTCATTGAAAATGCCAATATCCTTATCCAATACCGTTGCAGGGTATTAAAAACAAGCTGCTAAAGCAAGCCAACTATGATTTTCAAATAAATCAAAAAGATCTCTTAAATTACACAAACTTTCGTGGTTTTGTCGCTAGCCTGGTTTCATAATTATCCCCAACATCCGGACAAACAATGTCAGGGCCAGGGTCTTAATTTACTGTGCGTCAAAATCCTGCGCCCGGATATTTTTTCTCGTAGAGATGCAATATCCGGGACGCTTAACGATCAGCTTTACCCAATAACATAAGTAATCTGAACGCCGGTAACGGGTTTATTTTCGATATTTTTCCCTGCAAGCTAGAGCTTCAATATCAGACCGGCCAAAGGGGGCAGGGTCAAGTTAATGGAATAAGGCAGGTTCATCCAAGGAATCGGTTCGGAAAGAGCCAGGCCGTTTCCGATGTTGGTTCCGTCATAAAAGGAAGAATCCGAGTTCAAAATTTCATGGTAATGCCCTGGACTTGGTACCCCGATCCGGTAGTTTTCACGAACGACAGGTGTAAAGTTAAGAACGACAATCAAATCCTCATGTGCATCTTTTCGGCGGTAACTGATCACCGACTGTTCGACGTCATGGCAATCAATCCATTCGAAACCGTGATGATCGAAATCGTGTTTAAAAAGAGCCGGATGAGTTCGGTAAAGGTGATTTAAATCTTTGACCAATGTTTTTATGCCATGATGATGCGGATATTGCAATACATACCAGTCCAGACATTGGTTGAAGTTCCATTCCGAACCCTGGCCGAATTCACAGCCCATGAACAATAGCTTTTTACCGGGATAGGTAAACATCAACGTATACAGCAGTCTCAAATTGGCAAAGCGTTGCCATTCGTCGCCAGGCATTTTGTTGATCAACGAGCCCTTACCGTGAACAACCTCGTCATGCGAGAAAGGCAACGTAAAATTCTCAGTGAAGGCATAGAGCATTCCAAATGTCAGCTGGTCGTGGTGAAAGCGTCTATGGACAGGGTCTTCTTGAAAGTACGCCAGGGTGTCATGCATCCAACCCATATTCCATTTCATCGAAAAGCCCAATCCACCCGCCCAGGTTGGACGCGTGACTTGTGGCCAGGCGGTCGATTCCTCGGCCATCATCACTGCGCCGGGATGTTGCTCATGTGTGATGGTGTTCAGTTCCCGGAAGAAATCAATGGCTTCAAGGTTTTCATTGCCGCCATACATGTTCGGAATCCAGTCATGTGCTTCGCGCGAGTAATCCAGATAGAGCATCGAAGCCACCGCATCAACCCTCAAACCATCAAGGTGAAACTCATTCAGCCAGAATATGGCGCTGGCTAGCAGGAAGTTTTTAACTTCATTACGGCCGTAGTTATAGATGAGTGTCCCCCAGTCGCGGTGTTCACCTTTGCGAGGGTCTTCATGCTCATACAGTGCGCTGCCGTCAAAACGGGCAAGAGCAAAATTATCTTTGGGAAAATGCGCAGGCACCCAATCCAGGATGACGCCGATGCCGTTCTGATGGCAGGCATCTACGAAAAAGCGAAAATCATCTGGCGACCCATGGCGGCTGGTAGGTGCAAAATAGCCTATGGTCTGGTATCCCCAGGAAGCATCCAGCGGGTGTTCGGTTATGGGTAGCAATTCGATGTGAGTAAAACCCAACTCTTTGACGTAGTCGACCAAATGGGTGGCAAGATCCCGGTAATTCAGGAAATTTCCCAAATTGTCGCGTTGCCAGGATCCCAGATGAACTTCATAAATGGACATGGGTTCGTGCAGCCAGTCGAACTGGTGCCTGCTTTCCATCCATTGCTGGTCTTTCCAGGTGTAACTGTTTTCTTTGACGACAATTGAAGATGTTTTTGGACGAAATTCGAATTGTTGGCCATAAGGATCTGTCTTAACGAGCAGTTCCTGGCTATGCCTGTTGAGAATTTCAAACTTATAAAGCGCACCGTCTTTCAAGCCGGGAATAAAAATTTCCCAAATACCGCTGCTGCCCAGGCTTCTCATTGGATTACACCGGCCATCCCACCGGTTGAAGTCGCCAATTACGCTGACACGCTGAGCATTTGGCGCCCAGACGGTGAAGACGACGCCTTCAATACCATCCGATGTATGGAGATGCGCGCCCATTTTGGTGTACACATGCCAATGGCGGCCTTCTCCAAACAAGTGTCTATCAAAATCGGACAGTTGTACCCCAAAATCATAGGGGTCGTAATTCGTATGTTTTCCGCCGTCTTTGTCTACCCATGTTAATTTGTAGTGACCGGACAGTTCGTTCTTTTTGGCGATGTATTCGAAAAAATCAGTGCCTGGGACGCGAGGGATAGGAATTTTGGTTTCGGCAAAGCGCACGGTTTCTGCGTAGGGCAGGTAAAGAGTGATTTTGACAGTATCATTGTGTGAATGGCGACCCAGGACAGCGAAGGGATCGTGATGTTTTGCCTCAATAATTTTGATGAAATCAGTTCCAAGCTTTGGGAGGGATTGCTTTTTCACTTTGAAACGCCTCAATGTAGTAGGATAATGTTCCTGTGAATGTTACCAAATAACTAACAAGATGTAATTCTATTCCACAAGGGGAAGTCAATGTCAGAAACAAGCAGCCACCAGCAGGATCGTTTTGTCAGTCATCTTACCAGAAATACTATTGCCCTGATTCTAGCGGGCGGTCGAGGTTCGCGTCTAAAAAATATGACCGATTGGCGAGCGAAGCCGGCCGTGCCATTCGGAGGCAAATTCCGAATTATTGATTTTCCCTTATCAAATTGCATGAATTCGGGTATACGCAAGATAGGCGTGCTTACCCAGTACAAGGCGGATTCATTGATTCGTCACATCCAGCAGGGCTGGGGGTTTTTAAGAGGCGAATTCGGCGAATATGTTGATCTGATGCCCGCTCAACAACGGCTTGAAACATCCTGGTACGAGGGAACAGCGGATGCGATTTATCAAAACATCGATATTTTAAGAACCCGAAATCCTGAATATGTGCTGGTTCTCGCCGGTGATCACATTTATAAAATGGATTATGGCGCAATGCTTGCTGATCATGTAGCCAATAACGCAGATTTGACAATAGGTTGCCTGGAGGTATCCTTGGCCGAAGCCTCTGAGTTTGGGGTCATGGATATTGACGAGGACAGAAGGGTCAAAGCGTTTGTCGAAAAGCCGTCGAATCCGCCCTCAATGCCTGGTAAGCCAGATAAGGCATTGGCATCCATGGGTATTTATGTATTTAATGCCCGTTTCTTGTTCGAACAATTGATTAAGGATGCCGATACCCCTGGATCGTCACGCGACTTCGGCAAAGACATAATCCCCTCGGTCATTAGTAAATACCGTATCAATGCCTACCCATTCCTCAACATGCAGGGTGGGCAAAGTTACTGGCGGGATGTAGGAACTATCGATGCGTATTGGTCAGCCAATATGGAGCTGATCGGCGTTAAGCCCGATTTGAACCTGTATGACAAGACCTGGCCTATCTGGACTTACCAAGAGCAAACGCCGCCGGCCAAATTTGTTTTTGACGACGATAAAAGGCGTGGTCAAGCAGTCGATTCGATGGTTTCCGGCGGTTGTGTGATTTCGGGTTCCAAAATCAGGCATTCATTGCTGTTTTCCAATGTCCGCGTCAACTCTTACAGTGTGCTGCAGGATACGGTGGTCTTGCCTGAAGTCAATATCGCCAGGCATTGCCGGATTACTAAAGCGATCATTGAAAAAGGATGTGAGGTACCGCAAGGTACTGTCATAGGGGAGGATCGCGCTGAGGATGAAAAAAGATTTCATGTCAGTCCTGGCGGCGTAGTACTGGTGACTCCGGATATGTTGGGCCAGAACAGACATTATGTCAGATAGTCAAAAACTGAAATTGGTGCTCTGTTGGCACATGCATCAGCCTGAATACAGGGATTTGCAGACTGGCGAATATCAATTGCCGTGGACCTATCTTCATGTCCTTAAAGATTACAGTGATATGGCAGCGCATCTTGAAGCGGTTCCTGAGGCGAGGGCGGTTGTCAATTTTGCACCCATCTTACTGGAGCAGATCGAGGACTACGCGAGGCAGGTTAACGGGTTTTTGCGGGAAGATATTCCGGTCAAAGACGCTCTGCTCTCAGCGTTAGTCGCGACCTCGGTGACAGCTGAACCTGAAGGCCGTCTGAAAATAATTCATGATTGCGTCAAAGCCAATAGAGCCAGGCAAATTGAGCGTTATCCTGCGTATCTCAATCTCGTTGTTATAGCGGATTGGGTCCGGCACCATGACGATGCGCTTAGTTATTTGAGCCCCCATTATTTTGAAGATCTTTTGGTCTGGTATCATCTGGCATGGATGGGTGAAAGTATCAAGCTTTCCGATTTTCGAATCCAGAAGTTGATTGATAAAGGTTCAGGCTTTTCTCATGCAGAAAGAATTCAGCTGGCTGAAGTTATCGGTGAGCATTTGGATAGTATCATCGGTCGTTACAAAAGGCTGGCGGAACAAGGGCGTATTGAATTATCGGTCACACCGTATGCGCACCCGATATTGCCGCTGATGCTGGATATTAAATCAGCGCTCCAGGCCATGCCCGATGCGGACATGCCAGAACTTGACAGCTATCCTGGCGGAACCGAGCGGGTAAAATGGCATTTGCAATACGGCCTTGATACATTCAGGCGGTTTTTTGGCTTTGAACCTCAAGGATGCTGGCCTTCTGAGGGTGCTGTAAGTGCTGAAACGCTCTCGATTCTCTCTGAATATGGGTTCAAATGGACCGCATCCGGCGGTAATGTGCTGAGGAATAGTCTGCGTCTCTCTCAACTTGAAGAAACCAGTACGCATCATCCTTTTTGTGTTGAGGATATCGGGTTACCCTGCTTTTTTAGAGATGATGGCTTGTCCGATCTTATTGGTTTTGAATATTCAAAATGGCATGCTGATGATGCGGTGGCCGATCTGATCAAGCATTTGGAGTTTATTCACAAACATGATGCTTCAGACGGCAAAGTTGTCTCTATTATCATGGACGGTGAAAATGCCTGGGAGTATTTTCCTCAAAACGGATATTATTTTTTATCGGCCCTTTATCAGAAATTAAGCAGCCACCCTCTTATTCAGTTAACCACTTTTTCAGAATGTCTTGATCAGGGTGCGGTTGTTAAACCCTTGCCTAAAATGATGGCGGGAAGTTGGGTATACGGCACTTTTTCTACGTGGATTGGTGATAAGGACAAGAATCGGGGGTGGGATATGCTGGGCGATGTCAAAAAATGCTATGACAATTTGATCGCTTCCGATAGTTTAACGCATGAACAAATGGATGCTGCACGGCAGCAGCTGTCTATTTGTGAGGGCTCTGATTGGTTTTGGTGGTTTGGGGACTATAATCCCGGGGATGCGGTCAGCAGTTTCGAAAGGCAGTATCGCTTGAATTTAACTAATTTGTATCGGCTGATGGGACAGGAGCCACCGGCTTATCTTGCCCAATCCTTTGCTCAGGGCTCTGGTCAACCAGCTATGGGAGGCGCTATGAGACCTGGTGTGGAAAACTTATAACCAGGAACGCAAGTGATTGATATTTTACATAAAAGAAGAGCGGGTGTTTTGCTTCATATCACTTCTTTACCGGGTGGGGATGGTAATGGAGACCTAGGGCAGGAAGCATTCAATTTCGTCGATTTTTTACACAGCATCGGGGCATCGGTCTGGCAGACCTTGCCGCTTAATATGCCGCATGCGGATGGCTCTCCTTACCAATGTCTTTCTGCGCATGCCGGAAACCCGGCTTTGATTAATCTGGACTGGCTGGTCAAAAAGGGTTGGCTGGCTTCCTCGGATCGTTGTGTCGAATGCAGCGTTACCTTCGAGTTTGCAAAAAGCTGTTTGGTGACAAAGGCTTATTATGGCTTTTTAGACAGAGCGTCTTCTGATGAGAAGAAAGAGTTCGCTCGTTTTTGTTTGGAAAAAAAGAATTGGCTGGAAGATTTCGCTTTATTTGTCGCGCTGAGAACCGAATTTAATAAACAATGCTGGAATCAATGGCCTGATGAATACAAAAATAAGAACTCAAAAGCCATAATTAGTGCCAGAAGAAGGCTGAATTCTAAAATTGAAACGATAAAATTTGAGCAATTCGTTTTCTTTAGCCAGTGGAATGCGTTAAGAGATTATGCCTCGCAGCGAGGCGTTTTGTTATTCGGCGATATTCCCATTTTTGTTTCTTATGACAGTGCTGACGTGTGGGTACATCCCGAAGTATTCAAGCTGGATGACGAAGGATGTATGTTAGTCGTTGCCGGCGTACCACCCGATTATTTTTCTGAAACCGGTCAGCGTTGGGGAAATCCTCATTATGATTGGGATTATTTGCAGGAAACAGGGTTTCGATGGTGGATTGAGCGCATGCAAACCCAAATCGAAATGTTCGATATTGTCCGTATTGATCATTTTCGAGGTTTGGAAGCGGCTTGGGAGATTCCCAGTCATGAGCCTACCGCCGTAAATGGTAATTGGGTAAAAGCGCCGGGAAAAGAGTTACTGGAAGCGATTTATAATGCTTTTGGACCTGTTGCGCTGGTTGCAGAAGATTTGGGGATCATAACCGAGGAAGTTGAAGAGTTGCGCGATCACTTCGGTCTGCCCGGAATGAAAATCCTTCAATTCGCCTTCGGTGGAAATCATGACAATCCCTATTTGCCGGGAAATCTGGAAAAAAACTCGGTGGTCTATACAGGAACACATGATAATGACACCACGCTGGGTTGGTATGAACAAATCAGTGATTGGGAAAAAGATTACATTCATGAGTACCTAGGCAGTCCCACATCAACGATGCCTTTTACATTGATTCAGGCTGCGCTTTCTTGCGTGTCTAATTTAGCTGTCATTCCCATGCAGGATATACTCGAGCTGGGCACAGAGCACCGCATGAATACACCGGGAACCACCGAGGGTAATTGGCACTGGCGTTTCGAGTGGGGACAATTATCGCAAGATAAAGTGAATCGCCTTGCTCACGCTATCCATTTATTCGGCCGTTCTTAAATCCGTATCTGCTCCCTCCCATCTTAGTGGGTGTAGGTGGTTGATTGAAAAGGCTTCTGCAACAGGGACGAATTTAAGCGTCCTTTGAAATCAAGTATCTACACCCTAAATTCAAAGCGGGCGTGTAGTTACCTTAAATCGTCTCTTTCATTTCCTGAGCCTTTCTAAGATCTTATACTTCGAAAGGCTTCAGTTCTTGATTTTCTTGAGTAGCTTAACGACTTGGCTCAGTCATCGTCAGCCTCTTTTCCATCCGCATTGACAGGGAACTGTAATAAAGGAAAATTATATTCGGACAATATTTTCTTGATTTCGCCGGATTTCGCGTGGATTAATTGATTTAACTGTTCTTTTCTGGCCTTATCGCCGTAGCGGACGCCCATCGCTATTGAAAAATCAAATTTATTCTGCGGGGATGAAATCATGGGAATGGCGGTATAACTGTTGACGGGGCTCTGGGAAATCACATAGCCTGCGATCGGTCCCCAGAGGATTGCCATATCAATTTTTCCTGCTTTTAAATCCTTTTCGATTTGCATCGCTATATTGTTTTCGTTGTCCCCTGACATTGTCTGGTAGGGTATGCCTTCGTCCAGCAATCCGGCTTGTTGCAGCCAGGTTGTGCCAGGTCCTCTGTCAAACATGGCAATGCGTAAGCTCTGTTGCCGTTCCAGTGGAAGATTTGTTAATTGATCCAGGCTGGTTATGTCATCCCAGCCTCTGTTTTTGGATATCAACAGTAAGTAAGTCGTATGGTAATAAGGTACGGTATTCAACGTCCTGTCGCTTCTTGCCGGAACCCCCATGATGACATCGCATTTAAATTCCTCCGTGTCACCGATGGTTGCATTCAGTGTGTTTCTGATAAACCCGATGCGGTCAGGAAACCATGTGAATTCCAGGGTTTGACCCAATTCTTCGGCAAATAAAGCCGCTATCTTATTCTCAAAGCCATCCAGCTTGTCGGTTGAGTAGGGAGGGTGTAGCGGGTCAGCACAAACTTTGAATTTTTCCTCTGCATTAACGCTATAACTTACGCCGTTAAAAATAAGGCCGGCTAATATTATTTTTAGAGCTTTGGCTCTCATTCTTTTTACTCCTAAGCTTGATTTGGTATGTATTCAGTATTGGTCAACAACTTATCTGCAAGGGCAATTTAAAGCGCCTCTACAAGAAGAAAATTTAATGTGGATCTGGCTCACCCTTCCTCCCATTTGATTGGGTGTAAGTGCTTGATTTCACCGGACGCATGAAACCAGTCCTGTTGCAGAAGCCTTTTCAATCAAGCACCTATACACTCTATTCCAACCGAGCGAGTAGTTAATTTAATAATCGGTAAACTCCATATCGTAATTCATTTGAATAAGTGATGAAGGGTTAGTTCATCTTTATCTGGAAATACAGCTGAACATAAAAAAATTTTGTACGCCCAGCTTAAGTCAATACACTAGTGCACGCTTAACCGGATAGATAGGCGCGAGTGAGGCATTTTTAAAGGGTTTTAGATTGAATGTCTGTAAGCCCGTCAACTGTTTTTCCGGATAAAAAAAAACCCCGGCCGATTTATCACGGCCGGGGTTTTATCACAGATATCTACCTAATAGATTTAGTTAGGTAAAGCAAAAACTGTGAGCGTACCACCTAACTTGGTGAAAGAGCTCAAGCTTCTGTAAGCACCTACTGCACCTAAACCTTCAGAATTTGAAGATTCTTCGCCTGAATCCAGGCCTGCAGCGATACCTATACCTGCCCATCCGCCAACGCCTGATAATACGCCAACATATTGTTTGCCGTTGTATTCCCAAGTATTAACGTTACCGATAATGCCGGAAGGTGTTTTGAATTTATACAATTCTTTTCCTGTTTTGGCATCAACTGCTTTCAGATAGCCTTCCAAAGTACCGTAAAATACTACGCCGCCAGCCGTTGCAACTGAGCCTGACCATACGGAGAATTGCTCTTTGTTAGACCATACAATTTTACCGGTAGTCGCATCCCATGCAGTGAACTGTCCGAGGTTGGTTGATTTGTCTTCTTTACCAGTAATCGCATCAACACCCGCTGGGAACATGGATAATGTAGCACCCACATAAGGTTGACCCGCAGTGTATTCAACTTCGAAAGGTTCGTAGTCCATACAAACATGGTTGCCGGAAATATAGAAGTAACCGGTTTGTGGAGAATACGAAACAGGCTGCTGGTTTTTGCTTCCCAATGCTGCTGGGCAGACGCCTTGAGTATTGGTATCTTCACCGTTTTGTTCGGTGCTGTATTTAGATACGACTTCTGGACGTCCTGTTTTCATATCGACATGTGATGCCCAGTTTACGGCTTTATCGAATTTTTCAGCAACTAACAGTTCACCGGTTACGCGATCCAATGTATAGCCAAAACCGTTACGGTCAAAGTGAACAACGGTTTTACGCATTTTCCCGTTGATTTCTTGATCAACCAAAGGTGTTTCGTTAATACCGTCAAAATCCCACTCATCATGCGGAGTCATCTGGTAAACCCATTTGACTTCTCCGGTATCAGCGTCGCGAGCCCACAAGGACATTGACCATTTATTGTCGCCAGGCCGTTGTGTTGGGTTCCAGGTGGATGGGTTGCCTGATCCGTAATAAACCAGGTTCAATTCTGGATCATAGCTGTACCAGCCCCAAGTAGTTCCGCCGCCGATTTTCCATTGGTCACCTTCCCAAGTACTGGTACTTGAGTCTTTTCCAACAGCTTCTACTTTGCCGTCTTTCCATGTGGTGGTTTTAGTCGGGTTGATCAGAGTGTCTGAATCAGGACCCATGCTGTAACCTTTCCATTCCAGTTCGCCGGTGTTGACATTGTAAGCGGCCAGGAAGCCACGAACGCCAAATTCACCGCCGGAAATACCGGTTATAACTTTATCTTTAACTACAATAGGCGCTTGAGTGTTAGTCATACCCAGTTTTGGATCGCCGTTTTGAACGCTCCAGATGCGTTTTCCGGTTTTAGCATCTAATGCTGTTAACACGGTATCGGATTGTTGCAGAAATATTTTGCCGCCACCGTAAGCCAAACCGCGGTTTACAGTATCGCAGCACATAACAGGAATCGTTACGTCAGCGTCTTGCTGTGGGGTATATTCCCAGATAACGGATTGAGTTTTTTGGTCAATCGCGTAAACGGTGTTAGGAAAAGGAGTGTGGATGTATAAAGTATCATTGACTACTAATGGGCCGCCTTCGTGGCCACGAAGAACACCCGTTGAAAAAGTCCATGCTGGTTGCAGAGTCTTTACGTTTGAGGTGTTGATTTCTTTAAGTTCGCTGTAACGAGTTCCTTGATAGTTCCCACCCCAAGTAGCCCAGTTTGCTGGGTTCTTGGTCAGTTTTTCAACTTCGCTGTTTGCATTGGCAATAGCTGGTCCAGCAAGCAGGGCAGCAACTGTTGAGGCAATTAGCCAGCTTTTAACAGGCTTCTTCATATATTTCCTCCTGGTATTCTGTCGTACAACAAAATACGGGTTGTGATTTTAAGACTAATATTAGTTTTAAAGCAGTTGTGGGCGACATTATTATTTCCTCAAAAAAAGGAGGAATTCCTTTAAGCGTCACTCCAGATGCGTAAATTTAATGATTTTACCTTAAAAGTCAACTTAAAACGGCTGTCTGATAAGGTTTAAATACACGCTGAAAGTTAGAAAAATAAACGCTATCCGCATTTATAAAAGCTATTCTATCAACCAAGCCATTATATGCAACTTCCTGAATATCTGCTCACCATTCTTACTTTAGGATTGTTATCCATTATTCCTGCCAAATTAGCCCTGGATGCATGATTGCCCTTAATCGGTTTTATTGTCCAAGTCATGTCTGAACAGGAACAAAGGCTGAAAAATTCCGTTAATGTTTGGCCTTCAATGGCGGGCAGATAGATTCCCTTTAAAGCCGTTCAATTGCGAACTCGCCTTCGCGCCATACCAAAACATCCGCATAGTCTTTTTTCCAATCAGCCAATACGAACCGTTGAGCCGATTGTCCGTCAATCTGAAGATCATGAATAGCCGGTCGATGAGTATGTCCATGAATCAGCCGAAAAACCTTGTGATGACGCATGGTGTCGACGACGGTCGTCTGGTTCACATCCATAATTTCCTGTGGCTTTTTGCGTTTGTGAAAAAAACTTCTGATGCGATACCAACGTGCCGCTAAAAGCCGGATCAACAACGGTTTGGATAAAACGTTTTGTTGCCATTCGCGGGTATGGGATTTAATGCGGAATTGCTGGTACGCTTCATCGTCAGAGCAGAGCAGATCGCCATGCATTAGCAAGGTAGGAGTGCCTTTCAGGTCGATGACGCTGTAATCAGGTAACAAGTTCACGCCCGTTTCACTGCAAAATCTGTTGCCCAACAGAAAGTCACGGTTGCCATGTTGTAAATAAATTGCGACGCCGGACTGGGTTAACGCGCGCAATTTATTTTTGATGGCTTTAACAGGAGGAGAGTGGTCATCATCGCCAATCCATACGTCAAAAAGATCGCCCAGGATATAAATTGATTGGCAGCCAACCGCTCTTTTTTCAAGAAAATCAAGAAATCGTCTGGTAATAGCGGGTTTTTCCAGTGCAATATGGAGGTCTGAAATAAAAATAATTTCTTGGTTCAAAATGCTTGGGTCCGTTTGAATTCTGGTTGATGAGGAGGGTTCAAGATTTAACTTCATTATCGAAAGGATAAGAAGAGAGGATTTCCAGATTCACTGCTGGCCATAATAGCGGGCAAGGCATTAAGGAAGCAAGATTTTACAGGTAATTAAGGTGTCTTAACCAGGCGATGGGCAAACCCGGTCATAGGCGATCGATTTTTTGCCTTTTTATGATCTAAAATCGTTGGCGGCTGACTAAAAAGACAATTATGGTAAACTCCTTGTACTATCAATTTACTGGTCGGGCTATACGGCACAATCAGTCATAATAAATTGATTTGAAAGTGACAATAATAAAATTGGAGGATGGTATGTTAAAAATGCGAACTCTGGTCACCGCATTAGCGTTGGCTGGATCTGTTTCTGCGGTTCATGCTGCAGGATCCTTACCCAAAACAGCGCCTGCACCTGCAGATAATCCCACGACACAGGAAAAAGTGGTGTTGGGTCAAATGCTTTATCACGATCCACGTTTGTCTTCGACAGGCACGGTTTCTTGTGCGTCTTGCCATAACACCATGTTAGGTGGAGACGATAATCGACCCAACTCAATGGGTGTTAACGGCCAAACCGGCGGACGCAGTGCGCCAACGGTATGGAATTCTGCTTTCAATCAGGTACAGTTCTGGGACGGCAGAGCGGCAAGCCTTGAAGAACAGGCCGCCGGTCCAGTGACTAATCCCATCGAAATGGGCATGAAAAGCTGGGACGATGTGGTTGAGCGCTTAAAAACAATCGAAGGCTATCAGGATGCATTTGAAAAAGCTTTTGGCAAGGATTCCATTTCAAAAGACAATGCAACCAAAGCGATTGCGGCTTATGAGCGCACATTGATCACACCCAACAGCCCTTTCGATAAATATGTGGATGGCGATAAAGATGCTTTAACTGAGCAACAAGTGCGCGGCATGAAAAAAGCCGTTGAGTTAGGCTGCACGGGTTGTCACAGTGGTCCAGCATTTAATGGCGCGGGAGCCTTCCAAAAGTTTCCGGTTAACAGCAACGGCTACTTTGAGGCTCAATATCACTTCAAAAAAGACAAAGGCCTAGCTGAAGTGACTAAAAATGCCGAAGACGAGCACATGTGGAAAGTACCGACTTTACGCAATATTGCTCTGACTGCGCCATACATGCACAACGGTTCGGTTGCGACATTAGAGGAGGCTGTTAAATTGATGGGTAAACTGCAATTGGGTCAGGATCTGGCTAAGGACGATATTGCCGATATCGTCGTGTTTTTGAATGGATTGACCGGTGAGTTTCCAAAGCAAGCCATGCCGGTTTTGCCGGGAACTCCAGGCCGCGCTTTTAAATGAGTGTTTTGTAAAAAAATCCGTAACTATTCAGCGGAGCAACAAAACGAAGGTGATACGTCGGGTGAAGGTTGGGTTAACTCGCAGAACGTTATCCAGCCTTTGCTGAAGCATAACAAACACTGATTGTCTTGATGTATCTACTCGCCCGCTTTGAATTGAGGTTGCAGGTGATTAATTGAAAGGACGCATAATAGTCCTGATGTAAAAGCCCCCCTGCTGTTAGTTTAAGGTCAACAGCAGAGGGTGCATTTTAATCGTTCTGATACAGCGGCAGTTGTTCAATGCGGTAGTCTATTTCCTTTAGCATGCTCTGGTACTCGCTACTGTAAACATTAGCGAAACGCCTTTTAAACTGTTTATTATCAAGCCCTTCCGGTAAGTCCAGGACATTAGGCATAAAAGTCGTATAGTCCTTGATTTCTGCCATTTTTAACTGAAGCTTGCGCGCGCTCTCGGGAGAAGCGGTTGCCATTTTGCCAAACCGCATTCCCGCCCTGTCTCCGGCAATGTCAATAAAACTGAACCCACTGCCGCTGACCGAATCGCTCAGTTCTTTTTCGAGACCTATCATGTTGGCTAAGTGCCCACCCCCCGTCGAAGTGAGCATGGCAGAAGCGATAAAATGTTTTGCCAAGTCAATTCGTTTGTAAAGAAAAACGGGGAAATAGCGGCGGGGTTTGGCCGTTACTTTGTCCGGTAGATAAGGCAGGATTTCATCTTTGTTCGCGTAACTGTTGATCGTAAAAATAACGATACGATTTTCCTTGATCGCTGTTTTTAGCGAAGAGCGTCTATACGCAATCGCAAAAAGAGGCTGAATCAATTCCGCCAGTGAAAGCCGCCAGTCGGGATCATGCTGATTGATGATGTTTGTCAGTTTTTGCTGATAAAAAATCATGGCTTGCCTATCTTGAGCCTGATTGAGTAAATCTGCCGTATTTTCGGCAAACATGGGGTCAGTTAGATAAGTCAGGGTTAGCTTTTCGGCGGTTATATCCAGGTCAATAATCTGTTCGGTCAAAAAAATGTAATGTTGCTTCAGATGAGCGTACTTTATTATTTTTTGCAGCAAAAACTCGGCTACATTGTCGTCCAGCTGCAAATTTCCAACCTTGACACTATTGATGTGTGAGTTGCTGTTTTGTTTGACCAGGCTGAATTGCAGATTTAGGTAGTGGCCGAATGAATTTTTAGGCAGCTTGAGAGCGATGGAAAAGTGCATGGAATTATCATCCAGCGTGACATTGGAGGAACTGGGCAGATAGTTGTTGAGCAAATAGTTCAGCGCGATGTTGATGTCTCTGGCATTCAAATCCATCGTTTTTAAATTATCCCGGATCGGATTACCCTCAAAAATAGCTTTCGCACGTTCAATATCCTCGGTGGTCGGCTCCCAGTCAGTTTTTATGGCAGGCTGTTGTTCTACTGCAAAAAATAAAGCCAGGGCGAGAAAAACCGGTGGCCCGACAAGCAGTGCAAAGATAAAACGAACAAATAACAGCATCTGACCTATTCAAATTCCAGTTTAAATCCAGCCTCTTTAAGATGTTCAGCCTCTTTTTGAAGGTCCGCAAAGGTCAAAGGCGATTGATTTAGGCAATTTTCCTGAAATTGAAGTCTGATTTTGTTTTTGGTGAAGCTGATTTTAAATTCCGTTAACGGTTTATCTTCTCTGCTTCTGTGCAGCAAAACGGCCAAGCGAAGTAGAATTGTCATGCGAGGAGCAGTGGCTTTCCAGGGATCTTGTAACTTGTTGAAGTTTTTAAGTGAAATCTTTCGCCGGTGAAATTTGATCAGTAGTGACAGGATAAATTGGTCGTGCCTTGAAAAGCCGGCTAAGTCCGCATTTTCAACAATATAGGCACCGTGTTTGTGATACTGGCTATGTGCAATGTCATGGCCAATTTCATATAGGTCCGCAGCCCAGTTCAGATAATTCAACGTGTCTTCAATTTGATCCTCGGGGCTGAACGAATCCAGTTGCTGAAGCATAAAATACAATGTTTCCTTGATTCTGGCTGAGTGAGCCTTGTCGGTATGGAAGCGCTCGCTTAACAATTGCACCGTTTCAGATCGGATATCCTGATTATAGATGCGGCCTAAAAGATCGTGGATCAGGCCTTCTCGCAGAGCGCCGTCGGAGATGGTCATGTGTTCAATGCCCAGAGTTTTAAAGGTTGCGTAAATAATCGCAAGGCCTCCCGGGAAAATCGGAAGTCGCTCTGAATCCAGGTCAGGCAGATTAAGTATACTGATATGGGGGCATTGAGTGAGATGATTAGCCAATTTTTCCAAGCCATCCCGTGTTATCGCATTATGGCTCCATCCTGTTGATTCCAGAACGCCCTGTATGGATCTTAAGCTGCCTGATGCGCCAATGGCTTCATCCCAATTGTTACAGCTGAATTTCTTTTTATGAGGTTCGAGTTTTTGTTCGGCAAACAGCGTGGCTTGCCTGAATGCTTTCGCCGATAATTTGCCATCCTTAAAAAAAAGATTGCTTACTGAAACGCAGCCCATGTTTAGACTTTCTTTAGTCAGCGGGGTGTCATTTGTACCAATGATGTATTCAGTACTGCCCCCGCCAATGTCCATTACAAAGCGTTTATTGGCACTGCTGCTCAAACTGTGGGCAACGCCCTGATAAATCAAGCGGGCTTCTTCAATCCCGGAAATGATGTGAATAGGATGACCCAAAGCTCGCTCGGCTTTTGCAATAAATTGTTGGGCATTAGTCGCCGTTCGCAAGGTGTTGGTTCCCACAATACTGACACTGCCCGGCGGGAAATTCTGAATGCGTTGACCAAAACGTTCCAGACAATCCAGTGCTCTTCGCTGTGTTGCCAAATCAAGATGATTTTTTTTATCCAGGCCCGAGGCCAGTCTGACCATTTCTTTAAGGCGGTCCAGGGTATGCAGTTTTCCGTCCTTCAGTCTGCATACGATCATGTGAAAGCTATTGGAGCCAAGATCAACAGCGGCAACAACTTCTGGGACTTCTTTAGTCACGTTGGTTTCCATTTTTTGCCTACGGTGCGAAACAATTTCTGATAATATCACAGGGTTTTTTGAGGCCTTTTTTGCCGTCCCTGAATTAACGGGTAGACAATTTAGTTGAGGCCATCCTTTAATTTAACTCATTTAAAGATATCCGTTAAGTGAATGTTCCTGAATGAAAGCATTATCAATACGAAAATTAACAAAAAAATATAACAATGGATTTGAGGCTTTAAAAGGCATTGATCTGGATGTTGACTCGGGTGATTTTTTTGCTTTGCTCGGCCCTAATGGTGCCGGAAAATCAACCACGATAGGCATAATCAGCTCTTTGGTCAATGCTACCAGCGGGTCAGTCACTATTTTCGGGCACGATTTGCAGAAAGACCGTGAGCGTGCAAAAACGTGCATTGGGCTGGTGCCTCAGGAAATCAATTTTAATCAATTCGAAACCGTCAAGCATATCGTGCAAATACAGGCCGGGTATTACGGGATAGGTCAGAAAGAAGCCAAAAAAAGGACCGAACGCTGCCTGAAACAAATGGATTTGTGGACTCAGCGTGATACGATCTCCCGACGCTTGTCAGGGGGAATGAAGCGGCGAGTGATGATCGCAAGAGCGATGGTGCATTCACCCAAGCTGCTCATTCTAGATGAACCGACCGCTGGAGTGGATATCGAAATTCGCCGTTCCATGTGGGAATTGATGGAAGAGGTCAACAAGCAAGGTACCACGATCATTTTGACCACGCACTATCTGGAAGAGGCCGAGAGTCTTTGCCGGAATATCGCCATCATTAACAACGGCCAGATTGTTGAGCATTCGGATATGGCTTCATTGTTGAATCGTCTGAATATTGATCATTTTGTTCTGGACTTGGCTGAGCCAGTTAAGGTTGCCCCGCATTGCCAGGGGTATCAGATTGACATGATATCCGAGCGCTCGTTAAGTGTGGGCGTGCCCAAGGAGCAGGGCCTTAACAAGCTGTTTGAAATGTTAACTGCCGACAGTATTAAGGTTGTCAGTCTCAAGAATAAATCCAACCGCCTGGAGCAAATGTTTATGGACCTGGTCGGTTCATCGACAGCGGAGCAGGGCTTATGAATAATTCAATCGCATTTTGGACCATCGTTACCAAAGAAGTAAGAAGATTCACCCGGATCTGGCCGCAGACAATTTTGCCGCCGGCGATAACGACATCGCTCTATTTTTTAATTTTCGGCAAGTTGATCGGTGATCGTATCGGCCCCATTGGCGGGGTGGGTTATATCGATTACATCGTTCCCGGCGTCATTTTGATGTCGGTGATCAGTCATGCCTATGCCAATGTCGTATCTTCATTTTATTCGACAAAGTTTCAACGGAATATCGAAGAGTTGCTGGTTTCGCCGGTACCTAATTGGGTGATTCTGGCCGGTTATGTTTCTGGGGGCGTGGTGCGCGGCATCATGGTCGGTGGAGTGGTTACCGTTATCTCTTTAATGTTTGCGGACATCTCTATCGCGCATTTTTGGATTTCCGTCGTTGTTTTTATTTTAACAGCGACCTTGTTTTCGTTGGCCGGTTTTATCAATGCCGTTTTTGCTGACAGTTTTGATGATATCGCCATCATTCCCAGCTTTGTTTTGACCCCGTTAAGTTATCTGGGGGGTGTGTTTTACTCGGTATCAATGCTGCCTGAGTTCTGGCAAAAGATTTCATTGGTTAATCCTATTCTGTACATGATCAACGCATTTCGCTACGGATTGATTGGCGTTACCGATGTCGATATCAAATTCGCATTCTTCATTACCGGCTGTTTTATAGTCATATTGTCATTGTTCAGCTTGTATTTGTTGAAAAAAGGAATCGGCATAAAGACGTAACGAAGCGGATTATTTCAGCAATTTCCAGTTTGAGCTTTTAATGTGGCTTTGAGGTTTGGTGTAAGCTTTGCGAGGAACGCCTTAGACCCATTCCTGGGGGCTTGACGGCAGCATCTCTGCGCCGATATCCCCGTAACAAGCTTACGTCCCCCTTTTATTTATCATCAAACGGGTAATTGCTGGATTATTTAATCCGGTTTGAATAAATTGTTTTGCAAAAACAAGGTATAAACCTATAATGCAGAGTTTTTTGGGGTTCCATACCCTGATCCTTGCTTTACCGTCTTCAAAGACAAAGATGGAAAGCTAATAACCCGTAAGGAGCAATCATGCGACATTATGAAATTGTCTTATTAATACACCCTGATCAAAGTTCTCAGGTATCAGCAATGGTAGATCGCTATAAAGCGACTATTGAAGGCGCATCTGGAGCCATCCATAGACTGGAAGACTGGGGACGCAGACATTTGGCGTATCCCATCAGCAAAGTCCATAAAGCACATTATGTTCTGATGAACGTTGAGTGTGATCGTGAAACGTTAATAGAACTGGAAAGCGCATTCCGTTTTAACGACGCCATTTTGCGGAGTATGACTTTGTTGCAAAAGGGTCCTGTCACAGAGCCTTCAATTATCGCTACATCGGGCAATGACGAAAACAAGGCGCCTGCACCTAAGGCCAAAATAGCTGACGATATTGATGAAGACGAAGAGGTTGATCTTGACGTCGTTGTTGATGAGCCAGAAGAATTCAGCGAAGAAACTCCCGAATAATCGATTACCAGTCAATAAACCAGAGGATTATCATGGCACGTAACATGAGACGTAAAAAAAGCAGCCATTTCAATGTCGATGGCTCAAACCAAATCGACTACAAAGATCTGGATACACTGAGAGAATACATTACTGAAACCGGAAAAATTGTACCTAGCCGTATTACCGGTATCAGCGCAAAACAGCAAAGACAATTGTCGACAGCCATAAAACGCGCTCGCTTTGCCGCTTTGTTGCCTTTTTGCGATGCACATAAATAACTGAATTAGCCGGGGGAACAGGTGAAATTTTTAGCGGAATTCATCATGCGGGGCCGAATGTCGGCCATGATGGTTGCATCAACGCTTGCTCTGATTTCTTTGATCCTGCCTCCGGTCAGTATTGTAAGTTCAGCTACGGTAGCGCTAGTCACCTTGAGGCGAGGCGCATACGAGGGTTTATACGTACTGATAAGTTCCAGTGTTGCCGCAGCTTTGCTGGGCTTCCTCGTTCTGGGCGGTTACCAGTTTGCACTGTTGTATGGTCTGGTTTTGTGGATTCCTATCTGGGTTATCTCAATCGTTCTTCGAGAAGGCCGGCATCTGTCATTGGCGGTAGAAATCGCGGTGCTTTTGGGCGCTGCCGCTGTATTGTTATTTTATGGCGTTCAGGAAGACCCGGCCAGATTGTGGGAGTCGGTTTTGGTTCAGATAGCCAAACCAATGATGGATGCGAATCCTGATGTTCCCGTGGAAAACGTACAGCAATCGTTGAGTACATTTGCCCGGTTTATGACCGGCATCATTGCCGCCGGTGCGGTTTACGGGATGCTGTTTGGATTGTTCCTGGGTCGTTGGTGGCAAGCCACACTCTATAATCCGGGAGGATTTCGTCAGGAATTTTTGGCGTTAAGAACGCATCCGCGATTGGCCATTGGTTCAGTTTTAATCGTGTTGGCTGCATGGTGGACCAGCGGAGTTTTATCTGAAGCCGCCTGGAATGTGTCTATTTTGTTTTTTGTTCTGTATACCTTTATTGGTTCTGCGGTGCTGCATAACTTGCTGGCAAGAACAAAAATAAGTCACTTTTTAGTGCCCATGATGTACGTCACTTTACTGCTTATCCCCCATGTTATGTTGCCGGTAGCCGTTTTGGGTTTGCTGGATACATGGTTGAATTTACGTAATAAATTTTTAGTAATCGAGCCCAAATAGGGCGTTATATTTTCGGTCTATCCGAATTCAGAGGTATTTAAAGATGGAAGTCATTCTTCTTGAGAAAGTGGCCAACCTGGGTAATCTGGGCGATAAAGTAACCATTAAATCCGGTTACGGACGTAATTATCTTGTGCCGACAGGTAAAGCTGTTCCTGCGACAGCGAAAAAAATCGCCGAGTTTGAAGCACGCCGCGCCGATTTAGAAAAAGCGGCTGCTGAGCGGATTAAAGCGGCGCAAGCAAGAGCCGAGCAGCTTAACAGTCTGGAAGTCTCTATTGCCCATAAAGCCGGAGATGAAGGTAAATTGTTCGGTTCTATCGGAACACAAAACATTGCTGAAGCACTCACCAGTGCCGGTGCAAAAGTTGAAAAGCATGAAGTGCGTTTACCACAGGGCGTTATACGTCATTTGGGTCAGTACAAAATTGATATCGATTTACACTCTGATGTGGTTGCAACCGTATCCGTTAATGTAGTCGCTGAGTAATTTTTACCAAAGTACTCTTTTTTTTGGCAGGTTAAGAGTAACCCAACATGTTCGTCCAGATCAGTTGGGTTATGCTCTAACAAGCCGGTTCAAACGCTATCCCCACGCTGTTCAACATCTTATTTATCGCAGCTCTGCTTGTTAAATTATCATTTGGTATCGGCTCTTGAGAAAGGTTAAGCTTACGCTGACTATTTTGGAAGTGTGTTGATGCGAACAATTTATTCTGCTGCCTTTTATCTATTGCTGCCCTTTGTACTCTTGCGTCTGCTTTGGCGAAGTATCAAAGCCCCGGAATACCGCAGGCGTTTAGGCGAGCGATTGGGCTGGTACAGCAATAAAGATTCCAATTCCGTTGTCTGGTTTCATGCGGTTTCGGTAGGAGAGGCCGAAGCCTTGTTTTCGCTGGTAAAACGTATCCAGCAGCTTTACCCTTCTCAACCGCTGTTAATCACAACAATGACACCTACCGGTTCTGCCCGGGTGGTTGCCGCGCTGGGCGATACGGTCGAACATGTTTATCTGCCTTATGATATTCCGTTTGCCATTCAGCGATTCTTTGCTCATTTTAAGCCACGTCTGGCCGTCATTATGGAAACGGAGTTGTGGCCCAATCTCTTCGCTGCCTGTGCCGAAGCCGATGTGCCTCTCTATGTGGTTAATGCCCGACTTTCAGAAAAATCCGCAGTCCGTTATCAAAAAATACCCTGGATTATCGGTCCCACTTTACAAACAATTACCCGTATTCTGACTCAGTCCCGGCAGGATGCTGAGCGGTTTAAGGCCATAGGCGCACTGGAAAGTCAGATTGAAAATACCGGCAATATTAAGTTTGATATGGAAATAGCGCAGGGTTTGCGGGAAGAAGGGCGGCAGATCAGGTCAACGGTATTGGGTTCTCGGTTTGTCTGGATTATCGCCAGTACCCATAAACCGGAAGAAGACCTGTTTTTAAGCTTATACCAGCAGTTGAAGCCCGATTATCCCGAATTGTTGCTGATATTAGTGCCAAGGCATCCGCAGCGCTTCAGTGAAGTTCAAAAGTTGATTGAACTGCATGATTTAAAAAGTGTAACGAGATCATCCGGTTCGGTTTGTACCAGCTGCACCGATGTTTTTCTGGTTGACCGGATGGGTGAATTGAAACCATTTTATGCGGCTTCAGACCTGGCTTTTGTGGGTGGCAGCATGGCGCCTGTGGGAGGTCATAATATTTTGGAACCGGCTGCTTTGGGTGTGCCGGTTATGTTTGGTCCTTTTATGGCTAATTTCAGGGAAATCGAGCAAAAGGTGCTGGAAGCGGGAGCCGCTATACAATGTCAAGATGCTCAGGCCATCATTGATAACTTTATAAAACTTAAAAACGATGAGCCCCTGAGGCGCCAACTGATTAATGAAGGTTTAAGTTTTGTTGGCCGGAATCAAGGTGCGCTAGAAAAAATCGTTCAACACTTGAGCGACTCGATGGCCCGTCAATCTCATTGAATATACAGGGCTTAATCCGAACTGAAGCGAGTAAACCAGATATCGATCTCTTCAATCTTGTCGATGGAAAGTCAGCCGGACCAGATTTTCAAGGCGATGAGGTTGCGAATATAGTCGTTGCGGGCTTTAAGGTGATCCATCTGAGCCCTGTGAGGCTCGGCGATGTGAATCCGGCACATCGATAATGGTTGCCGCGCCCAATTTAGAATGACTGGCGATAACATTTAAAAACGATGTTCTGGTTTCAAACTCAATTTTGCGGCGGATTCTTTCATTCTCCTGTTTGGCAATCATCAATCGGGCAACCGTTTCTTTGACGGTGGCATCCACACTCGGCCGCCTTCATTTAAAGAAATATTGACTTGTAAATTTGCCGAGCTCACATTGTAAGGCGGTTGAAAGCGGTTATCATAGCCTTGGTCTGAATAAGTATGAGACAACAATAAAGCCAATTGCGGCAAATGTTTGGCAGTTGCTCCGGACAGATTTTTCTCTGCTGCCTCAATTCCGGATTTAAATCCATCTGGGATGGAAGCTTTTCAACGCTGTCATTCCGGGATGGATTGCTGGAATCTAGATCGCAAGGATGTGAAAGTCCAAAGCCATCCATGGCTTCCGGACCCTGGCAATCAGTGCCGGGGAGACGCACACTTTTAACGCAAATATAGCCAATCTAATCCCCTTTAATATTCAAATTAAACTACTCTGTTATGCTTATTTTGCTGGCTTGATAATCGTCTGGGTTGTAGGTTTTTTCAGTTCGACTTCGATGAATTTGTTCTCGCCGATACTCTGGCATTAATGAGAGAGATTAGCCGATCTGTGTTTTCCTCTCTGCCGAATAGTTTTTTAAGCGGGAAATCAACGCGGGGTTTTATTCTGCAAGTGGTTAGGGTTATTCAGTAGTTTGCTGTGTATAATTCGCTGTATTCCCATGTTGGATTCAGCGTAAATTAGATGTCCTAATTGGTCTTGCAGTTTTCAATTCCCCTTAATGATGCATAGGAAAGCTCGGTTTTGCCAACTCTTAAAACCGGTGTATGGATTCCCTGCTCGGTGTTAGCAGTAAATACTGTTAATAGGTCTGCTTTTTTCTGTCTGATGTTCGCTTTTTATATTTCTCAGTTGTTTTAAATTGGCTTACACTTCTTGTGAAAGCGCATCTCCCTCTCGTTTCTTATTAACCATGTCCTGCTTTAATTCCGCTCTCTTTAAAAACTTAACGCTTATTTTGATAAGTTGTTGTTCGATAGTGTTTTTTAATTTTTACGAAAGATACCAGTTAGTTGGGCCTGAACTCATTGAAAATGCTGATTTCAGTAATGGCCTGGCTCATTGGCAACACACCGGTAATGTCAGTGCTTTGACTTTGCAAAACGAAGTGAGTGCAAAATTGGAATCAACCGTTCCGGTCGAGTCCGCGTACATGTCCCAGATTATCCGTCCAAGCATTCAGACCCGTTTAGTAAAGTTGGACTGCGAAATCAAAACAGAAAATATTATCAATGGCGACATGAGCTGGAAAACAGCTCGAGTCGTTTTGGTTTCCTTTAATGCTGAGGGTGATGCCATGTACAGTCTTCCTCATGTGCTTGTTCGTCAACAAGGAAGCAGGGATTGGATGCGGTACGAAAAGGTTTTTGCGATCCCTGGTGATGTGTCAAAAATGATGGTGGCTGCGCAGCTTATCAAGAGTACGGGAAGCTTATGGATAAAGTCGATCAGTTTGCGTCCTGTGACGCTTAAAACCGCATTCAGGGACTATCGGCTAGCACTATTGCTGATCTGGGTGGTGATCTTGCTCTGGGTATCCGTTCCCTTTTTTAAGTCCGGATTCAGTAGCTTGAAACAGGGTTTTGTTCTCATACTGGCAACAGGGGTTATTTTGGGAGTTCTTATGCCGGAGAGTATGAAGGAGTCAATGGGCGCGGCAATCCTAGCATCCGATACTGTGGCATCTGCATCCTATGTTCCCTCTCAATTTAACAATACTCAATCATTTAACTTGAATCCGCATTTGCCGGATTTGGACCTGCATAAAGCAGGGCATTTTGTGCTGTTTACCTTGCTGTCAATTGCTGTTGTCGGTGGTCGGCCTTATAAAAAATCTACCGCATGTCTGCTCGCTTATTTGGTATTGTTTGCTTTCATTAGCGAAGTTTTGCAACTGTTTATGGACGGACGCACCGCTCAGTTGGGTGATATTTTGATTGATAGCGGGGGGATCATAACCGGATATTTAGTGTCCTTGTTATGGCTGCACCTGATTGTGGATCAGAACAATAGATCCTTTTAAATGAAGGGAGCATTGCTAATGCATTGCAAAGCATTTATGCAGCGACTGGGTTAGCAAGCAAAGACGATCTGCAGCACATGCCTAATGTTAATAAGCTTTGCTGCTTATAAATCCTTTAAACACGGTTAAAAAGAATATCTTGATATCTAGCCAGAGCGACCATTTGCTGATGTATTCAAGGTCGTATCTGATACGCCCATCCATTTTTTCCAGGGTGTCTGTTTCGCCCCGAAAGCCCTTTATTTGCGCAAGACCGGTAATACCCGGTTTTACTTTGTGTCTCAGCATGTAGCCTTTAATCTTGGTTCGGTACAGTTCGTTGTGAGCAACGGCGTGAGGTCTGGGGCCGATGATCGACATGTGGCCTTGCAATACATTGATAAACTGGGGTAACTCATCTAATGACGTGCGTCTTAAGAATGCACCCAGTTTGGTGATGCGGGCATCATTTTGTGTGGCTTGTTTGACGTTGTCACCGTTATCGCAGGTAGTCATGGAACGGAATTTCCAAACCAGTATTTCTTCACCTTTAAAGCCGTACCGCCGCTGTTTGAATATGATGGGGCCAGGGCTGGTCAATTTAATGCTGATGGCGATTATCAGCATGGGAATTGCAATGATGATCAGAATGATGGATGCAGCGATGATGTCGAACATGCGTTTAACCGCGCCATCTATCCCATAAAAAGGCGTGTCGTAAATACTGACGATAGGAATGCCCTCTAGATGGCTCCAGCGGGAACGCAATAAATCAAACACAAATAGATCGGGTACAAAGTAAACGGAAACGGTAGTATCAGCCAGTTCACCCAGGATAAACTTAATCCGGTCTTGTGCTTTTAATTCCAGGGTAATGTAGACGATGTCAATTTCGCCTTGCTTTGCTCTGATGACAACATCGTTAATATTGCCGGCCAGATCTTCGCTTTCTGCCAGTATTCGCTGTTTTTGTTTAATTCTTCTGTCGTCGAATATTCCGGTGAGATTAAGTCCAAGCCAACTTTCAGTCGTTAAGATTTGGGCAATTTCATGGCCTAAGCGGGTGGAACCTATAATGGCTACGGTCCTTGAGTTTCTGCCTAAAGATCTGATCAACGTGAGTCCGGTAAAAATGGCAAAATGCCAGATAAATAAGGACAACGGGGCAAGATTAACCCAAACCATGAAGTAAAATTCCTGATCTTCATTGATGACAGGGTAATAGAATCGCGCCATAGAAATCACAAAAATAACGCCAATCCATGATAAGGCAAGGCTGCGTCCTGTGCTGGAGAAGTTATTGCCTCTAAATCGATCGTAGACTCTTAATAATTCAGCGAAAAATGCAAAGCCCAATGTAGACAGCAATAACCACAGAGAATAGTTGGTATCCCATTCCAGGTAGTAATATTCAACAATCCCACCTAATACCGCAGAAATAATGACCATATCAGAAAGGCGGTACAATGCCTTTAATTGGGTGTCAAATTGTCTTATCAATCCTTTGTCTAAGCTTGTCATAGGGTGATACCAGGAATTAAATTTATTACGTCAAGTTACTTTGTGCTCTAGCAGGATACTCATTTTTTTACAAGATATTGTTGATATACCGGTGAATCATATAGTTTCCCTGACATGTTGTGAGTTAATAAAATGTTATAAGCGATATGTTATCCTGTGGCAACCAATGCACAGTCAGGCTTATTTTGTTTCCGGGCATTAAAGAGGATCCAATCGCCCAGCGCCTTTTGAAGGCAGCGTGGTGATGGTTTGAGAAACTCTCCATGAGCGGATTTTTTCATCTATCTGTCAACACTGAATTAAATGACGGCCAGGGAATAAAGGTAAGGATAAACTTCGTGTCAAACTGTGAATTAATCCGCACTTTTTTCTAAAAATGATTATTTCTCTGCTACCCGGTTATGTTGGATAAGCCTGGAAAAAAAGCTTTTCTTCGCGGGTGAGCGCTCAACATGCCGTATTTCCAGGCTGAACGTACTCTTAACTATAGAATTTGGGCATACAAACTGGATTTTTACTATGGGATTGTAGCTTGCTAATATGACGAACTGCTTAATTCAGATCTAAAGGCTCAGTGATTTTTTAGGTCAAATTAAAGATACGCGACCGGTAGTTTTGAAACCGGCCGCGTAAAAGATAACGGTTTAAGGTGTTAAACCTTCGCCGACTGTTATGACTTTTAGTGCGTTGGTGCCGCCCTCGATACCGGTCAGGTCGCCTTTAGTGATAATGAATTTATCACCATTTTTGGCCTGTCCGCGTTTACGGAGGCGATTAACGATGGACCGGTTGACCTCTGCATGATCCAGTTGGTCATTTTTGAAGTAAAACGGAAACACTCCTCGGTACAAGGTCACTTTTCCCAGCGTTTCCTCTTGGCTGCTGAACGCAAAGATAGGAATGCCTGAGCTGATTCTGGACATCCACAAGGGCGTGGAGCCGGATTCAGTCAGTGTGGCAATGCCGTTGATGGTCGTGTGATTAGCCATGTACATGGCAGACATGGCAATGGCTTCGTCGACGCGGTCGAATTGAACATCCAGACGATGATCCGAAACCCTCACACTAGGCTGCTTTTCCGTTTCCATACAAATCCGCACCATCGCTTCAACCGCTTTGACCGGGTATTTGCCCGATGCGGTTTCCGCTGACAACATGATGGCGTCCGTACCATCAACAATCGCATTGGCGACATCGAATACTTCAGCCCGGGTTGGGATAGGATTTTCTATCATGGACTCCATCATCTGCGTTGCCGTGATGGCAACACGATTCAGTTCCCGCGTCCGTTTAATCAGGTGTTTTTGTACGGCGGGCAGGTTGGCATCCCCAATTTCCACGCCCAAATCTCCCCGAGCAACCATGATCACGTCCGAGGCAAGAATGATTTCATCAATCACTTCCAACGCTTCAGCACGTTCTACTTTTGCGACGATACCGGCATGGCAGCCTTCTGCCAATAACAGTTCTCGTGCCTCATGAAGATCAGCTGCGCAACGAGGAAAAGACACGGCGACAAAATCGCAACCGATTTTGCCAATGGTTTTAATGTCTTCTTTGTCCTTTTCGGTTAAGGCTGCGGCAGATAGACCACCACCCAACAAATTGATGCCTTTGTTGTTGGATAAGTCACCGCCGACAACTACTTCGCAATCCACGCGCGAGCCATCGGTTTTGACAACATCAAGCACGATTCTTCCATCATCAAGTAATAAACGGCTTCCTGGTTTGACTTCTTTTGCCAGGGGTTTGTAAGTGATGCCTACTTGGGTTTCATCGCCATCGTTGATGCCCAGGTTCATATCAAGTGCAAAGGGTTCGCCTTCTTTGAGCAAAACCTTGGTGTTCCTAAATCGTGCAATGCGGATTTTTGGGCCTTGCAAATCTGCCAATATGCCGACTCGGCGTCCTGTTGCGTTGCTTAGCGCTCTGACCTGATTGGCCCTGTCAATATGATCTTGAGCAGAGCCGTGTGAAAAGTTTAATCTAACGACATCAAGTCCGGCTTTGAAGAGTTCTTCAAGTACGCCGGGCTTGTCCGTAGCCGGTCCAAGTGTGGCCAATATTTTGGTTCTTCTTAGCATAGAGGGGGTTGAATTATTTTGCATTAAAAAGTGCAACCGTAGTGTCTAACATGCGATTTGAAAAGCCCCATTCATTGTCATACCACGATAAGACTTTCACGAAGTTGCCACCGGTAACTTTAGTCAGAGCCGGTTCGTAGATAGAAGAGGCTGGATTGTGGTTGAAATCTATAGATACCAGGGGAAGATCGTTTACGGCCAATATGCCGTTAGATTTTTCCGATGCAGCTCTCAAAACACTGTCCACTTCGTCTTTTGTAGTCGGTTTTGATGCCTGAAAAGTCAAATCGACCACAGATACATTGATCGTAGGCACACGCATCGCAAAGCCATCCAGTTTGCCGGCCAATTCAGGCAGTACGAGACCGACTGCAGCAGCAGCACCGGTTTTGGTTGGGATCATTGATTGTGTGGCTGAACGGGCGCGGCGTAAATCGCTGTGATATACGTCAGTTAGTACCTGGTCGTTGGTGTAGGAGTGAATGGTGGTCATCAATCCATGTTCAACACCGATTGCATCATGCAATGGTTTAACCAGAGGTGCCAGACAGTTAGTGGTACATGATGCATTGGAAATAACGGTATCGGATGCTTTTAAAACCTGGTGATTCACGCCAAAAACAATGGTTGCATCAACATCGTTGCCGCCGGGAGCAGAGATGATCACTTTTTTTGCGCCTGCAGTGATGTGTGCAGAAGCTTTGGCTTTGCTGGTGAAAAAGCCGGTACATTCGTGCACAACGTCTACCCCTAATTCTCCCCAAGGCAGTTTTGACGGATCTCTTTCAGAGAACACTCTGATTTTATCGCCGTTGATTACCAGGTAGTCGCCGTCAACGCCGACTTGTCCGGGGAATTTGCCGTGCACGCTGTCAAATTGAGTTAAATGTGCGTTTGTTGCTGAATCACCCAGGTCGTTGATAGCAACGATTTGGATTTCACTGGTGCGGCCTGCTTCATACAATGCGCGCAGAATATTGCGCCCAATACGACCATAACCATTAATTGCAACTTTGATTGGCATAGAGTTTCTCCGGTTGGTTGATAATTTCAATTGAGGTGGAAGCAACGCCGCCAAGGAAAAAGCCGACAAAAACCTTAGCGGGTTTTTTCGGAAATCATCTACAGACAACGAGGTTTACTGTAGATTTATAAAACCAATGGCATTGAACTATTGATTTTAGCTTTGCGTCCATGCAATGCGGTAATTGTAAAAAATTCAACAATTCCCTCAGGGCAAAAAAATTAGGCTTAAGTTTACCAAATTTAGGCGAACGCCGTCTATCGCTCAAAGATTTTAGAGGAATATAGAGCAGTTGGCGGAGTTAAATTAAATTTCTCTGTAACTCAAGGCCGGTTTAAGTTAAGTGAAATGCTTCACTTGATTTCCCGCTCAGATTTATTCTTTTACTCACATTATCAGTAATAAAGAATGACCTGGCTGTTTAAAGCTTTTTGCGTACATTTACTATAAAAAGATACCCTAGGAATTGAGATATAGGTAAATAACCATTTTGTATAAAAAGTAGACAATTTAAAGAAACGGTAAAAAGTATACGGCGTCAGCCTGAGTGTCGGCAAGATATGCATAGAGTTATCCCCAGTATTTGTGAGTAACTCGATAAGTTTAATAAGGTTAATCACTTAGCGGATTTTTGTGTACAAAGTCTAAAAGCTGCCGCTGTTAACAGGACATCAATTTTCAAGAAGCTGAGGCGATCAAATCGAGGATTCTTTGTATAGTGATGATGATTTCTGATGGGTCGGATAACCAAAGACAACACCTGCAGGCGGTATTCGATATTTCTTTCAACTAAACCTTGTCAAAAAAATACAGTGACCAGCATGTCAAGTCGAAGTAGGGTCATATTGTTACACTCAATCCTGACTTTTAGACAAGCAGGCTTGAGGATCAGAAATCAGATTATTTGACAACTCTCAGTTTGGGTCTGTTTGGGGATTTGCCGGGTGGAGTGGGCAGTGGGTCGGTTTCGTCGTATTCTTCCTGATCAAAAATCATCCCTTTGCCGTTTTCTTTTGCATAAATTGCGAGAACCGCTTTGATGGGGACGATGATATGCATCGGTTTTCCGCTGAACCGGGCGTTAAATTCTACAGTTTCATTACCCAGTGTAAGTCCGTGTATTGCTTCCGGCCTAATATTCAGTACAATTTTGCCATCTTCCACATAATTTCTGGGTAAAACGGTTCCTTCTTTTTCGGAGTCAACCAGCATGTGAGGCGTTAGATCATTATCCAAGACCCATTCGTATATCGAACGAATCAAATAAGGCTTTATCGGGGTCATCTAGGTAATTCACCCATTTCTTTTTCGGCGCTGCTTAAACTTGCAATAAATGCCGGTCTTCTGAATAAGCGGTTGGCATAATTGCGCAATGCTTCGCCGGTAGTCGATAATTCAATGCCCATGCTGGGAAGCCGCCACAACAGAGGCGCCATTGTGCAATCGATTAAAGAAAATTCATCGCTCATGAAAAACGGGCGGGCTTCAAAAATTTGACCGGCAGAAAGCAGGCTTTCTTTAAGTAATTTTTTGGCGCGTGCCGATTTTTTTTCACCGGAAACGAGAATTTCATCCATCAAAGAATACCAATCCTGATCAATTCGTTTAATGATCATCCTGGCGTTTGCGCGAGAGACGGGGTCCATTTGATGAAGAGGGGGATGGGGGAATCGTTCGTCCAGGTATTCCATTATAATGCGTGAATCATAGAGCACCAATCCACGTTCTATAAGCGTTGGTGAAACACCTGTCGGGTTTAATTCAAGCAGATCCTCAGGAGGTTCATTGGTGTCGTAATATTCTATGTCGGCCGTTATTCCTTTTTCGTGCAAGACGAGGCGGGCTCCGTGACTTAATGCGCAAGTGGGTGAAGAAAAAAGCGTCATAACTGATCTACGAGTATGGGTATTGGCCACAAAACAAAACCTCTTTCGATACACAACAAAAAAGAGGTGAGTATATCATGAAAAAACAGTGTTATTTGCCGATCCTCGGCGCTAACTGAAAGCTGGAAACGTCCCTGTTTTCTGAATAATCTTAATGCAGATCTTTCCAGTATTCTTTTTTGAGCAAATACGAAAGTATGAAAATCATAAAGATAAAGAATAAAACATACTTGCCCATTCGCTCTCTTTCCAGTTTAACCGGCTCACCGACATAGACCAGGAAGTTGGTCAAGTCATTGATCATGATATCGAATTCCTTTTCTGACAATTGGCCGGCTTCTTTGATAGACAGTTTTTCTATGACTTCTCTGCCATCGACATTTTTATAGACAGGCGTTTGTTCGCCTTGAAGCTGCCATAGCACATTAGGCATGCCAACATCAGGGAATACTGTGTTATTGACGCCTAAGGGTTTGGATTTGTCGGTATAGAACCCTTTGAGGTAATTGTAAATCCAATCTTCACCCCGTGAGCGGGCGATCAAAGACAAATCAGGCGGCATGATGCCAAACCATTTCTCCGCATCGTGAGCATTCATGGCTGAGGTCATCTTGTCGTAAATGTTGGCGCCCAATGGAGCGATTTCTTTCAGCACTTTGTCTTCCTTGAGATCAAAATCGATAGCAATACGCAAATAGCGAATGTGTTTGGCCGAGTGACACCCTAAACAATAGGTTACAAAATGCTTCGCACCCCGTTCCAGGGATGCGTTATTCGTCAGATCGATGTCTGCTTTCTGTAGTTGAAGGCCTTCACTGGCAAGCACTGTGAAGGGGAGCATGAATATTAAAAATAATGTGAGTAATTTATTCATAATCAATCGAGGCTTTCTTTTAGTTTTTTTGCCAAACGAACAACTACGTTTGCCATGCCGTTAAAGTTAGGTTTTCTCCTCACTACAGTTGTTCCATCCTCCTTGGTGATCGGGGTTTTGACTGTAATTTCTTCGAATGTCTCAATCAGGGCCGGTATTCGGTCTTCAAGGCTGGTCACCGGGGTTAATCGCGACGGCACTTTCTTGAATTTTTCCCAGCGAGAGTAAATCGGCATCAACAAGAAGAAGCCGAAGTAGATGGCGGTGAATATCCGTGCAAAAGTTGTCGCGGTCGGTGTTGCCGGTTGAGTGCCTAAATAACCCAGGCTGACAAAACTGATAACAAACAAGAGCAAGGCTTTTTTGTATATCCCACCGCGGTAACGGATAGAGCGTACTTCGCTACGATCCAACCAAGGCAAAAGAAACAGCACAACGATGGCGCCTCCCATTGCAATTACTCCGGCAAATTTATCCGGTACTGCTCTGAGAATGGCATAGAAAGGTGTGAAATACCAAACCGGTGCGATGTGTTCCGGTGTTTTTAATGGATCGGCCGGTATGAAGTTGGCGTGTTCAAGGAAATATCCTCCCATTTCCGGCATGTAAAAAATGACAGTGGCAAAAAAGAATAAAAATACCGCAACACCGACAAGATCTTTAACGGTGTAATAAGGGTGAAATGGAACGCCGTCCACGGGATGGCCCCATGGGTCCTTGAATTCTTTTATATTAATGCCGTCCGGATTATTAGATCCCACTTCATGTAAGGCTATGATGTGCAGCAGAACCAGCAAGACCAGGACCAGAGGAACCGAGATGACGTGGAAGGCAAAGAAGCGGTTCAGTGTCGCATCAGAGACAACGTAATCACCTCTGACCCATAATGACAGTTCGTCACCAATAACCGGTATGGCGCTGAATAGTGAGATGATTACCTGAGCACCCCAATAAGACATTTGTCCCCAAGGCAGCAAATAACCCATAAACGCTTCAGCCATCAACGCAACAAACAGCAGCATGCCGAATATCCAGATCAACTCACGTGGCTGCTTGAATGAGCCGTACATGATGCCTCTGAACATATGCAGATAAATCACTATAAAAAAGGCCGATGCGCCGGTTGAGTGCATATAACGAACCAGCCATCCCCAGTTGACATCCCGCATGATGTATTCGACTGAATCAAAAGCCAGTTTGGCATCCGGCTTATAGTTCATCGTCAACAGAATGCCGGTCACAAATTGATTGACCAGAACCAGTAAGGCCAGTGAGCCGAAAAAATACCAGAAGTTAAAGTTTTTGGGCGCATAGTAATGCGCCATATGATCATTCCAAAGTTTGGTCAGTGGGAACCTGTCCAGGACCCAGTTGCCACAATCAGTCCAGCGATTTGATTTCATGCTGCCTTCTCCACGGTGTCTTCACCAATGATTATCAAGGAGTCATTGACATAGCGATGAGGGGGGATCTCAAGATTAGTCGGTGCCGGTACTCCCCGGTAGACGCGTCCGGCCAGATCGAACCAAGAGCCGTGGCAAGGACAGAAAAAACCGCCTTTCCAATCATTGCCTAAATCGACGGGGGCTATTTCAGGCCTGAAGGTCGGCGAGCAACCCAAGTGCGTACACAAACCGACTGCGATGAAAATATCAGGCTTGATCGATCGATTGGGATTTTTACTGTAAGGCGGTTGAATAGATTCGTTTGAAAGAGGGTCTCTTAATTTGTCATTAAGTGTCGAAAGAGTCGTTAAAACCTCTTCTGTGCGATTGACTATCCATACGGGCTTTCCACGCCAGGCAACTCTGATAAGTTGCCCTGTTTCCATTTTGCTGATATCGACTTGTACTGGAGCGCCTGCAGCCATGGCTTTCGCGCTGGGTTGCATTTGCGCAAGAAACGGAACGGCCAAATAGCCTGTACCAACCGCACCGACTACAGTGAGGGCCGAGGTCAGAAATTGGCGTTTTGATTTGTCGACGCCTTCATTATTCATAGGTAACACTCCTGGTTATTACTGAGCTACAGGTGACTCTTTTATTATTTTTATCGGGCCAATATACCACTTCATCTGAGGTTAATTGAAGTAATAAAATTGAAATTTACTCAACTCAGCGACTTATCAGCTGATCTGTCGATGCGTGAAATGAAAAGTTCTTTTCGTATCATATTTATATTATTGATTTTCTGAATAAAATCAGATTTTCCATGCGGATGTTGAGTGTTTGGGAAGAAGGACGCAGACTAACATCTCTCGACAGTGGGATAAGGATTAAGTGCTGCTTTTCGTTGAGCTGGTGACCGGACAACTTAAACCTGTCATTCCATGTTAGAGGTGCTAGTATTGTTGGGTAATAGCTATCTTGATCTTCCCTTTTGATCATTCTGATAATAATTCAATCGCGGAGCCCTTATGCCGGTGGAAGCCCCACAGCCAATCATATTGATTGTTGACGATTTACCAGAGAATCTGGCCGTCCTTAGCGAATTATTACAACCTTATTACGATGTGAGAGCGGCCACCTCGGGTCAAAAAGCTTTACGTGTGGCACATATTGAACCTTACCCGGACCTGATTCTGCTCGATGTGATGATGCCGGAAATGAATGGTTATCAGGTATTCGAACAATTGAGGGCAGATCCGATCACTCATGATATTCCGGTGATTTTTGTTACCGCTATGGATAGCAAGGAAGCGGAATTGCATGGCCTTAATACAGGGGCCGTGGACTATATAACCAAACCGATTATCCTTCCCATTGTTTTAGCCAGGGTGCATACCCAGCTCGAACTAAAACAAGCGCGTCAACACCTGGTAAACCAGAATGCGTGGCTGGAAGCCGAGGTTGCGCGCAGGATGATGGAAAATGAGCTTATTCAGGAAGTTAGCATTCGTGCGTTGGCGCATCTTGCCGAAATACGTGATTCGGAAACAGGCTATCACATTCTTCGTACACAAGGTTATGTAGAGCAATTGGCAGTGGGCCTGCAAAAAAATCCTGATTATACGGATGCATTAACAAACAGTTATATCAAGTTATTGACCCGTTCGGCGCCATTGCATGATATAGGCAAAGTAGGGATTCCTGATGCAATACTCCGAAAACCGGGGCCACTTACACCGCAAGAGTGGGATATTATGAAGACTCATGCACAGTTGGGCAGTGATGCAATAGAGTTTGCTGAGCGGGATACGGTCGAGTCAGTGGAGTTTCTTTCTCTGGCCAAAGAAATTGCCCGTTGGCATCATGAAAAATGGAATGGCAGCGGTTATCCTGATGGTTTGATTGGCGATGCTACGCCCATTTCAGCCCGAATTATGGCCTTGGCGGATGTGTTTGACGCATTGATTTCCCCGCGCGTCTATAAACTGCCTATGCCTTATGAGCATGCCAGGGACATTATCTTGAAAGGACGGGGTACTCATTTTGACCCTGATGTAGTCGATATCTTCATTTCCAAATTTGATGTTTTCTGTGAAATTGCCGATCGTTACCGCGATTCTCACTCGGACTGCGAACCATGATTTATTGTGAGACGTAACAAGGGAAATGCCATTAAGTTAAAGCCATCACAATCAATCAATGGGTAGTCTTGCAGGAGCAGGCTTTGCCAGCATGGATACTGGCATAGAGCCTATGGATGTATTTACGGCGTTCTTTGACGGACACCCCGGTGCCGAATTTCGATCTACTATGGGTATACATGGAGATGAACTGTGAAGTTTATTAAAATTCGTTTTATTAGTGTCGCCTCCTTATTCAACAAGTCATTTCCGGCTAATTAGCCCCAGGTCCAGACGAATCCACTATGATCACTGACTCGTTAACAACCCAATCACAAGATGTCGCCAGTCGCGGTAAAAATCTTTCTGTGGTTTTCATATATGCGCTGTTTGCTACCGTTTGGATTTTACTTTCCGATCAGTTGACCCGTATTTTTTTTGACGACCCGGAAACGATTATTCTCGTCAGTATCTTAAAAGGATGGCTTTTCGTCATTATCACTTCACTGATGCTCTATGGCTTGATGCTTCGCTGGTTTAAGGTTCCCGCAGCAGTTGCCGTTAAAGCAAAAAAGTCTGCTCTACAGGCTTGGATATTTGTGTTGTTAGCCTTAGTCATTGTTGTGTTGACCTGTTCCTTTATGTTCTTGTCTATAAAACATCATAAACAACAAAAGATCAGTCAACTGCAGGCCGTGGCCGATCTGAAGTCACGGCAAATAGGCGATTGGCGGCAAGAACGGCAGCGTTATGCAGAATTTATGCAAACTAGCTTTTTCTATGCCAGACAATACCGTTTGTGGCAAGAATCAGGTAATCACCAAAGCGGGAAAGAGTTAGACATCCGATTGGAGCAATCGGTCAGGATCCATATGTATGATGGTGTAACATTGATCAGTCCACTCGGAGCCCGGTTATGGAGTTCTTATTCTGATTCGGTCGCCCTTTCTCAGAAAACAATAGATGCGGTTCTCTTAACAAGTGCCGATAGAAAAGTCCATGAAATAGGTCCTTATCGAGACGCGACAGGCAGTGCCAGGCTGGATTTCGTTGTGCCGATTAACCGTGTGTCCAAAGAGGGTGCAGTCCCCGTTCTTATCCAGCATTTTGAACTGGATAAGTGGCTTTTTCCTGCGCTGACACATGGGCCGATGATCAGTGCCAGTGTAGAAACCTTATTGATCAGAAAAGACGATGATCAGTTGTTCTATCTTAATCCGTTAAAGGACAATGCAAATGCTGAACTCAATCTTCGTTTACCGGTTTCGACACCCAAGCTATTAGCTGCCCAGTTGTTTCGTAACGAAATTCAGTTGGGAGAACCGATTGAAGGCGTTGACTACCGTAACGAACCCGTTATCGGTGTAGCGCAGGCTATTGAAGGCAGTGATTGGGTATTAATTTGCAAGCTGGACATGGCTGAACTTTATGCTGAAGCCCGAGAGGATATTGTATGGATAGGCATGGTGGGTTTATTGTCTCTATTCGTGGCGGGTGCCGGTCATTATTTGCTGCGGAAGGGCCAACAATTAGAACTATCTCGGTTTGAACAGGAATCTCAAGCAAGGCAACTGCAAGCTTTGAACCTTTTATCCGCCATTGCCGATAGTTCCAGTGATGCTATATTTGCCAAGGATTTGCAGGGCCGCTATATGCTGTTTAATGCCGCAGCCAGTCAGATTGTCGGTAAGTCGGTTGATGAGGTGATCGGCCGGGATGATACGGCTTTATTTCCTGCAGATCAGGCTGAAATGCTCATGGCTATCGGCCGCCGCGTGCTGGCTGAGAATAAAACGATTACTGGGGAAGAAACAATCATGACAGCAGATGGCGTCCGAGTGTTTTCTTCGATCAAGGGGCCTTTATACGATGGTGACGGTCATGTTAGCGGCTTGTTTGGTATATCGCGAGACATCACCGAACGTAAGAAGGCGGAAGAAGAACTCCGCATCAGTAAGGAACGTCTGCAGTTGGCGCTTGAGGTCACGACTGTCGGGCTTTGGGATTGGGATATTCAGAGCGATGTTGCCTATCTATCGCCCCGTTACTATGAAATTACCGGTTACCGGGCCGATGAGGTCACGCCAGATTTTGCATTTTTTAAAAGCACCATTCATCCTGATGATTTGCCATTAGTAATGAAGACCATAGACGCTCATTTGCAGGGGATCATTACCGCTGTTGATGTCGATTATCGTCTTCAAAAGCCGGCAGGGCAAATTACCTGGGTTAATGAAAAAGGCCGAGTCGTCGAATGGACGAATGAGGGTAAACCGCTAAGGATGATAGGGACTATTAACGATATCAGTGCCGCTAAGGTTGCCGAACATGCGCTGCGAAAGCAAGCTGAGGAATTGGCTGAGCGAAATGCAGAAATGGAACGTTTCAATCGTGCCTCGGTTGGCCGTGAACTGGACATGATTGCATTGAAGCAACAGATTAACGAATTGTCCCGGCAGCTTGGTCAGGAGCCGCCTTTCAGGTTGTCTTTTTTGGATGAGCCGGGTGAAGGAGGCGAGATTTGAACAGGCTACAAGATGTCATTCCAACCGGTTTGCATCAATTTATATCCGCTACCTTAATGATTGCAATTTCTATGGTTTATATTTCCGATTTTGCAAGGAAATTAGTTATTTCATTGGGTTACGATTTATTTAAGTATAGATTTTAGGTGTTTATGGTGTACTGGTCACTTTGCTGAGTGAGGCTTGCACGATAGCTATTCCCGTTTTGAAACCAAATTAGAACGGGCTGCGGCGGGCATCGTCAAGATGGGTGGGGTTATTGAGGATAAGTTTGAATCTGGAAAAATGCGGTCACCTGTTTTTCGCTATCAGGAGCGCCCGTTCATGCTGAGAAGTATAAATCGGAGTTTTTATGAGTTCGACAAAAAGCATTTTATTAGAGGGTGATCGCTTGAGCAGCGTTGAGAATGGAGTCAACAGTTTTGTCCTAAAGGCAGTGGGTTTTAACGATTTTGCCGAGACTGCAGCGCGTTTAGGGGTCTATTGGCTGGCGACTTCCGAGGGCCCGCCTCGATGAAAGTATTAGTTATTGAAGATATCACCTCAGATTTTTTATTGCTGGAGCGATTTCTCCGCCTGAATGGAATTGAGGGCGAATGTCAGTGTATCGCTACTAATCAAGAGTTGGAACACGCTTTACAGTCCTCGTGGGATGTCGTGCTATCGGATTACAATGTGCCCGGTATGGATTTTCGTACCACGCTTCAACAAATCCACAATTCCAATTCCGAATTGCCTGTGATTTTAGTATCCGGTAGCGTGGGCGAAGAAATGGCGGTAGAGCTGTTACGCTTGGGAATGGTTGATTTTGTCTTTAAGAATAATCTTATCCGCCTGGTGCCGGCTATGCGGCGCGCGATAGATGAGGTTAATGAGCGCCGCATACGTCACGCCGCTGAAACGGTATTGCACGAAACCCAGGAACGCGCTTTGAAAGTACAGCGTCAGGCGCAATTGGCCGCAATGAATTTGATGGAAGATGCCATCATTGCTCGAAATCAGGCAGAGACGGTAAATGCGGCGTTACGCGAGAGCGAACAGCGTTTGATACTGGCCCAGGAAGGTGCTCATGTCGGTATCTGGGATTGGGATATTAGTAATGATAAACCCTATTGGTCGCCCGAATGTTTTCGGATTTACGGACTTGCCCCAGGTGAATTAAAAAGGAATGAAGATTTTTTAGCACGGGTGCATCCGGATGACTTGCCATTGTTTGAGGCGGTGTGGGCGACACATATCATGCAGGGCAAGCCTTTCGAGGTAGAGTTCCGCTTCAGGCGGAATTCGGGCGAAGTGTGCTGGTTAATCAGCAAGGGGCAGGCTCAATATGACCAGGACGGCAAACCGATCAGACTCTCCGGCATCAATCTGGATATTACCGAACGCAAAAACAGTGAACAGCAGTTACGCAAATTGGTTGAAGTCGTCGAGCAAAGCCCAGTAAGTACCATTATTACCTGCCTGGATGGCAATATTGAATATGTCAATGAGGCGTTCATTCAAGTCTGCGGCTATAGCCGTGAGGAGTTGGTGGGTCAAAATCCCCGTGTTCTGAAGTCAGGCAAGACATCGGCCGAGATTTATTTAAAACTGTGGGATGCGCTTAAGTCCGGCAAGACCTGGAAGGGGGAGTTCATCAATAGACGCAAAGACGGCAGCGAATATGTGGAATACGCGATTATTATTCCTATCCGTGACGCAGATGGAAGCATTTCTCACTATGCAGCTTTGAAAGAGGATATCTCTGATAATAAAAGGCTCAATGAAGAGTTGGATCAGCATCGCCACCATCTGGAAGCGCTGGTAAAGCAGCGCACTTTCGAGCTGGAAACTGCATGGGCTTCTGCTGATGCGGCTAATCGTGCCAAGAGCTCATTTCTGGCCAACATGAGTCATGAAATTCGCACGCCCATGAATGCCATCATCGGCATGACTTATTTACTTCGGCGAAGCGGTCTGACTGCCGAGCAAAATGAGCGGTTGAACAAAATAGATACGGCTACACAGCATCTACTTTCTATCATCAATGACATCCTCGATATATCTAAGATTGAGGCGGGTCATATGCAGCTGGAAGAAGTCGATTTTTCACTGAGCGTGGTGCTGGATAATATCTATTCAATGATTTCCGATAAAGCTCGGGCTAAAGGTTTAAGTATCAGGTTCGATTGCGAACAGGTTCCGAAGTGGCTGCGGGGTGATCCAACCCGTTTGCGCCAAGCTTTGCTTAACTATGCCGACAATGCGGTCAAGTTTACTGACTCCGGTGAAATTTGTTTGTGTGTCAGCGTGCTTGAAGAGAGTCGCGAAGGTTTATTGATTCGTTTTGAATTTCAGGATTCCGGAGTCGGAATAGAGGAGGATAAATTACCAATATTATTTGAAGCATTTGCTCAGGCGGATGCTTCTACCACACGTAAATTCGGTGGCACCGGATTAGGACTGGCAATTACCAAGCGGTTGGCAAGCATGATGGGAGGCGATACAGGAGTCAGAAGTATCTTGGGGAAAGGCAGCACTTTCTGGTTTACGGCCCGGTTTCAGCGAGGTCAAGGTCAAATGCCGGAAAGACAGGAATCAGCAGTGGCCGCCGAGGTGGTTTTGCGCCGAGATCATAGTGGTGCCTGCGTGTTGCTGGTGGAGGATAATCTGGTCAATCGTGAGGTGGCTTTGGAGTTGTTGTACGGAGTTGGTCTGGCCGTGCATACGGCGGAAAACGGTCGGGTAGCTTTACAGAAGGCGAGTAAAATGAATTACGATTTGATATTAATGGATGTACAGATGCCTGTTATGGATGGTTTGACGGCAACCCAAAAGATTCGCGCGCAACCGGGTCTGGCCTCCTTGCCGATTTTGGCAATGACCTCCAATGCTTTTAATGAAGACCGGTTGGCTTGTCTTGCAGCCGGCATGAATGATTTTGTCGCCAAGCCGGTTATGCCTGGAGAGCTTTATGCGACATTGTTGCGCTGGCTATCAAAGAAAGGACAGCCTGAGGTTGCCCCTGTGGAGCCCAATAGCACTGACAAAACCCCAGTTGCATCGGCATTAATTGATTCGGCTGCCAAAGCTCCGCCTGAATCATTACCGCCTATAGATGGAATGGACTTTGCTCCGCCTCTCCAGGTTCTTCGTGGCAATATCACCAAATATAAAGCCTTGCTACGTCTTTTTGCGCTTTCGCATAAGGACGATATGCATGTTGCATTAAAACTGCTGGCGGAAGGCGATAAACAGGCTGTCCGGCATTTGGCGCATAGCCTGAAAGGCGTATCTTCGACGTTGGGTGCTTATCGTGTGTGTGACCGGGTGACTCAGCTGGAAAATGCCTTGTTCAAAAACGCGGAGTTGAACGAATGTACTGAACTGGCCCGGTTATGTGACAGTGAGTTGAGACAATTGGCCGAGGCGATACTTGGTTTGCCCGATGATCCAGATCAAACTCGCAGCAGCGAGATTGATCAAGAGCCCATCAAGCACATACTTGCGGAAATGGAAGGTCTGTTGATCCAGGGTAATATCCGGGCCGGGCGTCTTGCTTCTGAGTCAGTTGAACAGTTACGGGCTGTATTCGGAGATCGTTATGCCGATTTTATGCATCAACTCGAGATTTTTGATTACGAAAAGGCATTAGAAATACTAAAAGCCTGTCCTTATTACATTAAGCTTTCAGATTAAGCTGATAACGCATTTAAAAAGGCGTCATTTTCTTCCGGTGTGCCAATTGTGACTCTCAGGCAATCTTTCATCAATCCTCCTTGAGGTGACATGTTTTTAATGAGCACACCTTGTTTTTTGATGTGTTCAAACAGCGTGGTTGCCTGGTCAGCTTGAGTTCTGAATAAAATAAAATTGGCGGCACTTGGGTAGACGCAAAAGCGGTTCATCGCTTCCAATACGCTAAGTACCCGGCTTCGCTCGCTACAAAGAATAGCGGTTTGAGTGTTAAACAGTTCGCTATGCTGCAACGCAAATTCAGCGGTGGCCTGCGTTAAAATATTGATGTTGTAGGGCAGGCGGATTTTGTTGAGTTCCTGAATGACAAGAGGGTGTCCTGCCAAGTAGCCCAGTCGCAAACCGGCCAAGCCCAATTTGGAAAGTGTGCGCATCACAAGCAGATTATCAAAATGGCCCAACTCACCCATGAAGCTGGCGTTCGCAAAAGGAGCGTAAGCCTCATCCAATACCACCAAACCCTTACAAGCCTTGATGATTTCGATAACGGCCCCTTTTTCAAATAGATTGCCGGTAGGATTATTGGGGTAAGCCAGAAAGACCAGGGAAGGTTGATGGAGAGCGATGGCGTCAAGCATGGCGTCCAGATCAAGGTCAAAAGTCTCACTGTTTAACGGTACGCCGATATAGTCAAGGCCAAGTGATAGGCTGACTTGTTTGTACATGACAAAGCTGGGATCAGGCGCCAAGACACCGGAACCCGTTGGCAACGCCATCAGTAACATCTGGATGATTTCATCCGAGCCGTTGCCCAGTATCAAGCCATGCTCATCGGATATCCCGTTATTTTGTCTTAATGTCAGGCACAGTTGCCGGGCTTCAGGGTCTGGATAACGGTTTAGCGCGCAATCAGTGAGGCTGTTGAGCCATTGCTGTTTGATGTCTTCAGGCCATGAGAAAGGATTTTCCATGGCATCCAGTTTAATGAAGCTTCGGGCATCTGTCACCTTGTAAGCTGACAAGGCAAGGACTTCAGCTCTGAAAAGTGTTTTGATTTGCTCGCTGTTCATAAAAGAAGGACATGGTTTAAGGCGAAGGCGCCAACGCGTTCGTTATGATGATTTGATTCTGAATTCCGCAGAGCGGGCATGGGCAGTCAGGCTTTCTCCGCGGGCGAGAACGGAGGCGGTTTTGCCGAGTTCATGCGCGCCTGACTCGGAGCAGTTAATCAAGCTGGTCCGCTTTTGGAAATCATAGACCCCCAAAGGCGATGAAAAACGTGCTGTACCCGAGGTGGGCAATACGTGATTAGGCCCTGCGCAATAATCGCCTAAGGCTTCTGCCGTGTGCCTGCCCATAAAAATGGCGCCGGCGTGACGAATTTTTTCAGATAAGTCAGCCGGATTTGCGATCGATAATTCCAAGTGCTCCGGAGCAATGGTATTGGCCACTTCTGCGGCTTCATCCAGAGAATTGACTTTGATAAACGCACCTCTGTTACTCAGCGAGGTTTTAATGACCTCGGCACGTTCCATTTCCGGCAGTAATTTATAAATGCTTTGCTCAACCTGATTTAGGTAATCGGCATCATCGGAAATTAAAATAGCCTGGGCATTTTCGTCATGTTCCGCTTGAGAAAATAAATCCATTGCAATCCAGGCCGGATCAGTTTTTCCGTCACAAATGATCAGAATCTCTGAAGGGCCGGCGATCATGTCGATGCCCACTTGACCAAATACCAGTTTTTTTGCCGTGGCGACATAGATATTGCCGGGGCCGACAATTTTCGCAACGGCCGGGATCGATTCAGTTCCGTAGGCAAGCGCAGCGACAGCCTGTGCGCCTCCGATGGTAAATACTTTATCGACTCCGGCAAGATAAGCGGCGGCCAGTACCCATGAATTCATTTCACCTTTGGGGCAGGGTACGACCATGATCAATTCGGAAACGCCAGCCACTTTAGCCGGTATGGCATTCATCAAAACCGACGAAGGATACGCGGCTTTACCGCCGGGCACATAAAGACCTACACGGTCTAACGGGGTGATTTTCTGGCCTAAAATAGTGCCGTCGCCTTCGGTAAATTGCCACGACTCGATTTTCTGATGTTCGGCATAAGCCTTGATGCGGTTGGCGGCGGTTTCCAGTGCATGCGCTTGTTCAGGCTTCAGAGAATGCCATGCTTGCTCAAGTTGCTGCTGACTAAGGACAAGTTCGTCTGCCTGGATAATGTGTCGTTGGTCAAAACGATTGGTGTATTCGATGACGGCCGAGTCACCCTTTTTTTTGACGTGTGCGATGATGTCCAGTACCCGCTGATGGATTTCCAGATCATCGGTTTCATCCCACGCCAACAGCGCTGCCAGTTGTTGCTTAAAGTTGGCATCAGCATAATCGAGTCGGGTGATTTTAAAATCGCTCATTGCAAATTACCGTTGGGAAAGGGTTTTTTCAAATTGATCGATCAGCGTTTGAATAGCCTGGTGCTTCATTTTCATCGAAGCCTTGTTGACGACAAGTCTGGAGCTGATGTTCATGATTAATTCACGGGGCTCCAGGTTGTTGGCTTTCAATGTGTTTCCGGTGTCTACCAAGTCAACAATGCAGTCAGCCAGGCCAACCAGGGGCGCTAATTCCATTGAGCCATAAAGCTTGATGATGTCGGCCTGGATCCCGTACTGGGCAAAGTAGTTTTTGGCGGTTTTAACGTATTTGGTCGCAACCCTGACTCGACGCTTGATTTCCGGGGCATCTTTATGCATTGCAGTCATCAGACGGCATGTGGCAATTTTAAGATCCAGAGGCTCATAAAGGCTTTCTGCGCCATGTTCCAGTAAGACGTCTTTACCGGCAATACCCATGTCTGCGGCACCGTATTCAACAAAAGTGGGCACATCCGTCGCGCGAATAATGACCAGTTGTACATCTTCGCGTGTGGTCTGCAGGATCAGTTTGCGACTTGTTTTAGGGTCATCAACGGGTTTGATGCCGGCTTCTTCCAATAAAGGCAGCGCTTCTTCGTAAATTCGTCCTTTTGAGACAGCTATCGTAATCATATCTATTCTCTCAGCAGGGGACACGGCGAATCGTTGCGCCCAGTTGCGAAAGTTTTTCTTCGATGTGGTCGTAGCCTCTGTCGATGTGATAAATCCGGTCAACTAAGGTATCGCCATCAGCGGCCAGGGCGGCCAGAACCAGGCCGGCGGAAGCTCTTAAATCGGTAGCCATGACCGGAGCGCCGGTCAATTTTGCGACACCGGTACAAATAGCCGTGTTGGATTCCAGTCGGATGTCGGCGCCCATACGCTGCATTTCCTGAATATGCATGTAGCGGTTTTCAAAAATGGTTTCGGTGATGATGCCCACGCCATCGGCTACGGTATTCATGGCGGTGAACTGGGCCTGCATGTCGGTCGGAAAAGCCGGATAAGGCGCGGTGCGCACGGATACCGCTTTGGGTTTTTTGCCATGCATATCCAGTTCAATCCAGTCTTCCCCGGACGTTATTTCAGCCCCGGCTTCGACCAGTTTAGCCAGAACCGCATCCAAAATATCAGGGCGGGTGTCTTTTAGTCTAACCTTGCCGCCAGTGATAGCGGCAGCAATCAGGTAGGTGCCGGTTTCAATCCTGTCCGGCATGATCTCATAATGCAGATTGTCGACACCCAGCTTTTCTACACCTTCAATGGTCAGCACATCGGTGCCGATGCCTGAAATTTTGGCGCCCATTTTGTTGAGAAAGTAAGCCAGGTCCGATACTTCCGGTTCCTTTGCGGCGTTTTCTATTATGGTGGTGCCGGATGCCAGTGTAGCCGCCATCAGCAGATTTTCGGTCCCTGTTACGGTAATTTGCTCCAGTACCAGTCTGCAACCCTTCAGTCTTTTAGCTTTAGCAAGGATATAGCCGCCGTCCACGCTGATATCGGCGCCCATTTTTATCAAGCCGTCAATATGGATATCCACGGGGCGTGAGCCAATAGCGCAACCGCCAGGCAGGGAAACGTAAGCCTCACCGAAGCGCGCCAGTAAGGGGCCCAATACTAAAATAGAGGCCCGCATGGTCTTTACGAGTTCGTAGGGCGCCTGATAGTTGGTAATGGTTCGGGTATCAACTTCCATGTTCATTTTTTCATCAAGCACCATATGCACGCCCATGCGTCCCAGCAGTTCAATGGTTGTAGTGATGTCTTTCAGGTGAGGAATATTGCCGATACTCACGGGTGTTTCGGACAGTAAGGTAGCGGCGAGGATCGGTAAAGCCGCGTTTTTTGCACCGGAAATGCGTACTTCGCCATTAAGTGTCGTGCCGCCGGTAATAAGTAATTTATCCATAGAAGATGCTGTTTTATTCTGATAAAAGGGGGGGATCCAAAGGCGTTATTTCTGAAGGACTGCCTCCAAAATAACGCTCGTATTCCAATCCGCACAGGGTGGCCAATTTTAATAATTGCTGCGGAATATTGTTAAATTTGATCTTAACCCTGTGATTCCTGGCGTATTTTATCCATTCAATAATGAGGGCAAGGCCTGCGCTGTCAGTGGTCACGACTTGGCTAAGGTCAATTGTGACGGTCGAGTCCGGTTTTAAAAAAGCAAAGGAATTGACAATTTTCTTATCAATGGTCGAAAAGGTCAGGTCACCTTGAATGGTATAAATTCCGCTTCCTTGAGGCAAAATATTGATATTGCTCACTTTTTCTCTTCTGCCTTGTTAAAGAGGTATTTGCCTATCACTTCTTCCAGAACAATGGCTGATTGAGTGATTTCAATCTGTCCACCATTTTCAAGGTGTTCATCGGAACCGCCGGGCTGAAGATTGATGTATTGCTCGCCAAGCAGGCCAGCCGTGTAAATAGTGGCCGAAGTATCTTCGGGAATGGTGTCATATCTGGACTCGATGCTCATTTCTACGACGGATTCGAACGTTTCCTTGTCAAACGAAATCGCACTGACCCTTCCTATGCGGACTCCGGCTACCGAAACCGGCGATTTGACTTTTAATCCGCCGGAATTGGAAAATCGTGCCGTGACTTTGTAAGTGTCATCAGAGCCAAATGAACTGAGGTTGCTGACTTGCATCGCCAAAAAAAACAAACCTGTGATACTGGCAGCGACAAAAAGTCCTACCAGAGTATCTTGGGAATGGGTGTGCTGCATGTTATTGATCTCCGAACATGAGAGCAGTTAATATAAAATCCAATCCTAATATGCTGAAAGCAGAATTGACAACAGTTCGAGTCGTTGCCCTGCTGACTCCCTCTGAAGTTGGAATGGCGTCGTACCCTTCAAAAATGGCTATCCAGGTTGCGACAAAACCGAATACGATACTTTTGATCACTCCGTTGATAATGTCATCCTGAAAATCAAGATTGGCCTGCATTTGTGACCAATAAGAACCGTCATCTACGCCCAGCAAGCCTACGCCCACCAAATGGCCGCCCAATATGCCGACAGAGCTGAATAAGGCAGCCAGTAGCGGCATTGAAATAAATCCTGCCAAAAAGCGGGGTGTCATGATGCGTTTGATGGGGTCTATTGCCATCATTTCCATGCCTGAAAGCTGCTCTGTCGCTTTCATAAGTCCGATTTCCGCCGTCAGGGCTGAGCCTGCCCGACCCGCAAATAAAAGTCCGGAAACAACAGGGCCCAGTTCTCTGACCAATGAGGCTGCAACCATTACGCCTAATGCTTCCTCCGAACCAAAATCAGAGAGAATGTTATAACCTTGAAGTCCCAGTACCATGCCCACAAACAGGCCGGAGATGGTGATAATCAAAAAAGTCAAAACGCCGACGGAATAAATTTGATTAATTAATAACCGGGGGCGAATGATGACATCACCAATGCCAAACAAGGTATGCAGTAAAAAAAAAGTGGCCCGTCCGAGTTTGTTAAAGGCAGCACGCGTCGTTTTTCCTAAATGGGTCAAAAAATCAATCATGCTAATCCTGGCTATGGTAACGCGACCGGCTGCTTTTTTTAGATTCGGCGGTTTTAGGTGGTGGGCTGCTTTTTGTGCCGAAAAAACCGGGGCCTCCTGGTTTTTTGGGCCTCTTTAAGGGTTTTTCGGGTGAATAAAATAAGTCTTTAACATAATCATTAGCCGGATAATGGAAGTGCACCGGGCCATCAGGCTCGCCTTTCATAAACTGCTGAACCCAGGGGGAATCCGATGCTTCAATTTCTGCAGGTGTTCCTTGAACTGCTACTTTGCCGTCGGAAATGACATAGATGTAGTCGGATATTAATGATGTTTCCTGTACGTCATGAGAAACAATGATGCTCGTCAATCCCAGCGTAGTGTTCAAAGATTTGATCAAATGGATAAGCGCGCCCATTGAAATGGGGTCTTGGCCGGTAAAGGGTTCGTCATACATGATCATCATCGGATCCAGTGCGATAGCTCGTGCCAGCGCAACCCGCCTGGCCATGCCTCCGGAGAGTTCGCTGGGCATCAGTTTGGCGGCGCCTCTCAAACCTACGGCCTGGAGTTTCATCAATACCAATGTGCGAATCATGGATTCGGTTAAATGACTGTGTTCTCTGATTGGAAAAGCAACGTTATCGTATACATTGATATCAGTCAGCAGTGCACCACTTTGGAATAGCATGCCCATACGCTTGCGTAATTCAAACAGATCTTTACGTTTTAATTTGTGCACATCTATTCCGTCCACTGTTACTGTGCCTTGATCGGGACATAATTGCCCGCCAATCAGCTTTAGCAAGGTGGTTTTTCCGGTGCCGCTGGGTCCCATGATGGCTGTGATTTTGCCGCGTTGAATATCCAGGGACAGGTTGTCAAATATGACACGATTGCCACGGCGAAATGACAAATTACGAACGGATACTAAACTGGTGCTGATGATACTATCGTCGTCATCCATTGCGTAAGCTTCAATAATGCTAAGAAATAAACGTTCTATTTTGTCTGACCTGGACCAAATAAGTCAACAAACGTCTCTATCTCAGACGACATTGCTGATTAATTCGTGCCATAATTAGCAATTTTCGAACCATAAGAATGGATTCTTACAGTTGAAGTGTGATAATCATGACTAAAAGAAAACCGTATTTTGGGTCAGTGAAGCGTTTATCAAATGTTCAAAATACCGGGGCTGGCAAGAGTCGTTTTAATAAATGGGTTTGCTTAGAATGAAAATCAATGGATTAGAATTAAGAGAGCGGGCAAAAAAAGTCATAGACATTGAGCTGACTGCTATAGCGGCATTATCGGAGCGAATCGACGAAGAATTTGAAGCCGCATGTCGGTTGATGTTTGACTGCCGGGGCCGGGTAGTGGTTACCGGTATGGGCAAATCAGGTCATATAGGTGGCAAAATTGCCGCGACTTTGGCAAGTACCGGTACGCCTGCTTTTTTTGTGCATCCCGGAGAAGCCAGTCATGGCGATCTGGGGATGATTACCCGGCAAGATGTTGTGCTGGCTTTGTCAAATTCGGGTGAAACCGGCGAAGTGCTGACAATATTGCCTTTGATTAAACGACTCGGCGTGCCGTTGATAGCGATGACCGGAAATCCTGGCTCTACGCTGGCCAGATTTGCCACCAGGCATATCAATGTCAGCGTTGCCAAGGAGGCCTGCTCATTGGGTTTGGCGCCTACTTCCAGTACTACGGCGGCGTTGGTAATGGGTGATGCGCTGGCTGTTGCCTTGCTTGAGGCGCGTGGTTTTACCCGTGATGATTTTGCACTGTCGCATCCTGGAGGTAGTCTGGGCAAACGCTTGCTGATTCTAGTCAGTGACCTAATGCATACGGGTGAAGATATGCCACTGGTTAATGAACGCGCATTGATTAAAGTGGCGCTGATTGAGATGACCAATAAAAAATTAGGGATGACTGTTGTTGTCGATGACAACAAAAAAGTGGCCGGTGTGTTTACTGATGGCGATTTGCGAAGAATGCTGGAGAAAAATATTGATCTGCATACTACGCTTATTGGCCAGGTCATGACCCGGCAATGCTCTGTTATCGGTCCGGATCGTTTGGCGGCTGAAGCCATGCAAATCATGGAGTCCAAAAAAATAAACGGGCTGATTGTTGTTGATGATAACCGTTGCGCAATAGGCGCTTTAAATATGCATGATCTGATTCATGCCGGGATTGTATGATGGATATAGGTTCGATTGATCAAACGATAGTGGATAAGGCAAAAAAATTAAAGTTACTCATATTGGATGTGGATGGCGTGCTGACCGATGGCCGACTTTTTTTTGATGATTTCGGTAAAGAGTATAAATGTTTTCATGCCCGCGACGGACACGGCATTAAACTTTTAAGGCAATCAGGTGTGGAAGTTGCCGTCATTTCAGGGCGAAAATCAAATTCCGTAGAACTGCGCATGAGAAGTCTGGGCATTCAATTTGTCTATCAGGGGCATGAGCATAAGCTCGCCGCTTTTCAGGAAATGTTGGAGGCACTTAATATAGAACCGGAACAAACGGCTCATGTCGGAGATGATGTACTGGATTTGCCTGTGATGCTGCGAGCCGGATTGGCTGTTGCGGTTCAGGATGCGCATTTTGCGGTCAAACAGCGTGCTGATTGGTGTACCCGTGTGCCGGGTGGGCAAGGCGCGGTAAGGGAAGTGTGTGATCTGATCATGTTGGCTCAAGGCACTTTTGATTTGGCGCTTCAACCGTATCTTTAAATCATGCCTGGAAACTATAAGATTTATGTTTATGCGGCCGCTTTTGCATTAGCCAGTTGGTGGCTGTTATTGCTCAATGAAACCGAGCAAGCAAGCCTATTGCCTGGGGCAGAAGTTCACAGTCCGGATTATTTCAGCAACGGTTATACCAAATGGGAAATGGGCACTAACGGTCAATTAAAAAATAAATTAATAGCTGACGAGATGAAGCATTTTAGCGACGATGGCACCATCCATTTGACAAACCCTGTGATGACTTTGATAAACGAAGCGGCCCCGCCCTGGATTATTAAGTCTGAGACAGCCAAAGTGTCTGGTGATGGGAAACTGATCTTTTTAAATGGTAAAGCCGTTGTTCAGAGAGAGGGCGCTGCGGGTGTCAGACCCATGAAAATTAACAGCTCCAATTTACGAGTCAGGCCTGAAGAAAGCTATGCTGAAACAGATGAGTGGGCTGAATTACTCAGTCCGCCACATAGAACAGAAGGTGTCGGAATGCAGCTCAATTATGGCGATCCTATTCGTGTAAAATTGTTTGCAAAGGTGCGAGGGAAGTATGAATTTAAGAAAAAATAAAGGGTTTTTTTGGGGAATTTGGATCGCCATGGCGATGTACAGTCCGATCGGCTACTCACTGAAAAGTGATGCAGAGCAGCCGGTTTATATCGATTCAAATGCCGCAAATTATGACAATAACACCGAAATCAGCACCTACACGGGTAATGTCATTTCGACTCAAGGCAGTCTTGAGGTTAAATCCGATAAACTGGTGGTTTATTTTAAGAATGGAAATGTCGATAAGTTGGTTGCAACCGGAAATCCTGCTCGCTTTAAGCAGCAGCCCGATAATGGCGGCGAAATAACGGGCAAAGCGCTAACCGGAGAATATTACCCGGAGCAATCGTTGTTGATTTTGATAAACGAGGCGGTTGTCTGGCAGGATGGAAATACCTATGCCAGTGACATTATTCGCTATGACAGTAAAAACGCTATTGTCAAAGCAGGCGAACAAACGTCTGATTCGAAACGTGTGCGAGTCATTTTAAAACCCAAAGGACAATAAAAAACATGACGAAACTCGCGGCAACTGCGCTGATAAAAAACTACAATAAACGAAATGTCGTTAACGGCGTCACGCTGGATGTGAATACAGGCGAGATCGTAGGATTACTGGGTCCTAACGGGGCTGGAAAAACGACCAGTTTTTATATGCTGGTTGGCTTGATAAAAGCCGATGCCGGCGAAATTACTTTGAATGATCAGGTGATTACCCATTTTCCAATGCACGTCAGAGCACAGATGGGGTTGGGGTATTTGCCTCAGGAGCCTTCGGTGTTCCGCAAATTAAGCGTTGCCGACAATTTACGTGCTGTCCTCCAGATTCGGGGCGATTTAAGCAATGGTCAGATAGAACTCGCCATAGAGGAATTGTTGCAGGAATTCCATGTCGAGCATTTGCGTAACCAGATTGCTCTGGGACTGTCCGGTGGTGAACGAAGGCGCGTAGAAATAGCGCGAGCACTAGCGACAGATCCGCAATTTATTTTGCTTGATGAACCTTTTGCCGGGGTGGACCCCATTTCTGTAGAGGATATCAAGCAGATTATTGTGCATCTTAAGGACAGAGGGATTGGCGTTGTGATTACTGAACATAATGTCAGGGAAACCTTGGGAATATGTGACCGTGCCTATATCCTGAATGATGGCAAGGTTATCGCCGAGGGTGATGCAAAAGCAATTGTGAATAATGCGGAAGTTCGCAAGGTCTATCTGGGTGAAAATTTTAGCCTTTAGGAACGTGAATCACTTAACTTTTGCTATTGGCGCAAGCTGCGTCTCCATAAGGGCAATCAATAAACAGGCGCAAGGCGTGCTATGTTTCCAGTCACAAAATACTAAAGACGGATATAAATACGGTTCAGCTTTGGATGTTATACAACTCACGACACTCAAGTCACTCTTCATTTAACGGCAATTAGCTCATGAAACAGTCTCTACAAATTCGATTGGGTCAGCAGCTGACGATGACCCCTCAACTGCAACAAGCCATCAAGCTCCTGCAACTCTCTACTCTGGACTTACAACAGGAAATTCAACAAGCGCTAGAATCAAATATGATGCTTGAAGTAGAGGAAGATCATCCTGTTGACATCAATGACAGCCAGTTAGAGAAAAAAACTGAAAAATATGATGAAATAACCGCGGAGGGTTCCCAAACTGATATTCCGGATGAGTTACCGACTGATTCGAACTGGGAAGATGTTTTTGATAACACGCAGGCATCGAGCAGCAGTACTTCCGAGAATATTGAATTTGAAAGTCAACGCAGCAAGTCGGTTTCTTTACAGGATCATTTGCTCTGGCAACTGGAGTTAACGCCATTTTCAGATAGAGACCGGGCCATCGCAACCACGATTATCGATTCGGTCAATGGCGATGGTTACCTCATCAGTTCGATTGATGATATTTTTCAGGGTTTACAGGCTCAGTTGGATGAGCTGGAATTTGATGAGGTTAAAGCCGTTTTGCACCGTCTGCAAAATTTTGATCCACCTGGCGTCATTGCCGCTGATTTGCAGGATTGCCTGCGATTGCAATTGTTACAGTTGCCCGACGATACGCAATATAAGGCAGAGGCTTTGGTCCTGGTGACGCGCTATTTGGATCTGCTGGCAACGCATGACAGGGTAAAGCTGCTACGGCGTTTAGGTGTCAGCGAGCAGCATTTGGCGGGTGTTATCGCGCTGATTCGAACCTTGGATCCTAGGCCGGGTGCGCAAATAAGCGAAGGTGATTCCGAGTACATCATTCCCGATGTTTACGTCGTTAAGGTAGGCGGCGTCTGGACTGTCAATCTGAATCCGGAAATTGCGCCTAAATTGCGGGTTAATCCTTTCTATTCGGGCATGATAAAAAGGGCAGACAGCAGCGTGGATAATTGCCGTATGAAAGATCATTTGCAGGAGGCGCGATGGTTTATTAAAAGCTTAACCAGTCGGAATGAAACACTGTTGAGAGTGGCTCGCTGTATTGTTGATAAGCAGCAGGATTTCCTTGAGCATGGTTCAATTTCCATGAGACCCATGGTGCTTCGTGATGTTGCCGAAGAATTGGAGCTTCATGAATCAACTATTTCGCGGGTAACGACTCAAAAGTACATGCATACCCCCAATGGTATCGTTGAATTCAAGTACTTTTTTTCCAGTCATGTTTCCACCTCCGGTGGAGGTGAATGTTCGTCCACAGCCATTAGAGCGCTGATTAAAGAACTCGTGGACAATGAAAATCAGGCAAAACCGCTCAGTGATAGTAAAATAGCCGACTTATTACAAGAAAAAGGCATCAATGTCGCAAGAAGGACGATTGCCAAATACCGTGAAGCAATGAATGTTGCTTCATCTAGCCAGAGAAAGCGTACCTTATAACGCAACTATTACAACTAAAGGAGTTTATTCCATGCAAATCAGTGTAACAGGCCACCATATCGAAGTAACTGAGTCCATGAGAGATTACGTTGAAACTAAATTTGAAAAATTAGAAAGACATTTTGATAATGTCACCGACGTACATGTTATTTTGACCGTTGAAAAACTGAATCAAAAAGCCGAAGCCACTGTACAAATTAGCGGAGCCAAAATCTTTGCTGAAGATACACAAGAAGATATGTATGCGTCGATCGATAATCTGGTCGACAAATTGGATCGGCAAATTTTGAAACACAAAGAAAAAATCAGTAATCACCGTTAATTTGTTCCTCAACATCAGGTGCAGACAAAATCATAAGCGCTAGCTTATTGATTTTAAGAACCAACGGCAGCTTTTTTGCCGTTGGTTAACACTGCAATAACTGCGTTTACATTTCAGTAACACGCTTGAGTTCCTTCCAACTGTCTAGCCGTTAACGAATTTTCCATTATGAGACTTTTAATTGTCAGCGGACTCTCCGGTTCAGGAAAAAGTATTGCCTTAGCGACTTTGGAAGATTGCGGCTATTATTGCATCGATAATTTACCCATGAGTTTACTTGAGGGGTTTATTAATCAAGTTATGCTCGCCGATCCAAAAACCTATAACAAAACAGCGATAGGCATAGACGCAAGAAATCAAAGCGAGAATTTAGTCAATTTTGCGGACAGTCTGAATCTGATTCGTGCAAAAGGCATCGATTGCGAAGTCCTCTACATGCAGGCCGAGGAAGCAACGTTATTAAAACGCTACAGTGAAACCCGACGCAGGCATCCTTTAACCAACAACAATGTGCCTTTAAGAGAGGCGCTGGGTATTGAAAAGGAAATCCTCAAGCCGCTGGCCAGAATTGCCGATTTGGTCATTGATACCAGCCGAACGCACTATCATCAGCTTCGCGATCTGATCAGGGATCAGGTAGGCGAGAGAAATGTCAGGCATATCTCCATTCAGTTTCAATCGTTCGGATTCAAACACGGCGTGCCTTTGGATGCTGATTTTATGTTTGATGCCCGAGCGCTTCCCAATCCGTATTGGGTGCCCGAGTTGCGCGGATTTACTGGTAAAGATGAACTGATAATTGAGTTTCTTGAAAGAGAAGCGCAAGTTCGTGAGTTTTTTGAAGATATTACCCGCTTCCTTGATCGCTGGGTGCCCCGTTTCGAAGCGGAAGGTCGCAGTTATTTAACAGTTGCGATAGGGTGTACAGGTGGACAGCATCGGTCGGTCTATCTAGCAGAAGCGTTAGCCCAGCATTTTTCACAACAATCGCTAAAAGTGATTGTCCGTCACCGCGAGTTGCGTTGAGGGTTTTGAACGCAGCACAGTAGCTACCTGAATGTATCTGATTGTGGGCGGACAGTTGGTTTTTGACAGGCACAAACGGCGAAATCCGTTTCGCTCACCTGTTAGTTAACCCGGTTTAAACCAGCGAAATATTTTCGATACGTCCGTTGACCATTTCGATAATAATTTTTTCTTCTCTCGCTAACCAGCCGATCGCGCGTTGAATATCGTTTTTACTCAATCCGGTTTCGTTAGTAATTTTATTGACAGTTGCAGTGCCGTTATCCTCAAGGAATTTCCACACTTTCCCGGCAGTTTGACCAATTGTTTCAACCATTTTTATCACCTTTAAGTTATTTAGAAGATTTGTTGTGTTCGTCAGGCAAGACAATATTCAGTTCCAAGACTTCCTGGTCTTCATCTTGCTCAAAGTTAATCGAAATAGCATCCTGTTCTACATTAATATATTTTCGCACGACTTCCAGTAACTCTTTTTGTAACTGGGGGAGATAGGAGGGCTGGGTTCTTGATGAACGCTCATGTGCAACCAATATTTGTAACCTTTCCTTGGCCAGGGAAGCGGTGCCTCTTTTTGTGGTTCTAAAATAGTCCAGTAAGCTCATCATTTACTCCTGAATAGCTTCCCAAAAATACCCTTTTTTTCCTCGTCGATAAAACGGTGCGGCCTATCCTCGCCTAAATAGCGGGCAACAATGTCTTCATACGCCTGGCCAGCATCGCTTTTATCGTCAAGAATCACAGGAATGCCTGAGTTTGAGGCATTAAGAACTGATTTTGATTCGGGTATGACGCCTAATAAATGTAACGACAAGATTTCCTGCACATCTTCTACACTCAGCATTTCACCCAATTTAACGCGTTCAGGTGAATAGCGGGTTAAAAGCAGATATTCTTTGATAGGTTCTTCATTATTTTCGGCTCTTTTGGACTTGCTGGCCATGATGCCTAACATACGGTCAGAGTCACGTACAGACGAAACTTCGGGATTGGTGACAACAAAGGCATCATCGGCAAAATACATGGCAAGGTGCGCGCCTTTTTCAATTCCTGCAGGCGAGTCGCAGACGATATATTTAAATTCTTTTGATAGTTCTTCCAATACCCGGCCTACGCCTTCCACAGTCAGAGCGTCTTTATCTCGGGTTTGAGAGGCCGGTAGGATATACAACTGATTACAGCGTTTATCCTTGATGAGCGCCTGATTTAGAGAAGCTTCGCCATTGATGACATTGACAAAATCATAAACGACGCGTCGTTCACAGCCCAGGATTAAATCAAGATTACGCAAGCCCACATCAAAATCAATGACGGCTGTCTTATGCCCCTTTTTGGCAAGCCCCATAGCGATGGCGGCACTGGTTGTGGTTTTTCCCACACCGCCTTTACCCGATGTTACGACGATAATTCTAGCCAACTGTTTGTCCTCCAACGAGACAGTAAATTTATAAAGCTTTAATAATTAAAGCGAGTTCATTCAAATAGATTTGGACGGGCTTGTTTCGAACCGATGAATCAAGGTCCTCGCTTATTTTATAGTTTCCAGCAATCGAGATAAGCTCCGCTTGTAGATCGGAGCAGAAAATTCGGGCTTCCGTGTTGCCTTGAACGCCCGCCAAAGCCCTGCCGCGTAGCGTGTTGTAGACGTGAATGTTGCCCTCGGCCATGATTTCGGCACCGGCACTGACTTGAGCCAGTACGATCAAATCTCCATGCGAGTAAATGCGTTGTCCTGAGCGAATAGGTTGCGTTATCACGCGGGTTACTGTTGCCTCAGCTTCATTCTTGACCGGTTCGGGTTCGGGCTCGGGTTCTAACGGTAATTTTTGAACCGGTTTGGCTTGGGCCGAGGCCGAAGTGCTCTGAGCCGACATTTTAGGGATGCCTAATTTTAAAGCAGCCTGGTTTTGCTCTTCCGTGCCACCGCGAATACCGATAGGTAACAAATCCTGTTTTCTTATTTGGGCTATAACGTCAGTTAAATCCAATGTCAGGGCGAGTTTGTTAAGTTCCTGCAAGTCAATGATTAACGGGGAATAACGAAAAAAATCCGGGGCCTGCTTGATTTTTAACAGCAATTGTTGCTCGATGACAGATAAATCGTTTGTGCCCAACACTAACACCGGCACAGAGAGAGAACTGCTTTTAAATTCAAGATCGGGTCTATGATAGGGGTGGATTTGAGACTCTTTCGACATTTTCTCTCTGTTAAATCAGGGATTTTCGCAAATTTTAACACTGCTTTTAAAAAAAAGCATTTTCAAGGAAGAATAATCCGCGCATTTTCAGATGGATAGTGTCAAATTAAATTGAAAAACGGAGAAAAGTGATACAAGAGTGAGCGGCTATTCAGTAAACTTCCTGGAAATTAATTTGCCTGGAATCACCTTTGTAAATACCGAAAGTCACCCTCGCTTTTGGATTCTCGTTTTCCTTTCCTTGCCAGGTAAACTTGAGCCAGTCAGCAACCTCAGCGCTCAAATCCAGTGAGCCGGTTTTTTCGGGGCTTTTAAATGCAGATTAGGGGCTTCTTCACCACTTCGAAGGCGACCGGGATCGACACGTCCCCGCTGCGTTACAACTCATTCAGCAGGTTGATGCCTTTGACCGAGCGGCCTTTGCAGTGGTCATAGTGCGAGCACATCATCTCGTTCTCGTCAGTAAAAGTCTTCTTCTGGACTGTGTCGTTGAAGATCAGGCAGCCGTCGTCCCGCTCGATCTGACGAACGGTGGGTTTGACATCAACCCACAGGTCTTTTGAGGTGTATAGCCTCGCGGACAGGTGGCGGGTTATTGGGTCATGGCTGACTTCACCATCAAGCATCGCCGACAGGCTTGTCCCCCTTGCCAAGCCATGGTTGCAGATCAGGTAGTCTGTATGAAGCTCTGTTCTTTCTTTATAAATCCTGAAATGATGCGCTTCTTGGGATGGGGCTGCATAACATCAGATATTAAGATTGGCTTTTATGCGAAGCTCGACCTGATTGTTAATCGTATCGATGGGGCTCGCGATAAAATCAAGGGAGTTTCCGCTGTTGACACGCTCGGTTGGCGGAGATGCTTTATCCAAAGGAAAATCGATCAAGTCCTGGATTTTCCAGCGTATGGCTTCGGCGAGTTAATTATCAACAACCGGTGGCGCTTCCATGTTGATATGCCGGTAATATTCGGGCGTTAAAACCAGATGGCAATCGAACCGGTCTTAAGTATCCGTATCAAGGCAGCATGATGCCTCTGATAGTGAAGAATAAAAGACCCGCAAGCAGAGCCGATAAAGGCACAGTGATGAGCCAGGCTGCAGCAATTTTATAAAGATGCGAACGTTTGACTAATTCCTGGCGATAGACTTTTTTGAGGGATTTGCGTTCTTTTTTGGTTAAAAATGAATGCTCTTGTTCGATTTTGGCTTGTTGTTTCAGTTCTTTCAGCATTAAGCCTTTTTTATCGATTGATGCTTTTTTGAACTCGTTTAAGAAAGCGACAATTTTTTCCGGGGCATCATGCTCGTGATGCGCTCTGATTTCCTCCATCCGCTTGGCGTTACTGTGTTTCAGGTATTCGCGTAAAAATCCCACGCCGAAAACAGCGCCTACGGCGGTATGGGTTGAACTGATAGGAAGCCCTAACTGGCTGGCAAATATCACGGTGATGGCGGCTGACATCGCAATACAAAACGCGCGCATTTTGTCGAGTTCGGTAATTTCGCTGCCAACGGTGCGAATCAGTTTTGGTCCATACAGCGCCAGTCCCAGCGATATACCGACGGCGCCAACCAGCATCACCCAGGGTGTAATGGGGGCTTTACTGGATACCGTTTGACTAACGATTGCGTCATTGATAGCTGCTAAAGGGCCTACTGCATTGGCTACGTCATTAGCGCCATGAGCAAAGCTGAGTAATGCGGCCGAGCAGATCAAAGGAATGGTAAATAACGAATTAACACCGGCTTTCGTTGAATCCATTGTTATCGCCGCGCGTTGAACTGTTGGTTTAACGATCAAGAAAGTTGCTAAAGCAATGCAGAAACCCGTTGTTGTTGCCGTTAATAAATCTGTTTTCCAGATATTTTTCAGGCCTTTCATTATCAAATAGGTAGAAAATGCCCATGCCATCAGGCTTACCAGAATAGGTACCAGCCTCTGGGCCGCAGCCAGCATATCCTGCTGATAAGTTATTTTTCGTTTTATCAAAAACAAAAACAGGGCGGCAAAAAAACCGCCTAATAAGGGCGAAATAATCCAGCTTAGGACAATTTGGCTTAAAACAGGCCAATCGACAATCTCGGTTCCCCCTGCCGCTATGCCTGCTCCCATAACACCACCGACAATTGAATGAGTTGTTGATACCGGTGCATTTAAAGAAGTAGCTATGTTCAACCAGATTGCGGCAGCCAACAATGCGGCCATCATCAGCCAGACAAATGTATCGGGATTTTTAATCATTTCCGGATCAATGATGCCGTCTTTGATGGTGTTGACGACTTCACCCCCGGCGATCATAGCGCCTGTTGCCTCAAAAATGGCGGCTATGACGATTGCACCCGTTAAGGTCAATGCATTGGAGCCGACAGCAGGACCGACATTATTGGCAACATCATTGGCGCCGATGTTAAGCGCCATATAGCCACCTATCACAGCAGCAACAACAAGGAGATTATGGCCTGCAACCTGATCAGTGATGTTGCCTACATACAAGGAAACAATGATCATAAATATGACCGCAAGTCCTAATCTGATGAGATCCTTTTTAGTTAATGTGCTTGCTTCTTCAATTTGGTTGATGTTTTTTAAGTCCACTTGTTTACACCTCGGAGCTGCTAATTTGCGGGGCATTTTATCCTAATGGAAAAACAGATGCAGAAAATCACTATAAATGAGTGGGTTGCGGTTATCCGTAATACAGTTCATCAAACTGTCATAAATGCCTGGTTGCAAAGCTTTCGGCAAAAACCAAACCGCTAAAGAAATAGTCAGTCAGCGGCATATATGCCCAAACCGGATCGAATAGGCCAGGAAAGTAAAACTGGTATTTTCTTAAATCAGGTAATCTGCGCCCTGAGCATACCCAAAATTTGAAAATGTGGGGCCTTGAAAGAGCCGTTTATGAACCTAAGACACTTTTTCAAGCTTGCAATATGCCTGATTATCCTTTAGTTTAAAGCTATAACCGTAAGGCTAGGGGTGCTCCAAGATTTGTCTTGTTGCTGAGAAAAACCCTTTGAACCTGACTCCGGCTAATACCGGCGTAGGGAAGCCATCTTCCCAGCGCCCTGATTTATCAAATGATTTAGGAGATAAGCGTGAGCGCAGTCCGACAAGAAATCCCATCCGCAACTGTCAGCAGTGTCAAAATTGAGCCTTACCCGGCTTCCGAGAAGATTTATGTAGAAGGGAGTCGCCCGGATATCAGGGTGCCGATGCGGAAAATTAATTTATCCGATACCCCGGCTCATTTCGGTACAGAAACCAATCCCCCCCTTTATGTTTACGATACTTCCGGTGTTTATACCGATCCTGCTGTTGAGGTAAACCTCTTGAAAGGCTTGCAATCAGTGAGAACGGCCTGGATTGAAGAGCGTGGTGATACGGAGTTGCTTGACGGACCCACATCAGAATACGGCCATGAGCGTTTGCATGATCCGGCCACGTCGCATTTGCGCTTTGAGTTGATTCGCAAACCGCGTAGAGCGAAAGCCGGAGCTAATGTCAGTCAGATGCACTACGCAAGGCAGGGTATCGTCACACCTGAAATGGAGTTTGTTGCAATCAGGGAAAATCAACGCATGGAGGAAATGAAAGAATTATGGAAAGATCAACATCCCGGCGAGTCTTTTGGCGCGTCTATTCCAGCTGTCATAACGCCTGAGTTTGTGCGTGATGAAGTCGCCAGAGGGCGGGCTATCATTCCGGCTAATATTAACCACCCCGAATTGGAACCGATGATCATCGGGCGTAATTTCCTGGTTAAAATCAACGGTAATCTGGGTAATTCCGCGGTAACCTCTTCTATTGAAGAAGAAGTTGAGAAAATGCTGTGGGGCATCCGTTGGGGCGGCGATACGATTATGGATTTATCAACAGGGAAACATATCCATGAAACCCGCGAATGGATTCTGAGAAATTCTCCGGTCCCCATCGGTACGGTGCCTATTTATCAGGCGCTGGAAAAAGTGAATGGTAAAGCGGAAGAGCTGACTTGGGAAATTTTCCGGGATACCTTGATCGAGCAAGCGGAGCAAGGTGTCGATTATTTTACGATTCATGCCGGAGTGAGACTGCAACATGTGCCGTTAACTGCCAAGCGGATGACCGGTATCGTGTCTCGCGGTGGTTCCATCATGGCTAAATGGTGTTTAGCGCATCACACGGAAAGCTTTCTATACACGCATTTTGAAGATATTTGCGAAATCATGAAGGCCTATGATGTTTCCTTCTCGTTGGGAGACGGTTTGCGCCCAGGGTCAATTTATGACGCCAATGACGAAGCCCAGTTTGCAGAACTTGAAACATTGGGCGAACTGACCAAAATTGCTTGGAAACATGATGTTCAGACCATGATTGAAGGACCGGGTCACGTGCCGTTGCACATGGTTAAAATCAACATGGAAAAACAGCTGCAAGAGTGCGATGAAGCGCCTTTCTATACATTAGGCCCTTTAACGACCGATATTGCACCGGGTTATGATCATATTACTTCGGCGATTGGTGCGGCCAATATCGGCTGGTATGGGTGTGCGATGTTGTGTTACGTCACTCAGAAAGAACATCTGGGTTTACCAAATAAACAAGATGTCCGGGAAGGTATTGTCACCTATAAAATAGCTGCGCATGCTGCCGATTTGGCAAAAGGGCATCCTGGTGCACAAGCGCGTGATAATGCCATGTCAAAAGCACGCTTTGAGTTTCGCTGGGAAGACCAGTTTAATATCGGTCTGGATCCTGAGAAGGCGCGTAGCTTCCATGATGAAACGCTGCCACAGCACACAGCCAAAGTTGCTCATTTTTGTTCGATGTGCGGGCCTCATTTCTGCTCGATGAAAATAAGTCAGGATGTGCGTGATTATGCTAAGGCGAAAGGTCTGGCCGATGAAGAGGCTTTGTTAAAAGGCATGGATGAAAAATCAAAAGAGTTTTTGCAGGAAGGGGCGAAGATCTATCATGAAGTGTAGGCTTTAGCCTTAATGGGTCATGCTCTCTCTATGAGGGAGATTGCTTCTACAACTTTTAAGCGACAGTATTTTGCTGTTGCTGCGACTGAATCACTCCAGGGACGGATGGATTCGGTGTTTTTTCCTTCTTAAAAAACAGCGGTCACCGCTTTTTTTTTCATTATTCGCAGATAGTTGTTATCTCAAATAGCCCTCAAAGCAGAGCTTTCTGGCTGCTTCGCCAGCCTTGATTCAAAGCAAGCCAGCTTAACTCTATTGTCATTAAATGCCTGATGTGTTTATTTAACCGAAGGGCAGGTTAATTTATATGAAATCTTCGATTAAATTTAAATAGCCTATGGAAATGACTATACTTTGATTCTGTGTGAACGGTTTATCCTTCGCGATGAGCGGCGTTACGGTCTTAATAAATTGGAAAAAACTTCCATTGTGCGCGTACTTACTTTAATACTATCAATCGCTTTTTCATCCCTATCATTAGCTGCGCTGACTGATACCCAAGAAACGCGAATCCAAACCGTATCAAGAATTAAACTTACCCCTGACGAACTCGTTTGGTTAAGCCGGCACAAAACTGTTCGTGTGGGTTTTGATAGCGATTTTCCTCCCTACAGTTTTGTTGGAGAGAGCGGCCAAATTGAAGGCGTTGCTATAGACATCATCAAGCTCATTAGCGAGCGTTTGTCTATCAACATCGAAGTGGTTCCTTATAATACCTGGAATGAACTTTACGATGCGGCGGCAGCTAAAAACATAGATGCTGTTGCGACGATGGTCGATCGTCCGGAAAGACGAGAATGGTTTGATTTCACTCAGCCTTATTTGTCCAAATCGCTGGTCATTATTGCCAGAAAAGATATTAAAGGCATCAACAGCCGGGCTGATGTCGCAGGTAAGACGGTTGCTCTGATCAGAAATTATCAGTATGTGGATCGAGTTTTAGAAGAGTTTCCGTCGCTAACCCCTTTTTTTGTCGATAGCATTACTGAGGGACTGGAGTCAGTTGATAGCGGTAAAGCCGAAGCCTTTATCGGGTTTTCCGGTGTCGGGTATTTCCTCTCTCAGCGTGGATTATTTCCCAACCTCAAAGTGGTGACTTTTTACGATCACAACAGTGCAAATGAGAGTATCGCGGTCAGAAAAGATTGGCCGGTGCTTGCGGAAATTTTTCGTAAAGGCCTGGATTCCCTGTCAGTAGATGAAAAACAGGCCATCTTCGATAAATGGGTGCCTCAGGCTGAACCGATAGTTGATTTTGCTTTTATTGCCAAGCTATTGGGCGCTATGTTGATCGTCCTGATCTTGCTGATTTCATGGCTTATTCAGATTAGAAGGCAAAATAAAAAAATCGAGCTATCCAATCAGGAAGCCCTTTTAGCCAACAAAAAATTACAAGAATTTCAAATGGAATTGGAAGCACTGGTCGCTCAGAGGACATCGGAGCTGCGAGTCAGCGAGCAAAAATTTCGCAGTCTGGTGGAAAATCTCCGGGATGAATATTTTTTTTACAGGCAAGATCTCGAGGGAAAATTTACTTATGTAAGTCCCTCGGTAACTTCAATTTTGGGCTTTAATCAAGACGAGTTCAAAGCCGATTTTAAAGATTACCTGTCTGATAATCCGGTCAATCAAGAAATTGAAGAAAAGCTGGCGCAGTGTATTCAAGGTGATTTGCAACCTCTTTACCAGATTGAAATCTATCATGCCAATGGTGATTTACACTGGCTTGAGCTTCTTAATACACCGGTTTATAACGAAAAAGGCGATTGTATCGGTGTTGATACCATTGCCCATGATGTTACCGCCAGAAGAGAAGCTCAGGAAATTCTTACTTCGTTGTCTTACTACGATGAATTAACCGGTTTAGCCAATCGCCGCCTGTTTTCCGATCGGCTACAGCAAACGATAAATTTGGCCCATAGAAATAAATGGTCAGTTTCTCTGTTTTATCTGGATCTTGATCGGTTCAAATCGGTAAATGACAGTTACGGACATTCTGCAGGTGATGAAGTACTTAAAGAAACAGCAAAACGAATGATTTCAGTGCTGCGCGATTCGGATGTTGCCGCGCGCATGGGGGGTGACGAATTTCTGTTATTGTTGCCCGAAACAGATGCTGATGCCGCGATTAGAGTCGTTGAAAAACTGCTTAAGATTCTTTTGCTGCCCTACTATGTTGACGAACATATTCTGACCTTGGGCGCCAGTATCGGCGTTGCCGTTTATCCGGAGCATACAAACGATGGGGAAACATTGATCAATTATGCCGATACGGCCATGTATTCTGCCAAAGAGAAGAAACTTGGCTTCGCTTTTTATACCAAAGAGATGCAGGAGTTACAGGTTAGCCAGACGCAGCTTGCCGAAGATTTGGTAAAAGCTGTACGGTTTAGTTTGTTAAATGAAAAAAATGAGTTTTCTGTCGGATCAGTGAAATGCCCAACGTCTCAATTTTCTTTGTATTATCAGACCTATCATTCACTTTCAAACAATCAAATATTGGGCTATGAAGCCCTCATTCGCTGGAACCATCCTGTGTTGGGTGCCATAGGGCCCATTGACTTTTTGCCTTTGGCCGAGCAAAAAGATTATATAGGAAGTATCACTCAATGGATGTTCAACCAGGTCTGTGCGCAGCTTTTGATTTGGAATTCTGAAAAGATAAGACCACCAAAAATGAGTGTTAATCTGGCTTTGAGCGAGATTAATTCGCCGAATTGGGCAGGCAAAATACTGACTCAGCTTGCGCAGTTAAATGTGAACCCCGCATGGTTTACTATCGATTTAAAAGAATCCGCTTTTTTGAATGATAACAGTGCTTTAATGTCTGAAATATCTTTATTGAAAGAAGCCGGGGTCACTGTCTGCATAGATGACTTTGGGGGGAAGACATTTAGCGATTTGAAGTCTCTCGCACAACTGCCGGTTGATTTGATAAAGCTGGACCGGAGATTATTAAGGAACATTCCCGGTGATACAGAAAGTGTTAAATTTATTCAGGACGTCATTCGAACCGCTCTGCCTGTTGGCAAGGCTGTTGTCGCAAAAGGTATAGAGACACAAGAACAGTTGGATACACTTCGAAAATACGGTTGCGACTGCGGGCAAGGTTTTTTATTTTGTAAGCCATTGCCTGGTAACGAAGTCCAGGCGTTCACAAAATCTTTACAATGGTTTTTAAATTAATGAGCAACTGCTCGCCCGCTTTTATACCTTTCGCACTTCAAATTTCGGCAGTGCCTAAGGAGGCACCGGGTTGTTCGGCAAAGGCTTTGCCAGCATGGATGCTGGCATAGAGCCTACATGGATGTATTTACGGCGTCCTTTGACGGGCACCCCGGTGCCGAATTTCGATCTACGATCGGTATAACTGAGGGCGAAGGTGCTTGATTCAAAGGACGCGTGAAATCGTCGCTGTAGCTCTATGTAACATCCCTTTTGCAGAAGCCCTTTCAATCAACCACCTAAAACCAATAAAATTTGAAGGGCTGAGCAGATACATTAATTAATGGATTTTTTGTAGCTTAGCTTATTTTCAGAGTTCAGGGCTTCTAAATTAAGTCAAAATAAAGGGGCTGAAACCAGTTTATTGCTTGGGTATGAGTTTTGCCCAGGGTAACGGTTAATGAAAATGCCTCTTGATGACGCCGAAAATGCACATTTAGAGTGCGTTTTTATGAAAAACGTGTGTTAGGGAAGAGCGGGATAGGGCAACAATGTGTTAATTAAGGATTAAATAACATATTTTAACTTGTTTGCGCTACATTTTGAGCTATCAAACCCTGCTGACTGCTGCAATAGCTAACGTTGTTTAATAATGGTTTAAATATTGCTGTAATATTTTTTATGTAAAGTGGATATAGCTAAGTTTGGTAGTTATACTTCTTATCAGGTTAAGCGTAGGAAAGGGCAATTTATATTTCGGTACCTTAACGCTTTCTTCATCAGGTATTTACCAAAATGAGGGAAATTTGATACTCGATTTTATTGTGCGGAACAATTAAGAAGTGGTAAATAAAGTCTGCAATTTTTTATTGTGGCTAAAAGAAAAGGGTATGGGCATGAACAAAATTCTCCTTGCATTGGTTATGATTGCTCTGACAACGACGACCCCTCAAGTTATATCCGAGGTAAAGGTCAAAGTTAAAGAGTTGGCTGGTTCTGACTTGCAAAATCAAGAGAAAATGAGTATTGAGCTTGATTCGTCAGGGCGAATCGCCTTTTGGACCCCAAGTCTTACCAAAAATTACTTATCCGTTTTTTCAGGAATGCTTTTGTTGCCCAATACTGAAATAAAGGGCTACCATGCATTAGTGACTCAGCATCAGCAAGGTAAGGTTATACGTACGCAAACACGGTATTTTTTTCTGGAGGGACGCGATATTGAAGCCTCCTCCGATGATTTGATTGCTGTTGTTAAATCGCCTCTGCAAATAGAACCCAGAGTATTGCCAAAACCTGAGACAGGCTATGAAAGTAGTCAGCCTTATACTTTCAGTGTTAGTTTGGAGGGCGAACCTATGGCCAATACCCCCGTATTGCTTGAGACAACCAATGGATCGCGTCTACAGGGCAGGACGGATAAGTCTGGACGGGTGAATTTTAAGTTACCGGATGATTTTAAAGACGGCAGTTCGGATGATAACAAGGCTCAATTTATTTTGAGTACAGTTAAAAACGACAATAAACTGACTTATCAGACAGAGTTGATACTCAACTATCAAAAGCGTAAATCAACTTGGCTGGATTTAACCAAAGGTTTGGCTTGGCGCGCGCAATCACTGATGCAGTTCATGTCTTAACGGTGTGACCTGTCCACCCATAGTAAGCAATGTATAGATAACACAGGCATGCCAAAGCAAAGGCGTGTTGTATGCCAAAGGCGTCTGCCAGCAGGCCCTGAAGAACAGGAACAATTGCTCCTCCCACAATAGCCGCGCATAAAATTCCGGAACCTTGCTCGGTCAAAGCCCCCAAGTTCTTAATTCCCAACGAAAAAATGGTGGGAAACATAATCGAGTTGCAAAGGCCGATTGATAAAATGGCAATCATGGCCACTTTACCGCTACCAAAAATAACTACCATAATCAATAACGCGGCGGCCACTGCGTGAAATACCAATACTTTGTTGGGTTTGATTTTTTCCATGATGGCCGCACCTAAAAAGCGTCCAATCATGGCGCCACCCCAGTAAATGGAAAGGTAGCCGGCAGCTTCATGATTAGGCAGGCCGGTAATTGCAGGTTCTGATAAAAAGTTGACCATAAAACTACCGATTGACACTTCAGCACCTACATACAGAAAAATCGCGATGGCGCCTAAAATAAGATGTCTTTCCTGCCAAACGCGGCTTTCTTTTTTTACGGCAACCAAAGCCGTATCAATAGGTGATGTGGCTTGATCCAGGCTTAGGTCCGGCCATTTAAACAGTTGGCAGACCAGGGCTGTACTGAATAATATCAGCGATATCAATAAATACGGATTTTGAACAGCGGCTGCTTCGATAGCTTGCTGAGAGGCTATTGCGGAAGGGTTAACGGCAGAATCAGTTATAAGCGTATTGCTCAGAATAAAAGTCGCTCCAAAATAAGGTGCTACAGTGGTTCCCAGAGAATTAAATGCCTGGGTCAACGTTAATCGGCTGGACGAGGTTTCAGGACTCCCTAATTGGGTGACGTAAGGATTTGCGGCGACTTGCAACAAGGTGATTCCTGATGCCAATACAAAAAACGCGGACAGGAATAACCAATACATCCTCAGTGCCGCAGCCGGATAAAACAGCAGGCAACCAAAGCCGGCGATTGCCAAGCCGCTGACGATGGCGCCTTTATAGCCGATCCTTTTGACCAGATTGCCGCTAGGAATTGAAATGAGTAAATAGGCGGTAAAAAAGCAAAACTGCACCATCATGACCTGGGTATAACTGAGCGTAAACAACGATTTCAAATGTGGAATCAGGATGTCATTCAAGCAGGTGATAAAACCCCAAATGAAAAACAAGGAAGTCAATAACGTCAAGGTTGCCCGGTTTTGATCAGTATGAAACGAAGTTTTGTTAGGGCCGTTAAAAAGCGACATGAGTGTGCCTAAAGGTTAGTTTCTGCGGAGTTAATTAAGGTAAACGATCTCGATTCATTGCCTATCATGACTTTGAACTCCCCGGGTTCGATGATGCGTTTCAGGTTAACCCCGATAAAGGACAAATCATCCGGCATCAAGCTAAAGATTACTGTTTTTTGTTGACCCGGAGTCAATTCGATTTTTTTAAAGGCTTTAAGCTGTTTGACGGGCCGGGAGACAGATGCGGCGACATCGTTTAAATATAACAAAACCGTTTCTTTGCCGGTCCGGTTTCCGGTATTTTTGACAGTGACGCTGATATTCAGACTTTCTCCTAATTTAAGCTCCTGTTTATCCAGCGTCAGGGCGGTAGTTTCAAACTGGGTATAGCTTAATCCGTGGCCAAAGGGGTAAAGAGGGTTATAGACATTCCATTCGAATGCCTCTATGGGTTTGTGATCGTAGAGCACGATATCATTGGTGTTTCTGGGGTACGTAATAGGCAGTTTGCCGTTCGGGTTATAGTCGCCGAACAGAATGTCGGCAATGGCCTCACCACCTTCCATACCCGGTAAGAAACCCAGAATAACCCCGGCAGCTTTTTCGGCAAGTGCCGTAATGATTCGCGGACGACCGCCCAACGTCAGCAAGATAACCGGTTTGCCGGTTTTCAGCAGAGCTTCTGCCAACTTTTGTTGCCGGGGCTCAAGCAGCAATGAATCGATATTGCCCGGTGTTTCGGTATAGGGCTTTTCGCCAAGACACAGTAAGATGAATTCATGGTTGGCCGCCTCACTTACCGCCTTGTCGATATCAATCTCATCATCAAAGGATTGCCCGCCTATATAGGTGACCGTTCCTGAAGATTTATTACGAATCGCCTCTAATACGGTTGATTTTTCTTGAGGGTACAATTCCTCTGCATCGCCTTGCCATGTGATAGTCCAGCCGCCGTTAAGGACGCTTAATAAATGGGCGGTAGGCCCTGTGACCAGAATGCGGGCGTCTTTTTTCAAGGGCAATAGGTGGTCTGAGTTTTTTGCCAAAACGATGGATTCACGAGCTGCTTGTCGATTTATCTCAAGCGCCTGGGGTGTTGCAAAATGATCCTTTGGATCGGGCATCGGGCGGTCAAAGTCGAATAAACCACTTTGATATTTGACCGTCAGAATACGAGAGACCGCCTCATCAATACGAGACAGAGGCACTTCGCCGGAACGGACCAGATCCAGCAGCAAATCGTAAAAAGAAAAGTCAAAGGGCACCATGCTCATATCGACACCGGCCAATACCGCCATTTTTACGGCTTCTTTGGGGGAGGCTGCCAACTTGTCACGCGTATATAGGCGATTGATATCTGCCCAATCCGAAACGGTGAACCCTTTAAAACCCAGTTCATCTCTGAGAATCGTCGTTAAGTAATGGTGGTTGGCGTGTCCTGGAATACCATCGACTTCAGCCGAGTTGATCATGATGGTTGGCGCGCCTTGTTTGATGCCGGCCTCAAAACCCGGTAAAAAATATTCACGCAGCATTCTTTCGCCTATCCAGGCGGGTGAACGGTCTTTACCGTTGATAGGGAAACTGTATCCGACAAAATGCTTTAAACAGGTGGGTGCCTTGTCCGGCGCTGAAAAATCATTTCCCTGATGGCCTTTGATATAGGCCGAACCCATGGCGCTAGACAAATGGACGTCTTCACCATAGGTTTCCCATAAACGCGGCCAAAGAGGCTGCCGGCCGATATCCATTACCGGAGAGAAATTCCAGTGTAAACCGGATGCACGGACTTCCCTGGCGGTTATTTCCCCCTCTTGATAGGCTAAATCGGTATTAAAAGTAGCGGCCATATTGATCGCTTGTGGGAATAGAATCGAATTTTGTGTATAGGAGACGCCATGGATCGCATCTATACCGTACATGACCGGGATTTTTAGCCGGGTTTTAAGCGAAACATCACGAATGGCCTCCATCATTTTTCGCCAGGTTTCAATCGATTGAGCTTTGTTATCAGGTGTAAATGGGGTGTTGAGAATGGATCCTACATGATGATTCAAGACCGCCTCTTCAAGCTTTTGAGGGTCGATCGGAAAGGTTGGGTTTTGCTCTGGCGGTATACCGATTACGGTAAAGTCAACCTGCGTCATTTGCCCAATCTTTTCTTCCAGGGTCATTTTTGATAATAAATCAAGAACCTGATTTCCTTTGCGGGTGTTCATTGTTTGAGCGCTCACGGGTGACTCCGAAATAAATAAAAAAAGTGTAAGGCAACCTGCTATTGTTTTCACATAAAGTCCTTAGGCTGATAGTCGCCTTGATAAAGGATCACAGACAGCAACGGCTCTTTTCTAGAATATAGGGACATAGGTGTTTCTTATGCTTTTGGGGAAAATAAAGAGTTAATTCAATAATTAAATGTAATAAAGAGGTTCTAAATGGATGCCATACAATTAGTTAAACAGGTCAGGTCACTGTTTTCGCTTCCGGAAATCGCATTACGTGTTAACGAATTGCTGACTGTTCCGGAGCCCTCTATCCTCGAGCTTGAGGCTATTATTATCAACGATCCCGCATTGACCGCCAATATTCTTAAAGTAGTTAACAGTGCCTACTTCGGTATGCCGGGAAAAATAGATACCGTTTCAAGGGCCATCACTCTGGTCGGTTTTAATGAATTACGAAATATTGTAATGGCAACCTCTGTAACAACCCGGTTTAAAGGGATTCCTGCTGAACTAGTCGATATGGATGTGTTCTGGTATCACAGTGTCACTTGTGGGGTATTGTCCAGAAACTTAGCCAAGCGACTGAAGCATCCGGACCAGGAGCGTTTTTTCATTGCCGGATTATTAAGCAGTATAGGTAAACTGATATTTTTTTCGACTTATCCCAGAGAATCGGCTGAAATTCTTGAGCTTAAAGAACACGGCGATGAAGTAATGACTGCGGCAGAAATAGAGCATTTTGGTTTTAACTATGCTGATCTGGGTGCGGAATTGCTTAAACAATGGAAATTACCGCCCAACATCTGGGAGTTAATCGAGTTCCAATTGAATCCTCTTAAAGCCAATACCCCAAGAGAAGATGCCTGCATTATCAATGTGGCTAGAAAAATTGTGAATAGCATAGAGCCTTGTGCAAAATTCGATTTTAATTTCGATATTCTCGAGCCGACCTTGAGTTCAGACGTGTTGACCTACCTGAAATTAACACCCAATGTCATTCAAAGCGCGATAGATGACGCATTATTTCAAGCATATGAAGTCATGTGTATCATCAGACCCCAAGCGGCAACCATTTATTGATTAGAAGCAACAACTGTTTGCCTTGCCGGGAAATAAAAGAAAAAAGTGTATTGATCAATGGTCTGTCCGGTCAATAGCAATGCTGTAGGCTCTCTTTGCTCAGAGTCTGCAGCGTGTTTTAAGTTGAGTGGCGAATAGTATTGTTCATAATGAGTTATTACCCTCTTGTAAATAAATCCATTTTTGTATTCATCCGAATCCTTTGATAATCAAAAGCGAAAAGTGTGAGGCTATTCTCAAGCTTTTTGTCTGATCCCAATGCAGCGCTATAAAAAACGTATAGACTAAGTTTGTACGTTAGAGTTTGTGCCGGTATGCTTTCTTATTTTTTCTGTTAAATCTCAGATTGACCTTGTTCCCGAATAGCTAACTATTCTAACGCCGCTGATTCCTGCGAATAGGCAGTAACGATTCAGCCGTGCATGGCACGATGACGAAGTACACCGGGACCTGAGGTTTGGGACAAATAATGCCTGGCAACGTGTGTCAGGTATTGTTTGTGATGTGGGCTTAATCCCTTCTACGGGCAGCGAAAGCACTGTTGCCGGTTTGCATCTGTCATAAGGATCGGATCAATCATGTTTAAAGCAATCGATCAAGAGTCTCACGAAAACCAATCATCAGCCACCGGTGCTTATGCGGTCGAATCTCCAGAGCCACACTCAAAGCTGGATACCGGCTTGACTTGTCTGGTCATGATGGCACGGCTGCTCGGCGTAGGGGCCGACCCGGATCAATTGGCTCATGAATTTTCAGAGGATGGCAGGTTATTTGGTATTGCCGAGTTATTGCTGGCTGCAAAGCATTTGCATTTGAAAGCCAAGCTGATCAAAACGGGCTTGAATCGGCTCGAAAAAACGCCTTTACCGGCCATTGCGATAGGCGGGGCGGGCGATTTTTTTATTTTGGCTCGCTGCGAAGGCAATCAGGTGCTGATTCAGTCACCTGATGAGGGACGCCCTAAAACGCTGAACTTGGTCGAGTTTCAGTCATGTTGGTCAGGCGAGCTGATTTTGTTGACCTCACGTGCGTCTTTGGGCGGTGATCTCAGCAAGTTTGACTTTACCTGGTTTATCCCTGCTGTCGTCAAATATCGAAAATTGCTGACTGAAGTCTTGCTGGTCAGTCTAGTGCTGCAATGTTTTGCGCTAATTACGCCGCTGTTTTTTCAGGTGGTAATGGATAAGGTATTAGTACATAGGGGCTTTGCTACCTTGGATGTCATCGCCATCGGCTTGGCTGCTGTCATTTTATTTGAGGTTTCGCTTACCGTCTTGCGCAGTTACGTGTTTTCCCATACCACCAGTCGCATGGATGTGGAACTGGGAGCAAGGCTATTCAGGCATCTTCTGAATTTGCCGATCGCTTATTTTCAAGCCAGACGGGTGGGTGATTCTGTTGCCAGGATACGCGAGCTGGAAAATATCCGTTCTTTTCTAACCGGTAATTCCATTACTTTGGTATTGGATCTAGGGTTTTCAGTGGTATTTATCGCTGTAATGTTGCTTTACAGCGGCTGGTTGACCTTGATTGTAATAGCATCATTGCCTTGCTACATAATTTTGTCAGTCCTTTTTACGCCGCTTTTACGCGCCAGATTGCACGAAAAATTCAACCGAAACGCTGAAAACCAGGCATTTTTGGTTGAAACCATCAGCGGTATTGATACGTTAAAAAGTATGGCGGTGGAACCGCAGTGGCTGCGTCAATGGGATAATCAACTCGCTGCTTATGTATCCTCAAGTTTTCGGGCTGCCACAGTGGGGACTTTTGCAAACAGTGGGGTTACTTTAATTAGCAAACTGGTTACGGTTGCTACGATGTATTTGGGTGCCAGGCTGGTGATTGAAGGCCAATTGACTGTAGGGCAGTTGATTGCATTCAATATGTTGGCGGGTCAAGTGGCGCAACCGGTGATCCGGCTGGCGTCATTGTGGACAGATTTTCAGCAGATTGGCATTTCGATGCAGCGCTTAGGCGATATTCTTAATACACGAACCGAGGTTGCAGGCAATAAAAGTGCGTTACCGCCGCTGAATGGTCGACTGACTTTGGATGATGTCGTTTTCCGGTATACCCCAGGCGGACCGGAAGTGCTTAAAAATATCCGCTTAGATATATCTCCCGGTGAAGTCATTGGAGTGGTCGGTCATTCCGGGTCAGGTAAGAGCACGCTGGCGAAACTGATGCAGCGGCTTTATATGCCTGAACGAGGCCGAGTGCTTGTCGATGGTATGGATTTGGCTTTGGCGGATGCGTCGTCATTACGCAGACAAATCGGGGTAGTGTTACAGGAGAATGTCCTGTTCAATCGAAGCATCCGTGACAATATCGCGCTTTCCGATCCCGGTGCGCCGATTGAAAAGATAATTCATATGGCCAAGCTCTCTGGCGCGCATGGTTTTATTTTGGAGTTGCCGGAAGGCTATGACACCCCCGTCGGTGAGCATGGCTCGACACTTTCGGGAGGCCAACGCCAACGCATTGCTATAGCCCGCGCCTTGATAGGTAACCCTCGAATTCTGATTTTTGACGAAGCCACCAGTGCTCTGGATTACGAGAGCGAGCACATCATTCAGCTCAATATGAAAGCGATCAGTAAAGGACGCACTGTCATTATTATTGCGCATCGGCTAAGTGCGGTGAGAGATGCGAATCGCATTATCGTGATGGATCGCGGAAAAATCGTTGAAGAAGGCACTCATGGCGAATTATTGGCCTGTGAAGCGGGGTATTATTCGCGATTGTTCAGTTTGCAACAGGGATGACATCATGAGCAGGCGTTTACCCTTTGACGCATTTTGCGATTTAATCAAACGTTATGGCGCCGTATTTGAGTATGCCTGGGAACAGCGTGCTGATCATGAGCTTCAAAAACGTTTGCGGCATGAGACTCAGTTTCTTCCTGCGGCATTGGCATTGCAGGAAACCCCAGTTTCTCCTGCTCCCAGGTTTGCTGCGTGGGTATTGATTGCATTTGCAGGACTCGCATTTTTGTGGGCTGTCTTCGGCAGGATTGATGTGGTTGCCAGCGCGCAAGGCAAAATTGTTCCCAATGATCGTATCAAGACGATTCAGCCGCTGGAAACGGCCAGGGTTAAAGCTATTTATGTGACCGATGGTCAGGTTGTTATGACCGGCGAGGTGTTGATAGAACTGGATCCTACCACTGCACTGGCTGATCAGCAACGTCTTCAAAGTGATCTGACCAGCGCCCGGCTTCAAGTTGCCCGCAGCTTGGCTTTGCTGGCTGCACTCGATAAAGGAATAACTCCCAGTTTAAAGCGTCATGCTGATATCTTTGACAATGATGAGGTTAAGTTTCAGGAGGCTGAACGATTGCTCACTGCACAATTTGACGAATATATTGCCAAGAGCAGTGTGATCAACTCGGAAATTGCTCGGCACGCAGCTGAATTGAATTCAACCCAAGCGCTTGTGCGCAAGCTGGAGCTGATCGTGCCTATTGCGCGGCAAAGGGTGGAAGATTATAAAAATTTGGTTGAACGAAATTTTGTATCCAGGCATGGCTTTTTGGAACAGGAGCAAAAACGGATAGAGCAGGAAGGCGACCTTGCCAATCTAAAAAGCCGGCTCAAGGAAATTGACGCCATGAAATCCGGGATACTTGCGCAACGGACGGAACTGGCTGCTGAAACACGACGTATAACACTGGACAGCATTATCGAAGGGCAGCAAAAAGCTGAAACATTGGTGCAAGAGTTACTAAAAGCCACCCAGCGCAGTAAGCTCATGAAGCTGACCTCGCCGGTAGACGGCACCGTTCAGCAGTTGTCGGTTCATACGGTTGGCGGCGTGGTAACTCCGGCACAACCGTTGATGTCCGTGGTGCCAAGTGATAATCCGCTTGAAGTGGAAGCGTTTATCGAAAATAAAGACATAGGATTTGTGAAGGTCAATCAGGAGGCCGAAGTTAAAATTGAAACTTTTCAATACACCAAATACGGAACCCTTGACGCTAAGATAACATCTGTATCGCATGATGCGATCAATGACGAAAAACGCGGCTTGATCTATTCGGCAAGAGTAAAAATGGACCGTTCGACGATGAATATAGAGGGAACCGAGGTGAATCTGAGTCCCGGAATGGCGGTTACAGTTGAGATCAAGACTGGCAAACGGCGCGTGATTGACTATTTCCTTAGCCCGCTTATGCAATACGGGCATGAGAGCCTGACTGAACGATGAGCCGGGCTATCAATTGCGTGAGTTTATAATTGGCTGAAAAATAACTGCAATTCTGACAACAAATCACGTTCCTGCTCTACCTGTCTTGGGTATTCTGAATGGCCTCTGTCGAGTACGAAAAGCTTTTTCTCCCCAGGCAACGCATTGTAAATGCTGAATTGCCCTGGCGGAGCAACCGCAGGGTCAGCCAGGGCCGCTGCTATATGCACGGGTACTTGGATGTGACGAGCAGACATAGCGGCATCATAATAATTCAATGTTGAGAGAATAGAGCCGTGTTGCTGTTGATAGTTTTGCACCGCCGCCGCGCTGCCCCAGGTCGGTAATTGCAGGCGCAACGGATTATTTCCGAAACTGGGCACGTTGAAATGTGCGCGTTGAATGCGGGCATCCCACGGTAATGCCAATGCACCTATTCCGCCACCAAAGCTGATCCCGAGATAGCCCACATGTCCGGCAACGGATGGAAATAGCTCAAGCAATGCAGACACCCCAAGCCAAAGGTCCTCCACGCAACCGCCTAAAATGTAGCGATCCCGATTGTCAATGTTATGTAAAACATGAACGCTGGGATCGTCAGAAATCGTTTCGCACCGGCTTTTAGACAGGCCTCGAAAGCAAGGAAAAAGAAAGGCCGCTTCAGAAACAGGCAGATTGAAATCCGATTCATCCCGCCCCCCATAACCGTGTCCGACAATGATGCCCCGTCTGACCTGACTATGTTTGGGGATCAAAGCCCAGCCGCCAATCTCGAAAGCGTCTGTGGAACGGTATTTCAAGTCGTAACACTCAAAATCAGCATGAAAGGTGTTTTTATGTAAGAGGCGCGCGTTGGGTTTTGTCAGCAGGGCTTTTTGATAGCGAGACTGCCAAAACGCTGCAAAATCCTCCGGCGGTGTCGGCGGTTTGATGCGCAGCAGTTTTTCCAGGGTGTAACCGTATGTTGGGTCGAAATCGGACATGGGAAAAGGAGGTGAGTCTTATTAAACCAGTAATTTGAGCATAGGATTGCTTGCCTTTTTCTGCAAGCTTGATGCTTATTTAAGTCATAAAATTGAGTTATGGAAAGAGGCCTAAATTTTAGTCAAAATCCATATTTGACTTTTTTATAACGGTGTAAATGATGAACGCTTTTTTATGGAGCTTAACGCTTGTCCTGTTTCCTGTCTCTCAAATTTTGGCGCAACAGCAAGAATGCGATTTGATCATTGAGTTACCTGTGAATAGTCAAGAGGCCAGAGTACGGCCCGAAGGTGGAGACTATCGCCAGTGTTTAATCAGCGAGACAGCCTTACGTGAGGGGATTAAAAACCAATTAAATGCATGGGCAGCGTTGCATTGGCCTATTCGCAGTGTCAATCTGGGGCGGGCAATAAATTATCCCTGGCTGGTCGATTATCTTATTGAAGCATCACTTGCTTCGACTGCTTGGGATATTCACAAAGGGCGGAGTTTAAGCGGGAGTGATAACCTTTTTGTTTCAGGCATCTTATCGGAACCGGTTTTTATCAGGCGATTACAAGACTTTTTTGAAGGCTCTCCCTATACCGTAACTGGAGTGAGTGTTGAAAAAGTATTGATTGGCGACTCAACAGTTCATCAAAGCGGCTTATCAAAAGCAGAAAAAGTGCCGTTTGATGCGCAAGTACGGCTTATTCTTGAATATCAAGAAATCAAGACTATGCCTTGATCAGTTACCTGACTCTGCATAAATTCGCTGAAGGTTAAGAACATTTCTTAAAAGAGGACTCATGAGCAAATCATCATTGACTGTCGATAGCAGCACAATAGTTTTGAAGAAGCCGTCCGCTCGTCAAGCCTATTATGCTGAGTTATTTCGGACTATAAAAAAACCGTTTAATCCCCGGCAATTACCGTGGATAGTCGAGTTGAAACCCGGGATTGATAGGCGCAACAATGAACGCTTGATACTCAAAATTGCACTAGGATTCGTTGCGTTGATCAGTTCGGGGATAGGGTTGACAGATGAGCCTTTTGATCCTGTCATGTTTGCTTTCGGCGTTTCGTCAGTTCCTTTGACCCTTTTGACGGGTGTGCTTTGGGTGCGTTGGATTTACAGAGGTGTGCCTGCCTGGTTTCGACTTCGCTTGTCTGTTGATAAGGTCAGCATGGAATCACCGAAAGGGCAGTGGGAAGAGCAGGTTGCCCATTACCTTGGCCTCGCGTTAAGGCATAGAGTGACTTATAAGCCGCCGCCCAGAACGCGCAAGTTGTTTTACACGGAACTGGAGAAAAAACTTCGTCAGCATGAGCTCATCACGCTGTACTGGATAGAACTGGTTCACGCCGATTCTTCGCGCACTATCGTCTTATGGGCATCAGACAAAGCCAGGGTGGAGGATGTAGCAAGAAAACAATTGGAACAGTTTGCAAAGACGTTGAGTTTGCCGGTCATCCAGTCGGTCTGAGCGAGAGCTTCATCGTGCATAACGGCATTTAGTCGCAATTACAAGGCCCAAACACTGCGAATCAATAGCCTTTGGGTAAAAGTCAGTTGGTGCAAGGCAATCAATCGGTTTATGATTGGTCGCGGGTTAGGAAGACCATACTATTAAAACGGTTCAGATGTGTGTTTATCCCTACTTTTCTTAAAATACAGACCGTTTAAATATGACAGATTCTATCGAAGAGAATAGCAACGGGCAATTGGCTCAACTTGACGCCTATTACCGGCAGGTTAACGAAATTATCCTGCAGCGACAGGACTGGGTCAGCGGTTTGCTGCCGGCGAGTACGGCCGTCAATATCCACGGTAATTATACCGATGCGTGGGTCAGGGATAATGTCTACAGTGTTTTATCTGCCTGGGGTTTGGCGCTGGCTTACCGGCGACTTGGCGAAGCAGAGGGTAAAACCTATTTGCTGGAGCAAAGCGTTGTCAAGCTGATGCGCGGTTTGCTGACGGCAATGATGCGGCAGGCGGTTAAAGTCGAGCGCTTCAAACATACGCAAGATCCGTTGGATGCCTTGCATGCCAAATACGACACCAAAACCGGGAATGTTGTGGTAGGCGACAGCGAATGGGGGCATCTGCAACTGGATGCGACCTCTCTCTTTTTGTTGATGCTTGCGCAAATGACCGCTTCCGGGTTACGTATCATTTTTACGATAGACGAAGTCAATTTTGTCCAAAATCTGGTTCACTATATTAGTCGCACTTACAGGACCCCCGATTACGGCATATGGGAGCGAGGCAATAAGATCAATCATGGTATTGCCGAGCTGAATGCCAGTTCAATCGGCATGGCTAAAGCGGCTTTGGAAGCCATGTCCGGTTTTAATTTGTTCGGAAAGAATGGCGGACAAACCGCTGTGATCCATGTCATCAGTGATGATATCGCCCGAACCCGTATCGCGCTGGAATCGTTGTTACCCAGAGAATCCTTGTCAAAAGAAGTTGATTCAGCGGTTCTTAGCGTGATTGGTTATCCCGCATTCGCTGTTGACCAGGATTCGCTGCGTAACAGGACCGAACAACTGATTATCGATAAATTACAAGGTCGTTACGGCTGCAAACGTTTTTTACTCGATGGGCATCAAACAGAGATAGAGGATAGTCACCGGCTGCACTATGATCCGCATGAACTCAAACAATTTATGGACATTGAATGCGAATGGCCGCTGTTTTTTACTTATTTGCTGTTGAACCGGCTTTTCGCGAACCACCAGGAAGGTGCAAAAGAATACCGTGAAAAAATTGACAGTCTCATGGTTGAACAGAATGGACAAAAACTGCTGCCTGAACTTTATATCGTGCCGCTTGATTTAATTGAAGCGGAAAAAGCATCGCCACACAGTCAGCCTCGAAAACCCAATGAAAATATTCCACTGGTGTGGGCGCAAAGTCTTTATGTGTTGGGCAGTTTGATTCAGGACGGGCTGCTTGATATCAATGATATCGATCCGCTGGGGCGTCATAAGACAGTGAAGCACGCCCGGGAAGTGACCGTGCAGTTTGCCTTGCTGTCTGAGGATGAAGCCGTTCAGAAAGATTTGCTGAGCGCTGGTATTCCAACTCAGACCTTGGCTGAAATTGTTCCAATACAGATGCGTGAGGCGAGTGAACTGGCCAGAGCTTATACCCATATCGGTAGAAATGACCGGATTGGATTGACTGGCCGCCCCTACCGTCAGTTAAGAACCCTGGCGACTTCGCAGATTTATGTGTTGGCTAATCAGCGCCTGGTTTTTTTACCGCAGTTTTTAAGCCAGAAAGGCTTCTATCTGGCCATGGATAATCGCTTGCTGATTCAGCGGTTGCGTCTGGAAATCTCTTATGTTTACCGACATTGGGACAGGCAGGGAAATCCGCTGATGGTCATGACGATCAAACGCAATATGTTGAATAATCAAGGCAGGAATGTACTGATTGATTTTATCAAGGAATTGCAAGGTGGTTTGATCAAGACTATTCCGGTGCGTTTGGGATCTTTATCAGACATGGCGGCGGCGACCAGTCATGAAAAAATCGATTATCTGCATGATTTTCAGTTTTCAGACCCGTTATCGGATGCCTCCGAGCGGCCCTACTCTCGTTTATTGTCCAGTGTCGATTCAACGCCGGTGCTTTTGACCCCTCAAGCAGCGATGGATTTTGAAATCAATGATGATGCCGGTTTAGTCGATTATCTGAAATCAGGCCAGCCGCTTTACGGGCAGCTGGAAGCCTTGTCACAGTTAGCTTTACGACATGGGCTTGATTATAAGTTAAACCTGACGGCGCCCGATTCAGAAGACTGTTCGGTCAAAAATTTATTGGAAGAGATTTATGCCAGGGCAGGTGATCTGCATGTTTGGGATATTGTCAGGCGTTGTGCCGGTTTATTGGGCAAATACGATATTAACCTTGAACAGGCGGCTACTGAAATATTAGTCAGGCAGCATCAGTTGACGGTAGGACGAGCCTACAGCGGCAAAGCCACTTTGAAACGTCCGGCAGATTCTTCTGAAATCCTGCAAACGATCAGAACCTATAACAGCACCGGAAACATCAGTGAACAGATTTTGATCCAGGAACTGATTATCTATTTGGGTATGTTGATCAAATCGGATCCCGAGTTGTTCGCCGATATGCATACGATCAGGGTCGGTCATATTCTGCAATTAATTCTGGCAACGCGAAAACGGCTTTCCGATGGCACGCTGGATCAAGCGTTTAATGAAATATTAGCCATGCCGCCCCATCAGTTGGCAACCAAAGTAGAGGATACACTCAGGAATTACAATCAGGTTCAAGATCAATTGGGCCGGGTCGAGTTGTTGCATATCGACGGTGAACCGCGCGAGTTGGCTACCGCACGTTTTTCACCGGCGATGGATGCCCGACGGGATGATGCGGAAGATTGGTATGAATGGCGGGAGCGCCAAGGTAGTGTCAGCCGTGAAAGTGAGTCTTTCTTTGCCTGCGTATGGGACATTCTGCATCACTGTAAAGGCTTGATGATAGGTGAAAAGTTTAACAGTAACCGTCGTCTGGACAGTGAGACGACTCTGGCACACATGACCTCGGGTGAACAAAGCTTTAAACTTTTTGTCAGTCATCTGCTCAATAAAATACAGTCTCCGGTTTATCGGCAACTGACCGTCGAGGCGCTTCTGGCTGTGGCTTCGATCATGCAGGTGAATCCGGCTTTGCAGATTGACGATACCTTGGTTATCGATGTCATCATTGGTCATGCTGTTCGCATAACCTGGCTGCAAAGTCATCCTGAAGCGCAGGAATATTATGAAGAACAGGTGTCTTTTGCCTGGCAGGCCTTTTATCAGTTACCACCGCATAAAGTCGCAAATGCAATGCTCGATGCTCTTATCCATTTACTTGATAATAATCAACACTCAGAACAAGAAGGTACTCTATGATTCTTGCAGGCGATATAGGTGGGACCAAAACAGTATTGTCATTGTTTAAAAAAGAAGCCGGCGGTTCATTGGTCTGCGAGCGGGAAGAAACCTATGCGAGTGCCGATTTTCAGGAATTCGATGAACTGCTTGCTGCGTTTCTGCCGGACGGCGTTGCCCTTTCAGCTGTTTGTTTTGGCGTTGCCGGACCTGTGCTGGATCAACGTTGTCATCCAACCAATTTGCCCTGGATTTTGGATGCAGAAGACTTGAAAGTAAAACTCAATGTGGCCAAAGTCAGAATTTTGAACGACCTGGAAGCGATGGCATTGGGTATGTTGCATCTGCCTGAAAAAGATTTGCTGGAGCTAAATCCCAATGCCCAGAGTCATGCAGGCAATATTGCCGTTATCGCTGCAGGGACAGGGTTGGGTGAAGCCATATTGTATTGGGATGGCGTAAAATACCATCCGCTGGCAACGGAAGGCGGGCACTGCGATTTCGCTGCCCAAAATACGCAACAGGATTTGCTGCTGAGTTACATGCGCAGAAAATATAACGATCATGTCAGTTGCGAACGGCTTATTTCAGGCATCGGATTCAGTCATTTATACGACTTTCTGCGCGAGCAGCAATTTGCTCCGGAGTGTCCCGCTGTTCCTCCGGTCAATGCCCTCTATAACGAGGGCGTGGATCGAAACGCCATCATTTCGCGCCTGGGTGTCAATGGTGAAGATGCACTTTGTGCCGAGGCGGTCCGGTTGTTTGCCGAATTGTATGGGGCGGAAGCCGGAAATCTGGTGTTAAAATCCTTTGCAATAGGCGGAGTCTATATCGGTGGCGGTATCGGTCCAAAAATCCGTCCTTTGTTGCAGAACGGCGTTTTTATGGATGCGTTTAAAGCGAAAGGTCGTTTCACGGCTTTGCTGGACAAAGTACCGGTCAAGTTATCACTCAATCCGAAAACACCGTTATTGGGCGCTTTACATTATTTTGACGTTTGATGTGTTATTCAGTGCGTGAAACTACTCGCCCGTTTTGAATTAAGGGTGTAGGTGCTTGATTTCAAAAGATGCGTAAATACGTCCCTGTTGCAGAAGCCTTTTCATTCAACCACCTACACCCACTAAAATCTGAGGGGTGAGCAGATACCCATGCGTACTGAATTGATGGCCTGTTTTCGGATAAATGCTTCAGTCGTCCAGGCTTCAGGTAAAATATTCGCATATCATATCTTTAACACTAAATAATGGGTAAAGGGATAGCCTCATGCTGAGACTATGCAATATAAAAGACGGCATTCTTAACGCACAATATCTGCCGAAGGAAATCCGCAAACAACTGCTTGATGAAGCGCACTGGATTGATGCGCATGATCCCAATGAGCTTGAGCGAACCCAATTGCAGACCTTTCTGCATACGCAATTGCCTGATTCTGACGAAGTCGATGAAATCGAGGCCTCCGCCCGGTATTTTATCGATGATAACGGCATTCATATCCATTCCCTGTTTTTAGCGCAAAGTGAAGGCCGCTTGGATACTGTTTCCGTAGCCTTTATTTTACAACCCGAGCGCCTGATATCGCTTAGAGAAGGACTGGATTTGGCCGATTTCAGACTGCTGCGAATGCGGGCTCGCCGACAACAGGTTGAGGTCGATTCACCCAAGAATCTGTTAATAGAAATCTTTGGGCAAAAAATTGAGAATCTGGCCGATGCAATTGAAGATGTGTTTTGCCTGTTGGAACAGGTCAGTTATCAGATTCTTGAAGAAGATGACGCAAATCACGAACATGGAATTGATCAATTAGCCAAACTCGAAGACAGTAACGGTAAAATCCGACTTTGTTTGATGGATACGCAACGGTCAGTCGCATTTTTACAGCGGCATATGCGAATGGATAAGGATGTACAATTACCTATTCACGACATGATGCGCGATATGGATACCTTGTTGTCGCATACCACGTTTATGTTTGAAAAAATCAACTTTTTGATGGATGCGGCTTTAGGTTTTATTAATATTGAGCAAAATCAGATCATTAAAACGTTCTCCATCGCCGCTGTGGTATTTATGCCGCCAACGCTGATTGCGAGTATTTACGGGATGAACTTTGAAATGATGCCCGAGCTGAAGTGGTTGTGGGGCTATCCTGGCGCAATTGTGTTGATGGTGTTGTCCGGAATTGCACCTTATTGGATTTTTAAACGTAAAGGCTGGTTTTAGTGTTGGCTATAGAACGGTAGGATATCTTGATGTTACAGTTAATACGGTTGAGTGTTGTTTTCGGATTATTTTTATGTGTTTTTCAGGTTTGCGCCGATGACAGCTTTCAAATCGAACTGGTTGTGTTCTCTCAAGACATGCCCAGCACCGAATTGTTTGATCAGACTCAAACCAGGATTGAATGGCCTGATGCCGTACTGGATTTTGATGTTTTGGGTAGTGTTGCCGAAAATGCAAAAATGCTTAAGCCGGTTTACGATAAATTGGCAGCGCAGCTTTCCTATAATGTCTTGGTGCATGCTGCCTGGCAACAAACTCTCAGTGCCAATGCAACTGGGGAAGCGGTGCGTATCCGGGATGTGAGGGGCGAGGTTAACGGGTTTATGCGCATTCAACGAGGCGAATATCTTGAGCTGATGCTTGATCTTGAATATCAGCCGTTATCCAATCAATTCTATCGGCTGAATGAAGTGCGCCGGATTAAATTCAACGAACAACACTATTTCGATCATCCCAAATTTGGGGTGGTGGCCATCGTCAAACCCCTTTAAATCGAAGGCGCAAGTTCCGTCGGCTTGAGATTGCTTTCTTAATCCTTTTTAGCCAAATGCCTGTAGTTTAATGAGTTGAGCGTATTTTCTGATCAACGGGCAGATCATACTGATTTGTTTGAATATCATTATTTCAGGGTATAATTAATTCCAAAGTTTAAGCCCGCGTTTAAAAAAACCGGGCTTTTTTGCTTGTTTTGTATAAACACCGGATGACGATGGAAGGGTTGTTCAGTGTTTGATGTGTAACTTTATTTGCAGTGTTGTATGACCCAAAAACTTTATATTCAGACTAACGGCTGTCAGATGAACGAGTACGATTCCGACAAGATGCGGGATGTGCTCAAAGCCTCGCATGGACTGGAGTTGACCGATAAACCGCATGAGGCTGATGTTTTATTATTGAATACCTGCTCGGTACGCGAAAAAGCGCAGGAAAAAGTCTTTTCGGCGCTGGGTGTCTGGCGGCCGTTCAAGGAACTGCGTCCTGATGTCATCATTGGCGTCGGTGGTTGTGTGGCCAGTCAGGAAGGTTCGGCAATTCAGCAGCGAGCGCCCTTTGTCGACATCGTCTTCGGTCCGCAAACCTTGCACCGGTTGCCGCAATTGCTGGATGAAGCGCGCAGCAAAAAACGCCGTGTTATCGATATCAGTTTTCCCGAAATTGAGAAATTTGACGCTTTGCCCGAACCCAGAGCGGAGGGCCCGAAAGCGTTTGTATCAGTGATGGAAGGCTGCAGTAAATATTGTACGTTCTGTGTGGTGCCTTATACGCGCGGAGAGGAAATCAGCCGTCCGCTGAATGATGTGATTGCCGAAATTTCGGCCTTGGCAAACCAAGGCGTTAGGGAAGTCTGTTTGTTAGGTCAGAATGTCAATGCTTATCGCGGCTTGATGGCAGACGGCGATATCGCCGATTTTGCCTTGTTGCTGCATCATGTGGCGGCTATAGACGGCATTGAACGGATTCGCTTTACAACCTCTAATCCTGTTGAGTTTACCGATAGCTTGATTGATGCCTTTGCAGAAATTCCAAAACTGGTCAATCATTTACATTTACCGGTGCAAAGCGGCAGTGACGCCATTCTTAAGGCAATGAAGCGTGGCCATGTTCGCGCTGATTACATCGAAACTATCCGTAAATTGCGTAAAGTTCGTCCCAATTTGACCTTGTCTTCTGATTTTATTATCGGGTTTCCGGGTGAGACAGATGAACAATTCGAAGATACTCTGCGCCTGATAAGGGAAGTCGGTTTTGATCTGTCCTACAGTTTTATTTACAGTCAAAGACCGGGTACGCCGGCCGCCGATTTGCCGGATGATGTGCCTGCTGAAGTCAAAAAGCTGAGATTGAAGCGATTGCAAGACTTGATTAACGATATGGCTGCCCATATTTCAACAAGCATGATTGGAACCACTCAAACCATTTTGGTTGAGGGCCAATCAAAAAAGAACTTATTACAAATGCAAGGCAGAACAGAAAATAACCGCGTTGTTAATTTTATTGGGCATTCGCGTTTGACAGGACAATTTGTCGACGTATTGGTTACTGAGGCATTGCCCAATTCACTCAGAGGCCGACTGGTTGAATCTTCAGTCGATAAGATAAAAAATCAAGCTGAAATATTAGATGTATTCTGAGGAAATCACCCTGTTGCCGTCGGATAACGGCAGACTCTCCAATCTTTGCGGTCAATTTGATAGTCACCTGAGGCAAATCGAAACGCGGCTTAAAGTCGAAATAGCCAATCGCGGCAATCACTTCAAAGTAACGGGCGGTGACCAGTCAGTCAAAGCCGCCTGTGCAGTGATGCACAAATTGTTTGAATCCACCGGTCAGGAACTCCTGACCCCGGAACAGGTTCATCTGGCAATGCAGGAATCCAGCATTGATGACGCCGTTAATGCGGGCCATGGCGAGGCCGAGGTAAATAATCATGTGATGATTAAAACCAAACGCGGAATCGTTAAAGGACGCGGCACCAATCAGCAAAATTACCTAAAAAAAATTATGTCCAACGACATCAATTTTGGGGTGGGGCCTGCGGGAACCGGGAAAACTTATTTGGCGGTCGCCTGTGCAGTGGATGCCTTACAAGCTGAAAAAGTCAGGCGTATTATTCTGGTGCGTCCAGCAGTAGAGGCGGGTGAAAAGCTGGGTTTTTTACCCGGCGATATGGCTCAAAAAGTCGATCCTTACCTCCGGCCTCTGTATGATGCGCTATACGAAATGCTGGGCTATGAACGTGTCGAAAAATTGATTGAACGTGACGTTATTGAAGTGGCTCCGTTGGCTTTTATGCGGGGCAGAACACTTAACGATTCATTTATCATCCTTGATGAAGCGCAAAATACCACGGTCGAGCAGATCAAAATGTTCCTGACCCGGGTTGGCTTCGGTTCTACAGCCGTTGTTACGGGTGATGTCACGCAAATCGATCTACCTTCCGAGAAAATGTCCGGATTACGTCATGTGCTTCAGGTGCTCAAAGATGTGGAGGGCATCAGCTTTACTTTTTTTGCTGCCAAGGACGTGGTCAGGCATCCTCTGGTTCAGCGAATAGTGCTCGCCTATGAGGCTTATGAAAAAAATAACAAGTCGTCTTAATGAATCATATTGAAATTCAATGGATGGTTGACACGGCTGGTTTACCGGGCGAAGAGCTGATTCACCAGTGGGTTGATGAAGCGTTGGAGGGCTATGCTCACGATGCGGAACTGGTTGTGCGCATTGTCGATATAGAAGAGAGCGCCGAGCTCAACGAGCAATACCGCGATAAAAGCGGCCCCACCAATGTCTTAAGTTTTCCTTTTGAAGTGCCGGAGGGCGTTTCTATGGATGTTAACCTCTTGGGTGATTTGGTCGTATGTGCACCGGTTTTGGCGGAAGAAGCGGTTGAACAAAACAAATTGCTAAACGACCATTGGGCTCATATCATTGTACACGGTGTACTTCATTTGTTAGGCTTTGATCATATTGACGATATTGAGGCCGAAGAAATGGAGTCCCATGAAATTGCTATTTTAGCCCGATTAAATATCCAAAACCCGTATAACGAGGTATGCGAATCATGAGCGAGGAATCTCCTCACAGTAGTAACGGCGGCACACAAAAAAGCTGGTTAAGTAAAATCGGACAAATGCTTAGCGGTGATCCCCAGGATCAAGAAGATTTGATGGATATTCTCAGGGAAGCGAAAGATAACCATCTGATCGACAGTGACGCGTTTGCGATGATTGAAGGCGTCATGGAGGTTTCTGAAATGCGCGTCCGGGATATCATGATCCCGCGTGTACAAATGGTGGTTGTTCCTCATGATGCCGAACTTAAATCCATACTGCCTTTAGTGCTGGAACATGGGCATTCTCGTTTTCCGGTTATAGAAGATGACCGCAGTAAAGTGGTTGGCGTCTTGTTGGCAAAGGATTTGTTGTCCCACATTTTGTCAGACCTGACCATCAGGATTGAAGAAATCATGCGTCCGGTCAGCGTAGTTCCGGAAAGCAAGCGATTGAACATTTTGCTCAAGGAGTTTAGGGCTAACCGTAATCATATGGCTATTGTGGTCGATGAATATGGTGCGGCTGCAGGTTTAGTTACGATAGAGGATGTTCTGGAACAGATTGTGGGCGAAATTGAAGACGAACACGATCTGGAAGACGATGAAGAAGATTATATTTTTAGGCGCAGCGATGCCGAATATACGGTAAAGGCGCTGACTCCGATTGAGGATTTTGACGAATATTTTTCCACTGATTTCGCGACAGATGAATACGACACCGTCGGTGGTTTTATTGTTACACGACTGGGTCATTTGCCCAAGAAAGGCGAGAAAGTCGTCGAAGACCGGTTTCGATTTGAAGTGCTAAAGGCTGACAGCCGGCGCATCCATCTATTAAAAGTAAAGCTTCTTGACAGTGCCGACGATTAAATTCAATAAAGCTACCGGATTTAAGATCCTAAAATCAGCCCTTTTATGAGAGGAATGTGAAGAAAATAAAATTGATTGGAATTATCTTTTTTACTTTTTGGCTCTCAGCTTGTTCTTATTTTGCCGGTGAATTTAAAACGCCTCATGTTTCCCTCGCCGGTATTTCGCCAATTGCTTTAGGTTTGTTTGAGCAGCGTTTCAAACTTAAATTACGTGTTCAAAACCCCAATGAAGCCGCTTTGTCCATAAAAGGCATGCAGTATTTCCTTGACGTGGAAGGACGAAAATTTGCCCATGGCATTTCCGATCAAGAAATCACCATCCCTAAATTTGGCGAACACGTCATATCTTTGCCCATCAGTTCTAACCTCAGTGTATTACTGTCTCTGCTCAAAAAGGCCAGGCATGAAAAATTGAATTACGAATTGAATGGCGAAATTCAACTAGCCAATCAATTCATGAAACTGCCTTTCAGTTATAAAGGTAAAATTGATCTGAAGCTGTAACTACTCGCCCGCTTTGAATTAAGGGTGTAGGTGCTTGATTTCAAAGGACGCGTAAATACGTCATTGTAGCTCTCTGCAACATCCCTGTTGCAGAAGCCTTTTCAATCAACCACTTACACCCGATAAAATAGAAGGGGATGAGCAGATACCCGAAGCTTTAGTTTTAAACTTTTCAGCTCCTTCGTCTTAGGTAGTGGTGTTTTTAAACATCTTTAAATTTAAACTCGGTAAAGTCGAATAAGACGATGCGCTTAACCGAATAACCCCCGCAAAAAAACTCTAGGTCAAGTGACTTAACCAGTCTGATTCGAGGGCTCTGATGTCAAGGCTTATTAATTCAGGCGGGATCTGCTGTTTTTGTCTACCAGACTTTGAATGACACCGTCGATAGAGCCGGTTTGGGCGATTTCCTGATTAAATGTAGTCCTGTAATTGGTGATAAGACTAATGCCCTCAATCATAATGTCGTAAACTTTCCACTCACCTTTTTTGTTTAATATCATCCGGTAGCTGATATTAACAGGTTGTTTGCCGGGTTGAATGACTTGGGCTCTGACTATGGTTCTGCCGTCGTCCTTCGAATCGTTATTAGGCATAAAAGAGATCTGCCATTCTTTATATTCCAGAAATGCCTGGGTATAGGTCCTGACAAGCAGTGTCTTGAATTCGTTCATAAATTGTTGTCTTTGATCAGTAGACGCTTTGCGAATATTGTTTCCCAACACCAGTAAAGAGACTCTCGGCATATCGACAAATTGCGAGACTACACCGTCAATAAAGTTTGCAGCTTGATTGAAATCATTCTGGTAAACGGGAAGTTTCAGGTTCTCCTGAATTTGAGTAGCGCTTTTTTTAATGACATCTTGGGCAGCCACTAAATCATCAGCAGCCAATGACAGTTTCGAAAACAAACTTAATGTAAAAATGAGTAAACCTAACGCATAAAACTGCCTGTTTTGCATAAATGCTCCTGAAGAAAAAAAGTGAAGGTATTTGTAATGAAATGGGCTTGATATTCAATAAAAATCAACCGTTTCATTATACAGTGAGTTTTTGAAATGAATTAACGTATCTGCTCATCACCTCTCATTTTATTGGGTGTAGGTACTTGATTTCAAAGGGCGCATGAAAAAACGTCCCTGTAGCTCTCTAAAACATTTCTGTTGCTGAAGCCTTTTCAATCAGTATGAATTAACTCAGCTCGCAATCGGGGCTAGGGGCAGGAGGCAACCGGGCAATATGGCGGAACATTTCGCTGAAATGCTCTTGTACATTATTGATATTGATTTGAGCAATACCGGATGAAAAGCCGAACCACACATAAAGACCATTCAAGTCTCTGAACATAGGCGGCAGATGTTCAGGCGGGCTGATTAAACCATCAAGATAGTGTTCATAAATTACGGGAATGTCGTCCAGTGTCACTTTGCCCACGAAGAGCATGGGTAAGATTTCAGGCACGCCTTCCAGTGTCGCGGTTCTGATGAAGTTAACCAGTTCAATAAAGCCTCTTACATAGGATAAGTCCTTCGTAAAACAAGCCCCGCCTTCAACCATGCCGCCTCTAAAGACCCGCTGCGCAATCGTATAGCTGTCGCTTGGGCTGATGCCGGAGTCACAGAAATAATGAAAAACCTCCAGAAAATCCGCACCTTGTTCGGCCATGTCAATGGCAATGACTCTGTCACTTACGCGCTTTGCCCGGTTCGGAAAGGAACTGAAGGTTAATGTCTCGATTAGAACGGCTAACCCTTCCTGTGTCGCGGTAATGCGGGGTGAGCCTACGCTAAGCCAGGTAGCCCAGGGCTGGTTGCGTCCGTTTAAGGTGGTTCCGACATGCACCCAGCCTTCGTGAACTTCCAGGACTTGCAGGTCAAGTTCCGAAAAGCTGGCATTTTTATTGATTTTTATTTTATCTCCTCCGGCTGAGGCATCCGAAACAATACCATCGTCCAGAACCACGCTTAGAGCACCGTCACCAAAATGATTCGACAAGCGATAAGATAAGCGTTGTACGGCGTCATCCGCTGAAAATACCTTGGGATAGGAGCGATTCAGATGTTTGGCGCCCGGTAATGAAAAAATGCCGCATAAACTTTCGCCGAGTTCTAACAGGCTTTTATTGTCGCCGCACAGATGGTCTTTGGCCGAACCGTAGAGTGATTGACTGTGCATTAAGAAATCGGGGGTGCCGCGCGTACGGAGTAAGCTGATAACCCGCATGTATTGTGTTGTTGTGTCCTGCAATATCAGGCCTAAGGGATCGGTTTTTCCCAATTCGCGTGCGATAGTCAGGCGAAGCTCATTCAGCGCTTCAAAAACCGCAGAGACATCGTAATTGGGTTTCTGTTTCTGATAAAACGCTGCGTCAACAGCGGGCAGTCTCCGAAATTTGTGGTCAAAAAATTCAGTTCTTATCTCGCGTGGCCACTTGATCGAATCCAAAATTTGAATCGGTTTTTGGATTTTGATTAACTGATTGGACAGAGCAAGTAACCGTTCCCGGTAAGTCGATTTGGTCATAAGTCAATCCTCAGTTTATTGCACACTTCGAGCATACTGATAATTAAGCTAAAGATCAAAAAAACCATCGATTGATGGCGTATTGGTTGAATCCAAATAATGTGGAGAAAAAGAGTGATAGTGGTGTCAGCAGGGGTAGTGACCCGTCAAAAGATAACGGTGAATAGTCAAAAATATGCAAAAAAAAGCCCCTGGCAAACGTGTTTACCAGGGGCTTTGAATCACTAATTAATTTCGCGATGCTTACTTTTTAGCGTTGCGTTCCAGTGTTTCTTTAATGACCTCGTCCGATACGTTTTTCGGACAAGGTAAGTAATGAGAAAATTCCATGGAGAACTGACCGCGACCTGAAGTCATAGTCCGCAAATCACCGATATAGCCGAACATTTCGCTCAGCGGAGCTTCGGCTTTGATCCGGACGCCAGTGACGCCCGCTTCTTGTGACTTAATCATGCCGCGGCGGCGGTTAAGGTCACCGATGACATCACCTACGTGATCTTCAGGAGTAAATACATCAATTTTCATGATCGGTTCAATCAGTTGTGGACCGGCTTTAGGAACTGTTTGGCGATAAGCGGCGCGGGCAGCAATTTCAAAAGCAATCGCCGAGGAGTCAACCGCATGGAAACCACCGTCAGTGAGGATAACTTTGAAGTCTAAACAGGGGAATCCTGCCAAAACACCTTTATCCAGACTGTTTTTGAAGCCTTTGTCAACGGCAGGCCAGTATTCTTTAGGTACGTTACCACCGGTAACCGCTGATTCAAAAACAAAGCCGCTGCCCGGTTCGCCTGGCTCAATTACGTAATCGATCTTCGCGTATTGGCCTGAACCACCGGTTTGCTTTTTATGTGTGTAACTGTCTTCAACCCGGCGAGTGATCGTTTCGCGATAAGCCACCTGGGGTTTGCCGACGATAACGTCAACGCCATGGGTTCTGCGTAGAATATCAACTTTAATATCCAAATGCAGTTCGCCCATCCCTTTAAGAATGGTTTCGCCGCTGTCAATATCGGTTTCAACGCGGAATGAAGGATCTTCCTGGATCATTTTGCCCAGTGCAACACCCATTTTTTCTGATGCGCTTTTATCTTTTGGAGCAACTGCGATCGAGATAACCGGGTCAGGGAAAACCATTGGCTCTAACGTCGCAGGCTCTTTCGGGTCACACAAGGTGTGGCCGGTTTGTACGTTTTTCATGCCCAGTACAGCAACAATGTCACCCGCTTGGGCCGAATCGATTTCAGCGCGGTTATCCGCATGCATTTCTACGATACGACCAATACGTTCGGTTTTACCGGTGAACGTGTTGAGAACGTTTGTGCCTTTTTCCAGTCGGCCCGAATAAATGCGTAAGAATGTCAATGCGCCGTAACGGTCGTCCATAATCTTGAATGCCAGCGCCCGTAAAGGTCTGTTTGGATCAACGATAGCGAAATTGCCCGTTTCGTTGCCTTCCAGGTCAACTTCCGGTTGCGGATTAACTTCGGTTGGGCTTGGCAGGTAATCAATAACGCCATCCAGAACCAATTGCACGCCCTTGTTTTTGAACGATGAGCCGCAAAAAGTAGGGAAGAAATCCATCTTGATAGCGCCTTTGCGGATGCAACGCTTCAGTGTTTCGATATCGGGTTCTTCGCCTTCAAGGTATTTTTCCATGACATCGTCATCTTGATCGACAACTTTTTCGATCAATTCAGCGCGCCATTTTTTAACGTCTTCCAGCATGTTGGCAGGAACGTCTGTGATTTCATAATTCATTGGGTCGCCTGAGTTATCCCAAATCCAGGCTTTTTCCGTCAATAAATCGACAACACCGACAAACTCATCTTCTGTGCCGATAGGCAGCGTCATTACAACAGGAACGGCACCCAAAACATCTTCAACTTGCTTAACCACGCGATAGAAATCTGCGCCGGTTCTATCCAGTTTGTTGACGTAGATGACACGAGAAACTTTTGAGTCATTTGCATAGCGCCAGTTGGTTTCGGATTGCGGTTCTACGCCCCCGGAGCCACAGAAAACACCGATGCCGCCATCAAGGACTTTCAGCGAGCGGTAAACTTCAATAGTAAAGTCAACGTGCCCGGGAGTGTCGATAATGTTAAAGCGGTAATCTTTCCAGAAACAGGTCGTCGCCGCAGATTGAATGGTAATGCCGCGTTCTTGTTCTTGTTCCATGAAATCGGTGGTTGCCGCGCCGTCATGCACTTCACCAATTTTGTGGATTTTTCCGGTGAGTTTGAGAATCCGCTCTGTCGTAGTTGTTTTCCCGGCATCCACGTGCGCGAATATGCCGATGTTTCTGTATAGCGATAGATCTGTCATGTTTGTACTCTAAAAGTTAAGGCTTAAGGCATAAAAAACTTTTCATCAGGACATGCCCGGGTTTCTTAGGGAAACACTTTTAATCACCGGTTTCTGCAGTGGGAATGGGGCTGCACTGCTAAAATCCAAAATGAAAATCATCAGCACTACTTTACGGCTCGAGTGACTGTGTTTAAGCATTCACCTGCGAGAGCTATCCCCTGCAAAACGCGTCCAGAATCGAAAAACCCCATATTGTAACCTAAAACTGAGATTAAACTAGCTTGAAATGATCTTAAGTAAATCCAAGAACTGAATAAGCCTCCGTATTTTTCTTAACGCCTAATCAGATCAATTTCAAAACGCTGTCTGGCTGGCCTAATCACTATAATGGCGGCATAAGGGTATTAAAATGAATGAACTTGATTTATGAGCTCCCGATTCTGTTCTTATTTATCTAAATATATGTGTTGCAGTAAAAGTTCTCAGCAGATTTATTTCTAATCACCTATATCTATTACATAATTTAAAAATACTTGTATCTGATGCTTTTGCTGGGCTAATCAGTCAGTTTTTCGGGAAAATTTCAGTAATGAAGCTTTCCAATCAGTAGGAGTTTAATGCCCCCTGTGACATTCGTTTTTAAGGAGTTAACACTTGAAATCAGTTTATGATCTGACCATAGCCGACATCATGAACGGTGAGGTATACCTCGTGTCTTCGGATTGTTTGCTGGGTGAAGCGGCCAGGCAAATGGCTGATGATCAAGTTTCCTCGATTGTCATAACGAATAACGGCAAACCGCTGGGAATTTTAACTGAGCGGGATTTGTTGAAACTGGCCCATGCTGATCGTTCACTTCTCACACCGATTAACGAGGTCATGACCTCGCCTGTTCTAACGATTAAGACAAAAAGCTCTATTGAAACGGCTTTAACACTGTTTCTTGATCGTCCTATCCGCCATCTTGTGGTTGTCGATGACTTCGATCGGGTTGCTGGAGTAGTCAGTGAATCTGACTTTTTCAGGCATATCGGACTGACGCTGGTAAGTCAGTTGGGGGATCTTAATGGAATTATGGATAAGGATTTGCCGCGCATACTGCCTTCCGCCGGTTTAGATGAAGCAATAGCCTTGATGCTGCTGAAACAAAGTTCCTATGTTTTAGTCATGGGCGATGCAAAGATGCTGGGAATTTTGACTGAGCGAGAAATTCCAGCGGTCATTTCTGCAATGAGCGCAGGTCCTTTACACTTGATCCCGGTAGGCCAAATGATGAGTCAGCCTGTCGTGACGGTGCCAAGCAATCTGGCGGTTCTTGATGTCTTGAAGCTTATGCAATCCAGGTTGTTGCGACATTTGGTGGTTGTTAATGACCAAAGCGAAGTGGAAGGTATTATCAGTCGTCACAGCTTAATGGAACGGATTGGAACCACTATTTTGCTGGCGGCGGCCCAGCATCAAAAAGACAAGTTAGCGGCGAACCGGCAGCATATTGAACAGCGTTTGCGTTTAGCGGTGGAGGTGACTCATCTGGCCTTTTGGGAAATTGATTATGTCAGCGGAAGGCTGCGTTTTCAGGAAAACTGTTTAAAAATATTAGGACTTGAAGCAGGTCAAGCGGCCAAGACTTTTGATGATTGGCTGGCGCTCGTTCATCCGGACGATAAGAACAATGTCCGGTCTCAATTTAATCAAGCGATGCAGCCTGACAATCCGTTGGTTGATGTGGTTTACCGAATGCAATCCAACCATTCGGATTGGCTTTGGCTGCATACACGCTCAAGGGTGGTCAGGCGTGATCAGCATGGGCGCCCGGAACTGAGCTTGTGCGCATCAATGGATATCACCGAGCGCAAGGTAAACGAACTGGCGTTAGCCGAAAGTCAGCAGCGCAATCAGCGTTTTATGGAACTGGCAAAAGAGGGCATTTTAACACTGGATGCAGGCGAGCAAATCACGTTTGCCAATAAGCGTATCTCGGCGCTATTGGGTTGGGCGGAGCCTGAGCTGATGGGACAGACTGTCAGTCGATTTATTCAGGATGAAGATCTGGACGATCATCGACGGATTATGACGGAGGTAAAACAAGGCTTGCCTGCTGAATATGAGCGACGATTGCGTGACAAAGCCGGACAAGCCGTATGGGTCAAAGTCACGACCTCGGCCATAACGGATGAGCATGATCAGTTTGCCGGCTGTTTTTCGATGCTCACCGATATTACGCTGCAAAAAAGGACAGAAGACCAGTTGTTCCGAACGGAAGCGCTTTTAAAGATGACGTTGGATTCAACCGACGAGGGCATTCTGGTCATCACTAGAGACAATAAAGTCCTGATTGCCAATCATCGTTATTTCGAACTTTGGCGTATCCCGGCTAATTTGGTAAACACACAAGACTACAGGGTGCTGCGTCAACACGTTTTGGGTCAATTAAGTGATCCGGATCATCTGGATCATTTAGGTTCAAGTCTTCATCTTGACAGGGATGTCATTCGCGACAAACTTTATTGTCAGGATGGAAGAATAGTAACGCGTAGCAGTAAGTCCCTGGTTATTAAAGACACCCCATGCCGCATCATTTCTTACAAGGACGTCACCCCTCAGGAATATTTAGAAACTGCATTGGCTGAACGTGAGGAAATTTACAGCGCAATTGTGACTCATGCCTCCGATGGCATTTGCCTGATTGATGTCGATACCTTTCGTTTTGTGGAATTTAATGATGCGGCTTGTCATACGCTCGGTTACTCCCGTGAGGAATTTTCCAAGCTGAGTATTCCTGATATACAGGGTGAACTGGATGCTGCTCAGGTGGCGATTAAAATTAGCGAAATAGTGCAAGCCGAAATCAGTGTTTTCGAAACAATACACCGAAATAAAAGTGGTGCGTTGATGAATATACGCGCCAACAACTTTCTGATCTATCTGAGAGAGCAGCCTTACTTGGTCGCCATTTGGAACGACGTATCCGAACGAACCAAAACGGAAGCACTGATTCATGCCAGTGAAATTCGATACCGCACATTATTCGAAAATTCAGCCGATGCCATTGCGATAATCCAGGATGGTTTGTTTGTAGAATGCAATGAAAAAGCCTTGCAGCTTTTTGGCTGTGGTCGTGGTGAATTGATAGGTGTCTCCCCGGCGGTTTTTTCGCCGCAGTTTCAACCGGACGGCTCAGATTCTGCGCGGTTAGCCCAAATTAAAATCGATCAAACCTTGGGAGGAAAACTCAACTTATTTGAGTGGCGGCATAAACAACTGTCAGGCGCTGAGTTTGATGCAGAAATTCACTTAAACTCTTTTAGCACGCAGGGGCAGGTTTTTATTCAGGCTATTGTCAGGGATATCAGTGAACGTAAACGTAATGATGCGGCCTTAAAACTCAGTGAAGTCCGGATGAGAACCCTCATTGAAACGATACCTGATTTGGTATGGCTAAAGGATCCCGAAGGTATTTACATGGCCTGCAACCGCATGTTTGAGGGGCTTTTGGGTGTTTCCGAACAAGAGGCGATAGGAAAATCAGATTATCATTTTTTTAGTCAGGAAGAGGCTGATTTTTTCAGAAAAAATGATCTTAAAGCGATTGAAGCCAATCAGTCCCTTGTTAATGAAGAATGGTTGACTTTTGCCGATGGCGGTTACAGGGGGTATTTTGAAACCATTAAAACGCCGATGTACGATAGTACAAACCAGCTGATAGGCGTAGTTGGTGTTGCACGGGATATTACTGATAGACTGGAAATGCAGTTGGCGCTTAACGAACGTATCAAGGAGCAGAAATGTTTGCATAATGTGTACAGCATTACTGAAAATGTGGAGCAGGATTTGGATGTGATGCTTCAAGAAGTGGTTGAACTGTTGCCTGAGGGTTGGCGGTATAGCGATATTGCCGGTGCCTGTATTGACTGGTGTGGAATGTTTTACACCAGTCCTTTATACAAGGACAGCCCCTATGCCCAGACAGCGGCTATCAAATTCAAGCAGGAACACAAAGGAAGTGTCACTGTTATTTATACAGAAGAGCCGCCGTTTAAAGTGGATTCCCTGTTTTTACGTGAAGAACGCACTTTGATTGATAGCGTAGCTGACCGTTTGGCAAGTGTTATAGACAGGCGGCAAACGGCTAGACTGCTTCGGGAGCGCAACGAAATTTTCCGTTCCATCGTCACACAGGCGTCGGTAGGTATTGTGTTGATGGATCCGGTTATGGGTCACTTTGTCGAGTTCAATTCGGCAGCTTGCTGGTGCTTAGGGTATACCCGGGAAGATTTCAAGCTTTTAGGTATTAAGGATCTTGTGCCCGCTTCAGCCAGGTATAGCAGTTCGACCATTCTTGAAACAGGTAATGATAATTTTGAAACTGTTTTGCTGCATGCAGACGGTCGCCTGCGAAACATGAATATTAGCAAGCAGATGATTAAACTGCAGAATTGTTACTTTATTGTTGCGATCTGGACGGATATCACTCAGCACAAAGAGCTTGAAAAATCATTGGCGTATGAGATGGAGCGCCGTCAGGCACTGATCGATAATTCCAGGGACGGCATCGTCATCATCGATCAGCAACATCGGGTGCGTGAGGCAAATCAGCGTTTTGCCGACATGTTGGGGTATACGGTCGAAGAGGTAATCGGTCTTTATACCTGGGATTTCGATACGTGTTTTTCACAAGATCAAATTGAAAATGGCTTTTCCAATCTGTTGCAGACCCAGACTATTTTTGAAACACAGCATCGTCGTAAAGACGGCATTATTTTCGATGTTGAAGTTAGCGCCAGCGGCACCGTTTGGGATGGCGAAAATCTGTTAATTTGTATCAGCCGGGATATAACTTCCAGGAAAATAGCCGAGCAGGAACTGAATAACTACCGGGATCATTTGGAGGAGCTGGTGCAAACTCGAACCGTTGAGTTGGTTGAGGCCAAAAGGCAGGCTGAAGAAGCAAATCGGGCGAAAAGCACGTTTCTGGCCAATATGAGCCATGAAATACGGACGCCGATGAATGCTATTCTCGGATTGACGCATTTGCTGCGAAACGCGAGTACCGAACCTCATTCCCGGAACCAATTAGGTAAGGTTGAAGATGCGGCTCAGCATTTATTGGCTATCATCAACGATATTCTCGATTTATCAAAAATTGAAGCTGGTCAATTGAGCATTGAGCAGAGCGAGTTTTCACTGCAACGCTTGATGGGTGATGCTCTAAGTATGATGAGCCAGCGAGCCGCCGAAAAGGGACTGCGGCTGGTTATGGTGACTGATCCAACAGTTCCTGCGGTTTTGATCGGTGATGCGCTTCGTTTGCGGCAGATGCTAATTAATTTTATCAGTAATGCGGTCAAGTTTTCCGTCTCCGGACAAATTACAGTGACATCCCAGATTATTAACGCAAACGAAGAATCGATTATGCTGCGTATTGCTGTCAAAGATCAGGGTATCGGTTTGGCAGATGGTCAAAAGAAAAAACTTTTCAAAGCATTTACCCAGGCTGATGAGTCGACTACCCGAAAGTTTGGCGGCACGGGTTTGGGATTGGCGATTACCAAGCGTTTAGCTTTGTTGATGGGGGGTGACGTAGGCGTCGAAAGTCAGCAGGGAAAAGGCAGTATTTTCTGGTTTTCCGTTGTATTAGGTAAAACCAAGAGTCAGAAAATTCCTGAGCAACTGCCCTCCTGTTCTTGTAAGGAGGGTAACGCGGCTGAGCAGACTTTGCGCAGTCAATATGCAGGTGTCCGGGTTCTTGTTGCAGAAGATGATCTTGTTAATCAGGAGGTTGCCCGCGAATTACTGGCAGCAGTTGGCTTACAGGCAGATATTGTCGATAATGGTCTCAAAGCAGTGCAGCAAATGGAAGTGCGGCGTTATGCCCTGGTTTTGATGGATATGAAAATGCCGGTAATGGATGGTATGGAAGCAACACGTTTAATTCGTCTGGCATCTGGTAATAATGATGTTCCAATTTTGGCTATGACGGCAAATGCTTTTGACGAAGATAGACGGCTTTGCTTAAATGCGGGTATGAATGATTTTATTGGCAAACCCGTTGATCCCAATCTGCTTTACCAAGTCCTATTAAAGTGGTTGATGAATGAAAATACTGGCACAACTAAACTTAACGATGATAAAAAAGATAAGGATGATCAGTCGTTAAAGTCTCTTTTAACGGGTCTTGATGGCGTCAATTTAGATGCCGGACTAAGCGTCGTCAGAGGCAATCTGGCCAAGTATGCCAAGCTGCTTAAAATGTTTGTAGAAGGGCATGGGCACGATGTCGTTTTAATGAGGCACCATCTGCAAGAAGGTGAAATGGAAGAGGCCAATCGCTTGTCTCATACGCTGAAGGGCGTTGCTGCAACGCTGGGCCTGGAAGTCATTTACAGCAAAGCCGCAGCCTTGGATCTGGCTATACATCGCGGCCAGCCAGTGGATGTTATTCTGGCGGAATTGGCTGAAGTCGATCGGGTGTTGAGGCCTTTTTTGCAGTTCGTAACGCCTATAATCAATCAAGGCCAAGGTTTGGACGCGCAGCCTTCTTCTGATTCTGACTGAGTCGTAAGCTGCATACAAGGCGCTGGATGTTGTTGCCCTTAAGTCGGGTAATCAGATTAAAACTTTTGACTTTGAAAAAGCGTTGTTTACCGTAAAAAACTTAAAAATTCAGTGCCCGTCCGGTTAAGCATTTTTGGATAGCTTGATTCTGCTCCTCATTCCGGCAGGGATTGCCCGATTCCAGTCCCCAGGTATCGATCGACGCTCGCAACCCAACCATAAACGCCATTGCCTTGAAAAGTTGGGTTGGCTAGCTCCAACCGCAACCTACGCGGTGCGTCACCTTAGTTTTGTTGCTCCGCTGAATAGTTACAAGTCTTGTTTCATTAAATCCTGATTTAAAAGGAGTGCCTCATGAATTTCAAGCTTTCAAACAGTATCAATTTCCGGAAATTTCGCGCGAAACCCTTCGATATTGGGATTGCGGTCATTTTTGCGTTGGTTATTTTCAAGCTTTGGAGCCTTTATGCCAGTGCTAATCTTGATGAAGGGCAATGGGAGCAATTCAAACAAGAACACCAATGCAAACAGTTGGTTAGCGAGACAGGAACGCAGCGATTAAGCTGGCAGTGTGATGACGGCCGTGTCTATTATCGCTGGAGACAGCAACGAGAATAAAGGATTTCAGATAGCCAATTAATCAGCCGTTTTCGGACTGTTTGAATTTCTCATCGAAAAAGTTAGGGATCCGTGTCTCCAGCCAAAAGACAGGTCTTAAGGGCAGGCGGCCTGAAACGAAACCGACATGTCCCCCTTTCGGGGTAAATTCCAATTCGACGGTTGCCGAAACCTCATTCAAAGCCGGCAGCACTTCCTGTGTCATAAAGGGGTCATCCTCAGCCTGAATCAGCAATACCGGTACGGTAATCGATTTGAGAAACTGGCGTGAGCTGGAGCGCTGGTAATAGTCGTTGACATCCTTGAAGCCATGCAATCTGGCGACAACCCGGTCATCGTACTGCCAGAATGAACGGATATTCGATAAATCACCCAGCTGCCTGATTCTGTTTAATTCTCCGTGTCGGCCTATACGCTCCAAATGCTGCTCTTTTTTTGACATGTATTCTTTAAGTTCTTTTAACAGGTTCTTACGGTATAGCCGCGACATGCCTTGGTCCAGTTTGGTTGCACAATGACCCAGCAGCAGCGGGACTGACACGGCCACGGCGCCAAACAGATTCAAACTGTCACCTTGTTCGCCCAGCCATTTGAGCAAAACATTCCCGCCCAGAGAGAAGCCGGCAGCGCCCAGCGGCGTATGAGGTTCGCGTTCACGCAGTGTTTGATATAAAAAATGGATATCTTCAGTCTCGCCCGAATGATAACAGCGGGCGCTGTTGTTGGATTGACCGCTGCATCCACGAAAGTTGAGTGCAGCACTTCGAAACCCTTTTTTTAACAAAGCGGTTTGCAGGCCTTTGATGTAACCCGACTGTGAACTTCCGGTTAGTCCATGTAATAGCATGATTAAAGGCTTTGGACCGGTTCCGCAAAAATCCACATCGATAAAGTCATCATCCGGCGTCGTCAGCCGTTCCCGGAAATAGTCCGGCGGATTGGGTACGCTTCTGAACAATGACGGATAAATGGTTTGCAAATGTTGGTTGTTCAGCCACCAGGCCGGTTTGAAGGTCGATTGAATAGACATGTTTAGATAAAAGAAATGGGTTTTGGCGCAATTTTAATACGATTGACCTATTGGAAATCAATTAAAAGCGGGCGAGTATACCTTTCGCACTTCAAATTTCGGCAGTGCCTAAGGAGGCACCGGGTTGTTCGGCATAGAGCCTATAGGGATGGTTTTACGGCGTCCTTTGGCGGGCACCCCGGTGCCGAATTTCGATCTACGATGGGTATACTTACTCTTTACCTAACGTAAATTCAAAACGACTTTACCCGCACCCGATAAATCATAACCGCCCAGTTCCCTGGCTTTTTCTGCAAACGCGGGAGTACGGGTAAATTCAAGCAGGCGTTGAACCGGAGGTTCGAAATAATCATAACGCCGCATCACCAGATCGAAGCGTTCTTTTGTCAACGGGATAAAATCCAGATGCAGTTGCATCGCGACTGAGGCTACGGCGATACCGGCATCGGCTTTGCCGCTGGAGATGGTCAGACCTACATCGATTTCGGTTCGGGCGGGTTTGTCAGCGATTTTGATGTGTGTCTTGTCTATCCCTGATTTTTCAAGCAAATGGTCCAGCAAAATGCGGCTCCCTGCACCGCTTTGTCTATCGATTAAGACCGCTTTCTTGCTGATCAGATCGTCGAGGGAAGTGAGTTGCAAAGGATTACCCGCTGCGACGACCAGGCCTTGTTCACGCCAAGCCCACTCGATGGCGACCACGCTGTGATCCGGTAACGCGTTTCTAATGACCGGGACATTGAATTCGCCGCTTTCGGTATCCAGAACATGCATGCCGCAGATCAACGCTTCACTTGACGCAAAGCGGCTCAGTCCTTCCATGCTGCCGGTTGCCTGCATGGCCATAGGCAGGCTGCTTTCCCGTAAAGCCCATTCCAACAGTGGGTCATGACTGCCCACGACAATTTCAGGAACGGTTCTGAATAACGTGTCTTGAGAGACCGACTCGCTGTTTTGCATCAGCCACATATCGATCAAATACCTGGGGAAAAGCCATTTTCCGGTCACGCGGGTGCAGGGAATTTGTTTTTGAGTAATTAAATCGTAAATCTTGCGTTCTTTTACGCGCAAATATTCGGCAACCTCATGAACGGTCATCATGTCGGACAAGGGGCAGACCTCGCTAAAAACATTACTGGGGGCAACAATATAGCGAGCTTATCAGGTCCTCGCAATGCGAGTGTATGGCCGGCTTTTCCGTAAGGCATTATCAGAAACAGTGATATTAATGTCATAAAAATGTGATTTTTACTAATCAAACTTTGTTCATATAATTAAAAGGCATAAAAAATAAGGAATAAATCAATTTAATGAGTCATTCTACAGTTTGTTTAAATAGGTTTAATTATGTGTTTTTTACAAAAGAGTATTCTCATGATATTCTCGAGAGTAGAGCTAAATTGGCCTGCTTTCCTTAACATAAGGATTTACTACGCCTGTCAGATTTAAAAAAAACGTCGGTTTAGTGACTGCCGGCTCTATTCCAAGTGACTTTTAATTACCCGGCCCCGATCCGTCAGTGTCTGAGCCGATCCGGATCGCATAGCGAGATAAATATGACTGAAACCGCTTCGATGCAAACGACATTGCAAGATATCACTACCCGCCTCAAGGATAAGCCCGGCGCTTTGCTGCCCATCCTGCATGAGATTCAAAATGCATTTGGCTATATACCCAAAGACAGCATTACTGTTATCGCCTCAGAACTGAACTTGTCACGCGCGGAAGTGCATGGTGTGATCAGTTTTTATCACTATTTCAGGGAGTCGGCTCCGGGTCATCATACGATTCATTTATGCCGTGCAGAATCCTGTCAGGCTATGGGCAGTAAGCAGTTGGAAGCGCATGTCAAAAACCGGCTGGGTATTGATTTTCACGAAACGACTCCGGACGGCAAGTTCTCTTTGGAACCGGTTTATTGCCTAGGGCTTTGTTCCTGTTCACCGGCGATGCAGATTGACTCGGAGGTTTTCGGGCGGGTTTCTCCGGAAACCTTTGATCGTTCGCTAGCCAAGATAGGAGCTTAATCATGACGGTCACTGTTTATATCTCTTGTGATTCAGGCGCACTAGCGTTGGGCGCGGAACGAATTGCCCAGTCAGTCAGTCGGGAAGCGCAACAGCGCGGTATCGATATCCGCTTGATTCGTAATGGCTCAAGAGGCCTGTTCTGGCTGGAACCTTTAGTGGAAGTGCAGACTGATCAGGGCCGAATCGCTTATGGACCGGTGCAGGGCCATGATGTCTCCGGATTATTCGATTCAGGATTTCTGAACGGCAGTCCGCACTCCTTATTTTTGGGTTTAACAGAAGAGCTGCCGTTTTTCAAAAAACAGCAACGCCTGACTTTTGCCAGGGTCGGGCTAACCGATCCGGTCAGTCTGGAAGATTATCTGGCGCATGACGGCTACCGCGGTCTCCATAATGCGCTGACCATCAGCGGTGCAGACATTGTCAGGCAGGTGACCGATTCCGGCTTGCGAGGCCGTGGCGGCGCAGCATTTCCCACCGGGATCAAATGGAATACGGTGTTGAATGCCGAGGCGGATCAAAAATACATTATCTGCAATGCGGATGAAGGTGATTCGGGGACTTTTTCCGATCGCATGGTGATGGAAGGTGATCCGTTTGTGCTGATTGAGGGGATGACCATCGCCGGTATTGCGGTAGGAGCGACGCAAGGCTATATCTATTTACGCGTTGAATATCCGCATGCTCATAAAGCGCTGACTACGGCAATCGCCAAGGCATATGCGGCAGGCTATCTGGGTCAAAACATCCTGGGTAGCGGCAAAACTTTCGATTTGGAAGTCCGCCTGGGTGCCGGCGCTTATGTCTGTGGTGAAGAAACTTCGCTAATGGAAAGCCTGGAAGGCAAACGCGGATTGGTCAGGTTTAAGCCGCCACTGCCCGCAATCAGCGGATTATTCGGTAAACCGACTATCGTCAACAATGTCATTTCTCTGGCTTCAGTTCCAATTATTCTCGACAAGGGCGGTGAATTTTACCGCGATTTCGGTATGGGCCGTTCGCGTGGAACCCTACCGGTACAACTGGCCGGTAATATCAAATATCCGGGCTTGGTTGAACTGGCATTCGGTTTGACCTTACGTGAATTGCTTTATGACTTCGGCGGCGGTTCAGCCAACGGAAAACCGATCAAGGCGGTGCAGGTTGGCGGTCCTTTGGGAGCCTATTTACCTGAATCACAATTCGATATACCCCTGGATTATGAAGCGTTTGCCGCAATTTGGGCCGTTGTCGGGCATGGCGGCATCGTGGTTTTCGATGACACCGTCGATATGGCGGAAATGGCCCGTTATAGTATGGAGTTTTGCGCCATAGAATCGTGTGGCAAATGCACACCCTGCCGGATAGGCTCGACGCGCGGCATGGAAGTACTGGATGACATTATCAATGGCCGCGAACTCAATAAAAACATTCCGTTACTGCGCGATTTGTGCGACACCCTTCTCAATGGCTCCCTGTGCGCCCTGGGCGGAATGACGCCTTATCCTGTTTTAAGTGCCTTAAACCATTTTCCGCTCGATTTCGGACTGACCGATCAAGCTGACGCGGCTTAAACTTTCCTGAGGAAATACTATGTCCATGAATAAAGAACAAGACTTTGGAACACCCGCCAGGATTGCAGCTACGCTGGTTAATCTGGAAATCGACGGATTTCAGGTAACAGCGCCTGCCGGAACGTCAGTGATGCGGGCGGCAGCAAGCATCGGGATCGATGTTCCGAAATTATGTGCCACTGACAGCGTCGAGCCTTTTGGTTCCTGCCGCTTGTGTGTCGTCCAGATTGAAGGCGCGCGAGGTATGCCCGCTTCCTGTACTACCCCGGTTGCCGAAGGCATGAAAGTGGTCACGCAGAATAAAAAGCTGGCCGATGTTCGCCGCGGGATCATGGAGTTATATATTTCCGACCATCCCCTGGATTGCCTGACCTGTTCGGCAAACGGCGATTGCGAATTACAGGATATGGCTGGTGCGGTGGGTTTACGTGAGGTCCGCTATAACCCGCAAGGTCAGAATCATTTGAATGCAGTCAAGGACGAGAGCAATCCTTATTTCAGCTTCGATCCCAGCAAATGTATCGTCTGTTCCCGTTGTGTCAGAGCCTGCGAGGAAACCCAGGGTACCTTTGCGCTGACCATAGACGGACGCGGATTTGATTCCAAAGTCTCGCCCGGCCAAAACGAAGCCTTTATGGATTCGGAATGTGTCTCATGTGGTGCTTGCGTCCAAGCCTGTCCAACGGCGACATTGATGGAAAAATCAGTCATCGAGCACGGCCAGCCTGAACACGCGGTTGTTACGACCTGCGCTTATTGCGGCGTCGGCTGTTCATTCCGGGCCGAAATGAAAGGCGATCAGGTTATCCGTATGGTGCCGCATAAAGACGGCAAAGCCAATCATGGTCATTCCTGTGTCAAGGGCCGGTTTGCGTTCGGTTATGCCACGCATAAAGATCGCATTACCCAACCGATGATTCGTAAAAGTATCAAAGATCCCTGGCAGGAAGTCAGTTGGGAAGAGGCTATCAGTTATGCCGCCTCCGAGTTGAAGCGTATCCAGGCAAGTTACGGTATTGGCGCAATAGGCGGCATCACGTCATCGCGCTGCACCAATGAAGAAACGTATCTGGTGCAAAAACTGGTTCGCGCCGGTTTCGGTAATAACAATGTCGACACATGCGCACGCGTCTGCCATTCGCCTACCGGTTACGGGCTCAAACAAACCTTTGGTGAATCGTCCGGAACGCAGAACTTTGATTCGGTGATGAAGGCCGATGTCATCATGGTTATCGGTGCTAACCCGACGGACGGTCATCCGGTCTTTGGCTCATTAATGAAAAAACGTCTGCGGCAGGGTGCAAAACTGGTGGTTATTGATCCTCGCGGTATCGATCTGGTCAAAACGCCGCATGTCAAAGCCGATTATCATTTGAAACTGCGGCCTGGAACCAACGTTGCCCTGATCAATGCCATTGCACATGTTGTCGTCACTGATAATCTGGTCGATCATGAATTTGTGCAAGAACGGTGCGAGACGGCGGCATTCGAAAAATGGAGAACGTTTATCGCCGATCCGCGTCATGCGCCTGAAGCGACAGAAGCAGTGACCGGTGTTCCGGCTTCGGATGTGCGGGCAGCAGCCAGGCTCTATGCTACCGGCGCCAACAGTGCCATTTATTATGGTTTGGGGGTTACCGAGCACAGTCAAGGTTCAACGACAGTTATCGGCATTGCCAATCTGGCGATGGCAACAGGTAATCTGGGCCGGGAAGGGGTGGGCGTCAATCCGTTACGCGGTCAAAACAACGTTCAGGGTTCCTGCGACATGGGCTCGTTTCCGCATGAGTTTCCCGGATACCGCCATGTGTCCGATACCGAAACGCGCACGCTGTTTGAAAATGACTGGAATGTCATACTTGAGTCCGAACCCGGGTTGCGTATACCCAATATGTTCGACGCCGCCAGTGACGGCACTTTTAAAGGGCTTTATGTCGAAGGCGAAGACATTGCGCAATCGGACCCCGATATTCAACATGTCCACCATGCATTAAGGGAAATGGAATGCGTGATCGTGCAGGATCTGTTTTTGAATGAAACGGCCAAGTTTGCGCATGTGTTTTTGCCTGGTTCCTCTTTCCTGGAAAAAAACGGCACTTTCACCAATGCCGAACGCCGTATTTCACCCGTGCGTAAAGTCATGAAACCTTTGGGTGGCTACGAAGACTGGGAAATTACGCAACTGCTGTCCAATGCGATTGGCTACCCGATGAACTACTCCCATCCTTCTGAAATCATGGATGAAATTGCCCGATTAACCCCTTCTTTTGCGTCCGTCAGCTATGAAAAAATAGACAGTTTGGGCAGTGTTCAATGGCCTTGTAACGATGAAACGCCTGACGGTACGCCAACCATGCATGAGCAAAACTTTATGCGCCCAGGCGGCAAAGGCTTGTTTATGCTGACGGAGTATGTCGCGACACAGGAACGCACAACCCGCATGTTCCCGCTGATTCTGACCACCGGCCGGATTCTGTCGCAATACAATGTCGGCGCGCAAACCCGCCGTACCGAAAATGTCGCCTGGCATTCCGAAGACCGCCTGGAAATTCATCCTCATGATGCCGAAGACAGAGGCATTGTTGATAACGATTGGGTGGGCATTAAAAGCCGTTCCGGTGAGACCGTGTTACGTGCTTTGATCAGTGAACGGGTTCAGCCGGGCGTAGTTTATACCACGTTCCACTTTCCTGAATCGGGTGCGAATGTGATTACCACCGATAACTCTGATTGGGCGACCAACTGTCCTGAATATAAAGTTACGGCTGTGCAGGTTGCTAAAGTTAGCCAGTCATCAGAATGGCAGCAAAAATACGAGGCCTTTTCTCAGCAGCAACTGGAATTGCTGGAACAAGGCAGTCACCATGCTTAACGGCTCAGCGGTTATGCCGGCGTCACTGGAACTGGGCTGGCCCAGTTACCAGCAAAGCCGCGTCGAGCGCTGGACCGGGGGCAAGCAGATTGTGCAGCAGGATTATATTGCCGAGGAAGTCCCCGTTTCTCTGGTATATAACGGTCAGCCGCACGTGGTGATGCTTGCGACACCGACGAACCTTGAAGATTTTGCCTTGGGTTTCAGTATCACCGAAGGTATTATCAAGGACCGTTCCGAATTGCTCGGCTCGCGCGTCGTGACGCGTTCCAACGGCATTGAAGTCAGGTTGAAAATTCCGGAGCAGCGCTTCCAATATATATCAGATAAGGGCAGAAATTTGACAGGTCGCACCGGTTGCGGCTTATGCGGTGCCAGTACGCTGCAGCAAGCCATCCGCAGTCCTGAGCCCGTCCAAGGCGAGTTGACGGTAACCGCAGCCGAGCTTTTGAATGCATTGGATAAAATCAAGCTGCATCAGCGGCTTAATCAATTGACCGGAGCAGTCCATGCCGCAGCCTGGGTTGTCCCCGGTTCCGGCATACAAAATATCCGCGAGGACGTGGGCCGGCATAATGCGCTGGATAAATTGATAGGAGCACTATTATCAAATGCAGAGAATCTAGCCGGTGGTTTTGTCATTGTTACCAGCCGGGCCAGCTATGAAATGGTTCAAAAAACGGCCAGTGTGGGCATCGTCATGCTGGCGGCCATTTCTGCACCTACCGGCTTGGCAATACGTTTGGCGGAAGAAACCGGACTGACGCTGGTCGGCTTTGCCCGCGATGATCAGCATGTGGTTTATGCTCACTCCCACCGCTTGACACATCCCCCTTATCCTTCCTTGATCAGGAACGAATTACCATGAATATAGAAAGACTCATCAAAATGGCCAATGACATAGGCGATTTTTTTAACGCAGAAAGCGATAAAGAGGCGGCATCTATCGGCATCAGAAATCATATTTTAAGATCCTGGGATCCGAGAATGCGCCGCGAGATCATTGACTATTGCGAAAAAGACGGCTCAGCTCTCCATGGTATTGTTAAAATCGCCATTGATGATCTGGCCCGTTTCAGCTGAGCCAGCTCGCAGGATGCGGTGAACAACCTGAGCCGCATCGTTTACGTCATTCGCTTACAGGCCACCGTCGATACGTTTATACCTTTCGCACTTCAAATTTCGGCAGTGCCTAAGGAGGCAGCGGGTTGTTCGGCAAAGGCTTTGCCAGCATGGATGCTGGCATTCAGCCTACAGGGATGGTTTTACGGCGTCCTTAGACGGGCACCCCGGTGCCGAATTTCGATCTACTTGGGTATATTTGTTACCCGACTTATTAGGATACACATCCCGTCGCAATTGATGCGGTTCGTGCCTCACCGCATCCTGCCGGGCTGAGCTTTTAGCAGGGCTCCTCCCTGCTTTCGTAAAGGATACAAACCGTCCATCTGCATTCCAACTCAATTCAAACTCAATTTTGAGACGTCCTTATTTTCAAAGTATAAAATTCGTCCCGAAATCACCCTCTTTTTTTGAAAATGCAGGGTATGCCTGTCTCGGAAAAGTTATGCTTAATCAAAGCCTAAATTTGCAAGCTGTTAATTTAATTTGTAGGGGGTTTTATGTTGTCAACCTGGGTAGTCGTCGCAGATAGTTCCAGAGCGCGTTTTTTCTCATTGGTCAGCCGGACTGAGTCAATGCAAGAATTAGACGGAATGGTTCATGTTGAAAGCAGAATGCGTGAACTGGATGAAGTATCTGATAGACAAGGCGGCATCGCTGGAGGTCATGGTGAAGGTGATCATACTTTTGAAGCGCCCACCGATTTTAAGCACCATGAAGCGCAACTGTTTGCAAAACAAATAGGCGTTAAACTTGAACGGGGCCGTGTCAACAACGAGTATGCAAAACTGATTTTAATAGCGCCACCTGCCTTTTTAGGTGTGTTGCGCGAGTCTCTCAATAGTCATGTTTCAGATTTGGTTATCAAGTCGATGCATAAAAATCTGGTTGTTGAGGATGAATCGGTTATTCGCGAACACATTCATAACGATTAGCTTTGCTTGTCTGCTTAAATGATCCACGAGGTCAGCGCCGAAAGCGCTGACTTCAAGGGCTCGGTTATTTAAGAAATGCAGCAAATTTAGATACAGTATGGCGTTGCGTAGGAACTCAATTTCACAAGATAACTTGCAAAATTGATCAAGGTACTTAATCAGTCGAAATGTTTGCCTTTTGAATGAAAGTTTAAAGCCCGTTCAGAACTTGCCTGACAATCCGTATTAATCAGCCTTTGACGCGCAAAGTTGACCGGCCGCCGTCAACACTGATGATCTGCCCGGTTATCCAGCTTGCTTGGGGTGACAGCAGAAAGGCGCTGAGAGACGCAATATCCTTCGGTTCTCCGAGTCTTTGCAAGGCATGCAGTCCGGCAATGTCGGCGGCTAATTTTTCATTGGCAAGAATGCCATCAGCCAGAGGTGTTCGGGTGAGTGACGGCGCTATCGCATTAACGCGTATTTTAGGGGCAAGCTCGGCCGCAAGCGACAATGTCAGACCCGACACTGCGCCTTTTGCCATACCGACTGAGGCATGAAAAGCAAAACCCTGCAAGGCGGCCACGCTGGAATAAAAAAGTACTGATGCACCTTCAACGCTTTTCTTGAGCATCGGCAAAGCCGCCTGCACGGCAAATGCCGCGCCCAGTGCATTGACCCTGAAGTCATTCAGAAAATCGGCTTCGGTTAGCCGTTGAAGTCCCCGCAGATTGATGGAGCCTACGGCATAGACTAATCCTTCCAAAACCTCTCCCGCATCGCTTGAGGCGCGGGCAAACAGATCGGTCTCATTGATATCCCCTACGGTGTAACCGGCGCCCAGTTCGGTTGCAAGCGCTGTAAGTTTGGCTTCATTTCGTCCAACCAAGTGAAGCGTATCGCCACGCTCAGCTAGAATTCGTGCAGTTGCCGAGCCGATTGCGCCATAACCGCCATAGATAAGAAATTTGCCAGCCATAGAAAGAACTCCTTGTTTATATGAATTGTATACTCAGGTGCTACACCTACGTATAGCCATAAACAATGTACCCAAGAAATGCTCAAGCTCAAGAGATTTACGAAAAAATCACTTTATAAGGAAGAAGATATTGGATTTATAGGCGATTCGCAGAGACGCAAGATTTTGCGTCTCTCCCGGAATTTACGCCCCACCCTGTCTTCATCCCCGGGTATTCATGGCGCCCAGATCAATCGTCCCCTCGGCAAACAGCACGGCTTCGCCGCCGACCCGGACGGTCAGGAACTCGGCGCCTTTATGATCCATTTCCAGATTGATGACGCTACGCCGGGAGCCGGCATCACCGCGGTCCACCGCGAAGGTCTGAGTGCCTTTGCGGGTATGCTCGAACGAACACAGGTAGGCGCAGAACGCCGGTAAGGCGCTGCCCACCGGTGGGTCTTCGGTCAGGCCGATGCGCGGGCCGACTAAGCGCAGGTTGAAGTCGGCGTCGGCATAAGGTGATTTCGGCGCAAACACTAAGATCTCCTGGGCGGCGGTCTGCGGCGCGGTGGATTGGCTCCAGGCGCTGTAATCGAAGCGGGCTTTGCGCACCGTTTCATACTGCCAGACCGGCACGATCAGGTAGGGATAGCCGCAGGAGACCAGCCGGGGCGAATATTTCTTGTGATCAAGTTCGGCTTGGTCCAGGCCTAAAAAGCCGGCCAGTTCTTCGTCGCTGGGCGCAAAGCGGTCGACGATCGCGCTGACTTTGCGGGTAAATTGCACAAAATAGGGGATGCCGTCCCGGCTGGAGATGTTGGCTTCCACGTTGCCGGCATTTTGTTCGAAGCTCAGCGAGGTGACCGGGGCGGAGACGTCAATGTCGCCGCAGCAGGCCAGCACATAGGCGGCGGCTATGATCGGATGGCCGCCGAAATTGACTTCGGCTAACGGGGAAAAAATCCGCATGCGCCGGGTCTGGGCAGACTTCAGTTGATGAAAAATGAAGACGGTTTCGGACAGGTTCAGTTCTTTGGCAATCAGGGCCATGGTGTCGGCATTCAGGCCGTCCGCATTGGGAAACACGGCGATCTGTGCGCCATTGAACAGGCGCCGGGTAAACACGTCGGCAATGTAGTAATGGTATTTCATCGCGCCTCCTGAACGCAGACTGCGACCCGGTGGTTGACGATCCGGGTGGGGTAGGTGGCGACTTTGACGGTTTCATCTTCAAAACACACGCCGGTGACCAAATTGAAATGCTGCTTGTACATCGGCGAGGCGACCATCGGCTGGCCGCCGATATCGCCGATCATGCCGCGGGACAAGACATTGGCCTGGCCAAAGGGGTCGAAATTATCGAGCGCGTACAGGGCCTGTTCTTTGGGCATATAGAACAAGGCAATCTGATGCGCGTTGACTTTTACGCAGATGCCGGAATCCGGTTGCAGATCATCGACACTGCAGACATCTTGCCATTCGCTCATGGTCAGGCTTCCTCTAACAGGGTGAAGTGCTTGTGCGGGGTCAAGGCGGCGCGTTCCTCGTCTTTGGCCGGGCGGATCTGGCCGCGTTCCTGAACGAACAGGATGCGCTCATCGGGCTGGTCGCTGTTGACGAAATGCCGGAACCGTTTCAGTTTGCCGGGATCGGCGAGCGTGGTTTTCCATTCGCATTGATAGGTGTCGATGACGCGCTGCATCTGCGCTTCGAGTTCATCGCCCAAGCCCAGGCTGTCGTCGATGACCACGGACTGCAAATACGCCAGACCGCCTTCCAGGTTGTTCATCCACACCGAGGTGCGTTGCAGGCGGTCGGCGGTGCGCACGTAAAAGATCAGGAGGCGGTCGATGTACTTGATCAGCGTGGCTTGATCCAGCTGGGTGGCGAACAGGTCGGCATGGCGCGGCTTCATGCCACCGTTGCCGCAGACATAGAGATTCCAGCCGTGTTCGGTGGCAATCACGCCGATATCCTTGCTTTGCGCTTCGGCGCATTCGCGGGTGCAGCCGGACACGGCGAATTTGAGCTTGTGCGGCGAGCGCAGGCCCTTGTAGCGGTTTTCCAGGGACAGTGCCAGACTGACGCTGTCATCGACGCCGTACCGGCACCAAGTGCTGCCGACACAGGATTTGACGGTGCGCAGCGATTTGCCGTAGGCATGGCCGCTTTCAAAGCCGGCATCGACCAGCTCCCGCCAGATCAGCGGCAGCTGGTCGACGCGGGCGCCGAACAAATCGACCCGTTGAGCGCCGGTGATTTTGGTATACAGTCCGTATTTTTTGGCAACCTGGCCCAGGACGATCAATTTCTCCGGTTCGATTTCACCTCCGGCGACGCGCGGTACCACTGAATAGGTGCCGTCTTTTTGAATATTGGCCAGATAATGGTCATTGGTGTCTTGTAAGCCCAGGTGCTCGTTTTTCAGGATGTAGTCATTCCAGTAAGACGCCAGGATCGAGCCGACCGCCTGTTTGCAAATTTCACAGCCGCGCCCGCGGCCGTGCTTGTCCAGCAATTCAGCGAAAGTCTTGATCTCGCCGACCATAACCAAATGGTACAGGCCTTGCCGGGTGTGCGGAAAATGCTCACAGAGGTCGGTATTGACGGCCACGCCCTGTTTTTTCAATTCGGCATCCAACACCGATTTGAGTAAGGCGCCGCAGCCGCCGCAGCCGGTGGCCGCTTGGGTGGCTTGTTTGAGCGCGCCCAGCGAGGTGCAGCCGGTGTCGATGGCCGCACAGATGTCGCCTTTGCTGACGTTGTGGCAGGAGCAAATCTGGGCCGAGGCCGGTAGCGCATCGGCGCCCAAGCCGACCGGCTCGCCGGACAGCCGCGGCAGGATCAAGGCTTCAGGGTGTTCCGGCAGGGCGATGCCGTTCAAGCAGTATTGCAGCAAGGTGCCGTAATCGGCGGCTTCGCCGACCAGCACCGCACCCAGCAGGGTCTTTTTATCGGCACTGACCACCAGGCGTTTGTAGATATCGCTGTCGCCGTCTTGATAGGTGTACACCAGGGCGCCCGGGGTGGCCGCATGGGCATCCCCGATGCTGGCGACATCGACACCCATCAGTTTCAGTTTGGTGCTCATGTCGGCACCGGTAAAGGCGCTGCCGGCGCCTTCCAGTACCGAGACGACGGCACGGGCCATCGCATAACCCGGTGCCACCAGACCGAAAATCCGGTTATTCCACAGCGCGCATTCACCGATGGCAAAAATGGCCGGATCGGAGGTGCGGCACTGGTTGTCGATGACGATGCCGCCGCGCGGGCCGATGTCCAGGCCGCAGGCGGCGGCCAGGTCGTCGCGCGGACGGATGCCGGCGGAAAACAGAATCAAATCGGTTTCCAGCACATCGCCCCCGGCAAAATTCATTTTATGCAAACAGGTGCTGCCGTCATCGATCAAGGTGGTGTTTTTATTGAGATGGACACTGACGCCCAGCGCTTCAATTTTGCGTTTCAACAAGGCGCCGCCGCCTTCGTCCAATTGCACCGCCATCAGGCGCGGGGCAAATTCCACGACATGGGTAATCAGTCCCAGATCGGTCAAGGCTTTGGCCGCTTCCAGCCCGAGCAAGCCGCCGCCGACCACCACGCCGACTTTTGAGCAGGCCGCGGCGCTTTTCATCGCCTCCAGATCTTCGATGGTGCGGTACACCAGACAGTGCGGACGGTCATGACCGGGCACCGGAGGGACAAAGGGGTAAGAACCGGTAGCCAGAACGAGGGTGTCATACGCGATCACCACGCCGCGTTCGGAAATCACCGTCTTGGCGGCGCGGTCAATGGTTTTAGCCTTATCCCCCACATGCACGGTGATGCCGTGTTCGGCAAAAAAGCCGTCCGGTACCAGCGACAGATCCTGCGCCGTTTTACCGGCAAAATACTCCGATAAATGCACCCGGTCATAGGCCGGCCGGGGCTCTTCGCAAAACACCACAAGGTGATAGCGCGCCTTCGCGGCGCTGTTGACCAGAGCGGCCAAAAAATGTTGACCGACCATGCCATTGCCAATAACGACCAGTGTCTGTGTGTGACTCATCGGTAACCCCGGATCTGCTGCAAAGAAAACGTAAAAACCTAAATTTCGGGCAAAAAAAAAGGCGTCCGGCCCACGTGAAAAAATCACTGAACCCGGACGCCATTGCCCCAAAATCATAACCGCTCCGACGAGGAGCTTTGTCTCAACTAAAGCAAAGGTAATGCCAGAAAGACCGGTAAGGCCGACAAAGAAGTGTAAGTGCTTGTTTGGTAAAGAATCAAAAGCGAACCATCCGGCCCTGAGCCCAACAACACAGCGTCGGCAACGCACAGCAACCCGTCAGGAGCGCACTGATTCGGGGAGAAAGAAGAGGTATTGCACTATTGTGGAGCGAAAACTCGTCAGATACGCCAAATAGGATGTGCCGACGCCAGGAGGCGCATCTGTCGGGTTACCCAATACTTTTAAACTCAGGCATTTCATTTTCCCAATTTTTTTCATAAAAGCCTTGCTTCACATAAAGGTTTTCGTTGTTTTACCTATCAAAAGGCATCACGCAACACCTCAATCTTGTTGATCAACCAATGCTTGTATTTCCGATCGGCAAGATTGACGGTGAAAAACCATAGGGCGTTCGGTAGGTAAAAGCGTCGGTATTCGGTTAGGGTTTATTTGAATCGCGAACGATGCGCCTCCTATCGTCGGCACATCCTATTTGGTTAACATTATCGAGTTAACCCGTAGGATGTGGTGAGGAACGAACTGCATCGTTCTCAGGTGTTGATAAAGTCTCCGGCGGGTTCATGAAGAAAATGCACTGGCTTATTAATTGCTATATTTTGGATTAACTTAGAATGAGTTCTTCGGCTTAAATTACTTTACAGGTCTGCCTTACCCATGAATATTTTCAGCTTTTCCGGGAAAATAAAAATCCTTCACATGACCTGGATAGCGTTTTTTATCAGTTTTGTCGTTTGGTTTAACCATGCGCCGCTGATGCTGATGATCATGACGTCAATGGATTTGAGCGAATCGGAAGTGGCTATTTTGTTGTTGCTTAATTTTGCCTTGCCGATTCCAGCCCGTATCATAATCGGAATAGTTGTCGACCGGTTTGGTGCCAAGATCAGCTACAGCACCTTATTGGCCTTGTGCAGTTTGCCCTGTTTTGCTTTTGCTGCCGCCGAAACGTTTCAACAACTGGCCTGGGCAAGGTTTGCTCTGGGCTTTGTCGGTGCCGGATTTGTGATCGGTATTCGCATGATTGGCGACTGGTTTCCATCCAGACAAGTCGGTATCGCCGAGGGTCTCTATGGTGGTTGGGGCAATTTCGGTTCGGCTGCGGCAACGCTGGTTTTACCCGGACTTGCGCTTTATTTTGGTGCGGAGCAAGGCTGGCGCTACGCCATTGCCGTTACCGGTGTTCTATCGCTAGCCTATGCTTTTATTTACTATCAAAACGTCGAAGACACGCCGCCACATGTTCCTTACCTGAAACCCAAACGTTCGGGTGCGATAGAAGTGACCAGCATCAGGGATCTTTTCTTCTATATAGCCACCACCGTGCCGCTTTATGCCGCCATGTCGCTGTTGACCTGGAAACTCTCCACTCCTGAAGCCGATTTACTGTCCGGTTCGTGGGTTGTTGCCATTAATCTGTTAATTTGGGTATTGTTCTTTTTTCATGCACACCGGATCGTGGATATCAATGCTGATCGGCTTAGTGGGCCTATAGACAGTATTCATCGTTATTCGTTTAAACAAGTCAGTATTCTCAGTGTGGCCTATTTGATGACCTTCGGTTCCAAACTGGCCGTGGTGTCTATGTTGCCCATTTTTTTCTTCACGACTTACCGGGAAACCCAGCCGATTTCGATGATAGATGCGGGTCTGCTCTCGTCCAGTTTTATTTTTATGAATTTAATCGCACGTCCTGCCGGAGGCTGGCTCAGTGACAGAATAGGCAGAAGATTTTCTTTAATGATTTTTATGAGCGGAACGGCGTTCGGTTATTTTATGATGTCTTTCATAGCCAGTGATTGGCCGATTTATTTGACGGTAACGGTCACCATCATTTGTTCGATATTTATTCAGGCGGCCGAAGGTGCCGTCTTTGCGATTGCGCCCTTGATAAAACGATCTATAACCGGACAGATAGCCGGTATCATAGGGGCTTATGGCAATGCCGGAGCGATTGTATTTCTTGTTTTGATGAGCATGGCCACGCCGTCGATTTTTTTCATAGGACTGGGTGTTTGTTCGGTGGCGGCATTGATATTAATATACTGGCTTGAGGAACCCAAAGAATTCATAACAGAAATCATGGCCGATGGCACGCTCGTTAAAATCGAACTGGACTGATATGAAGCCCTTGAAAGTACTGATTGTCGACGAAGTGCAATCCGATAAACTGTTGGAAGAGACGCTGCAGAAATACGGTTTTGAGATTGCCTGTCTGCCGCTTCAATCGCTGGATCTCAGCGCGATTGTCTTGTCGCTGTTGCCGGATATCGTTGTACTCAACGTATTTACCCCGACACAAGCGATGCTTAAAGCCATTTTGACCATCAATCAAAGTCATTCGGTACCGGTCATTATTTTTGCCGAGGATCAGGATGCCGAAACGATTAATCAGGTTATCAAAGCCGGTGTCAGTGCCTATATTGTCGATGGTCTCGACACCAAACGGATTAAAACCATCATCGACATTGCGATTGCCCGATTTAGGGAACAGCAGGCTCTGAAAGATGAACTCAAAAAAACCAAATCGCAACTGGAAGAGCGCAAGTTGATAGACAGAGCCAAAGGTCTGCTAATGAAATCGCAAGGCTACAACGAAGATGAGGCCTATCATGCGTTAAGAAAGCTGGCGATGGATAGAAATATTGCGATCGGTGAAATGGCCAAAAACGTAATTTCCATGGCGGATTTATTGAAGTGAACCGCTTTATTTAAAGACTCGAACGGTTTGTTAAGCGATATTGTGAAATCTGGATTTGGCTTTAGGCGAATTCCAAATCTCAAAGGGTAGGGTTTAAATAGGCACTGTTCGCGATAATAGTGGGTATCGCCCCGGCAATCCATGCCGGAATGACGATGTTGATGTTCTTTGAACTACTAACGCGAACAGTGCCTTTTCAAAGGTGGAGTTATTTGTTGCGAGATTCTTAATCGCCTGCTTATTTTATATCTTCAGCCGTCAACCGGGCGAGCGGTTTTCCCTTGTATTCACCGGTCAGCGTTTTTAAAAACGCTACTATTTTTCCGGTTTCATCATCAGTCAACGTTTTATCCAGTTGAACTTGACTCATTATCCGTACCGCATCAGCAAGATTATCGACTGAACCGTCATGAAAATAAGGCTGGGTCAGTTCGATGTTACGCAATACCGGAACCTTGAAAAAATGACGGTCTTTTTCCAGTTGAGTGACATTGAACCGGCCATTGTCGACATCGTTAACCGGACCGCCGCGCAGTTTGAAATAATCCTGCTTGACACCCATTTTTTCAAACGACAAACCGCCAAGAGCGGGGCCGAAATGGCAGGCAGTGCAATTGGCTTTAAACAGGTTATATCCGGCCTTTTCATCAGCAGTTAAAACGGTTTTATTACCCCGCAGATATTGGTCGAAACGGGAGTTGGGGGTCACCAGTGATTGTTCGAAAACGGCAATCGCACCGGTGACCGATTCTTTAGTCAGACCTTGTTCCGGGTAGAGTTCGGCAAAGGCGTTCTGATAATCTGCAACTTGTTTGAGTTTTTCGATCATAACATCCCAATCTGCGCCCATCTCACCGGGATTGGCGACCGGTCCTGCGGCTTGTTCCTGCAAGTCTTTGGCCCGGCCGTCCCAAAATTGCGCGATGTTGTACATAGCGTTATAGACAGTCGGCGAGTTGATAGGTCCCTGTTGTCCACGAATGCCGGTAGAGACTTTGGCCTGATCGGTGCCGCCCCGGGTCAGGTCGTGGCAGGACGCGCAGTTCAGGGTGTTGTCTCCGGAAAGCAGACGGTCGTGAAACAGTTTTCTGCCTAACGCGATCGTGTCCTGATTGAGCGAGACGCTCAACGGCAGCGTTTGAACCGGCTCACCTTTAAACGGTTCTGCGGAATCCTGGCTCCAAGGTGATTTGGATCTTTCTCCAGCAATCCAGACGAGTATTGTTTGTTTCTCGGCATCGGTTAAATTTCCTGTCCAGTGCATCAGTATGTACTCTGCCGGGGGCATGATCCCGGATCGAACGACGTGCTCCAGCCTTGCCAGCATTAACGGGGTAAAAGCATTCTCTCCGCTAAAAATCTTTTTGGTTAGCACCAGCCTTTTTCCAGCCTGTTCGATATCGTTCTCCATCAACTGTTTAGCGATGGGCAGATTTGCATAAACCGGCATCCGCGTCATGCCCGGCGAATGGCAATCGACGCATTTATTCTGCAAAATTTGAGATACCTCGGCAAAGTTTTCCGAAGTGCCGGGGACACTGGCAATAAGTTCATTTTTGCCCTGTAGACCCATCAGATTGGAAATTGGAAAAAACAAAAAAACGGCCAGTAGAAGCAGCAATAAAATCAAGAGTGCTTTTTTCATAATCAGATCCAGTCAGTTAGATGCCTCATTTTATACCGGTATTTGCCTGTGCCGGTTCGTAATTTATCAGTCAATTGATAGTCAACACTCAAAGTTGGCAGAAAATGAGGGGAAGTTGTCCTTGTGCAAGAAGGGGTAAAGAGCGATTATTTGCTTATGCTTAATAATGAATTTCCTGTCGGTTGATACAGCTTTTGGATTTGTATTGTTTAGCCTTGTTTCATCGGCGTAGGAGGATTTATGCCTAATAAATTTATTGTGTCCAGTGCGTTGCTTCAAAATCCTTCCGTCAGACGTATCAGTATCGTGGCTTATCCCGGGGCGGAAGTTTTAGATATCTCAGGACCTTATGAGGTGTTTGCTTTTGCCAGTTTATATTTACAAAGAGAAGGGTTAATCAAGGAACCTGTTTATCTGATCGAAATAGTGGCAGAGAAGCCTGGCGCAGTAGCCACTATGACCGGTCTACAGATTGTTGCGAACCGGGCTTATGCCGAAATCAGTGGCGGTATTGATACATTAGTCATTCCCGGTTGTATTGATCTTCAATCTAGGTTGAAAGATGTTGCTTTATTAAACTGGGTGACATTTATGGCGACTCGGGTCAGGCGTTTGGCGTCGGTGTGCACGGGAGCCTTTCTTTTGGCTGAGTGCGGACTTTTAGATAATCAGAAGGCAACCACGCATTGGAACTGGTGTGCCGAGCTGGCGCTTAACTATCCGGCGATTCAAGTGGAGTCAGATCATATATTTATTCGCAATGACTCTATTTATACCTCAGGCGGCATAACATCGGGGATCGATTTGGCTTTGGCGATGGTGGAGGAGGATTGGGGGCGGGAGCTGGCTTTATTCGTAGCACGTTATTTAGTGATGTTTCTTAAACGGCCTGGCGGACAATCCCAATTCAGCACTTATCTGACCAGCGAGGCACATCATCGGACTGATATTCGCGACTTACAGGTCTGGATTATCGCAAATCCGGCCGAGGAACATCATGTTGATAATCTTGCCAGACGCATGGCGATGAGCCCGCGCAATTTTGCCAGAACGTTCTTGACGGAAACCGGAGTCACGCCCGCCAAATTTGTCGAAATGGCGCGTATCGATGCCGCTCGACAACACCTTGAAAACACCGCGTTATCGATTGAAGATGTGGCGGAAAAAGCAGGATTTTTCGATTCCGAGCGCATGCGTCGTGCTTTTGTCAAACACATGGGTGTCAATCCGCAGGACTATCGAAAACGATTCAGTGTTCGCCCGTGTTCTGCAACTGCTTTGACAGTCGCCTGAATAAGACACTTTACGGTGTTTCTATTATTGTGATTAGTCCACACGGATGTAATGCAATTTCGACTCTTTTTAAGGAGTATTTATGTCAAATTATAATGAAATGTTCAAATTATCCCTCAACGAAATCGATTTGATTGAACATGCCGTACGTGAACAAATCGGTTACTTATCGCAAATGAATGCCTCGCACCCGAAAACAGAAGAGGAGAAAAGCTATCAACAAATCCGTAAATTAATGGATTTGTTAGGCTCGATTCACAACCAAAAAGTGTATTACTGCCAAGTCCACCACCGGTCTGGCATGCCGTTAGGGTAAAGCGTTAAACCCAGGGGAGTCTCCGCAGGACTATCGAAAACGATTCAGTGTTCATCTGAACCCAAAAAACTTCTCGGTTAGTCATCTAAAGCTGGCGTTTGCCAAATGCGGGTCTCTCAGACCCATTTAGAATGAGGTGATTAAGATGCGTATTTTATTGGTTTCATCAGCTTTTTCGGGATTAACTCAGCGCTTTTATACAGAGCTTAATGATGCCGGTTATATCGTTTCGGTAGAACTTCATTTGGGCGATATACACCAATTGCTGGAGGGCGTTGCATTATTTCAACCGGATTTGATCATTTGTCCATTTTTGACGAGACGGATTCCTCAAGAGCTGTATCAAACTACGACCTGTTTGATCGTTCATCCAGGCATCAAAGGTGATAGAGGCCCTTCTTCTCTGGATTGGGCGATACAGAATGGAGAGCAGGAGTGGGGCGTCACCTTGCTGGAAGCGCGCGAGGAAATGGATTCCGGGGATATTTGGGCGAGTAAAACCTTTCCGATGCGGATGGCTACAAAAAGCAGCCTCTTTTATCGCGAGGTGACACAGGCGGCTATTGACTGTTTGTGGGAAGCGCTGACTTACTTTGAAGCTCCGGCGTTTAAACCGGAACCACTGGATTACAGTAAACCGGATATCAAAGGCATCTTAAGACCTTTGATGAAACAACCCGATAGAATCATCGATTGGAAAAAGCACAAAACCGATGACATTTTAAAACGCATCCATGCCGCCGACGGCAGTCCGGGTTTATTGGATACCCTCTACGGAAAGCCTTTTTATCTGTTTAATGCACATAAAGCGTCCGGTTTGACCGGAAAGCCGGGCGATATCATTGCAACAGCCAATCAGGCAATTTGCCGGGCAACGGTGGATGGCGCGATCTGGATAGGCCATTTACAGCCAAAACTGGATAACGGTACCAAAGGACTCAAATTACCCGCGGCGGAGGTCTTGAAAGACCTGTTGCCCAAGCCTTTCAAAAGTCCGTTAAAGAATCTGGTGTACAAATCGATTCAATCCCTGGACATAGACTATACCCAGCCAGGCCGCCAGTTGCCGGTTCAGGAAGTGTGGTATGAACTGGATGGCGATATCGCCTATCTGAATTTTCCTTTCCATAATGGCGGGATGTGCACTGATCAATGCCGCTTGCTGTTATCGGTCTACCGTCATGTTGCAACGTTACCGGTTAATGTGATTGTGCTGATGGGGGGCGAGGAGTTCTGGTCCAATGGGATTCATCTCAATCATATCGAAAATGCCGACAGTCCGGCGGATGAATCATGGGCCAATATCAACGCGATAGATGATTTGATCTATCAGATCCTTACGACGCCGGATAAATTGACCATCTCGGCCATGGCAGGCAATGCGGGGGCAGGGGGCGCAATTCTAGCACTCGCTTCGGATGTTGTGTTGGCACGCGACGGCATCATTTTGAATCCGCATTACAAAAATATGGGGGAACTCTACGGTTCTGAATACTGGACTTATTTGCTGCCCAAACGGGTGGGTCTGGAATTAGCCACCTCACTGACCGAGCAGCGCTTGCCTATCAGTGCCAAAGCAGCCTGGCGTATCGGACTTGTCGACAAAATGCTTGATAAACAGCATTCTATTTTTTACGCGCAAGTCAAATATGTAGCCAAAACCTATAGTGAGGACAGTACAAATTTGAGGAAAAGTTTGATTAAGAAAGCCAGAACCCGCTGTTTTGACGAAGCGGCCAAAGCTTTGGCGTCCTACAGGCAATTTGAACTCACCCAGATGTACGACAATTTTTATGGAAATGAAGCTTACCATGAGGCAAGAAAGCGCTTTGTTTACAAACTGGGCGGTGAACTCCAGACCCCTGAAAATATAGCCATTCACCGGCAAGCAGACCGAATGGTCAATAATAAATCCAGCTTTAACGCGTTGGTTATGAATGCCTGAAATGGCAGAGCTATACCTCTATGTCATGGGCGCTGAATCCGGTGCAGGTAAAAGCACTGTGTGTTTGGGTATCCTGGGTCAGTTGCTGTCTGATGGCTATGCGCCGAGTGAATTGGCCTATATCAAACCGATGACACAATGCACGGACAGGCAGGCGGTAACGATTTTTTGTAAGCAGCAAACTATTGAACACCGGGATGCGGCCTTAATTTTCAGGAAAGGTTTTACCCGGGATTTCATTGATGGTTTAACGCCGGATTCGACAGAACTCAAAAAACAGATTCTGCAAAAGATTTCGGATGTCGGGGCAAACAAAAAAATCGTGCTTATTGATGGCATTGGAGACCCGGCAACAGGCAGTATCATTGGGGTATCCAATGCCAGTCTGGCAAAGGCCTTTTCGGCCAGGGTCATTTTTGTAAGCCGGCCTGGTCTTGGCGCGGCAATCGATAATACCGTGCTGTGCGTTTCGTTCATCAACAGCCATGGGATAGATAGCGTGGGGCTTATAATTAACAAGTTGCCTTTGGACGACGTGGCTCAAACCAAAGCTTATCTGAGTAAGCGTCTTGCCGACCTGCTTCCCGCGTCAACTGTTTTGGGGGCTATTACGGATGACTTTCAATTGGATAAAAAATTGACGGCGGAGGCTGTTAATCAAAGGTTTAGCACTTACGTGAAAAGCCGCGTGTTACTCGATTGGATGGGATTGGAGCCGGGTATTTCAAAGCTATCTAAACCGATGGCAGCAATTCTCGGTTTGAACTTTTAATATGGCTTTAAGGAGTGTCGTAAGCCTTGCGAGGAACGCCATAACCCCCTCCATGGGGGCTTGACGCCAGCATCCCTGCTGCCGACATCCTCGCAAAGCTTAAGACGCCCTTTTTTTACCGTCAAACTGGGAATTGCTGAAACGAGGGAGGAATAGCAGAAGTTGTTTCCGACCTTATTCTAGTAATGTTTTTCAGGTGTCAAATGAATAAACCAACCACGCCGCGTAAAAGACAGCATCTGGCCTTTTTATTGGGCATTGTCTTGGGTCTGGCCGGTCTGTTGTTCTTGTCGCAGATGGACCGTTTCCATATTCGTGGACCTATGAATACCGGTCATGAAGATGTCAAATGCATGGCTTGCCATAAAGATGCGCCGGGGTCCGCCCGCCAGCAAATTCAAGCCAACCTGCAATTTGTATTAGGAAAACGCCAAAACAGCGCGAATTTTATCCATGCTCCGGTCAGTAATAAAGAGTGTCTTGAGTGTCACGAAAGACCCAATGACAACCATCCGGTTTACCGGTTTCTTGAACCGCGTTTTCTGAAAGCCAGACAAGCTCTGGGGCCAGATCGTTGTCTTTCCTGTCATGCTGAACATAATGGCCGACGCGTCACGCTGACCGATACAAGTTATTGCCGGAACTGCCACAAGAATACCCAACTGAGAAAAGACCCCGTGGATGTTCCTCATGATCGATTAATCGCTCTTAATCTTTGGGACAGCTGTTTGGGTTGTCATGATTTTCACGGTAACCATATCAGGCAGCCTGCCAAAACGGTAGAGAAAATCATTCCGCCTGAAAAAATTACCGCTTACTTTAACGGTGGTCTGTCACCTTACGGCGAACAGCGCCATCACCAGGCTAAAAAGGAGACCGATGATGGTAGATAAAAGCAATGGAATCATCGTATTGACACTTGTTTGTTTGGCTATTTATTTATTTGTCAGTGCGCCGCCGCCGTTAGAGACGAATAAGAGCGAGGAGGCCAGTATTCCGGTGGAGCAACTGTTTAAGCTGTTACAAGCGGAAAATGCTGCCGTACGGGCGCTTTGGACACAGGAAATTGTAGGCAGCGGCACTAAGGCCGGGCTTAAATTTGATGAACATTGGCGTGATAAGGACCTGGAAGCGGGGCCTTTGCCGGCTTTGTTTCTGAGAGAAACAGCCAAGAGCCTGGAAAAAAGTCCCGTACGCATCAGTTTATTTCTGGGTTCCGATTTTCCAATCAGCCCTGATAACCGGTTTGAAGGACTGCAACAAGACAAATTTCAGCTGCTTCGTCAGACGCAACAAGCGCAGTTTTTTTACGTGACCGATACGCATTTATATACGGGCATGTTTGCCGATGTGGCCATCGCTGAACCCTGCATCGATTGTCACAATAAACATCAACAATCCCCGAAGAGGGATTGGCGCCTGCGCGATATCATGGGCGGAACTACCTGGTTGTATCCCGCTCCGGCCGTTTCGCTGGAAGAACTTTTTCGCGTGCTGACGGTTTTTCATCAGAGTGTCCAGGAGGCTTACAGTACCTACCTGGACAAAGTCAAAACATTTGCCAACCCGCCGGTTCTGGGCGAGCACTGGCCGCGCGAAGGCTATTATTTACCCTCTGGCGAGGTTTTTATGCGGGAGGTTTTGGCGCGCACGGCTCCCCAAACACTCAGCTTGATTCAGCAGTCAATTCATCGCCTGGAGGTGCCAGATCATGCTAGTCATCGATAAAGCCGTTGCGCCGCCGGCAAGCAAAAAATCGGGTTCAGCTACGACTAAAATCAGGGGTAAAAATTATTTTTATTTGGGGCTTATATTGATGCTGTTGCTGGGTGTTTTTATCGCTTATGAGTGGCGATGGGCCTGGCTGAGCGAGCTGCAGGCGGATGATGTTTATAAACAGCTTTCAGGGTTTGCAATACTGACTTATCTGGCACATCAATGGCATTGTTCAGTGTTGCGCAATCGAGGCTTGATGCGGTTGGCAGGTAGGCTTATCCATCGTCACAAAGTGATCGGCAGTTTGGCGCCGCTGATTTTTTTTACCCATTCACAAACGATAGGGTTTGGTTATTTACAGCTTTTGAGTCTGGTTTATTTTGCCCTGTTTTTCACCGGACTATTCAATGTTGAGACAATGGCTATTCGCAATGCCTGGTTTCATACTTTGTGGGTGATAGTGCATGTCACTCTGGCAACGGGGCTTTTGTTTCTGATGGGTTATCACATTTATATCAGTTATGCCTATCGATAAGGTATGAAAATAGTCAAGATGATATCAGGAGGCAGGTCGTTAGCCCTGCGCTAATGCCAACCGCTTTCGATTGAAGGCATCTGCGTGCACCGCATCGTTCGCGATTGATGCGGTTCGTGCCTCATCGCATCCTACGGGACTGAACACCTTTTAACAACTCGGCATCGGCAACGTCAAGATAATTCCGTTTTTGACTATCTAACAGACGATACGAAAAAAATGTGGAGACGAAAGTAACAACCAGACAAATGATTATTACCAATTGCCGTTTAAGATTAAGCGTGAACATGAGTCACTTTGATAAGGCTAGGGAAATACAAAAAAAAGTGGGAGATGGAATGACATAGCATGACTCGTCTAGTTTGAGACTCAGGAATAGTTCCAATAAAATCGAATGGGTTGTTTTCAAGGGTCGATTTTCCGGGTTACGCCTATCGCCTGATCCTCAATACCTTTTAATTTGGAGGAACGGGCCATTCCCGCGATTGAACCACCTTAGATCGCAGGCATGGCTTGCTCCTACAATTGTGCCTATCAATTGATTGGAATGGCCTTAACTTAACGGCATAATGACTGTCAGGATGAAGGGACGCCTCACTCGATGGTTTTGACGGCATTCTCAATCGTTTGATCGAATCCTCCATTATCCAATACGTTTAAAAAAGCGGCGACTACGGCGGGGTCAAATTGTGTTCCGGCTCCGGAGGCGATGTTTTCTCTCGCGTCCTGGGTGCTCCACGGCTGTTTGTAAGGCCTCCAGCTTATCATTGCGTCAAATACGTCCGCGACTGAAACAATCCGGGCAGCAAGCGGTAATCCCGAAGACATCAGGCCTTGCGGATAACCTCTGCCATCCCAGCGTTCATGGTGAAACAAGGCTATTTGCCGCGCCAGATCAAAGGCCGTATCGTGACCCAGAATATTGGCCCCCAGTGTAGTATGTGTTTTGATGATTTCAAATTCTTCCGTCGTCAACTTGCCGGGTTTTGACAGAATATAATCAGGAATCCCGACTTTTCCCACATCATGCAGACGGCTCGCTTTGCCGTAGCAACAGGCTTCATTTTTATCAACATTCATGGCTAGCGCGGTCGCATGAGTGTAATGATCAAGCCGATTGACATGTCCGCCGGTCGCTTTGTCTTTGTATTCGGCTACTTCAGCCAGCATGTCAATTGCGCTTTCAAATGAATTGAGTATAGTGCTGTGCAGTTCGAAATTTTCCAGGGCTTGCGAACATTGGCGGGCAAAGATAGTAATCAGGCTGCGGTCAATCTGGGATAAAGCCTCGATAGGTTCAACATAGATATAGCCGACCGGCTTGCCGGCTATGCTTAACGGAAGGACTTCCGCTTTGTCGCGTAATTGCGTTATCGGTTGATCGTAAAGAATTCTGTTGACGCATTGCTGATGGATTTCATCAAAACGCGGGTTATCGACAAAATGATCGGTGTAGGCTCTGATCTTGATTTCATCATTATTGATGGTCGTGATGACGCCTTCCAATGAACCCATATAGGTGGTGGGCGAGAGTCTGCAAAGTCCGATTACCTGGGTCAACATACCGTTAAAAAAATTGGATAAATGGCTATGGCCCAGATTATAGATAGCCGGTGTGGCATTTAATACGCACTCTAAACCGAGACGATTGGTGTTAATAGTTTGCAGGTCACGAAAGGCTTTTAATGCTGAGCGAACCGTCGTGTATAGCCGCGATGCCGTCAGTTCGGTTTTATCTTTGTAATCGTCTATGTCGTAATGATCAATGACATAACGTTCCGGGGCTATTCCGGGCTGGCCGGTGCGGATAACGATCCGGATCATGTCGTTATTAAGCTGATATCGAATATGATCAACCAGTTTCAGTCCGGCATCATCGGTCTCCATCACTACATCAATTAATGCCATGGCGATATCGTCATGTTTTGTCAGTTGGTCCAGCGCTTCCTGCGCCGAACCGGCTTCGATAAATTCAATAGAACGATTGGCAAACGTAAAGTCACGCAGACTGATGCGCGTCAACGTGCGGATATCCAATTCGTCATCGACAATCAGAATCTTCCAGAAATACCGCCCCGTTTCGCTGTCGGGAGGCTGGTTATGACCGCTGTTATCTTCGCTTGGGTCAGGGTTTGAGCGACGGATTAGCTTCATAACGGTTTCCTTGGTTGGGCGGGTTTTCTATCGGACATTCAATGTGAATATGAGAACCCAGGCCGGGCGTTGACTTGATATGAATTGTACCGGCCAATTGAAGAGTAACAAAAGTATAGATTATATAAAGTCCCAAGCCGGAACCGCCGCGGTCCCGTTTGGTTGTGAAAAAAGGTTCGAAAGCCTGACGGCAAACCTCGTCGTTCATTCCTGCACCATCGTCCTGGTAGTCAATGATTAGTTGCCCGTCAGGGTTTTTAAAGGCTTTGATCAGAATGCGTCCGGTGCGCTGGCCTTCATCGAAACCGTGAGTGATACTGTTGGTAATCAGGTTGGTGAATATCTGTTCCAGTAAACCGGGCGCTCCGTACAATTTGAGCTCAGGATCGCAGTCGATATCGACTTTAATAGTGGTTTTTTTCAGGATATTGCGTAGCGTGGTCAATACATCCTGTATCAGTTCTGCCAGCAGAAACTCGCGTTTTTGCTCTGAACCGCGGTCAATTGATGTGCGTTTAAAACGCTGTACCAAATCTGCGGCGCGGCGTAAATTGGCTAAAGCCAAATGATGGCTTTCGCCCAGATAATCCATCTGGGTAGAAAACTCTGTTTCGCTGACTTCGTCTTTGGTCAGTAAGTGTCGCAGTGTTTTAATGATTTCGTCGCTGTGGCTGATGGCGCCAACGGCCACACCTACGGGTGTGTTCAATTCATGCGCGAAACAGGCGGTCAGACGCCCCAACGAAGCCATTTTCTCAGTGGCAACCAATCCATTACGAGTGGCTTCCAATGACGCAATCGTGTCGTCCAGACTGCGCCATCGGCGAGCCAGTAATTCGATCAGGACCCAGCTGATTGTGACCAGCAGAGCATAATACAAGCCGTGATGGATCACGGTAGCCTTAATTTCTTTTTGCGTTGCCTGCTCAATGGCCTTATAGGGCATGCTGACGCTAATGCCTCCTCGCATGTCACCCAGTTTATAGCCTTGCTTTTCGTGACAGGCCAGGCACGGTTTCTTGACGGCTAAAGGGGCCATATAACGCAAGTAACTTTGATCATTGATGTTTTCGATACTGAACTTTTCAGATTTACCCTCCGCGAATTCTTTTAGCGCTAAGGCTTCCCATTCGTCCGGTCCGCTTTCAGGTCTGATGGGCTTTAAGCTGGTGATATGCAGATGCAGATGCAGCTGTTCATCCTCCATGGCCAGTTCGGCAATCTGTCGGGTCATATAGGCCGGATTGATCATGGTCAACAGGCGCTTGTCAGCCAGCTCCAAATCTCGGTCTGGATGTTCCAGATAGTTATTGGGTTGCGTGTCGGCGGTTACAAAAGCATAGAGTCCTTGGTGTTCGGCATTCCATTGCCGGGTCAGAACGATTATCTGAAAAATATTGCGTGCCCCGACGGTCGTTAATTCCAAATAATGATGACGGACCGAGTTGATACGAAAATATAACGATACTGCCAGAATCAGTGTGATCACCAGAAGCAACAGAGGAAGATGGACTCTGCGAAGCAGGGAATCAATGGCTGGTTTTTCTTTCATGAGCACTGTTTGCAGTGTAAATAGACGAGGGGTTTAAGTGCATGATTTGTAAAACTTACTGCAACTTAAAAAATCCAATTTGCGCCATCAATAACTGGCTTTGATCCTTAAGTTCCTCTGATGTGGCGGCTAATTGTTCGGATGCGGCGGCATTTTGTTGAATGACACCATCCAGTTGCAGGATGGCTTGACTGATTTGCCGGACGCCTGTGGCTTGTTCATCAGATGCGGTTGCAATTTCCTGCACTAGGCCGGCCGTTTTCTGAATGTTAGGCAGCACTTCATTCAACAGATTTCCGGCTCTTTTGGCGATGGCTAAGCCATTATTCGCGAGCGTGCTGATTTCGTTGGCGGTTTCCTGGCTGCGCGTTGACAGCTTACGAACCTCGGTAGCCACCACGCTAAAACTGGCGCCATGTTCACCTGCTTTAGCAGCGACAATCGAGGCATTCAGCGATAACAAATTGGTTTGATAGGCGATTTCTTCAATCAAACTGATTTTGTCAGCAATTTTTTCCATTGCCGCGACTGTATCATTCACTGCTTGCCCTCCATCGATTGCTATTGCTGCTGCACCAATCGCAGCCTTTTCGGTGATTTGCGCGTTTTCATGATTGTTTTCAACAGTGCCGGTCAGTTGCTCCAGTGCGGCCCTGGTTTGTTCGATGCTGGCCGCTTGTTCGCAGGTACTTTGACTTAATGTTTGAGCCGCATTGTTGACTTCCTGGGATGCTTGGGCAATATGTTCTGAACATGTACGGAGAGTGTCGATGACATCTGCCAGGCGTTTTTGCATGGTGAGCATCGCTGCAAATATGCCGGAATGTTGCGACGCGTGTTCATCGGTGCGCCGGTCCAGTTGGCCCGCAGTGATTTTCGCCGTCATGGCACTGACCATTTGAGGTTCTCCCCCCAGTTGCTTGGCAATGTCTTTGCTGATTATCCAGAACAGGCTGAGTGATAATCCGCCGATTAGTAAAATGAAAATGCCGTTAAACATCAATTGGCGGGTGGCGACCTGCTGAATGCCGGCTGAAGTCGCCATAGCATCGGTGGCGATGAAGTTTTCCACCTCTTTCAATAGATCAATTTTGCCGGTCTGCATCGCAAACCAGTGGCTCGCATCGACGCCAAATCCGCCTTTTTCAGCTTTGTCCAAGGCTTTACGCCGCATTGCGGCCGTTTCTTCTACCGTCTTGCCGGACAAGGTGCGCTGGAAAAAATCTTTATATTCGGCGGATGCTACAGTGGCAAACAAGTCTAAATAGGTATCCTGGAAAGCAATCAAGCTGACCAGTCTTTCATACATGCCGAGGCCAAATGCGTCCCGTGTAAACGTATTGGTTAAAACAGCGCGCTCTATGCCGGCTTGTTCCTTGCCTTTGAGAAAATTGGCGTAGGCATCCAGCTTATGGTTAATGTGAACATTGGTGCTGAACTGCGGCAGTTGCGCGATGATATCCAGATATGCGGCATTGACTCCTGAATAATAAGCGAGGGTGGCCTCTCCGGAAGCGGTTAAAGCGCTGACACCGCGGCGGATTTGATTGAGTCTGGCTATTTGGCTTTCAGCACTATCCATGCCTGCGGCAATTTCGCGGCTGAGCTTAGCATCGAATCCGCTAAGAAACTGATTCAACTTTTTGATACGGGCATCGGTGGTTTCGCGCTGTTGAACCAGTTCGGTTTTAAATTTTTGCCCGCGGCTGCCCAAATGGCCAGCCGACATCCCGCGTTCTTTTTGTAACTCATGGACCAGATCACTGACATACACCGATAAATTCGCCAGCGCAATAATCTTCTCGGCCGATTGCATATCATCAATTTGCCGGACCATCACAAATGACGACATCAACAGCAAACCCGTAAGGGGCAATAAGGAGATTAAGGCAATTTTATAGTTGAATTTCAACTTGTTTAGGCTAAACATCGTTTTCCTTCATTGAATCCCATAAATTCGAATTTTCGATTGCAGAGTGGACGATGTGGTTATGCCGGGGGGGATTAAGTCTTGTCATTCCTGCTCTGTGGGTTGGACCAGATTCCTGCGTATCAGGTAGTTGCTGCACATCGCAATGAAAATGTGATTTTTAGTATAGAGCATTGACTTGATTTGTTAATGGTTACGGCGTTTAAACGAGACGAATGGCCTCAAATAACGCTTCTAAGAGAGTAGGTCAAATTCAGTGTAACGTTAAAAAGGTATCTGCTCACCCCCTCCAATTTTAGTGGATGTAGGTGGTTGATTGAAAAGGCTTCTGCAACAGGGATGTTGCAGAGAGCTACAGGGACGTATTGATGCGTCCTTTGAAATCAAGCACCTACACCCTTAATTCAAAGCGGGCGAGTAGTTACGCTAAAAGTTGAGAATGATGGTTTTTGGGACCGTCTTGGATAAACCCTGTGTGCACAAAATTGGTGCCGGTTTTTGCTTTAATTTTGAATTTATGCACTAAACAGAGGCCATTAAATCAGCCGTCACTGTTCGCCAAGCTGTTTTTATAAACTGTTTAACTCTATGTTTTTATGAGTTAATAATTTTTAAATTAGCGATTAAATGAAAGTTGGCAACAGGTTTGCATAGTCAAGTGTAAATCCCCCAGTGCTGGGGTCTTAATCAAGCTCACTGTCGAGCAAACAAGACAAAGGCGTCTATCGTGCGAGGTTTCCCACCTCTCTCGCATGTAGACGCCTTTTTTTATGCCACATTTTCGGAATTTCTTATGAAACAGTTCAAAAATCACCTTTCCAAGCGATGGCTTACAGTTCTGACCGCTTCACTGTCTCTTTCGGTATTGACGTTTTCACCGGTAACCCAGGCTGTTGAAGGTATAGAAAAAGAAGACCTCAAATTCGGGTTTATCAAACTGACCGATATGGCACCGTTGGCGATTGCCTATGAAAAGGGCTTTTTTGAAGAAGAAGGGCTTTTTGTTCAGATCGAGGCACAGGCCAACTGGAAAGTGCTTTTAGACCGGGTTATCAACGGCGAATTGGACGGGGCCCATATGCTGGCCGGCCAGCCTTTGGGAGCCACCATCGGTTTTGGTACGAAAGCTGAAGTCGTTACGGCTTTCAGTATGGATCTAAATGGCAACGCAGTGACTGTCTCAAACGAGATCTGGCAGCAAATGAAACCCCATGTTCCCATGACGGATGGCAAACCTGTTCACCCGATTAAAGCCGACGCATTAAAACCCGTTATCGACAAATACAAAGCTGAAGGCAAGGCTTTTAATATGGGTATGGTCTTTCCGGTATCGACGCATAACTATGAATTAAGGTATTGGTTGGCCGCAGGGGGCATTAAGCCGGGCTTCTATGCGCCACCTCAAGATACCAACGGTCAAATTAATGCGGATGCTTTGTTGTCGGTTACGCCGCCACCGCAAATGCCCTCGACGCTGGAAGCCGGAACCATTTCCGGTTATTGCGTCGGCGAACCCTGGAATCAGCAAGCCGTATTTAAAGGTATAGGTGTACCGGTTGTCACTGATTATGAAATCTGGAAAAACAATCCGGAAAAAGTATTCGGTGTCAGCAAAACCTGGGCCGATAAATACCCGAACACTCATTTGGCGGTGGTCAAAGCTTTGATCAGGGCAGCGATGTGGCTTGATGCGGAGAACAATAAAAACCGTCCGGAAGCCGTTAAGATTCTATCAGACAGCAAGTATGTCGGTGCCGATTACAGCGTTATCGCTAACAGTATGACCGGAACTTTCGAATATGAAAAAGGCGACAAACGCTCCTTGCCCGATTTCAATGTGTTTTTTCGCTATAACGCAACTTATCCCTATTACAGCGATGCAATTTGGTATCTCACTCAAATGCGCCGCTGGGGTCAAATCAACGAATATAAGTCCGACGATTGGTATATGGAAATTGCCAAACAGGTTTATCGCCCTGATATTTACATGGCTGCGGCTAAAGAATTAATCGCCGAAGGAAAGGCCAAGCCCGGCGATTTTCCTTCCGGTAGTGAAACCGGTTTCAAGCCGCCACAAACAGAATTTATCGACGGTATTGTTTATGACGGGACCAAACCTAATGAATACCTGACGAAATTCCCGATCGGGTTGAAAGCCAAACAAAAAGTGGTCGATGGAAAAATTGTTGAGTAATTACACACAACCCGGGTTTGAGGCAATAACGGTTTTGAGCCTGGGTTTGGATGTCGCTTCAAGAGGCAAGAAAAATGAGCAATAAGTTAATCAAGTTTTTTACGATAACCGGACTGACCTGGTTTGTCCCTTTTGTAAAATTATGCTCCGGAGAAAATCCTGCCCATCAATTCAGGCAGATTTTGCAGATGATAGGGGTACCATTGCTTGCTTTCATCGTTTTTTTGGGGCTTTGGAGCGTAACGGCAGCCCGGATTCATACCAGCTTGGGCGCCATTCCGGGGCCGAGTGCGGTTTGGCATGAAGCGGGAACACTGTTGCAGGACCATTACACCGAACGTGAGAAAGCAACCCGCTTCTATGAACGCCAACGTTTAAGCAATGAGCAAAAACGGGCCAGTAATCCTGACGCCGACACCCGAGTGCGCAGCTATACGGGAAAACCGACTTACTTCGATCAGATTTTTACCAGTCTTTATACCGTCTTTGTCGGTTTTTCAATTGCCACTATTGTTGCTGTTCCGGTTGGTATTCTATGCGGCATGAATCCAGTCGTCAGAACCGGATTGAACCCGTTGATACAAATTTTTAAGCCGGTTTCTCCATTGGCCTGGTTGCCGATTGTGACGCTCGTAGTCAGTGCTCTTTATGTCAGTAATGACGACTCCTGGTTCGAAAAGGCATTTTTGACATCGGCGATTACTGTGACTTTATGTTCACTCTGGCCGACGCTGATCAATACGACCGTGGGTGTCTCATCGATTGACAGTGATCTGGTCAATGTCGGAAAAGTGTTAAAGCTAAACTGGGGTACGCAAATCAGAAAAATCATTCTGCCTTCCGCGCTGCCCTACATCTTTACCGGTATGCGCTTATCGCTGGGTGTGGGCTGGATGGTGTTAATTGCTGCGGAAATGCTGGCTCAAAATCCGGGACTGGGCAAATTTGTCTGGGACGAGTTTCAAAACGGCAGCTCCAATTCTTTGGGCCGCATCATGGTTGCGGTATTTACGATCGGCATAATCGGCTTCATTCTGGATCGCGTCATGCAATCATTGCAAAATGCATTTTCCTTCGGCCGCCAAATTTAATAGGGAGTCGTCATGTCAGCAGTTTTACGCAGTGTCGATGTTGAGGGCCGGTTGCCAGTGGTTAATCCGGTGATCAGTCAACACATTCAACCGGCGATTCAATTAAAACAAATTGCCAAATCTTATGGTGAAGGACATAACAAAACCTCGGTATTAAAAGATATCAATCTCAGTATCGAGGATGGCGAGTTTATCGCTATCGTCGGCTTTTCCGGCAGCGGTAAGACGACCTTGATTTCGATGATCGCAGGATTGATTCATCCCGATCAAGGGCAAATCCTGAAGTCCGGGTTACCGGTCAACTCACCGGGGCCGGATCGCGGCGTGGTGTTTCAGAATTATTCGCTGATGCCTTGGCTGACGGTGTTCGACAATGTCGCTTTGGCGGTTGATCAGGTTTATAAGCATTGGCCTGCCGCGCAACGCAAAGCGCAGACCGAAAAGTATATTCGAATGGTTAATCTGGGTGCGGCGATGGACAAAAAGCCGGCCGAATTGTCCGGTGGGATGCGTCAACGGGTTAATGTCGCACGGGCTTTGGCGGCCAATCCTGAAATTTTGTTGCTGGATGAGCCACTGAGTGCATTAGATGCGTTGACGAGAGGCAAGCTTCAGGACGAAATTCTGAAGATTTGGGAACAGGAGAAAAAAACCGTCATTTTAATTACCAACGATGTCGATGAAGCGATTTATATGGCTGACCGGGTAATCCCATTGAATCCAGGTCCCGGGGCTACCTTCGGACCCGAGTTCCGGGTCGGACTTGAGCGTCCCAGGGACAGAACCGAGCTGAATCATAACCCTGAATTTAAAAAATTGCGGGCTGAAATCACCCGCTATCTGATGCAGATCGGCATCGCCCAAACACAAGACACCGGGCAGGATAAAGTCGTTCTTCCCGATGTCAGGCCCAATACCAGCAATGATTGGAAGCTCGATCATTCGGCGCTAAAACCCAAGCTGGACGATAAAGAAAAACCGCGCTATCTGGAGTTTTCCAAATTGTCCAAAGTCTACCCGACTCCGAATGGTAACAGTTCGGTCAAGGTGGTTGACGGCTTCGATCTGATGATGAAAAAAGGCGAATTCATTTCAATCATCGGGCATTCCGGATGCGGAAAATCCACCGTGTTGTCGATGACGGCCGGACTTACCGGTATTTCTGAAGGCGGTATTGTTCTGGACAATAAGGAAATTGACGGAGCAGGACCCGATCGCGGAGTGGTATTCCAGGCACCCAGTTTGTTTCCCTGGTTGACCGCGTTTGAAAACGTCAGTCTGGGTGTCGATAAAGTCTATCCGCATGCGTCACAAAGCGAGCGCGACGACATTGTTGAATATTACCTGACCCGCGTGGGTTTAGCGGGGGCTCTGCATAAAAAAGCAGCCGAAATGTCCAACGGCATGCGCCAGCGAGTCGGAATTGCCAGAGCCTTTGCGCTTTCCCCCAAATTATTGTTACTGGATGAACCGTTCGGCATGCTGGACTCGTTGACCCGATGGGAGTTGCAAGAAGTGTTGATGGAAGTGTGGGAAAGAACCCATGTGACCGCGATTGTCGTGACTCATGATGTGGATGAGGCCATTCTTTTAGCCGATCGAGTTGTGATGATGACTAACGGTCCCCATGCCAAAATCGGCAAGATTGAAACCATCGATTTACCCAGGCCGCGAACCAGAAAAGCGTTACTCGACCATCCGGATTACTACCAATATCGGGAGAGTTTGCTGACTTTTCTGGCTGACTGCGAGTACACGCATTGACCCAATACAATGCTTGGGCATGAATAGGCATGACTACTCGCCCCATAAAATTGAAGGGGGTGAGCAGATACGAATAAGCATTCAATATATAAAGGGGATATCAATGTTTTCAACAAATACAATGAACAGGCAGGCCCGCTTCAGCAGAACTGCCGTTTACGCAGCGACGCTGCTGGCACTTACTACGGCCAGCGCGCATGCAACGGGCATCGACGAAGCTATCGAAAACGCGTTGAAATTGGGTCAAAAAGACGGCAAGTACGGTCAGGTGACTTTCGACCTGAATTACCGCTATGAATATGCCGATACCGAAAGCACTGCGCCCGAACCGGCACATGCCAATACCTTCCGTTTGCGTTTGGGTTACTTAACCCCTGATTTCTTTGGGTTTCAGGGTTTTGCCGAATACGAAAATCTTTATGCAGCGCAAAACGATTATAACGGTGTGACCTCAGGAGACAGGGACTACCATATTGTTGCCGATCCGGCCGATAAACACGAGCTTAACCAACTCTGGATCAGCTTTAAAGGCATACCGGATACCTTGATTAAAGGCGGTAGGCAGCGTATCAAAATCGATGATGACCGCTTTATCGGCAACGTCGGCTGGCGACAGATGGAAATGACTTACGATGCTGTCATGTTGACCAATACGTCCATTGCCGATTTGACGATTAAAGCCGGTTACATTGACGGGGTTCAAACGATCACGTCGCTTTATGACAAGACCGAACTGCCTTTTGTCAACGTGAATTACAGCTTGGGTAATTTGGGTAATGCCATCGCCTACGGGTATTGGTTGAAGTATGAAGAGGATACCGCGTTATTCGGACGTTCAAGTCAAACCTACGGCATCCGGACGCTAGGTTCTCCCAAGGTTAACGACATGTTAACGCTGCATTATATTGCCGAATACAGCTATCAGACCGATTACGAGAATAATCCCACCAGCTATGCAGCCGATCGTTATAACCTGATGGGCGGCTTGACGATGTTTGGCTTAACTGCAAAAGCGGCCATGGAGCAGCTCGATGGTTCCGGCAGTATCACGACCCCGGCAGGAAGAGGGGCCTTTCAAACGCCGCTAGGAACCAACCATGCCTTTCAAGGCTGGGCAGACCGGTTTTTGGTCACGCCGGGCACCGGTATTCGCGATGTCAACTTTACGCTGGCCAGCACCGTTATGACGGCCAATTTGATGTTCGTCTATCACAAATTAAGCGATGACACCGGTAACGTTGATTTCGGCGATGAATACGATTTTCAGATCACCAAGGCGTTCGGTAAACATTATTCCTTATTGGCCAAATACGCTTACTACGTTGCGGATGACAATGCCCCGCTATTTGCGCAGAACGACACTCAAAAAATCTGGCTGCAAGGCAATATTGCATTTTAATTCGTAATCGGGATGCAGCCAGGCAAAATCAGGGTGTGACGTGTTGAAATCAGCTCATTTCTCCTCGCTTCATTGGCGAAATGAGTTGAAGCGATGTCCGCGTCGCAACGAGATAGACTTGATTTCCGGAGAAACAATGAAACAGAAACTGGTGGTGATAGGTAACGGTATGGCTGGCATGCGTACCGTTGAAGCGTTAATCGAAGCGGCACCTGCACTCTATGACATTACTGTCTTCGGAGCTGAACCGCACGGCAATTACAATCGGATATTATTGACACCGGTATTGTTTGGCGAGAAGCGAATCGATGAAATCATGATTCACGATTTTGCCTGGTATCATAAGCACGGCATTACGCTTTATTGCGGTCCGGATAAAACGGTTATCGATGTCGATAGGGAAAAACAGAGAGTTCTTGCCAAGGACGGAACGCAGGCTTATTACGATAAATTATTGATTGCGACAGGCTCTGTACCGCTGATTTTGCCCATTCCGGGGCGCGATGCCGACGGCGTCATGAGTTTCCGGGAAATTGCCGATGTCGAGGCCATGATCAAAAAATCCGAAACCAGTCAGCATGCCGTGGTCCTGGGTGGCGGTTTATTGGGTCTTGAAGCATCCAATGGCTTGCAGCAACGCGGCATGAACGTTACCGTCGTCAATCGCGCCGGGCATTTGCTGAACCGGCAGCTCGATGATCAGGCCGGTAGCATGTTGAAGAAACAACTGGAAAGCAAAGGGCTTAGCTTTAAATTAGGCTGCACGATTAAAAATATTGCCAGCGATCAAGGTCATATCAGCCAGGTTGAACTCAGCGACGGATCCGTGCTTCAAGCTGATCTGCTGATAATGGCGACCGGTATTCTGCCCAATATGACGCTTGCCCGGCACATCGGCTTGCACTGTGAACAAGGTATTGTGGTCGATGACAGTTTGCGTACCAGTGATCCTGCTATTTATTCTGTGGGCGAGTGCGTTCAGCATCGCGGCGAACTGTTCGGGCTGGTCGCACCGGTTTACGAGCAAGCCAAAGTGTGCGCGCAGCATTTGGCGCATAAAAAAGCGCCGGTGTACCAAAGCCTGCAGCCTGCGACACGTCTGAAAGTGACGGGTATCGATTTGTTTTCGGCAGGCGATTTTACCGGTGAAGCCGGTGCCGAACAGATTGTATTTATTGATCCGGCCTTAAACATTTACAAAAAAATAACCGTAAAAAACAGCTCGATTGCCGGTGTGTTGTTGTACGGCGACACGGCCGATTCGGCCTGGTATCTGGATTTACTGAAGAATAAAACTGATATTTCATCCTTGCGTGACTGCCTGATTTTTGGACAAACGCCCTTATCCGCCGCTGCATAAGCTGTTGCCATGATAAAGACCAAGATTAAAACGACGTGTCCCTACTGCGGGGTCGGCTGCGGCATCATTGCAACTGTCGATGACCCTCTCGCTCATCGGGTGACCGTGCAAGGCGATCCGGAACATCCGGCCAACTTCGGGAAACTGTGCTCGAAAGGCGCGGCGTTGGGTGATACGGTTTCGCTGGAAAACCGGCTACTGTATCCGGAAGTTAGGGGTGAGCGCTGTGACTGGGATACGGCGCTGGATGGGGTTGCCGATGGATTGACCCGCATTATTCGAGATTACGGCCCTGATGCTGTGGCTTTTTATGTTTCCGGCCAGCTGCTGACCGAAGATTATTATGTCGCTAATAAATTAATGAAAGGGTTTATCGGTTCCGCAAATATCGATACCAATTCCAGGCTTTGCATGTCCTCAGCCGTTGCTGGCTATAAGCGGGCTTTTGGGGCGGATGCGGTTCCCTGTAATTATGAAGATCTGGAACTGGCCGGCTTAATCGTATTGACCGGATCAAATACCGCCTGGTGCCATCCTGTTATATTCCAGCGCATCCGTAAAGCGAGGGAAAAAAATCCGGCATTAAAAATAGTGGTTATCGATCCGCGGAGGACGGCTACGTGCGACAGTGCAGATCTGCATTTGGCGGTTAAGCCAGGCATGGACGGACTGTTGTTTAATGGCTTGATGAGCTTTCTGGCACAGACCGATGCTTTGGATAACGACTATATAAAAGCCCATACCGAAGGTTTTGATTCGGCTTTGGCCGCGGCAATAGCCAGTGCCCCGACAATAGCTGCAGTGGCCGAAGGTTGCGGCTTGACGGCAGCGGCTGTTGAACAGTTTTTCAACTGGTTTTCCGGGACTCGCAATGTTGTGACGGTTTACTCTCAAGGCATCAATCAATCCGGTTCCGGTTCTGACAAATGCAATGCGATTATCAACTGCCATCTGGCAACCGGCAAAATAGGCCAGCCCGGCATGGGACCTTTTTCATTTACCGGTCAGCCGAATGCAATGGGCGGCAGGGAAGTGGGCGGTCTTGCCAATACCTTGGCCGCACACATGGAACTGGATAACTCTGAACAGGTTGATCTGGTTAGCCGGTTTTGGGGTAGCGATCGTGTTGCGACACGACCGGGTTTGAAAGCGGTGGAACTGTTCGATGCAATTTATGACGGCAGCGTTAAAGCAGTCTGGATAATTGCGACCAATCCGGTTGTGACGCTGCCCAATGCCGATAAAATCCAAGCGGCATTGAAAAAATGCGAGCTGGTGATTGTTTCCGATTGTATCGAAGCGACGGACACGATTGATCTGGCACATATCAAATTGCCGGCCTTGGGCTGGAGCGAAAAAGACGGTACGGTCACCAATATGGAGCGCCGTATTTCCAGGCAAAGGCCTTTGTTTCAGGCCTCCGGCATGGCCAAGCCGGATTGGTGGATTATCAGTCAGGTAGCTGGCCGAATGGGTTACCGGGAAGCGTTCAATTACCGGACCAGCGCCGATATATTTCGAGAACATGCGGCCTTGTCCGGGTTTGAAAATGATGCGTCAGGTCTCAAGCGCGATTTTAATATTTCCTCGTTCGCCGGGATTAAACAGCATGAATTTGACCAATTACAGCCGTTGCAATGGCCTGTTACAGACAAGGCTCGCTACGGAACGGCGCGGCTCTTTGGCGATGGTCAGTTTTATACGGCGTCAAAAAAAGCGCAGTTTATCGCCATTCAACCGCGTCCTCCGGTCAATGCGCCAAACGGGCAATACCCGTTGACGTTGAATACCGGACGCTTGCGTGATCAGTGGCATACGATGACCCGTACCGGTTTGTCGGCCAGACTTAATGCACATAAACCGGAACCTTTTGTTGAAATTCATCCCGCAGATGCGGCCGAATATAACCTTAAAACGCAGGATCTGGCCGTGCTGGAAAGCTTTTGGGGCAGCATGATGGCCCGGGTTGTAACAACCGAAGGCCAGCAGCCCGGCAGCGTGTTTGTGCCTATGCATTGGACGGCTCAACTCAGCAGCCGGGGCAGAGTTGGGGCGTTGGTCAATCCGGTTGTTGATCCGTGCTCAGGGCAGCCGGAAAGCAAGCAAACGCCGGTAGCTGTCACTCGTTATCACGCGCAGTGGTATGGGATGATTTTGTCGCGCACACCGTTGATGATCCCTGATATTGAATACGTGGTCAAAATCAAGGGAAATGGCTTTAGCCGGTATGAATTGGCGGATGTCACGCAACCTCCGCATTGGCGGCAATGGCTAGAGACAATCGTGTCAAAACCGGCTGAAAATAATGACTGGCTGGAATACAGCGACCCTGAGTTGGGTGCCTACCGCAGCGCCTTAGTCATTGATAATCGGCTGGAATGCTGTTTGTTTATCTCGTCCACACCGGTGTTGCCGGAACCCGCCTGGCTGGCAACGTTGTTTGCTCAAGATGCGCTAAGTCGACCCGAACGTTTGCGCTTGCTTAGCGGACTGCCGCCCATGGGGGGTGAGGATTGTGGACGTATTGTCTGTTCGTGTTTTAACGTGGGCGAAAAATCGATTGCCAAAGCGGTCAAAACATTTGGGTTGGAAACTGTTGAAGAGATTGGTCGGCGTTTAAGCGCGGGGACAGGGTGCGGTTCGTGTCTTCCCGAGTTGAAAAACTTTTTGAATCAAAATGTCGCTGCTGATCAGACTTAAACCGAGTGTGCCGCCTTTATTCAATTGAAACACGATCTAAATAAGGCTTGCTGACGGGTAAGCGGGTAAGCTTAAACCAATAGGCGTCGATTATTCTGAACGTATCGATGAAAGCAGCCATGTCGGTCGGTTTAATGATATGACTCACCGCGCCCAGTTGGTAGGATGTGGTAATTTCACTTTCCGAATCGGCGGAAGAAAAGACGATCACTGGGATATATGACAGGTTGTGATCCGATTTGATTTCAGTCAAAAACGCCTGTCCGTTCATACGCGGCATATTGACATCCAGCAGAATGATATCGGGTAGCTGATATCCGGCATTTTCAGGGTTGCCGTTCCTAAGATATTCCAGCGCTTCCAGTCCGTCAGTCACATGGTGTAGGTTACACTGAATGTTATTTTCTTTCAGCGCCATCTTGACCAGATTAGCCTCGGCAGGCTCATCCTCTATCAGTAATATCCTGAAATTAAGTGAATTGTAAGCGCTCATAACGGACGGCTTATTGCAGCTATCAGTTGAAATGTTTTATAGCTATTTATCATACGGGGTTGTCACTCTTATTGTTTCTTGATTATTTAGAACCTTCGGCCAATTTGATTTGACTCAGAGTTCCCACCTGTCTTCGGACGTATTTGCTCACCCCCTCCAATTTTAGTGGGTGTAGGTGGTTGATCGAAAAGGCTTCTGCAACAGGGATGTTGCAGAGAGCTACAGGGACGTATAGATGCGTCCTTTGAAATCAAGCACCTACCCCCTTAATTAAAAGCGGGCAAGTAGTTACCTTCGGACTTTAAATAGACTGAAGCTTATATGTAATCAGGTATTGTTTTGTTTTGCAAACCTGCTCTCACGATACCGTTCATTGGAATTTTAGAGGATTGTGGGCAGAAAGCTAGAATCAATCAGGTTATTCAGTGAATCGCTACGATTGATTTTTCCGGTTTGAAGCAACACCGTGTTCAGACGACCGGCGCTTTCAAGCAGGACGGGCTTATTGCCGGATAATAAACGGTGGTTGCTTTTCAGATCGGGTAATACAAGACCCTTATAGGCATTGAGTATATTTTCGGGGGGCAGATTCAGATGTTTGGCCATGCGGTAAGAAGCGTCTTGTGGATTGGTGTTGAGATGATAAAGGCCTTTAAAATGGGCTTCAATGAGATGCATGATTGCCTGCCTGTAGCTCACATTCAGCCGGTCAGTTCTTACCGCCAAGGCATCCACAATCAAATTGGGTGTTAACCGGCTATCAAACAGCTTTACTGCTCCATCGGCAAGCAATTGGCTGGCTACCGGTTCGTAAGTCACTATTGCATCAACCTGGTTATTTTTCCAGGCGTCAAGGTGGTCTGCGATTGTTAACGGTAGTTTGATGATATCGTTTGATGACAAACCGGCTGCTTCCAATGCCTTGTGGAGAATCAGGCTGGAAACTGAACTTTCTTCCACCCCGATTCGCTTGCCTTTGATATCGGAGAGACGGTTAATGCCGGGAAGCGCCAACAGCATGTCAGCCCCGGCGGATATATTAAAAATCGATACGATCGAAATAGCCACTCCTTCGGATCTGGCCGTCAATATTTCATCCATCGTCAGCGCTGCTCCATCGACTTGTCCCGCTTTCAGCTTTTGTAACGAGTCGGTTGCAGAACGCGTTTCAATCAGATTCACCTGGTTTTTATCCAGCCAGTTTTCCCGCATCGCTAAAAACATAAACTCGTATCCGGGCCAGGCGTGAGCGGCTATGGATAGCGGTTTGCTGAATACTGCTTCACATCCTGAAAACAGCGGTAAAAAACCCAAAGCGCTTAGCTGAATGATAAATCCTCTACGGGAAAGACCGGGTCTGTTTGGGGTTAACGTCATGCGAAGGCTCTAAGTTTCAGGATAATAGGGTTACGCTGTCTCACTGGTTTTTACCGGTATTTCAAAAATAAACCGGCTGCCTTTGCCTTCACCTTCCGATTCTGCCCAAATCCGGCCTTCGTGGTGTTCGACAATTTTTCGGCATAATGCCAGACCCATTCCTGTTCCCTCAAATTTTGCCCGGGATTGCAAACGGCTGAAAAATTGAAATAAACGGGGGATCTGACTGGGAATAATGCCAATCCCGTTATCGCTTATAGTGACTCGCCAGATAGTATTTTCCATGTGGCCATGGATATGAATGATGGGCGGCTGTTCTTTGTTGCGATATTTGATTGCATTACTCGTCAAATTAAGAAACAAGCGCGTCATCTCATCCTGGCTGGCGATAATTTCGGGCCATTCTCCGCTAATAGTGATTTCCGCATGAGCCTCCTGACGGGCAGGCACCAGAAAAAACAGGGCATTATCCAGGGCAGTTTGGCTGGGGTGCTTGCTTTTGGGGGCGGATTTACGGCCGACACGCGAATACTCGAGTAAGGACACAATCATCGCATCCATCCTCTTTGCGCCTTGTAACGCAAAGTTCATGTTTTCCCTATCGTCATTATTCAGAACGGCATCCAGGTGTTTTTCCACTAATTGCAGATGACCGGTTACCATTCTTAGCGGTTGCCGCAAATCATGCGATACGCTGTAAGCAAACTGTTCAAGATCGGCATTAGATTTTCGAAGGTCAAATTCCGCCTGTTTTCGTTCATTAATATCTGTGTGTGTGCCGATCATTCTCAAGGGTTCGTTCGACTCAGAATAACTCACAACCATGCCACGCGAAAGAATCCAATGCCATTCTCCGTTCTTGCTGCGTATCCGGAATTCTGTCGTGTAAAGTGGCAGATTTTTTTCAAAATAATTGTGTACTGTGGCAAGCACTCTATCACTATCGTCCGGGTGTAAATGATCTTTCCAGGAGTCAAACGTGTTTTCAAATTCATCCTCAGCATAGCCGATCATTGCTTTCCATTGCTTTGAAAAAAAGACCTGTCCGGTTGGAATATGCCAGTCCCAGACGCCATCACCGGCACCTTCCAGTGCGAATTTCCAGAGTGCCTCGCTTTCCTGCAGCTTTATTGTTTGTTGTAGTACGTTTTTGCGTTCAACGCGCAGTCTCCGGTTAGCGATGATCAACGCAATACCCAGCGCGATAATACACGCGGCAGTAAAAAGGATGGCCAGGATTTGGGTGTTATAGCGGCGCCAGACATCATTTAATGTAAATCCGGGCAAGTTTTCGTAGGGCGGTGCTCGAAGTTCTCTAAGCAACTCATTGGTGGCCAGATAATCGGCGGGGACGGTAAAGCCTTGAATGCCGATCGACCGGCTCACATCCGAGTGATCGCTAAGCATGAATAAGGCGGCTGTGACTCGTCGCGCCAGTTTTTCGTCGATTTGTGGCAGCGATGCAAAAGGCCATTCAGGAAACAGACGTGTCGAAATGAAGAGGGGAAAGTCGGGTAAATCCTGGTTATTGATAATGCTGATGGTGTTGATGTCCAGCTTGCCTTGTTGAGCCAGGCTTTCCAGTACTCCGGTCCGGACAAAACCGGCATCGGCTTTGCCGCTCAAAACGGCCTCAACTACTTTGTCATGCGGAGTGCCGGTAGTCTGGATTTTATAATTTTTGCCCGCTTTTAAACCGGCTTTTTGCAGCTCATGAATTTGCAAGTGGTAACCTCCCAAAGATTCCTGGCCTACCGCTGCGACATTTTTTCCGCGAATATCGGCTAAACGTTGAATGTCATTCCGGGTTTTTAACGAGAAAATAACCCCCCCAAAGGCGGCAAGTCCTTTGTCATCGTAACTGTTAATCAGCGTTGCCAGCGGCGAAGATAAACCGATGTGATGAGCGATTTGTATATAGTGAGCCGGACTTGTCAGAATGAAGTCAATCTGCCGGGAAAAGACAGCCATCTCCAGTTCATTGTGAGAGAGCGCTTCAATGACAAAGTCATGCTCGGGAATGGCGGTTTTGAGCATCCTGGTCAGCGGTTGCCATTGTTGCTGCATGCCCTGCTGGGAGCGGAAAGCAAGTACGCCGATCTTTACTGGCTCCGCTTGAATGGAACCGGTGAATGTCACGCTCAGGAAACTATAAAGCATCAACAGCCCATAGCCGGATCTGGTTTTCCTGTTTTTAGGTGCTGAAGATAATAAGGATAAATCAGTATTATCCGGGTGCATCCTGCCCCTTTTGCTTAGCCAACGCTTAGCAAAACATAGCAGCCGCATATGAAAACTGCTTTTTCAAGGGAAGTATTACAATGTTTAACATGAGTGACTCAGCAAAATTGGGGCTGTCATGGTAGTGATTGTTCTAGCCGATTAAATTTTTTCAGCCAGCAATCAACCGGTTCGGGGCGACCGAAGAAATAACCTTGGTGTACAACATGACCTAGCGTATTCAGGAAATCAGCCTGATGTTTTGTTTCCACGCCCTCGGCGACAATGCGCAAATTAAGATGCTTGGCGACCGCAATAATGGTTTCAACCAGAGCCGCATCGCTGGAGTTTGTCAGTATGTCCTGAATAAAGCTTTTATCAATTTTGATTTCCTGAATGGGTAATCGTTTAAGATATGAAAGGCTTGAATAACCGGTGCCGAAATCATCCATTGAAAAGTGAACTCCCAGCGCTGTCAATGAACTCATTTTTTCAGCCACTTCATTGATATCATTGATAACCAGGCTTTCGGTGACCTCAAGAACAAGAAGAGCCGGATTGGCTCCTGCAGACGTCATGATTTGCAGGACCTTGTCAACAAAATCAGCCTGGTCAAAATGGCGGGGGCTGATATTCACCGAGATGCGCAGGCCCAGGTTCTCTTGTTCCAGTCTTGCCAGCAGTTGACAAACTTCGGTTAGCACCCACCGGTCAAGTGCGATAATCAGGTTGGATGCTTCAGCCAAAGGGATGAACTGATTTGGAAAGACCATGCCGCGATTGGCATGAGGCCAACGCACCAGTGCTTCAGCGCCTACTTGTTGTCCTGCCGCATTAACTTGTGGTTGAAGGTAAACTTTCAGTTGATTGAGGCTTATTGCCAGACGCAATTCATTTTCCAGCTGGAAGCGTTCAATGATGGCCTCGCTGAGCGCGGATTCAAAAATGACAGTCTGGCCTTCGCCTTTTGCTTTGGCCTGATTCAAGGCGATATCGGCCTCACGAAGGACATCAATGGCAGTTTCCGTGGATGATTTGGGGAATAAATTGATCCCAATGCAGATGTCCAGATAAATGGTTTCGCCGTTTATGATGATGCCTTCCCGCAGTGTCGCGCGCATTCTCTCGGAAGTGGTTGCTGCTTCACGCATTCCGTTCTTTATGTCAGAGGATGCATTTTTTTGGAGAATGGCAAATTCGTCTGAATCAAGTCTAGCTAATAAATCATTAGGGTTCATGCATTGCTCAAGCTTCATGGCGAAGGATTTGAGCAGGTCATCGCCCATAGCCATTCCTCTTACTTCATTAATGCTTTTAAACCGGTCGATATCAATAAGAATAACGTTTGCAAAATGACCGTCCTGGTAAGCTTGTTCCAGCGTTTGTTCCATTTGTTTGAGAAACTGCGCCCGGTTTGCCAGATTCGTCAACGGGTCGGACCATGAGAGACGTTCAGCGGTATGTTGTGCGCGCTTAATGTCGCTAAGGTCCGAAAATATAGCGGTGTAATGGGTGATGTTGCCGAGTTCATCCTTAATGGTACTGATAGTTTGTATAACAGGGAAAACTTCACCGTTAAGACGACTGCAGAGCATTTCGCCACTCCATAGCCCTTTGGTCATCAGTGAGGTCAAAACACCTCTCAGAAAATCTTTGGAATGCAGGCCAAAGCAAAATTTAAGCGGGTCTTTATCCAGGACATCTTCTTCTTTAAAACCGGTGATACTCAGAAACGAAGGGTTTACGGCGACTATTTTCGGTGTCGCATCGGATACGACAATGGCTTCTCCGGTGGTTTCAAATACACGGGTGGCCAGTCTTTGTCGTTCTGCCGCCTTTCTAATTTCGGTAATATCCCTGCCGACCACCACCAGGCCTTTGCGTCTGCCATCCTCATGAAATAACGGGACTTTTACTATATCGAATATGAGTGGGCTAGTGCCGGGGCGATGAATGGTTTCCTCTCTTCTGAGCATGACGCCGGATTGCCAGGCCTTTTCATCACTGGCTTCGCAGGCAAGAAAGGCATCTTTATAAAAAGTTTGGTATTCGGCTAATTCGGAATCTTTTTTGCCCCGATAATCGACGTTTTCCAGTTGAAATAATTTCAGATCAAAAGTGTTGGCTTCAAGCCAGCGTCCTTCAGCGTCTTTAAAACAGACAATGTCGGGCATGGCGTTAATCAGCGTACGTAATTGGGAGCCGGTTTCGGCGAGTCGTTGTTCCAACTGGTTACGGCTGATGGCATAGCTGATGGAGCGGATCAGTGCTTCACCGTCATAGCTACCCTTAACCAGGTAATCCTGAACCCCTAATGTTAACGCTTGCAGTGCCAATTCATTATTTTCGTGACCGGTTAACACGATGATGGGAATGGAATGCGCTTCTTTTAATAAGGCCTCCACTGTTTTGATGCTGTTAGAGTCAGGCAGGGAAAGGTCAAGCAACAGAACCTGGGGAAGCTGCTTTTCCAGTTTTATCTTGGCTTCCGCCAGATGAGTTACCCAGATCACATCAAATATAATATCCCGGCTCATTCTTAACGCGGAACTTATCAGGTGAGCATCACCGGGGTCGTCCTCGACCAGCATGATTTGGCAAGCGTTAGAAGGAATCATTAGAGCGAATTAAAAACCCATTGTTTTTTATTGGAAGAGACTGGCTGATCGTTTCTTTTAAAGTAAATAGATTAGAGGCCATTATAGTTAAGTAAAGCTATTTTAGTAGCCGGTTCTGCCTTGAAACTTCGGCGCTCAATTTATATTGACTTGCAGTTACCTGATTTAACAGCATTGTTCATCGGTTCTTATGACGAGCTCACCCTGCTTTGTTAAGGCAGTCTTAAGTTATCATATAAACAGTTAATTCTGTCTTTGCCGATACTTTCTAATGAAATAAAATTTAAACCGAATAAGTTTTAAATGAGTTAAAAAGGGTACAATGTGATGATTTCAGAATAGCATTTGTTTGTGAGCTTAAAAACGTAACTATTCAGCGGAGCAACAAAATTAAGGTGATGCACCGCTTAGGTTGCGGTTGGCGACAGCCAACCCAATATTTCAAGGCCATAGCGTTAACTGTTGGGTTGCGAAAAGCAGGCAGCCTAACCTAAGCTGAAATAATTACAAAAAAACAAATCAGTCGAGGAAGTTACAAAGTTAGCGTTACGTTTTCCGGGCAGATGCGCTTTCGTTTGGTTTAAATTTATAACAGATAAGGTATTGTTTTGGTACAAAAGGTTATTCGCATAGCGACCCGTAAAAGCCCATTGGCATTATGGCAGGCAGAGCATGTTGCCGAACGTTTGAAAGCAGCATTTCCCGGTTTACAAACTGAGTTTGTAAAAATGACTACCAAGGGCGATAAGTTGTTGGATGCGCCTCTTGCCAAAGTCGGTGGAAAAGGTCTTTTTGTTAAGGAGTTGGAGCAGGGCATGCTGGAAGGGATAGCGGATATTGCTGTTCATTCCATGAAGGATGTGCCTGTGGAATTTCCTGAGGGACTTCATTTGGCTGCAATTTTGACGCGGGAAGACCCTACCGATGCGTTTGTGTCGAATCACTTTCGTTCTCTGGATGATTTGCCGTCAAACGCAAAAATTGGTACATCCAGTTTGCGCCGTCAGTGCCAGATTAAAGAAAAATTTCCGGACTCGGAGATTTTATCGTTACGGGGCAATGTCAATACCCGGCTGGCTAAACTGGATGCCGGTGAATTCGATGCCATCATTCTGGCTTCAGCCGGTCTTAAACGTTTGGGCATGGGGGATCGCATCACCGCCTGTCTTGACCCTGCGCAGAGTTTACCCGCTATCGGGCAAGGCGCGATTGGCATAGAGTGCAGAATTGACGATGCGGAACTCAACCGTTTGCTGCAGACGCTGCATGATCCGGACACCACTATCTGCGTTCGCGCCGAGCGAGCCATGAACAAGCGCCTGAATGGTGGATGTCAGGTGCCGATAGCCGGTTTTGCAGAATTGGCGGGTAACCATCTGACTATGCGGGGCTTGGTCGGCAGCCCTGATGGCACTGTTTTATACAGGGCGGAACGTTCCGGTTCTGCCGAAGAGGCCGAGGCAATTGGAAAAGCGATTGCCGAAGACTTGCTGGCAAATGGCGCCGATGAGATTCTAAGGGAATTGCTGGCTTGAAACGCTCACAGGGCATTCTGATAACACGTCCGGTTCATCAGGCTGAAAAGCTGTGCAGTTTGGTGTATGAAGCGGGTTTTCTGCCCATTCGGTTTCCTGTTCTGGACATAGTCCCTACACAAAAGAGTGATCAGGCAAGCCAAATTCTGGCCAGGATTGATGACTATGACCGGTTGATATTTATCAGTGTAAACGCCGTAAATTTTGCACTGCTCCTGAATGATGGCAAAATAGCCGCTTTTACTAAAAGGCCAATAGCGGCAGTAGGGGCGTCTACCGCCGATGCATTGGTTAAGCAAGGCCTAGTGGTTGATACGGTGCCCGAAAGCGGGTTCAACACAGAAGCGCTGTTGGCTATGCCTCAGTTGCAGGCCGTTAAAGGTCAGCGCATTTTAATCATCCGTGGTGTGGGCGGGCGTGAAGCCTTGGCAGACGAATTGCGCAGACGTGGGGCTTCGGTTGATTATTTGGAAGTTTATCAAAGAGACTGTCCGGATTCGAGTCGTGAGCCATTGATAACGATGTTGCAAGAAGAGCAATTGGCTGTGATTACAGTAACGAGTTCCGAAGGACTGAAAAATTTGGTCCGGATGATTGGTGATGAGCTTAAATCAGCGCTATTAATTTTGCCCTTAGTTGTTGTTAGCGAGAGAATGGCGCAAGATGCGCAGGCGATAGGTTTTTTTCACGTGGTTGTGGCAAAAAACCCCTCTGATACCGCTATTTTAGAAGAAATAAAAAAGATCATTAATGGGGAATACCAGTGGCTGAGTTAAGTGAAAAACAAGACCAGAATACCGATAAAGTTTTGTTAAAAAGCAAATCCAAAAGCGGGCTTTGGTTCGGATTCTTAATTGTACTGATCGTTATCAGCATCGGGGGGATTGGTTATTATTTTTTCATGCAATTGCGCGCCCAACAGGAAAACTTGGGTGGCGAGCTTGATAAGGGAGACATGCAGGTCATTGAACTCAGCAAGCAACTGAGCGGCTATCAAACCCAATTATCGGCTTTGCAATCGCAATTGGCGACACTGGTTGCTGATGTTAAAAACAAGGACGGGCAGTTTAACAAAACATTGTCCGACTTCTCTGAGCTTCATACCGAAAAGCTCGATAATGCCAGAACAGACCTGGGTAATCAGATTCGTCAGGTTCAGCGTCAACTGGGTAAAACCCGGGGCGATTGGTTGATTGCCGATGCCGAATATTTACTGAGTGTAGCAAATCAGCGTTTGCAGCTCATGGGCGATTTGGCCACGACGACCGAAGCGCTTGAAGCGGCTGACCAACGTTTACGCGAAAGCGGAGATGCTGCAGTATTCAAGGTCAGAGAGCAGATTTCAAAAGATATAGCCGCATTGAAAACCATTGTCGAATCGGATATGGTCGGGATTTATTCGGCGCTGCAGATGTTGCAAGATAAAGTTGGACAATTGCCTTTGATCATGCCTTATGCCGGCAAACCGTTTACGCCATCTTCAGACATTCATAGTCATGGTGATTCAGGCGAGGATGAACATAATATGTTGTCCTTCGCGATGAAAAAACTCGAAGGCGTTGTCACTATTCGTCATACAGACAGGGAAATCAAGGCTATTCTGGAACCCGAGGAAGCTCTGTTTATCCAGCAACAATTCAGAGTCAAGCTGGAAATGATCAAGCTTGCGTTGGTTCAACAAAATGAAGTTCTGTATAAGGCAGCCATTGCCGATGCAATAGCCTGGCTCAAGGAAAACTTCACGATGAACGACGAAACAAAATCGGTTGTGGGCGAGCTGGAACGGATGAATATTATTCGATTAAAGAGCGAATTTCCGGATATCAGCCGGTCGCTTAAGATGCTGCGCGATATTACCAAATTAAGAATTGAAACTGATAAAGCGCTGGTTGAACCGGAAGTTACTGAACAGCCACCTCAAGATAATCAATGAGTGAACTATGAAAAATGTCATCTATTTTCTGGGTTCGCTCTTTATTGCAGTCGTAACCGCTTTTATAGTCCATAGCTGGCTAAGTCAATATGATGACTCGGGCTATGTATTGATTGGTATGGGACGATGGTCTCTAGAGACTTCGCTGGTGTTTTTTGGTGTGGCTCTGGTGATCGTTTTTTTTATCACGTATATGTTTTTTCGCCTGCTAGGCTGGTTGATGCGGTTGCCGGGCAAGATGAAAGATCGCGGAAAGAGTGTCAAATTCAACCGTTCTCAAGAAGCACTGATTGCCGGGTTAGTTGATTCTGCTGAGGGTAATTGGGAAAAAGCCGAAAAAATATTGATCAAGCATGCATCGCATAGCGGCGCGCCTTTGATTCATTATTTGACTGCGGCAAGGGCGGCTCAATCTCGAGGCGCAGTTGAAAAACGCGATGAATATCTGAAAAAAGCGGCCGATTATGCACCGGGTTCTGATATCGCCGTGGGCCTGGTTCAGGCAGAACTGCATTTGTCGGGAAATCAGTTTGAAGAGGCGCTACAAACGCTGGCCAGATTACATTCCATCAATCCGGGTCATGCTGCCGTTCTTAAACTGCTGCATCAAACATACCGGCATATAGGCGATTGGGATGCTATCAGGAAACTGATTCCCTCGCTGAACAAGAACAAAGTATTGATGGAAGCCGAAGTCAAACTGTTGGAGGCTGACGCTTACAGCAATCTCCTCAGAGAGGCGGCACAAAAAGGAGACTTCACCGATATTCAAGAACTTTGGCAGGAAATACCTGATTACATCAAAACCGTGTCAGGAATTCCTGCCATTTATTTTGCAGCAATGATTGATGTGGGTGCCGGGGCCAAGATTGAAGATGAACTGGCTAAAATTATCTCGTCGAACTGGGACCATACCTTACTGGTTCTGTTCGGCAGCGTTCAGTCAAATGACCGGGCCAGACAGCTTAGAACAGCGGAAAGCTGGTTGACCGTATACCCGGATGATCCTGTCTTGCTGAGAATCCTGGGTAAATTATGTATTTTGTTGAACGATACGGATAAAGCGGAACTTTATCTGGAAAAGAGTATTGCTGTTGAACCTTCGGTTTCAGCTTATCAGTTATTGGGCAATATACTTTTTGGCAAAGACGATAAAAATAATGCCATTGAGTGCTACAAAATGGGACTGGAATTAGCTTCTAGTGAAGTGATCAGTCAGGTTGAAAACTATACAGGTTGATAGGTTTTCGCCCCAACCTTTCAGCTAATTACATTCCATCAAGAATAACACAGCATTCCCTGATGAACTTTCGCGCAGCTTTGAGTGATTGGCTTAGAGGTTTTGCCAATAACCACCCCTAATCCTCGCAGCATAACGGGTTACGGCCGGTTGTATGGCTAAATATAACAGTCTATCGGCTGCTTCCTACATCGTTTCTGCCTGGGTAAACAGGCAGGGCAAATGCATTAAAAATGATTGACATACAAGGATCTATATCAATATCTCCATAAGTTTTATAGAAGATATTGATAACCAAAAAGACTCTCGAGTTGAATGCAAAAAGCTTCATGGCTTAATCGACATAATGGGGTTAAGTGTCTGCGCGATTATCAGTGACGCAGAGGGTTGGCAGGGTATTGTCGATTTTGCTCATGAAAAGTTGGATTGACTACGCTGTTTTGTGCCGCGGAAAAATGGAATACTTTCTCACGACTGCATTGCCTATATGTTTGAGCGAATTTCGTTTTACGATTTCAGGGCCAGTTTTTTGTACTGGGTTGAAAGCGTTAGGGAAAAAACGTCAGGTGTAAGTCATCGCAATTGACAGTAAGACTTCGCGAGGCTCGACAGACCGTAAGCGAGGCAAACCACCTCTGCACAGGTTGAGTGGATGGGCTTGAGCGAATTCATCAACTCCATCGCTGCCGATGCCAGACGTTTTGCTCATGCGGTACGTGCTCACTCGGGTATAGAAAACCGTCTGCATTGGTGTTTGGACTGTTAAATTAATGCTTTTGTCCTGGCATGTAGATAGGCTCTGCCGGATATTCAATCAAACTTTGATAGTATCTTCTCACCCCTCACATTGGTTGATTGGCCTTGAGTAAGCGAAGGTCCAGATCAAGCGCCAGAGTTGCTTAGGGTGAAGTAGCCAGCAGCGCCGTAAACCCACCCATGGGGGCTTGATGACAAGATCCCCGCATTGCATACGTCTCCCCATTATTATCATCAAACAGGGAATTGCTGGTATTCATAACGGGTACTCCGTCATCCTTGAATTTTTGCGGGTAATAAAAGGGGTCCGCTTACCCTGAGCGTGTCGAAGGTCTAATCACTGGCGGCTTATTTAAAAATTAGCTGCCGTAACTAAATAGGCTTGGGTTATACCATTCGAACTTCAAATTTCGGCAGTGCCTAAGGAGGCAACGGGTTGTTCGGCATAGAGCCTACCGGGATGGTTTTACGGCGTCCTTTGACGGGCACCCCGGTGCCGAATTTCGATCTACGATGGATATACTATAAGTTGCTATGCCTGAGTCTCGATAACGGCTATCAGTTTGTGCAAGGCGTTGATTAATTGATTGCTCGCTGTATACAATTCATCTAGCTGATCCAATACCTCCAGATGCCGGTTCTCATTGGCGGCTTTCAAAAATCGCTTGCTCAGGTCATGAACCTGTCGATGCAATGGCTCAATGTCTTGAAATTCAGGGTGATTGCCATAGCGGATGCGGCCTTCATGCTTATACCAGATGCCGAAGCGGCAGAGGTGTTCATCCAGTGGCGGAGGCACTTCGCGCTCACCTTTAAGACAGCCTGCAATGACTTTTACCCAGGCGCGATGCTCTACTTCGGCAAACAGCAATGGTTGCTGGTTACGGCTGATTCGGCAATGGTTCCAGGCAGCCCAGGACGGGTCGGGACGCCAGGTTTTAATCCAGGGTTTTAGTTCGGGCGCAGACATAGGTTTGGCAATACCATAGCCTTGCGCCAACTCACATCCCAGAGCCAACAGCAAATTGCCATGGGCGATCGTCTCTACGCCTTCGGCTATAACTTCTCGTCCGAAAGCGTTGGCAAGACCCATTACACCTTCAACAATGGCAAGATCGTCTTGATCTTCCAGCATATCCCTGACGAAGCTTTGGTCAATTTTTAGCGTGCTGGCCGGAAGACGTTTTAAATAGGTCAGCGAAGAATAGCCGGTGCCGAAATCATCCAATGCAAACTGCACGCCGAGGCTGACGCAGGCATTCATCACGCCGGATACGTAGGCTATATCTTCTAGCGCGCTGGATTCAATGATTTCCAATTCCAGTTGGCACGGCTCAACTTCAGGATGAGCGGTCAGCAATTCAAACAAACGTTTTTCGAAACGGGTTTGTTGCAATTGTAACGCACTGATATTGACACTGACCGATATCTCCAAGCCTTCTGCGCGCCAGGCCGCAAGTTGGCTTAATGCAGTATCAATGACCCATTCGCCTATTTCCAGACTAATAGGGTGCTTGTCGATAAAAGGCAGGAAGGCTGCCGGAGGCAGAAGGCCGCGCTCAGGATGCTGCCAGCGAATAAGCGCTTCTGCGCCGATAATTTCGCCCGTTTTCATATTCACTTTAGGCTGATAATAAAGGACGAATTCACCGTAATCAATGGCGCGCCGGATGCTCTCCAAAGTCTCTCGCTGTGTTGCTGCTACGGCATTTCCAGCGATATCGAATAGCTGATAACTGTTTTTGCCTTGTTGTTTAGCCTGATACATCGCTTGATCGGCATGTCTCAGCAGTTGATCGGCATCGGCATTGTCAAGCGGGTACAGTGTGACACCGATACTGGCCGATACAGCCAACTGGTCTTCGTTGATAGTCACAGGCTGTGCAGCTGCGATAAGCAGGCGATTAAGAACCGGCTCCCAGTCTTCGTTTTGCTCAAGGTCAATAAGTATCGCAACAAATTCGTCGCCACCGATTCGTCCCAGGGTGTCGCCTTCTCGTAACACCGACTTCATGCGTTGTGCGACTTTGATCAACAGTTCATCGCCCGCAGGGTGTCCGTAATGGTCGTTGACGGCCTTGAATCCGTCCAGATCCAGGTAGATAAGTGCCAAAGACCGGCCGCTACGTTCACTATTGATCATAGCTTGCCTTAGCCGGTCAGCCAGCAGCAGGCGGTTCGGCAGTTGGGTGAGCGTGTCGAAATGCGCAATATGCTCCAGTTGGTGTTGTTGTTCCTTGATCTGGGTAATATCCGTGAACAAAGCCACATAACTTTTCGTACTGCCTAAGGTGTCCTTGACGGCACTGATAGTCAACAATTCCGCATAAACTTCGCCGCTCTTGCGCCGGTTCCATACTTCCCCGCACCAATGGCCCTTGTCGATAAGCTGTTGCCACATATCCGAATAAAATTCCGGCGGTTGCCGTCCGGAATTTAATATTCGAGGATTTTGGCCCAGGATTTCGGCACGGCTGTAACCGGTGACCAGCGAAAAGGTATTATTGACTTCTATGATGGTGGCGTCGGCATCGGTAATCAGTATGCCCTCCTTGGCGTGAGTGAAGACGCTGGCGGCGAGCTTCAACTCGTTCTCCACCTGTTTACGGCCGGTAATGTCCTGATGAGTCCCTGACATTCGTAAAGGCATGTTGTCGGCAGTCCATTCGACAATCCGGCCTTGATCCAGAATCCAGATCCAATGGCCCTGCTTGTGCCGCATCCGGACTTCGCAACTGTAAGAAGCTGTTTCGCGAGAAAAGCATTTTTCCAGTTTGTCTCTCGATAGCTTGATATCTTCCGGATGGACTAGGGCTATCCATGTTTTAATATTATAAGGAGTCAGTTCATCCAGGGTATGACCGGTAATTTCGGCCCATCTTTCGTTGAATATCGTTTCACCGCTCCTGATGTTCCATTCCCAGGTGCCTATATTGGTAGCCCAGATGATTTCTTCCTGGCGGCGACTCAGCTCACGAAATTTGCGCTCGCTCTCCAATAATCTGGCTTCGGTTTGTTTACGTTGAGTGACATCATGCCAGGAGCAGAGCACGACTTTTTTTCCGTTTAAAATTGCCGGGTCCAGGCTGACATTGGCTATTAATTTGCTGCCGTCAAATTTTTTATGGATCCATTCGAAACGTTGCGGCTCACCGTTTGCGACTAGCTGCAGTATACGCTCAGCTTTACTTTGTGAACTTTCACCATCGGGTTGACGTTCCGGCGAAATGTCGGCCGGACGGGCATTCAGCAGTTTGGTCCGGTTTTTGTAACCCAGTATTCGCACGGCTGCCATGTTGCAGTCTATAAAGCGCCCGTCGGCAATAATCCAGGTGGGTTCCGGGGCCAACTCAAACAAGGTTGCAAAACGCTGTTCACTTTGACGTAATCGGCGGTTCTGTATTATCAAAAGAAAGCCGGATGCCGTTAAAAGTAGCGTCAAGATGCCTATGGAGGTAATCCATAGCTGGTATTTTTTCCACAGGTCGGAGAGGGTAAAATCAGGCGCCTCGCTATAGGGCGGCAAACGTAGTTTTCTGAGTACCTCATGCACACTTTCATAATTGGCTGGGGGAATGAAGCCATAAATACCTGCTGAACGGGCCGCCGAACTATCGGGAGGCAGGTTAAGCAAGGCAATGATCAGTCTGCGGGAGAGTTGTTCATCAACCTGGGGCATCACCGATACCGGCCATTCCGGATACAGAGGGGTGGAGCTGATATAGGGATAAGCGGGCAGCTTCTGCTGGTTGATAATCTTGATTTGATTCAGGTCAAGCTTGCCTTCGTTATGCAGGCCCTCAAGGACACCGCTTCGGACAAAACCAGCATCGGCGCGGCCGGTCATGACTGCTTCCACAACAAGGTCGTGAGGCATGCCCGTTGTGATCAGGTTTTGCTTTTTGGGTAACGGAACGCCGGCAGACAGCAATTCAAAGACTTGCATCTGATAACCGCCGGCAGAATTTATAAAGGTTATTGCTATACGTTTTTCACTCAAGTCAGCCAAGGCGTTAATCGATAAGGCATCATGACGGGTAAAAATAACACCTCCGAACGCTGAAAGCTTATAGTCACCTGCTTGAGTCACCTGTGTCACCAAGGGTGCCGATAAATTGTTTTGAAGTTGAAGCTGGATAGAGTGTCCCGGATTGGTCAGCACAATATCCACTTCTTTTCGGGATACTGCGGCGTCTAGTTCGGAATAGTCGTAAACTCCGAGTTCGACGCGTTGGTCCAGAGCGACTGAAAGATAGACTGCCAAGGGTTCCCAATGGGTCATGGCCTGTGCTTTTGGACGAAAAGCAAGGACAGCAAATTTTAACGGAGCTTGCAGGTTTGAACACAACGCTGCTTCGGAAAGGCCAAACCCTGCAAGTGTCAAAACAAGCATTAATGTTTTCATCTGGCTATTTTGCTGCGTTTGGCAGCCGCTTTGCAGAAACCGGGCGATGCAACAAATCTTTCTGTACCGGTAGTCGGGTATTAAAGGGAAAAGTCGATATTGTTTTTGCTGCGCCCTTTAGTCGGTCATCGCGGGCCAGGTTGTGTGTTTCATAACCCATCCAGTGATGTATTCCGACAGTCAATAGCTGTGCCGGGTAGCAGGCGAAAAGCCAAGGCGTGGATGCAATTGCCGGTAGTGAAGCTGTGCGGGTAAGAAAAGTGTGTCGATTCATGCTAATGAATTTTAGACACACATTGCACAAGATTCATTTTTTATTTCATTTTTGCAGCCTTCAGAAAGCCGTATCAGACATCGCTTTCGCGGGGTCATTGATGGCGAGTTTAAATGCCGCCTATGCAGCCGTCATTTAGGTAATTCTTGCTGAATGAGGTCCTTTGCGATGGATTGCCAATAGCATTTTAAGGCTAATAATTGGTGTCGCCCCGTTACGGATTGCCATCGTCAAGCCAGTATGTATGGGGTTGCGGTGTTCCGCGCAAGGCTTACCGCAACCCACAAAGCCATATTAGAAGTTCAAACCGGAAATGGCACTTGTTAGTTGAATCCGCGCTTCAAAACAACTCATCCCAAATTCTGTCCACCTGTTGGATGATCTCTTTTGACATGACGATAGGCCGTCCCCATTCGCGGTTGGTTTCACCGGGCCATTTATTGGTGGCGTCGAATCCGGCTTTCGAGCCAAGACCCGATACCGGTGAGGCGAAGTCCAGATAATCGATAGGCGTATTATCCAGCAGCGTGATATCACGGGTTGGATCCATGCGCGTGGTCATGGCCCAGATGACCTCTTTCCATTCGCGCGGACTGATGTCGTCATCGACAACGATGACGAATTTGGTGTACATGAACTGGCGCAAAAACGACCACAAACCCAGCATGACCCGTTTTGCGTGTCCCGGGTATTGCTTTTTGATGCTGATCACGGCCAAGCGATACGAGCAGCCTTCGGGCGGCAGGTAGAAATCGACGATTTCAGGAAATTGTTTTTGCAGGATAGGCACAAACACTTCATTCAATGCCACGCCCAAAACAGCAGGTTCATCAGGCGGTTTGCCGGTGTAGGTGCTGTGGTAAATCGGGTCGTGGCGCTGGGTTATTTTTTCGATGGTGAACACCGGAAAATCATCGACTTCATTGTAATAGCCGGTATGGTCGCCGTAGGGGCCTTCCGGTGCGGTTTCGCCGGGATAAATGAAGCCTTCCAACACGATTTCAGCGCTGGCGGGCACTTGCAGGTTATTGCACAAGCAATTGGCCAGTTCGGTTTTACTGCCGCGTAATAAACCGGCGAAAGCATATTCCGATAGGCTGTCAGGAATCGGCGTAACCGCGCCGAGTATCGTCGCAGGATCTGCCCCCAGCGCAACCGTCACCGGAAAAGGCTGGCCGGGATGGGCTTCCTGCCATTCCTTAAAATCCAGCGCACCGCCGCGATGGGCGAGCCAGCGCATGATGACTTTATTTTTCCCTATGACTTGTTGGCGGTAAATACCCAGGTTCTGGCGTTCCTTGTAGGGACCTTTGGTAATGACCAGCGCCCAGGTGATCAAAGGGGCGGCATCCTCGGGCCAGCAGGTTTGAATGGGATAATTGGCCAGATCGATTTCGTCGCCTTCCAGCACGACTTCCTGACAAGGCGGTGATCTGACGATTTTAGGCGCCATGTTCAGCACTTGTTTGAATACTGGGATTTTGTCCAGCGCATCCCTGAAGCCTTTGGGCGGCTCGGGTTCTTTCAGATAGGCCAGCAATTTGCCGATTTCTCGCAAGGCTTCGACCGAATCGGCACCCATACCCATGGCGACGCGGTGAGGCGTGCCGAACAAGTTGCCTAACAGCGGTATCGTATGACCTTTCGGTTTTTCGAATAACAGCGCCGGACCCTGTTGTTCGAGGGTGCGGCTGCAGATTTCTGTAATCTCAAGGACCGGATCGGCCGGATATTGAATTCTTTTCAGCTCACCTTGTTTTTCGAGTTGCCTGATGAAGTCGCGCAAATCGTGGTACTTCATGCAGCAATTCCGTTGTGTCTGAGCAAGGCATCGATTTTGGGTTCACGGCCGCGGAAAGCAATAAACAACGACATGGCGTCTTCGCTGCCGCCTTGCTCGAGAATATGGGTTAAAAATGCATGGCCGGTTGTAACGTCAAAAATGCCTTTTTCTTCAAACAGCGAGAATGCATCGCTGGATAAGACTTCGGCCCATTTGTAGCTGTAATAACCGGCGCCATAGCCTCCGGCAAAAATGTGGGAAAATCCGTGCGCGAAGCGGTTGAACGCGGGCGGTTGAACGACTGAGACCTGTTTTCTGACGCGATCAAGAATTTCATAAATACGGCCACCTTTTTTAGGGTCATATTCAAGGTGGATTCTAAAATCAAACAAGCTGAATTCCAGTTGTCTGACCATTTGCATGCCGGCCTGAAAGTTTTTGGCCGCCATCATCTTGTCAAACAGACTGTCAGGCAACACTTCGCCGGTTTGGTAATGACCTGAAATTAATCCCAGCGCCTCTTTTTCCCAACACCAGTTTTCCATAAACTGACTGGGCAACTCCACCGCATCCCATTCCACACCGCTGATGCCTGAAACGCCCAAATGATCGACTTGTGTCAACATGTGGTGCAGGCCATGACCGAACTCATGAAAAAGCGTCGTGACTTCGTCGTGGGTAAGTAACGCCGGATCGTTGCCGGTTGGCGGAGTAAAATTGCAGGTCAGATAAGCGACCGGGGTTTGAATGCTGTCGCCCGTTTTTTTACGGCTAGTACACACATCCATCCAGGCACCGCCACGCTTTTTAGGACGGGCATATAAATCGGTATAAAACTCGCCGCGTAATTGGCCGTTTTGATCGAGTATCTGATAAAACCGGACGTCAGGATGCCAGGTGTCAACCTTATCGATTTCTGAAATTTGCAAGCCGTACAGTTTTTCGACGATTGCAAATAAGCCCGTTAATACCCGGCTGTCCGGGAAATAGGCTTTAACTTCTTCCTGGGATAACTGGTAGAAATGTTGCCGCATTTTTTCGGAAAAATAGCTCATATCCCAGGGTTGCAAATCCTTGATACCGTAATATTTTCCGGCAAATTCGCGCAATTCGGCCAGATCCTTGCGTGCCTGACGCCAGGACCTGTCGCCGAGGTCTTCAAGAAAGTCGATGACCTGATCGGTACTTTCGGCCATTTTGGTGGAAAGGGATAATTCGGCGTAATTGGCAAAGCCCAGCATTTGCGCTTTCTCATGGCGCAAGCTAAGAATCTGCTCCATGATTTGACTGTTATCCCAGCGACCTGCATAGGGACCGCAGTCAGAAGCCCGGGTTACAAAGGCTTCATAATGCTCTCTGCGCAGTTGGCGATTGTCGGCATAGGTCATGACCGCCAGATACGAGGGGAATTGCAGCGTGATCATCCAGCCTTGCAGGTTTTCGCTCTGCGCGGTTTGTTGAGCTTGCTGTAATGCGGATTCGGGTAATCCGGCCAGTTCTTCACTGTCGGTAATGTGTTTGGACCAGGCATTGGTGGCATCCATCAGGTTTTCTTCAAACTGACTGGTCAATTTTGACAATGCCTGGCTGATTTCCTTGTAGCGTTGTTTCTGTTTTTCCGGCAGATCGATACCCGATAATCGAAAATCTCTAAGCGCATTTTCGATGATTTTTTTTTGCGCTTTATCAAGGTGAACGAAATCATTGCTTTGCGCGATCATTTTATATGCGTGGTAAAGCGGCTCATTTTGTCCCATTTCAGTCGAATACTCGCTGAGTTTGGGTAAACAGGCATTGTAGGCTTCACGCAAGGCTTCGCTATTGACCACCGAGTTCATGTGGCTGACAGGAGACCACGCTTTGTTGAGTCTATCTTCAACGTTTTCGATAGGCTCAACCAGATTTTCCCAGGTATAGTTTTGGGCTGACTCCAGGCGGGCGGAGACAACCGAGCGCGCCTCTGCAAGTAAAGCATCGATGGCGGGTTCAATATGTTCGGTTTTGATTTCAGAGAAATGGGGTAGTGCGCTGTCTATCAGTAATGGATTTTTCATAGTTATCAGGAAAGAATGTTCATGGCTGCTTGAATGCGTTGTTGAGCGTTACGCAGCACTTGTAGGGAAAGGTCAGGGTTAAGTTTACCGTCGTTCAATTTGGTATAGGCTGGAATGGAGCAAATGGCGGGAAGCGTTTTGCTCCGTTCAGTGCCGATAAAGCTATGTAATTTCGCCAGTATGACAATGTCAATGAGTCCAAGTGTGTCATTGTTGTCAAAATACCAGTCTTCGGCGTGATAGGGAATTTGAGTGAGTGTTTCACTGAAACCCAGTGTATGCAGAACCAGCCTGCCAACCGGGCCTCGCAGCAATGGAATGGTTTCTTCAAGCTGCGTGATGTCAATGTCGTTTTCTCCTTGTTGTTCTGCGAAATACAGCAGGGGAATGACGCCGATATCACTGATCAAACCCGCTAGAAGAGCATCCTCCGGATTAACATCATGGGTTTGCTGAGCTAAAACAAAACTCAAACTGGACAGATAAAGGCTTTTTTTCCATAAGCTTTGCATCGCTTTTATCAGCTTAGGATTATGGCTTCTGAACAGTTGCTTGAGACTGATGCCCAAGACCAGGCTGCGCGTTGCGGTTAGTCCAAGGCGCGTTACTGCATCATGGCAGTTGGTTACCGGCGAGATGGGTGAGTATAAAGGGCTGTTGGCAATTTGAATCAGGCTGCCCGTGATGGCCGGGTCAACCTGAATGATGTGCGCAGCCGTGGCGATATCTATTTCTTTGGCCATGGCCTGTTTCAGTTTTAAAGCTACATCCGGCAAGGTCGGCAAAATCAGTTTATTTTCCCGGTAAGCCTTGGCAAATTGAGTGAAAAAAAATGATTCGTTGATTTGCTCCGGCAGCTTGAGGTCTTGAATTACGACACATTGCTCCTGTTGTTTGCTTTGGCTTGTCCAATGGGCAATCAGATCTGCCGAAACTTCAAGAATCTTGACATAGGATTTGGCTATGCCGGAAGCGCCGAACTTTTTGCCGCTGTTAATCGGCAGATGGGCTCTAAGTGAATCTGCTTGCATTTCAAAAGGAGTCGCGCCGTCCGGCACCATCGTCAGAGTTCCTTCAAAAAGGTACCAGACCGATGTCGTGGCTTGATGAATCAGAAATACTGTGTCACCGGCAGCATAGTGAAGTGTCTTATGGGGTAATAGCTGGACTGTTTTGCTGTCCAGTTCTCTTATCGGGACAAATCGTTGAAGTACTGCCAAAGGTTGCTTTGTTTGTTCGATGAGGCAGGGACTGTCCACCACGGATTTTGTGTCTATTGACGCTTTTGGCGCAGCGGCTTTTGCGTTAAAAAACTGTTCTAAATACTTCATTAAATTAGGCTGTAAATAGCTTCATTGTCTCGCTGATTTGCTGTTTTGCATCCAACAAGATCTGCAGTGACAAGTCGGGCGAAAGTATCTTTTTTTCAAGCTTCTGAAAAGCCGGTAGTGTGTTGATCAACGGCAATTCGCCCTTTTTTTGACTCGCCAGAATATTGTGGAATTTTGCCAGAACGACTACATCGTTAATATCCAATGACTCACTGGTGTTATTAAACCAATTTTCAGTCCTGACCGGAACCATTTTTAAACTATCAGGGAATTGCCATTTCTCAAGCATGTACGCGCCTAATTGCCCCTGTATTTCCGGAATGGCTTCATCAAGCTCACTGATAAGATAGCTTTCTGGCGGTAACCTGTCTGCGTAAATCAGTATGGGTAAAATGCCGATGTTATGAACCAGTCCGGCTAACAGCGCTTCTTCAGGATCGACTTTATTGATGAGTTTGGCAAGGATGTAACTCAAGCTTGATACTTTGACGCTCTGAACCCACGCCTCCTGTATACGCTTTTTCATTAAGGGCGTGCGGCTTCTGATCAGGTTTTTCATTGTAAGCGCAGTAATCAGATTGCGCGTAGCGCTGATGCCCAGCCGGTTTACGGCATCCAGACAATTGGTTATCGGGCTGATAGGACGATAAACCGGGCTGTTGACTACCTGAATTAATTTGGCGGCGATGATCGGGTCGAGGTTGATGAGTTTTACGAATTCGGCAATGCCTATGGTGTCCGTGTCCGCTTGCCGTATCTTCACCGCGATGTCCGGTAAATTAGGAATGTTGAGTTTCCCCTGGGTCAAATTATCCATAAATTGACGAGCAAATACATTTTGCCCCAGCGTCTCATTTATTTTGAGTTTTGCCGGTAGCTTGCTTGCTGATAGCGGTTGTTTTAAAAGCGTTCGGGGAAGGTAAATAACCGTTACCTGAGACTTGGCAATGGCGGTCAAGTGATGAAATCGTTCACTGGATAAAGGGTATAAAGCTTTCATGGTGTCAGATGAGACCATTTGAGCTGTGCCGTTATTCACTTCAAGGTAGGCCTCACCGCTGACTAAATAGACAATCGAATCGGTTTCTTTGCCACTGCTGAAAATAGCCATGCCGGGTTTGAACTGACCGCTTTTGATTTTTAGCTGCTGGAGGGCGGCATTATCCAGATATTGGCCGACCGGAATCAATCGTTTCAAATAACTGAGAGACACTGAAATATCAGGGCCTGAAGTCGTAATGTCTTGTTCTTCTTCCTGAAGAGAAGGCTCAGGCTTGGTTGAAGGCGGGGGTAAGGGCTTTTTTTTGAAAAATGACCAATCCATATACGGTTAGTTTGCTAAAGCTATATAGAAAAAGCGCGTTTTGCTTCGTTGATTTTGTTTTGCGCGTCATGCAGGATGTGTAATGAATTTTCCGGTGAAAGCTGGACATGATCGAGCTTGCTGGCTGCAGGTATCGAGGTGATGGCTGGAAGTTGTGCCATATCAGCGGTACCGATTTTGCTGTGCAGTCTTGACAGCACAACGATATCGATCAGACTCAGTTTATCTTGAGTATGTTGATACCAGTCCTCAGCAAAGGAAGGAATGACAACGAGTTCCTCAGGAAAATCCCATTCGCGTAAAATATTCATTCCGACAGGCCCTCTTATGTAAGGGATAGCTGCAATCAGTTCCTGTTCGGTGTAATAATCGTCAGGCAGATTCGCTGCGTAAGTCAAAAAAGGCACTAAACCGATATCGCATATCAATCCTGCCAATAGTGCCTCTTCAGGATTAACTATTTTTGTTTCTGCGGCAAGAACATAGCTGATACAGGATACATAAACACTTTGCCGCCAGATGCTTTCCAGCAGCTTTTTGATTGCGCTACTCTTGGCTTGGAATATGTCTTTGATGCAAAGTGAAATAACCAGGTTTTGTGTGGCTTTAAGCCCTATACGGCTGACAGCTTCCAGGCAGGTTTTAGCGGGATTGGCGGTTACATAAAGAGGACAATTAGCCACTTGTATGAGTTTTGCGGCAATCACAGGGTCGAACTGAATAATCTTGACGGCTTCTGCAATACCTATGTCTTTTTCCATGGCTTTGCGTAATCTTAATGCCACATCCGGCATGGAAGGCACCGGAATATCCTCTTCCATGTAGTTTTGCGAAAACGTTTGTATCAGGCGGCTGTTACTTAAACGGGCCGGAAAATTCAAGCTCATTGGATGGTGCGGTTCGGAGGGCTGCATGCTCATGATTTTTTGTGAAACTCTGAGTATGCTGACGTCGGTTTTAGCTTCCGCCGTTAAGGTGTACTTGATTCCGCTGGAAAGCGGAAACTTGGCTTTTGCAGTGTTAGCCTCAACTTCATAATTTTTTCCGGCATTATCTGAAATGGAGACTTGCCCGGATAAAAGATAAAAGGCGCAATCGGCCTCATCACCCTGACTAAACAAAATGGTCTTGGCTGGATATCTCTCGGCTTTTCTATCAGTAGCAAAAGACTCGATTTTTTCAATGCTCAAGCTTCTGATAGGAATTAAGGTCTTGAGCATTTCAACTGTTATATTTTCCGCCTCAATCGCTTGAGGCTGTTTTGTTTTATCGCTTTTTGAAAAAAAATTCTTTAACGACATACGGGTTGCCTTGGAAACACTTAGATGTGGTTAATATACAGGGAGCATTTTTTGTAGGCTAACTTTAATTTAACCCCCCTCATTGAGTTAGTCTCATAAATCAGCAGCCAAAAAATTATTGTTGGAGTATAACAGAATGATGAACTAACTTTACTCAAGTCAATGTTTTTTGAGTCTGTTTTTCTTTGTTGATACCGGTGACTACGCTTATCTCGGGTGACATCTTATACATACGGTTAACAGCTGTTTTTTCGCTGGTTCGAGTATTGCTTGGTCAGTGATTTAATCGATACATTACGCTGTAGAACAGGAAATAATGAACGGTAATTTAAAAGAATCCAGTGCTGATTTAATCTCGGCTTTGCCATTCCATCTCACCAAGCCGGCATTGCTTGACTGGTTAAATGGATTGAATTTGCAAGATCCGTATAAAGCCTGTTGCCAGCTTAATGCTGTCTTGAATCAGCTGAACGGCTTGTCTCTGCCACCAAAACTTAAGTGCCAGTTATACGAACAAATCACTCCGGTTGCAGATAATCTGGTTGAAAAAATTGACAGAGTTTTACTGGATACAAAGTTTCCGGTGACGGATGATGAAGAAGCGCAAATGGGGGTGGCAAACGCTATTTTCAGAGCTTTATTTGCTGGTTTGCTGGCGATGGTTTCGGAACTGGGTCACCAGCCTAATGGTGTTCTTACGCGACAGGAACAGGCTCTTGTTTTATATTTGGCGCTGCACGCTTCAGCACAAATTCAGTTACTCAGAAAGATGGTCTATGCCGAATTGGAGGATCATTTTTGGGCGAAATGCTACCTTGTTTTTAAATTGGCTGAAGAATTGAATCTGGTTGATTTGATGTTACCTGAATTGACTTATAAAACCAGGACAATTGACGCTGTCTTCAAGAATATTCTCATTTTTGAAGTGTGTGACTGTCAAAGTTTGAGTCCACGGGAAATGAAAGGGCTCAAAGAATTACTGGAATCCTATGTTGACTATGCGCATATTGAGGACACCGTTGAAGTGGATGTTTTGCAAAATACCTATGGATTCAATTTTGAAAATGAGTCTGCGCCTAAAAGGATAACGGAGCATGATTCTTTCAGTCGGTATTTAGATGTTTTTCCTGTCGCCATGCAGATCAATAAGATGCTGCCTTTAGAACCGGGCGTGAAAACATCACAGCAAAAGGCAATAGGGACGCTTTTAGTTAAAGCCGTTAATTCTTTGAGTCTGGTGCATAGCCGAAAATACACCAGGCTGGTCGCTCATGGAGAGATCAGCGCCTATTTGGGATTTGGCAGCATTGTCAATTATCTGGCGGCTGGACATGAGAAAACGATTACCCAAAAAATACCTTTACCCGTTGTCAAGCACGAAGAAATGTTGGGTTTTTGGAAAGTGCCTGATCTGGATTTAGTGCCGTTAGACACTGATTTCGATTCTCGAACAAAGCAACCGCATTTTTCAAAATCCAAACCTAAAATCCCATGGCCTGACTTAGGAAAAGATCATGAGAATAAGACAACCGGATCAGACGCCGGTCCCGCAGACGGACTGGATAATCGGGGCGGTGCGGAAAGTCCGGAGGTTGGTTTTGAATTTATTGACACCAGTATAAAAGGCTACGGCTTCATAATGAAACCACAAAAAGGCCGGGTAAAAGTCGGCGAGCTTTTAGGCATTAAACAGAATAAGGGTAAAAGACTGGAAATTGGTCTCCTCAAAAGAATCAATAAGCTGGATAACCAGTCCATTCGATTGGGTATTGAATTGATTGCGCTGGAATCGGAAGCGGTCTGGTCAATAAGTTCTTCCTCAGTCCACAAAGAAGGTTTTTGGGCTGTATTTATACCTAAAATTACAGCGCTACGGGTCAGAGACAGTTTGCTTTTGTCTTCCGGAATCATGAAGTCAGGCCAGACAGTCAGTTTTGATAGAAAAGGTCAGTTGATGACATTCAAGTTGGGCAGGATGATGCATACAACTTCCGCGGGTGATCATTTTGAGTTGGTTTAATGTCGTTTTGAGACAGTGATTAAGAAACTTTCAGCTATTAATAGATACAGATAAAAGTGATTGTTTAACAAATTTTGAAATGAGATGAACATGGTTGAGTTTGACTGCGTAAGTCATTGCGTTTGTATAGAGTTTTTTCCGGGCAGTAAATTGGGACAAATGCTGGCGTGTCATTTACATTGCCAATTCGATCGCACAGCGAAAGAGTATTTTAAAATTTGACGAAACCTAATTTATCATCATAAATTTAACAAAATGAGGATGCTATGAAATCTAAAAAACTACTAATTATTGGCGTGGCGGGTTTGGTTGCACTGGCTGGCTGTGATAAATCTGAAGATACCGAAGCGGCAAAAACTGAAGCAGTTCAACGAGCGCCGACTGAAGTTAAAAGTGTAACAGAAGCCGTTCCTGCTCCTGCTCCCAGCGAAATCATAAGCGAATCAGTGGAAACGGTTAAAGAAGTCAATGATGCCGCCGCGACGGCAGTTCAAGATGCTGTTGATCAGGCTGTAGAGGTTCAGTCTCAGGTGGTTGAAGAGGCGAAAGACTCTGCCGCAGCCATCACTGAGAGTGCTGCTCAGGCCGTAGATGCCTCCAAAGATGCAGCCTCCAGTTCTCTTGATGCGACATCAAAAGCACTTGATGACCTGAAACCTGCGCCAGTGGAAGAACCTAAACCCGCTCAATAAAAGTTTACGATTCCTAGGATTTGTAAGCCTTTGATATTCAGGCATAGGGATATGCCGTTTTAAATGCGGCTTAAGTGAGTACAGGCAAATAACACGGGTTATTGATTGTGGCGGGCCAGTCTACCCTTGATTGGGAATGAGTTGAGCTATCTACTGAGTGGGGGCGAAACAGATTTGTATCCTGCTGATCTTTAATGAATTTTAGAGATGTCCACACCGGTTTTTTCTAAAATTGCACGGCGTAATTTTTCTGCTTCCGCTACTTTTTGCATTAAATCCGGTTCAGGGCAATATTTTCCTCTGAAACGTTTGATACCCCCGGTTTTTCTCTCGTTGATCACTTCAATAATGGTTTTCCAGCCAATTTCCGTAGCATCATTTGCAAAAGCAAAAACCATGGCCAAATCGCAGATGTTGTTTATTAATCTGGGGACGCCGGCCGTGTAATAAAAAATGGCGGCACAGGCTGACCGGTTGAAAACTTTCTTGGTACAACCGGCGGTCGCCAAGCGGTGTTCTATATACTGTTCAGTTTCTTCAAAATTAAGCGGTGTCAGATGGTACTCAATGGAAATACGCTGCGCAAACTGGACTAATTGAGGGTCATTCAATTTATCTACCAGCTCAGGTTGCCCAACCAGGATAAGCTGCAGCATGATTTCGTGATGGACATTAATATTGGAGAGCAGACGTAATTCTTCCAGTGTTTCCAGTTCCATGTTTTGCGCTTCGTCTACGATCAGCACAACACGGCGCTTTTTCTTATTTTGCTCATTGATAAACCTGACGAACAATTCGTAGCGTTCCGCCTTGTTTTTGGTGTCGTGGGTGATGTTAAAAGCCCCAAGAACCCAGGTCAGCAGGTCTCCAAAAGCGCTATGCGTGTTGGTAATTACGCCTACGGTGCATTGATCTTTAATTTTGCCCAGCATGCTCCGGATTAAAGTGGTTTTTCCGGATCCTATTTCGCCGGTAATTACAGTAAACCCTGCATGACTCATCAATCCGTATTGCAAGGTACTGAGTGCCTTACGATGCTGTGGGCTGAGAAATAAAAATTCCGGGTCGGGAATCAGAGAAAAAGGTTTTTTGTTGAGTCCGAAGTATTTTGTATACATGTTTGTTCTCTAGCAAACCGATTGGTATTGATGCAATCGATTTAATTTAACATCCGATTATTTTCTGTTGATCATAATCAATTCGCCATCCTATCAGTTGAAACGGGTAGCATCAGTTTTCAATGGAAAGGGACTAAAAATCGATGATATTGACGGCTTAAACACATCGATATGAACAGCTGAACCTTTTTTTAAAAATTATAGCTGACAATTGAGGAGTAAAGTGAAATGACTACTGTCAGCACTAAAGCCGGAAATTATAGCTCATCTGACTTATTAGGCATTCGATTTCGTATCTTGAGCCCAGTATATACAATCGCCGGGAATTAAACAGTGATAAACTTAACCGCATCTTAAGTCTCGAGATTGATAAAAAATACCTGTGTATAGTAACCGTAGGACGTAAAATCTACGAGGCTTTGATACTCTATTGTTTGAGCATGTGAATAGTGTTAATTCTGAACAAACAGAGGCAAACTATGGCAATTCGTAATTTTAATGGGAAACAGCCCAAGCTTGGGGCGTCCGTCTATATTGACGAGTCTGCGGTAGTCATAGGGGATGTGACACTGGAGGACGATGTCTCGGTATGGCCTGCCTCGGTAATCAGAGGTGATGTAGAATCAATTTTCATCGGGGCGGGAACCAATGTCCAGGACGGTTCTGTTTTGCACGTCTCCCATGCCGGGCCTTATAACCCCCAAGGCTATCCGCTTGTGATAGGAAAAGGGGTGACAATAGGTCATCGAGCTGTTGTGCATGCCTGTCAGATTGGCAGTTATTGTTTGATTGGTATTGGGGCGATTATCATGGACGGTGCCGTTTTGCAAGATTATGTCATGTTGGGTGCCGGAGCTTTGGTGCCGCCCGGTAAAAAACTGGACAGCGGCTATCTCTATGTTGGATCGCCGGCTAAAGCTGTCAGACTATTAACTGACAAGGAGAAGGCTTTTCTCGAATATTCCTATCTACATTATATAACCTTAAAAAATGAGCATGGGGCCCAAAAATAGTGCATTAAAGACGGCTCTGGTTTTGCTGTAAAAGCCTTAAAGAATACAATGTAGGTTGCGGTTGGCGATAGCCAACCCAACATTCAAGACCAAGGCGTTCTTTGTTGGGTTGCGAAAAGCATGCAATTCATCCTACGCTGAATAGTCAGGATGCTCTAAAATTTTAGCTGAACAAGTTAAGATTCATTTTTGTGGATTTTATTTTTTGCACTGAACTAAAACCCGGTCAACCCGAGACCAAAAGTTATAAAGCTTATTGTTGTTGCAAGTTGTTATCCCGGATTAGCCAACAGGCTTGTCATGATGTTTAGCATAATGACAACGTCCACTTTCAACTCTGATCCGTCAATTGGATACCAAAATTAATGAATTCTGATTCAACTACTTCTTTCAAATCACTAGGGCTTGCTGATGAACTTGTCCAGGCTGTAACTGAGCAGGGCTATCTAGTTCCTACGCCCATTCAATTTAAAGCCATTCCGCTGATTCTCAAGGGCTGCGATGTCATGGCAAAAGCACAAACCGGGACCGGGAAAACGGCCGCATTTTCTTTGCCGATGCTGCAACATTTATCCAAAACGGCCTATAACAAGCCGCGTCCGGTCAGGGCTTTGATATTGACGCCCACACGAGAATTGGCTGCACAGGTGCATGAAAATGTCACCAATTACGGCAAGCATGTCAATTTGTTTGCCGAACTGATATACGGCGGTGTGAGCATGAACAGCCAGACCCAAAGGTTGCGAAGAGGCTGTGATATTGTAGTCGCGACACCGGGTCGTCTGCTGGATCATATCCGGCAAGGTCATGTTACTTTTGATGCGTTGTCCATTTTGGTTCTGGACGAAGCGGATCGGATGCTGGATATGGGGTTTAGTCAGGAGATCAACGCGATATTGGCCATGCTGCCATCGGATAAACAAAGCCTGCTGTTTTCGGCGACCTTATCCGGCGAAATCAAGCATTTGGCGTCACAGTGGTTGAAAAAACCGGTTGATATAGAAATTGCTGCATCCAGTGTGGCTGCCGATACCGTCATACAATCTCTTTACCCGATAAAAAGAGAGTACAAGCGGGAATTGCTATCCTATTTGATTGGCCACGGTCAGTGGCGGGGCGTTCTGGTATTTGTAAGAACAAAACACGGTGCCGATCGTCTGGGTTTGCAATTGCTCAAGGACGGCATCAAATGCGCCGTTTTGCACGGTGATAAAACGCAGGGCGCAAGAAGTAGAGCGCTCGATGCTTTTAAATTGGGTAAGGTCCAGGTCTTGGTGGCTACCGACATTGCAGCCAGGGGATTGGATATTGATCAGCTGCCCTATGTGGTAAATTTTGATTTGCCTTCAGTGGCTGAAGATTACATACACCGTATCGGCCGTACCGGAAGAGCAGGGCTACCCGGTCATTCGGTGTCGCTGGTTTGCCCTGAAGAAGCGATGGCACTAAAGGCTATTGAAAAATTGTTGAAAAAGCCGATTCCAAGAGTGCTGGATACCGGTTACGAGGCGGTCAATTTAGAGGCCAAAAAAGAGGTGCCCGCTTCACGGCCTGTAAAAAAGCCGATTTCAAAACCGGCTTCATTCAAAAAGCCCGCCAAACTTCAACGCAAGCCGGAGAAAAAACGCTTTATTGCCGGCAAGCGATAAGATACTTCGCGCGGTCACATTTTCGGTTTTCTAGTGCGCTCTTTTGTTCGATAGCGGCGTTACCTCCATGGATGTAGGTAAGGGGAGTGAGCAGGAACGGAAGCTTTGCGAAAACAGTTACATAGCTTGCTATGCGCTTGTTTCCGCACTTTGCTCTCGAACAAAATAGCCTTGCCATAAAAGCCGCAAACTTGATCGCGCGAAGTATAGGTCAAGATTTCTTTAGCATTGACCGCCTGTATGAGGATGATATGCTGTTCGTTCTAATAATAATTAACTCAATCACTCAGGAGCAAAGATGTCTTTTTTAGGCTCGTTCTTTAAAAAATCAAAACTTGACGCTGCAATCAAGCAGGTCAGGCAAGCAAGAAAAAATGAAGGTGCTAAAGCCGACCAGTTATACAGCACGGCTTATAAAGGCTTTGCTGAAGTTCTGGCAAAAGATTTATTGTTCAGTGAAACGCTCTATAACTGGGGGTTTGCTTTACTTCATCAAGGCAAAACCAAATCGGGCGATGAAGCGATAAGCATTTTTGAAGATGCGCTTTCCAAGTTTAACTTTTGTTTAACCGTTGATCCGGATTTTCTCGGTGCCGCAATTGACGGCGGTTTTACCTACATGGAACTGGCCCGTACTAAAGGTGTGCCCCCTTCGGATAAGCTCTATGAACTGGCCAAGAAAAGTTTTTTAAATGCCAACAGAATCCAGAAAGGTACTGCGTCGTATAATCTGGCATGTATCTATGCGCTAAGAAATGAAAATGAAGAATGCCTGAAGGCTCTGGATGATTCTGATGAGCATGGCAGCCTGCCCAGTATTGAAGACATTTTGAATGATCCGGATCTTAATAATATTAAGTCACATCAGTGGTTTACAGATCTTATCGAGGGTTTGAAAGTCAAGGAAGCCGAGGCAGCCGAAGATGCAGTTTATAAAACAGAAGCCGCATTAAATGAAGAGAAGGCCGGTGAGGAAGAGCCGCAAGTATCCGCATCAGTCGAACCACCCAAGGCGTCTGCGGATTCAAAAGAAAAAGCCGAATAAAACGGATTTTACGTTCAGATATTGCCACATTTAATGCCGCTGAAGACCGGGATGTTTTTTCGGCGGTAAACACATTTGCCGCGTTTTGAGCCGGATTTGTGCTTCTGCTCACGAGAGCTTTTACCCGGAACCCTCATTATAAATTGATGACTTCCCGTTTGATTTAAGTCATCACGGTGAAAACCTCCCTCTCACAATCTGTAAAAATTGCTAAAGCTCAGGAAATATTGATTGGGGTCTCTTGCTTTGATCGCAGTTGATTCTGATCCAATCTCATTTGTTAAGGTTATTCTGGAATTCGGTTTATTTGGGCTCGAAAATTGCTAAATTAATTATGTGTAATTTGTGACTGATGAAGCGAGCATAAAATACGCTTTAAAACGGGGCAATCAGTATCCATTGGATTGGTTTTTAAAAAAGCGACGGCCTTTGGTGCACCATAATGAAGCGCGCGCACCAAAGAAGAGTTATTTTTGGGTCGTGCCCGGTTTTGCCTTGTTTGTCAGTCATCAGTAGATCGTTCATCTCACGTGCCAAAATAGGAAAAGTATATGACCATTCGGGTGGCTATTAACCACAAGACTAGCTATCAATTCGATCGCGCCGTTTCTCTATCACCTCATGTCTTTAGACTAAGACCGGCTGTTCATTGCAGAACACCGATTAAAGGTTATGCGCTTCGAATTGAACCTAAAGAGCATTTTATCAATTGGCAACAAGACCCATTTGGTAACATTTTGGCGCGTGTTGTATTTCCGGAAAAATGCCAAAGGCTCAGCGTCGAAGTGGAAGTGATTGCGGATTTAACGGTGATCAATCCCTTTGATTTCTTCGTTGAAGAATATGCCGTCGACTATCCCTTTAAATACGATGCCCAATTGTTTAAAGAACTGGAGCCTAATCTTGTAATTACTGAAGATGGTCCATTACTAACGAAATGGCTTAAAAACTTTAAAAAGGATAAACGATCGATTAATGACTTTTTAGTCGATGTTAACCGCCAGGTATTTCAGGATATCGGTTACAACATACGCATGGAAGTCGGCATTCAATCCTGTGAGGAAACGCTGACCAAACGCAGCGGTTCCTGCCGTGATTCCGCCTGGCTGTTAGTCCAGATCCTGCGCCATTTGGGGCTTGCTGCCCGTTTTGTGTCGGGTTATCTGGTGCAATTGACGGCCGATGTCAAATCGCTGGACGGCCCGTCCGGCCCTGAACATGACTTTACCGATTTACATGCCTGGACGGAAGTCTATATTCCTGGCGCTGGTTGGATTGGTCTGGACCCTACTTCGGGACTGTTGGCGGGAGAAGGTCATATTCCGCTGGCTTGTACGCCAGATCCTGCCAGTGCGGCACCGGTTTCGGGCGCCACGGATAAATGTGAAGTGTCTTTCGAATTTGATAATTCGGTTACCCGCTTGCATGAAGATCCCAGGGTTACCAAGCCTTATACCGACGAGCAGTGGTATTACATCGATGCGTTGGGTCAGCAGGTCGACCGGCAGCTACTAGAGGACGATGTCAGATTGACCATGGGCGGTGAGCCCACTTTTGTATCTGTCGATGATATGGAAGGCGCCGAATGGAATACCCTGGCTGATGGCGATCACAAACGGGAAAGAGCCCATGCCCTGACGCTTCGTTTGCGTGATACCTTTGCTGCCGGTGCGATGCTGCATTACGGCCAGGGTAAATGGTATCCCGGTGAGCCTTTGCCGCGCTGGCAATACGGGTGTTTTTGGCGAAAAGACGGCTTTCCAGTCTGGCGCAATCCCGATTTACTCGCCGACATCACCAAAGAACATACATTTACCGTCAAAGATGCTTATGCATTCATGCGTCAACTGACTCAGCGTCTGGGTATAAAGACGCGATACATTGTGACGGCGTTTGAAGATGCTTTCTATTATGTCTGGCAGGAAGGCAATATTCCGGAAAACCTGGATCCTTTTAAAGTCAATTTGAAAGATTCTCTGGATCGCCGGACGCTGGCATCTGTTCTTGAAAATGATTTAAGCGAGCCGGTTGGTTTTTCTCTGCCGATACAGTGGGACTGGTCAGGTCAGCGCTGGCAAAGCGGACCCTGGAATTTCCGTCGCGGAGCTATGTTTTTGATTCCCGGAAACTCTCCGATGGGAATGCGGCAGCCTCTGGACAGTTTGCCCTGGGTGGCCCCCGATAAGCGCGACAGCGGCGAGCCGCAAAGCTTGTTCCAGGATTTGCCGGAACTGGGCGATTACTATGGTGAGGTGACTCGCCGGTACAGTCATCTTGAAAAGCGTGCCAAAGACCATCCTGAAATAGTTGAGCAAGCAGCAGGGGACGAAGAAACTGTTCAAGTAGGCGTGCCGCATACGTCCATTTGCGTAGAAGTCAGAAATGGCATGATGCATGTCTTTCTCCCGCCGATGACCTTATTGGAACATTACCTGGAGTTAGTGGCTGGCGTTGAAGCAACGGCTGAATCGCTAAAGATTCCTGTCGTGCTCGAAGGTTACGAGCCACCCCGTGATTACCGCATAGAGCGGTTGATGATAACGCCGGATCCGGGGGTGATTGAGGTCAACATTCATCCTTCCAAAACCTGGCAGGAACTGGTTGATAAAACGACCGTGCTTTACGAGCAAGCCCACCTGGTTCGCCTGGGCACTGAAAAATTCATGCTGGATGGCAGGCATACCGGAACCGGAGGCGGCAATCATATTACGATGGGCGCAGAATCACCCATTGATAGCCCCTTGTTGAGGCGGCCTGATTTGCTGCGAAGCCTGATTACCTATTGGCAGCATCATCCCGGTTTGTCCTATCTGTTTTCAGGTATGTTTATCGGTCCCACCAGCCAGGCGCCGCGGGTCGATGAAGGACGCGACGAGAAGCTGTACGAGCTGGAAATTGCCTTTCAACAAATGCCGGAAGGGGAATCGCCTGCACCTTGGCTGGTTGACCGTTTGTTACGTCATTTGTTGACCGATATTACCGGCAATACTCATCGCTCCGAGTTTTGTATCGACAAGCTTTATTCACCGGACAGTTCAACCGGTCGCTTGGGTATTTTAGAATTGCGCGCTTTTGAAATGCCGCCGCATGCCCGTATGTCGTTGGTGCAGATGGTGCTGTTACGGTCATTGATTGCCTGGTTCTGGCGTGAGCCTTACAAGCATGAACTCGTGCGCTGGGGGACTGAATTGCATGACCGGTTCATGCTGCCTCATTACGTCAAGGAGGATATGAAGCATGTAGTCAAGGATTTGCAAAGGGCAGGCTATCCGTTTGAATTGGAATGGCTGGACCCGTTTTTCGAATTCCGTTTTCCACGCTACGGTAATACCATGATCGATGATATGGATCTGGAATTGCGTTTTGCGATTGAGCCTTGGCATGTTTTGGGTGAAGAAGTCAGCCGGGCAGGCACTGCGCGTTATGTCGATTCGTCAGTGGAACGCCTGCAGGTTAAGGTGACCGGCTTTACCGAAGGGCGTTATGTTTTATCCTGTAACGGCAGACGGTTGCAGTTGCGTAATACCGGGCGTAAAGGCGAATATGTGGCCGGTGTGCGTTATCGGGCATGGCAGCCGCCCTCTGCACTGCATCCTACGATCAGTCCACATACGCCGTTGGTGTTTGACGTAATTGATACCTGGAACGGGCATGCGATTGGAGGCTGCACCTATTTTGTCGCTCATCCTGGAGGACGCAGTTACGATGCCTTCCCGGTTAACGCGTATGAGGCGGAGGCTCGCCGGATTACGCGGTTCTGGGATTATGGGCATACTCCGGGAACGATAATCCGGCCGCCTATGGCAACATCACCTGTTGCGCCTTCCGATAAGCCGATGGAGGGTCGATTCGTTGTTGCCGGTGCCGAGCCTAGACCTATGGCGCCGCCGCAAGAAGAGCCGAATAAAGATTTTCCTTACACCTTGGACTTAAGGTACCGGAACTGAAAATAAAATGCTGTACTGGTAAACATCAAATAAACACTGCAGATGTGACTGACTCACATCTGCAGTGTTGACGGCTGGAAAAAATTGAAGTTATGGAAGATTACAAAGCTATACCTTTCGCACTTCAAATTTCGGCAGTGCCAAAGGAGGCAACGGGTTGTTCGGCATAGAGCCTGCATGGATGTATTTACCGGGTCCTTTGACGGGCACCCCGGTGCCGAATTTCGATCTACGATGGGGTAATAATCCTGATGTTGTTTTTTGGTAACTGCTCACCCTTTTCCCGTTTTATTGGGTGTAGGTACTTGATTTCAAAGGGCGTATTAATACGTCCCTGTTGCAGAAAGCTTTTCAATCAATCACCTACACCCGCTATTCCAAGCGGGCGAGTAGTTACGTTTTTTGTTGATTAAAACGCAGGTGGGTATGGATTTTTCAACATCTACCTGGACAATGGCTTTTTTAGGATAATCTGATCTTTTCTTGGAAAAGGCTTGTGGTCCACTAAAAACTTGCAAAGTACGATAATAATCAATGAGATATCCGGTTTCAGCTGTTAGCCAGAAGGTTGATGGCTGCACAGGGGCTACAGACTGATTATTGAGGGTTTTCTTACTTTTCGTGGGCTGACTGCCGTTTTTAGGTTAAGGCATACGGATTAAATTCAGGACAATGAAACCAGGGTTTCTTTCTCATAATGTATTAATTCAATGGATTCGGAACAGATCAGCTCAAGCAATGCCAATCAAGTGAACTGTGATCTGGGGACGCAACACTATGCGACACAGCTCGGCAGCTATGATGAAATGTATGCTTCCCGGGGTAAAGTTCAGCCCTATTGGGAAAACTTCATGGCCTCCCTCGAAAAAATGGGCGGCGAGGAATTGGCTCGGCGTCGACAGGAAGCGCAAAGAATCCTTAGGGATAATGGCGTCACTTACAATGTTTATGCCGACTCAAAAACCCAGGCACGACCATGGCAGCTGGATCCCGTGCCGCTTCTCATCAGCAGCGAGGAATGGGATAAAATTGCCGCCGGTTTGGTTCAGCGGGCAGAACTGTTCAACCTGATATTGCAGGATGTGTATGGTGAACAGAATTTACTGAAAAAACGTTTGGTACCGATCGAGCTGATTTATGGTCATGAGGGGTTTTTACGCCCCTGTGTTGGCTCATTAAACGCCAGTCAGCAAAAGCTGTTTATTTACTCCGCCGATCTTGCAAGAGGACCTGATGGGCGGATGTGGGCGTTGGGTAACCGTACTCAGGCGCCTTCCGGTGCCGGTTATGCCCTGGAGAACCGGATAGTGATGACCCGGGTTTTGCCTGATCTGTTTCGCGATGCCCATGTTCATCGCTTATCCGGGTTTTTTCGTTCATTGCGCAGTGGACTGGCTAATCTGGCGGCACATAACAAAGATTTCCCCCGCATTGTTGTACTAACTCCCGGATCCCTTAACGAAACTTATTTTGAGCATGCTTATCTTTCGTCGCATCTGGGCTACACGCTGGTTCAGGGTGACGATCTTACGGTCAGGGATGGGCGGGTATGGTTAAAGTCGCTTCAGGGACTGCATCAGGTCGATGTGATTCTTAGGCGTGTGGATGATTCATTTTGTGATCCCTTGGAGCTACGCTCAAGCTCGCGGCTGGGTGTGGCGGGAATTCTGGAAGCGGTCAGACGGGGAAACGTCACGATTGCCAATCCATTGGGAAGCAGTGTCCTGGAAAATAACGGCTTGCTGGCCTTCTTGCCGCGTCTGGCACGCTACTTCTTAAATCAGGAATTACTGCTGCCCTCTGTGGCGACCTGGTGGTGCGGGCAAAAACGAGAATGTGATTTTGTCCTGCAAAATCTCGACAGAATGGTGATCAAGGCCGTTAACCGCAGTGCCATGAAAAGGACGGTATTCGGTTCTCAATTAAGCCGGCAGGAAAAGGAAAATCTTCGTGCGATGATTTTGGCTAAACCTCACCTGTTTGTGGGTCAGGAAAAAGTGGGCTTTTCAACCGTACCGGCATTTGTCGACGGGCATATAGAGCCTCGCAATGCGATTTTAAGAAATTTTGTTATTGCGGGTGATAACGGCTATGAAGCCATGCCGGGCGGTCTGACCCGGATTGCCAAGGAACGCGACACGTTTATCGTATCCAACCAGGAAGGGGGATTGAGTAAAGATACCTGGGTATTGGCGGATAAGCCCGAGCATGAAGTCAGTTTATGGCTGAAGCCGCGCCGTAATCAGTTGGTCGAGCCGGTATTCGAGCCTTTGCCCAGTCGGGCGGCCGATAATCTTTATTGGGTAGGCCGAAATCTGGAACGCTCTGAATCAGCGGCCCGGTTGATGCGCACCGTATTGCAAAATATACTGGAAAATCTGGATACCACCGACGTAAACATCAAATGCCGTCATGTTCTGCTTAAAGCGCTGACTCAGGTTACCGTGACCTATCCGGGTTTTATCCGAGGTGATGAAAGCTTATTGAATAAACCTGAAGCTGAATTACTGTCTTTGGCGCGCGATCAAAACCGGATAGGCGCGTTGCCGTATTCGCTGAATGCGTTTCGCCACTCAGCGTTTAATATTCGGGATCTCTGGTCCCTGGATACTTGGCGATGTGTCGATGATATTCAACAGCGCTGGCAGCTTCATGTCATTGCTCAGCCCTTATCTATCGAGACTTTACTGGATCATCTTAATGAATTAATAACCGGGATTGTCGCCTTCACGGGGTTGACCAGCGAAAGTATGGCGCGCGAATCGGGTTGGTTAATGCTGGATAGCGGGCGAAGACTGGAAAGGGCGTTGATGCTGATTGCCTTGCTTCGTTCCACTGTGGTGTTGCGTCATGAGGAAGCCGTGCAAAACCGGCTGTTGGAAGCGGTGCTCATTTCAACCGACAGCCTCAGTGTTTATCAGCGGCGCTACCGGTCATTTATCAAGTTGCCCATGGTGCTGGAGCTGTTATTAATGGATGAAACACATCCCCGATCACTGGCTTACCAGCTTCAGCAGTTGTGCTCAAATATTACCGCCATGCCTTCTGAGCGGCATACAGGAAAATTAAGCCCTCAAGAGCGCGATATTTTTAAGGCCTATACGGATATACGCTTGGTCAATCTGGTTGAGTTGACTAAAGTCAAACAGAATGAAGGTGTTTACAGTCAGCTGGACTCATTGTTAGTCAGTGTCACTGAACGATTATGGCGAGCATCCGACATGATAGCGCAGGCTTATTTCAGTCATGCTCAGGATATCCATCAGTTGACGCCGACCCAATCCGAGGAGGAGCTTTGAGGTTCAATATCACGCACACGACAACCTATCACTATAGTCAGCCGGTAGGCTTGTGTCAGAACGAAGCCCGCCTTCAACCCCGGGAATTTTGGCGGCAGCAATGTGTTTCCAGCCGGTTTGAGTTAAGTCCTGAGCCCAGTGACTTTAAAGAACGTATCGACTTTTTCGGTAACCGTGTCGCTTACTTTGCAATCCAGCAGTCTCATGCCAAATTAACTGTGACGGCATTGAGTGATGTGATTATCCACTCCGGACTTCAGCAGCAAAATCCCATCAGTTCAATTACGTGGGAAGAGGCGAGGTCTATATTGCAGTCGCCGTTCATTCAGGCTCAGTCGCAGGTAAGGACTTTAGCGCAAGCCAATTGGACTGAGGATGATTTTGAGCTGATGGACGCCAGGCAATATTTGCTGGATTCGCCTATGGTCGTCAGCAGTGGTGATCTGGCCGGATATGCGGGAGCTTCATTTTCACCCGACAGACCGCTGATCGATGCGGTCGCCGATTTAATGCGCCGTATATACAACGATTTTACTTACGATCCTGCGTTTACGACGATTGCAACACCGTTATCCGACGTTTTATTGCACCGGCGGGGTGTGTGTCAGGATTTTGCTCATTTGGCGATCGGTTGTCTGCGCTCATACGGACTTGCGGCTCGCTATGTAAGTGGCTACATTGAATCGACACCGATGCCGGGCGTGCAAAGGCTGGTAGGGGCTGATGCGTCACATGCCTGGTTTGCGGTGTATATTCCCGGTACCGGGTGGTGCGAGTTTGATCCAACCAATAACAAGATGCCGACAGACCAGCATATTACTCTAGCCTGGGGCCGCGATTACAGTGATGTGACGCCTTTAAAAGGCGTTGCATACGGCGGCGGTCAGCATACTTTATTGGTTTCGGTCGATGTCATGCGTGTGAGTTGAAAAGGACTGCTAACCCTTTTCAATCGGCAGTCCAGAGCACGATAAAAATCTAATCCAGCCATGCCTGCGGCTTAAGATAGCGGTCGTAAAGGAGTGACTCGGGACTTCCTGGTTCAGGGTGCCAGTTGTACTTCCAATGCGCGACAGGCGGCATCGACATGAGTATGGATTCCGTTCTTCCGCCAGACTGCAGGCCAAACAGCGTACCTCGGTCATAAACCAGATTAAACTCCACATAACGTCCGCGCCTGTAGAGTTGAAATTCGCGTTCCCGTTCACCGTATGCCGTATTTTTGCGTTTTTCGACAATCGGCAGATAGGCGTCTATGTAATGATCGCCCACACTCTGCATGAATGCAAAACTGCGCTCAAAGCCGCATTCATTCAAATCATCGAAGAATAGACCCCCTACGCCACGGGTTTCGTTTCTGTGTTTTAAATAGAAATAGTTGTCACACCACGTTTTATAGTTTTGGTAAACGTCCGCGCCAAAAGGGTCGCATGCCGCTTTTGCGGTTCGGTGCCAGTGAATGACATCCTCTTCGACCGGATAAAAAGGGGTCAGGTCAAAGCCACCACCGAACCACCAGATAGGATCTTCACCGGCTTTTTCGGCAACAAAAAATCTGACGTTTGCGTGGGACGTTGGAACGAATGGGTTGAGCGGATGAATGACCAACGAAACGCCCATGGCCTGAAATTTCCGGTTCGCCAATTCCGGTCGGGCTGCCGTGGCAGAAGGAGGTAAATGTGCGCCGTAAACATGGGAAAAGTTGACGCCGCCTTGTTCGATTACCTTTCCTCCGGTCAGCACACGCGTTCTGCCGCCCCCGCCTTCCGGCCGGATCCAGTTATCTTCGATAAAACCTGGGCCGGTTTCTTGAGTTTCCAAAGCACTGCAGATCCGATCTTGCAGGTTTAGAAGATACGTCTTTATCTGTTCTATATCGATGGTATTCATGAATGGTTAGGGGCTGTTTAGTTCACTGTATTTAAAAACCTAAATCGTCGTGGCTATTGTAAAACTATATGAACTTAAACTTTTAAGTTTTAATGAGGTTAATGTGGGTGTGGACCGTTTCTACAACACAGTATAGACAGAAGAAAGGCGCTGATTGACCACTTCCAACATCATGCAGAAATCATGATCGCCACGGAAGCCGGTGAGGAAGGTGTCAACCGGCAATTTGGTTCGCTACTCATCAACTACGACTTATTCAGGAATCCGCAACGTGTAGAGCAGCGTATTGGCCGTTGCCACCGTTACGGGCAAAAATTTGCTGGAAAACTTTGATGAAGATATTCACGACTTGCTTAAACTTCAACTGGATCAGGCAGAACAGCGCCTGGATAAAATCAGTCGCTGGTTTTGGGCGGTCACGCAACACCAACTAAAATCTTACGCACAGATTGACGACCAATTGAAATTACAGCGTTTTAGCATTGATGCATTGGATCGTAGCGAAGATCTTTTGTTGTTTGCTGCCGTCACCGAGACTGGGCAAGTACTGCCTGCTGAGACGGTACAAAAAAATCATGCAATGTCCGGCATCAGTTTGCATACAAAGCTTCGTTAGTTCCAATCAGCAGATTGAGCAGTCTCTGACTAGTGCGCAAAGCGACATCATTAAAATGGTCAACAAGAGCAACTTGAGCTTTTTTGAAGAAGAAGTCAGCAAACTGGAGACTGGGCGGATGATTTGAAATTTGGGCTTGAACAAAGCATTAAAGACACCGACCAGCAAATCAAGGAAGTACGACGCAACGCTAAGATAGCGCCAACGCTGGAAGAAAAACTGTCCTTTCAAAAGCAACAACACGAGCTAGAGCGTACACGCAATAAACAGCGCAAAGAGTTATTTGACCGGCAAGATGAAATAGATGAACGGCGGGAAACGCTGATTGGTCAATTAGAAAGCAAGCTCAACCAAAATATGGCGATTGAAGATTTGTTTATCCTTTCTTGGCAAATTAAGTAAAAATCCTATTTACCAGAGGTCATTAATGGCTAATAAATACACTTTATTTTACCCTGACTGGGTATCACCGCCGGGAGCGAAAATTTTTGATTTACTTGAAGAACGCGAGTATTCCAAAACCGAACTGGCACAATGGCTCGGTTTTTCGCCCAATTACCTTAAACAGTTAATATACCCATCGTAGATCGAAATTCGGCATCGGGGTGCCCGTCAAAGTACGCCGTAAATACACCCATGCTGGCAAAGCCTTTGCCGAACACCCCGTTGCCTCCTTAGGCACTGCCGAAATTTGAAGCGCGAAAGGTATAACAGTAAAGCTGATTTAACCGAAGAAACAGCATTGAAATTGGCGTGTGTGTTAGGATCGACAGCTGTCTTTTGGCTTAAATACCGGAAAAATTTGGAGCAGTTCGAAGCCAATGATTAGCATCTGTCTGAATAGCTATGCCTTCGTGTGTTGTTCGGAAGAATGTTACTGAATTGATAAAAAATTATTTGTGTTAGAAAGACCATAAAAATAGAGGCTTATATGAAACGGGAACCAATTGATGGCATACAGCCTGAAATGTTTCGTTGGGCAAGGCAAACGCTTGGCTTGTCGATCGACGATGTTGCTCGAAAACTTAAACGTCCGTCAGAAGAAGTTGAAGCATGGGAATTGGGAAAAGATACTCCAAGCTATGCACAATTGGAAAAATTGGCTTATCAGGTCTACAAACGTCCTTTGGCAGTCTTTTTCTTGCCGAAACCACCAGACGAAATTACCCCGGATAGAGAATTCAGAACCCTTCCTGAATTTGATTTAGAAAACTTATCCCCTGAAACCTATATTCAAATCCGTCGGGCGCACGCTTACCAAATTGCTTTGGATGAGCTTTTCAACGGGAGAAATCCTGTTGAAAAGCCTATTTGGGAAAGCATTAGTCTTGTTCCAAATAAGCCTATTAATGAGCAGGCCATCAATATTCGTGAATTCCTTGGGATACGCATGGATCAGCAAATGTCCTGGTCAAGCGATGACGTTGCGTTAAAGCAGTGGCGGCAAGCAATTGAAGAGGCGGGGGTATTTGTCTTTAAAAACAGCTTCAAGCAAAAGGATATTTCCGGTTTTTGCCTAAGGGACAAAAACCTGCCGATTATCTACGTCAACAACGGCACAACGAAAACACGCCAAATATTCAGCTTGCTGCACGAATTGGCGCACTTGCTGATGAACATCAATGGTCTTAGTAAATTCGATAGCCGTTATATCGAAAGATTAACCAGCGAAGAAAAAACAATTGAGCAATTTTGTAATACCATTGCTGCCGAAATCTTGATTCCATCTGACGACTTTACGCAGCAAACTATTAATTTTCCCCAGAATGTTGATTCCGTATCTGATGAGCGATTCTCTGAAATCGCAAACCGATACAGTGTAAGCAGAGAAGCTATTTTGCGGCGGTTTCTGGATCAAGGGCGCGCAAGTAAAAATTTTTACGAAGAAAAAGCAAAATTCTGGGCTAATCAAAAGAAAACCGGTAGCGGTGGTGATTGGTATGCATCTCAAAATGTGTATCTAAGCCATCGTTTTTCTACTGAGGTTTTTACCCAGTACTATCGCAGCCAAATCAGTATGGAGCAGGCCTCAGACTTACTTGTAATAAAAGCTAAAAATTTTGCAGGCCTTGAGCAAAAAGTATTACAGGGAGTTGGTAACGCATGATTTATGTCTTTGATACGAGTTCCCTAAGCAAGTTGAAACACTTTTATCCCGGCGTATTTAAATCAGTATGGAATGAAATGGAACGAGGTAATCCAGACCAATACAACAATGTATGGCTAAAAGAACGAAAAGAAATTTTTACTATCCCCAGTGCGGCAGAATTAAGGTTTGTTGCTGAAATTTTTAAAATCACCCACTTTCAAGCGCTTATAGGCGAACAACGACGGCTAAAAGGAACGCCGGTGGCCGATCCTTTTGTGATCGCTTGCGCCAAAATCAATCAGGGAACGGTTGTGACCGAAGAGCTGTTTAAACCAAATGCCACCAAAATACCGAACGTTTGCCAGTATTTCCAAATACCTTGCATTGATCCGGAAAAGTTTATGCAACAACAGGATTGGAGTTTCTAATGGCGGGAAAGCAGAAACTGCAACTCACCTGGATAGGCAAGGATAAAAGGCCGAAGCTGGAGCCGCGCATATTATTGGAAGACCCCAGTTTGTCGTATCACGCTAAGCATCGCGTCAATGATAACGATCAGTTTGATAACAAGCTGATCTTTGGCGACAACCTGCTGGCCTTAAAAGCCTTGGAACAGGACTTTCGAGGTAAGGTGAAATGTGTGTTTATCGACCCGCCTTATAATACCGGCAGCGCCTTTACCCATTATGACGATGGCTTAGAGCATTCCCTTTGGTTGTCGTTGATGCGAGATCGTTTGGAGATTATTCGTGAGTTATTAGCGGATGATGGCTCGTTGTGGATTACGATTGACGATAATGAAGCGCATTATTTGAAGGTTTTGTGTGATGAGATTTTTGGACGGGGAAATTTTGTAGCCAATGTGGTTTGGCAAAAAAAATTCTCCCCTCAAGCCAACAGTATTTGGCTTTCTGATAGCCATGACCATGTTCTCGTATATGCGAAAAATAAGGAGCTTTGGCGTCCTAACCTCTTACCTAGAACTAGCGACTCAGACTCAAGATACCTAAATCCTGACAATGACCTTCGCGGAGTATGGACTTCAGGCGATTTTACAATCAGCCTTACAGGTGGACAGCGCGGTGCTCAATTTGCCAAAACGGGTATTAGTGAAAATATATACGAAATAACTACCCCTTCTGGTAGAACCCTCCTTCCAACAAAAGGTCGTTGTTGGGCTGCATCTCCAAAGCGATTTGAAGAATTACGAGCTGATAATAGAATCTGGTTTGGAGAAACTGGAAATAATGTACCGCGAATAAAACGATTTCTTACCGAGGTTCAAGAAGGTATTGTCTGTATGACCTTATGGCTAAGAACAGAGGTTGGCGATAATCAAGATGCAAAACGCGAAGTATCAAAATTCAACGATAAAAATATATTTTCTACTCCTAAACCTGAAAAATTGATCCAACGGATTTTAGAACTTACAACAAAGCCCAACGACCTAGTCCTAGACTCCTTCGCTGGCTCAGGCACCACTGGCGCTGTCGCCCACAAAATGGGCCGACGCTGGATCATGATAGAACTCGGTGAGCATTGCCAAACCCATATCATCCCGCGTTTGCAAAAAGTCATAGACGGTGAAGATCAGGGAGGTATAAGCAAAGCCGTCAACTGGCAAGGCGGTGGTGGCTTTCGTTATTACACCTTGGCACCTTCTCTATTAGAGCAAGACAAATGGGGTAACTGGGTGGTGAATAAAAATTACAATCCGGCCATGCTGGCCGAAGCGTTATGCAAGCTGGAAGGTTTTACTTATGCGCCTTCTGATTTGCAGTGGTGGAATCATGGCTATTCGTCTCAACTGGATTTTATCTACGCCACCACACAGAATCTGTCGCATCAACAACTGGAAGAGTTGTCGCTGGAAGTCGGCGGTGATCGTTCCTTGTTAGTCTGCTGCGCAGCGTTTCGCGGTAAAGCGGATCAGTTTGCTAACCTGACCTTAAAGAAAATCCCCAAGATGGTGTTATCGCGTTGTGAATGGGCGCATGACGATTACAGTTTGAATGTGGCGAATTTGCCGATGGTCGCACCCTCTCCCCCAGCCCCTCTCCCTGAAGGAGAGGGGAGCAAAAAGCGGGCAACTCTGAAAGATGATCTGACTCTGGATTTATTTAACGAGGAGGTGTTTCATGAATGAAAACAACCCCAAAAATTCCACTCACTCTGATGAAAGTGGGGATACCCAACTGGAAATTGCTAAATACCTAAGATCCCATCAAACCGATGCTGAACAACGCCTTTGGTATCACCTCCGAGCACACCGTTTCATGGATTTGAAATTCAAACGACAGCTACCCATCGGTCGCTACATTGTGGATTTCGTTTGCCTTGAATATCGTTTAATTATCGAGGCTGATGGTGGGCAGCATGGCGATGAAGCCGACTCGCTACGCAACGCCTGGCTTAAAACTCAGGGGTTCACGATTTTGCGCTTCTGGAATCATGACATTTTGCAGCAAACAGAAGCGGTTCTGGAGCGTATGCGGGGTACACTGCTCGAACTTCAAAAGCAGGCGCAAGTCGAGGAGTCCAAGAATGACAGTTAATAACTGGTTGACCCGAATTCGCCTGGGTGAAGATTCCAGCATGGAGTTAAAGCGTCTGGTGATGCGGGGTGATCATAAAGTCGAGGGGCCGCACCCGGATAGTTTGGCGGATGAATTGGCAGCGATGGCGAATGGCAATGGCGGTTGCTTGATTTTGGGTGTTGACGACAACACTAAACAGATACTTGGGATTGAATGCGCGGCCTTAGATACGGTGGAAAAGTGGCTGGCTGAAATTGGTCAAACCCGAATTCAGCCGCCTTTGGATTTTTTCACCCGGCATATTGAGTTACCGGATGCCGGTGGACAACTTCGGCCCGTGATTGTTGTTGAGGTGCCGCGCAGTTTAATGGTGCATAAAAGTCCCAACGGTTATTTCAAGCGAATTGCCCATGCTAAACGCGAGATGACGCCGGATGTTCTGGCGCGACTCTTTCAACAACGTAGCCAATCACGCTTGATTCGTTTTGAAGAGCAAGCGGTCTTAGCCACTGATTTTTCGCTGGCGGATGCGTTGTTGGTAAGGCCGTTTTTACGCGCCAACGAAGGCGAGCCCGAGCAACAATTGCGCCGCCTGCATTTGATGGCAGACGATCAGGGCGTATCACGATTAAGCGTGGCTGGGGTGTTGTTATGCACACCTAAGCCCACGGAATGGTTTCCCGCTGCTTATATTCAGGCGGTGGCGTATAGCGGTTTGGTCAACGACCCTAACGAGCAATTGGATGCAAAAGATTTTGAAGGTCCGCTGGATCGGCAAATATGGGATGCTTTTGATTTTGTACGTTTACACATGAAGGTGCCGGCGCGTAAAGACTTGGGACGGATTGATTATCCGCAATACAGTTTGCGCGCGGTTTTCGAAGCCATCGTCAATGCTGTGGTGCATCGGGATTATTCGATTTGGAACGGACGAATTCGCTTACATCTGTTTGCAGATCGGCTGGAATTGTATTCGCCGGGCGCGCTGCCTAACTCGATGACGGTTGACACCATGCGGTTGATGTCCATGCCGCGAAATGAAGTGCTATCCAGCTTATTTTCTCGATATTACCCTTTACGTGAGTCTGGTTTAGGCCGCGAGTATTTAATGGATCGCAGAGGTTCGGGCGTTGATGTGATTCTGGCGGAAAGTGAGCGGCTGTCCGGCAAAAAACCGCTGTATGAGAATCTAGCGGATATGGAGTTGAAATTAACCCTCTACGCAGCCAATCTTCCAGACAAGGAATCAACTCATGACTAACCGAGTTGTCAATACCGTTTCCGGACGGTTAAGCCTGCGTGCACCGCAACGCGAATCATTGGAAGCGTTACAACAAGCCATTACTGCAACACCTGACATATTGCATCCTAAACGGGATACTGCGGCCATACTGGACATTCTAAAATCTGAATTTCCTAAACTTTCGGATTTTGAACGGGACTTTCCATCATTGTGCTTTGCCCTGGCAACGGGCGTGGGTAAAACGCGCTTGATGGGTGCCTTCATCAGCTATTTGCACTTGGCGCATGGCATTAGCAATTTTTTTGTTTTAGCACCCAATTTAACCATCTATAATAAGTTGATCGCGGACTTTACGCCTAATACACCCAAGTATGTGTTTAAAGGCATTGCGGAGTTTGCGGTTAATTCACCCAAAATCATCACCGGCGACGACTATGAAGTGAAAGGTCGTGCGCTGGATGTATTTTCGTCTATTTCCATCAACATTTTTAATATCTCTAAAATCAACTCAGAGGTGCGCGGCGGAAAAGCGCCACGCATCAAACGCTTATCCGAATATCTGGGCGATAGCTACTTTAACTACCTTGCTGCATTGCCTGATCTGGTGTTGTTGATGGATGAGTCGCACCGTTATCGGGCTGATGCGGGTATTCGTGCGTTAAATGAATTAAAGCCGTTATTGGGTTTGGAACTGACTGCAACGCCATTTACCGAATCCAGCAAAGGCCCCGTACCGTTTAAAAATGTCGTTGTAGATTATCCATTAGCGCGAGCGATGGACGATGGTTTTGTTAAGGAACCAGCGGTTGTCACGCAACGCAACTTTGATCCATCGCAGCATTCGGCAGCAGATATTGAACGTATCAAGCTGATGGATGGTATTCGATTACATGAAGCGACTAAGGTTGAACTGCTGACTTATGCGCACGAAAACGATTTATCGGTGGTTAAGCCGTTTATGCTGGTGATTGCCAGAGACACGACACACGCAGGGCAATTGCTGGAGTTGATGGAATCGTCGGCGTTTTTTGAGGGCCGCTATCAAGGCAAAATCATTCAGGTGGATAGCAGTAAATCAGGTGCTGCTGAAGAGGAAATGATTTCCCGGTTATTGGCGGTAGAAAGCCATGATGAACCGACTGAAATTGTTATTCACGTCAACATGCTCAAAGAAGGTTGGGACGTTACTAATCTGTATACGATAGTGCCGTTACGTGCCGCCAATGCCAGGACTTTGATTGAACAATCCATCGGTCGTGGTTTACGTTTACCGTATGGAAAGCGTACCGGTGTTGCAATGGTAGATAGATTGAATATTGTTGCGCACGACAGGTTTCAACACATTTTAGATGAAGCAAACAATCCGGAGAATCCATTGCGCTTGAAACAAGTGATACTGGATGCCCCATCCGCTGATGACAAAACCATTAGCGTGTCGGTTATTTCTAACTTGGATACCTTAGTTGGAGGTAGCACTTCAGGTGGCGTTTGCTACCCATTGCCTGATAAAGAACAACAACCGATTTTTTCTGGAATTGCTGAACAAACGGTTGCGCAATTTGTTATCGCTGAGCTAAACAAGCTACAACACGCACCGCAAACCGTTGCCACTAGCAAAGCCTTATTGAATGATGCTGTGCAACAATCCGTGATAAAAGCGGTGACGGAACAATTAGCAGTAGGGCAACAATCACTGTTTGATTTGGAACATCCGGTTGATGTCGCTGACATTGCGGCAAAGACTACTGAATTGCTGGTGCAGCATACTATAGATATTCCGCGTGTCATCGTCGTACCGAAAGGCGAAGTCAGTTACGGTTATAAAGCCTTTACGCTGGATTTAAGCGGCCTGAATTTACATCCATCAGAACGCGATATTGTCATTCAAAATTTACGAACCAACGAGCAAGTGTTCATGGTTTCGCAGATTGGCTTAACAGAAGACAAACCCGAAAACTATATTGTTCATGCGCTGATTGACTATGACGATATAAGCTACGATGACCATGCAGATTTGCTGTATGACCTGTCGGGCCAAGTAGTTCAGCATCTCAAAGATATGACGTTGTCGGATGAAGAAATCAACACTGTACTGAGCAACCATCGCCCGCTGATTGCCAAATTCATCTACACGCAAATGGCTGCGCACTTTTGGGAAAAAGCTGACTCGTATGAGGTCTAGGTGCGTAGCGGCTTTACCCCATTAAAAAGCTGCGCGTATACCATTGCAGCAGGACAAGCCGTCAATTCCTATCGCGATACTGTTACAGAGAAAGACAAGATCAAACAGATGCTGTTTGGCGGATTCAGCAAGTGTTTATATCCTGTGCAAAAGTTTGATTCCGATACCGAACGCCGCTTTGCGGTGATCTTGGAGCGTGACGCACAAAAGTGGTTTAAGCCGGCTAAAGGCCAATTCAAAATCTTCTATCGTGATGGCGGAGAACATCCCGAATATGTGCCTGACTTTGTTGCTGAAACGAACGAGTGCGTACTGATGGTAGAAACCAAGTCACAAGCGGAAATGACCGATGCAATCGTACAGGCGAAAGCAGACGCTGCTTCTAAATGGTGTCAGAATGCTGGCGAGTACTTATTGAAAAACGGCGGTAAAGCTTGGAAGTATGTGTTAATCCCGCATGATGAGGTTAAGGAGAATTTTCAGTTGGGGGATTATTTGAGAAAATTTGAGGTCGGGCAAATCGTCAATTAATTCAAGAAAGCTAATTGGCTTTGCTCCTTTGATTTATGATTTTGGTAACGTTCTGTCCTGAAGTGGGTTATGGGTACTGGGAACAACCTCAGAGAAGGCAGCTTTACCAGGGTAGGGGACAGCGGGTTTTTGCTCTGAAAGAGTGTAAAAAAATTTATCTGTTATTGTGATATTGGTCACAATATTTTATTTGGTTTATACTAGCAAAGACTGAGTTAATTATTTTGATGTTTATCAATCGGAGTCCTTGTATGAAAAAAATTACCCCTGGTAGCGCGATGCTCGCGGGCTTATTAATGGCAAGTGCCGGTTCTGCAAGTGCAGGCACTGTAACATTTAATGATTTTGTTCAATACGGTTCTGATGCTGTCAATTATGTTGTCACTATTGACCACCTTACTGACACTTTCACTGTCAATGTCAAAATTGCCGATAACAGTCCAAATACCGGCGATATTCTGGGTATCGCATTTGACTTGAACAATGGGTTTATAGCCAACAATTTAGCTATAAAAGGTGACGATATTGAAAAAGTTGGTTTTAATACTCTGAACAATGGGGGTGGCAACAATTTCCAGGGTTCTGGCGACAATTTGTTTTCCAATGGTACGCCTGATGTACTGTTGACAATTGGAGATCCGGGTTCGCGTTCGGGTTTGATTACCCAAACCAGTTTTACATTTGCCAGCTCGGGTAAAATTTTGGAAGAGGTATTCTTAGGCACTGCATTCGGTATCAGAGCTCAGTCAGTAGGGCCAGGCCCCAATGGTGGCAGTGGCAGCTCTAAAGACATAGCCTTCATCACTCCTGATGAAGGCTCGCCTGTTCCTATCCCCGCAGCTGTGTGGTTTATGGGTACGGGTTTGTTGGGTTTGTTTGGTTTTGCCCGGGCACGTAAAACGTCTGTTGCTGCTTGATCAACTTTGCTGATAAGAATTTTCACGTGTGACTAAAAAGCCCGCCCTTGCATTCAAGGGCGGGCTTTTTATTTTCAAGCGTTTTTGTTTTTCGCGCAACAGGCCGCCAGGCGTTTTTGCATTTGCTCCAAACCTAAATTCCGGGTCAAAGCTATATTGTTTTCGGGGATTAAACTTGCGTCAGGATGTTGTGCTATCGCCATTTCCAGGTCGCTCTCTCTCAGCAGGTGCAGCATGGGATAAGGTGACCGGTTGGTATAATTGGCAGGATCGTTGTCATCACAGCCATCAAAACGGTAATCAGGATGAAAGCTTGCCAGTTGATAAATACCTTCATAACCGTTATCGATCAGTAAGTCCTCGGCCAAGCCGAGTAAATCCAGGTAGTCATCGAATTCAGAGAAAGCCTCGGCATAAATCAGCAAGGTTGTCGCGATATCGGGTTTTTGATCCAACTGTTTAAACTCTTCAAGCAACAGATCAAGGCAATAAGCGGGATTGAGCTCAAAGCAGATGCTGTAACGAATGCGTTTTTGTTCATGGACTTTACGGGCGAAAGGGCACAGATTTAAGCCGATGACGACGGTCTCCAGCCAATGCCGGGTTTGTTCAGTTATTGCTTCGGGAGACACATGTTTCTACTTTGAAAAAGGAATAAAAAAGCCCCGAAGGGCTTTTTGTTTTAAAGCTTAAGTATGGCTGACGCCTTCAGAAATGCGTTCTTCGCGCGCTTCATTGGCTTTTTGAATCTTTGCAAAAACCCTCAGAATATCCGTTGCCGATACAATGCCGACTAATTTATGATTCTGGTCAACCACAGGTAATGCGCCTACTTTGTTTTCAGCCATAATTGCGGCCGCTTCTGACGCATAGGTTTCAGGGTTAACGGTTAATACGCCCCGGCGCATAATGTGCTGAACTTTTTGGGGAATCACATGGAGTAAAGTTGATCCTTCAACCGGTTCAATCGATTTGGAATTGCTTTTAGGCCCCAGCGCTTTGTATAAATCCCTGTCAGAGACAATGCCAATCACTTTACCTTTTTCTGTCACAGGTAAATGCCTGACTTTTTCGTAATGGATCAAGAAAAAGACGCGATCAACCATGTCATGCTGGTCAACCGTGAATACTTTAGTTGTCATTAAATCTGCAACGCGCATGTAACTTTACTCCTAAGTTTTATAAAACCGGCTAAGAATAGGGAAATAATCATATTTTTACAAGAGTTAATAGATGTTCTGATATAAAATGGACCGTTTAATTCTATTGACTTTCTGCTTATGTATAGGCGCAGTATTTTTACTTTACATCAGTCTGAACGTTTCCAAATACAATAATAACCACATTGGAGTTAGTTATGCGCATCATTCTTTTGGGCAGTCCAGGTTCCGGCAAGGGAACTCAGGCCCAGTTTATTACCGAACGATTCAAGATTCCTCAAATTTCGACCGGTGACATGCTTCGTGCGGCAGTGCGCGAAGGCACACCCTTGGGGATTGAAGCTAAAAAGGTAATGGATGCGGGCGGTTTGGTTTCCGATGATATTATTTTGGGCCTCATCAAAGAACGCATTACGCAGCCCGATTGCAGCAATGGTTTTTTACTGGATGGTTTTCCCCGAACGATTGCTCAGGCGGAAGGTTTGATGACCATGGGTGTGGTGATCGATCAGGTCATAGAAATCGTCGTTGAAGATGAAGACATTGTCAAACGAATGAGCGGCAGACGGGTTCACCCTGGATCAGGCCGAACCTACCATATCGAATTTAATCCGCCCAAAACTGAGGGGGTTGATGATGTGACAGGTGAGTCTTTGATTCAGCGTGATGATGACAAAGAAGAAACCGTTCGCAAGCGTTTGAGTGTCTATCATGAACAAACCAAGCCTTTGGTGGGTTTTTACTCGGCTCCGGAACGCTCCAACCGCTTTGCTTCCATTGAGGGGGTAGGCACCGTAGATCAAATTACTCAGAAAGTATTTGCCATATTGAGCTGATTAAATGGTTTCCGGTTTAACCGCTAAACGGTTTACCGGTGTTTTTCTTCGTTGCCGGCAGTCCGGCGTAATTATTGATAAAGCTATGTCAGGTAAAACTTTATACGACAAATTATGGGACGATCATGTGGTCTATACGGACGACGATGGTTCCGCGTTGATTTATATTGATCGCCAATTGGTCCATGAGGTCACTTCGCCCCAAGCCTTTGAAGGACTTCGTTTGGCAGGGCGTCAGACGTGGCGCAGATCCAGAAATCTGGCAGTTGCCGACCATAACGTGCCCACAACCGATAGAGATAAGGGTATTGCCGATCCGATTTCGCGTTTACAAGTTGAAACGCTGGATAAAAATTGCACGGAATTTGGCATCACCGAATTTAATATGACGGATATCAGGCAGGGTATCGTACATGTTGTCGGGCCCGAGCAAGGGGCGACCTTGCCGGGTATGACGGTTGTCTGCGGTGATTCCCATACCTCAACGCACGGTGCTTCTGGGGCGCTGGCGTTCGGTATCGGAACTTCGGAAGTAGAACATGTGCTGGCTACGCAATGTCTTGTGCAGAAAAAAGCCAAGAACCTGCTGATCAAGGTTGAAGGTCAAGTCGGGCCGGGTGTGACTGCAAAAGATATCGTGCTGGCAATCATCGGTAAAATAGGCACGGCAGGCGGAAACGGCTACACCATTGAGTTTGCCGGTTCAGCCATCAGAGCCTTGTCAATGGAAGGGCGTATGACTGTCTGTAATATGGCGATTGAAGCGGGTGCGCGAGCAGGTTTGATCGGCGTTGATGAAATTACCATCGATTATTACCGTGACAGACCTTTTGCTCCGAAAGGAAGCAACTGGTTTATGGCTGAACGCTTGTGGCGTTTGCTTCATTCGGATGCCGATGCAGTGTTCGATAAAGTGGTCGAACTGGATGCAACGCAAATCAAGCCGCAGGTGACCTGGGGAACCTCGCCTGAATTAGTCGTGCCTGTTGATGCTTCCGTGCCTGATCCCAGTCTTGAAACCGATGCGGTCAAAAAAGAGAGCATGTTGCGAGCTTTGCAATACATGGACCTTAAAGCCGGTCAGCCAATAACCGGCATTTACCTCGATAAAATATTCATTGGTTCTTGCACCAACTCGCGTATTGAAGATTTGCGGGCGGCGGCTGAAGTGGCAAAAGGAAAAAAAGTAGCAGCCACTATCAAATTGGCAATGGTCGTTCCGGGGTCCGGTCTGGTTAAGCAGCAGGCTGAAGCCGAAGGCCTGGATAAAGTGTTTATGGAAGCGGGTTTTGAATGGCGTGATCCGGGCTGTTCGATGTGTCTGGCGATGAATGCCGATAAACTGGAACCCGGTGAGCGTTGTGCTTCAACCTCTAACCGAAATTTTGAAGGCCGGCAGGGATACGGAGGCAGAACGCATCTGGTCAGTCCCGCAATGGCTGCAGCCGCAGCGATCGCAGGCCATTTCGTTGATGTCAGCAAGCTGAGCAGGAACTAAATCGATGAAACCATTTACCCGACTAACTTCATTAGTGGCTCCGCTAGACAGGGCAAACGTTGATACCGACGCGATCATTCCTAAACAGTTTCTAAAATCTATCCGACGTTCAGGTTTTGGTCCTTTTCTTTTCGATGAATGGCGTTATCTGGATAGAGGCGAGCCTGAGATGGATTGTACCCATCGGCCTGTAAATCCGGATTTTGTTTTGAACCAACCGGAGTACCAAGGTGCGGAAATATTGTTGACACGGGAGAATTTCGGCTGCGGATCTTCTCGAGAACATGCCCCTTGGGCACTTGAGGACTTTGGCTTTAGAGCGATTGTCGCAACCAGTTTTGCCGATATTTTTTATAACAACTGCTTTAAAAATGGTCTGTTGCCGATTGTTCTCAATAGCGGCATCGTTGATGATTTGTTTAATGAACAGGATAAAGGCTATCAATTGACCATTGATCTTGATACTCAAACGATAACTACGCCCAGCGCTAAAGTAATATCATTCGAGATTGATGCAGCCCGAAAATACCGACTTTTAAATGGTTTGGATGATATAGCCTTAACACTGCTGCAGGCCGATTCAATCAAAGCCTATGAAGTTGAGCGTGCAAAACGGGCGCCCTGGTTATTTACTGACTGCTTATAAGATTAACCTGAGAGCGTATAACTCCATTACGTTGGAGTTAATGCTTTAAAAATCAGGCCACAAGAGACACATTGATCGTTCAAACAGTAATAATGCTTTAGATGCCGGGGTGCTTATAGATTCTAAAGCCATAATTAGCGTCTGCATGACCGAGCAGGTGATGCAGATATATCCGCATTAACACACGAGTAATAAACAATGACAAAACTTTATAACGTCGCAGTCGTAGGTGCAACAGGCGCTGTCGGTGAAGCGATGCTATCGATATTAGAAGAACGCAATTTTCCGGTGGGTGAGGTCTATGCGCTGGCCAGCAGCCGTTCCGAAGGAAAACGAATCCATTTTAAAGGCTCCTATTTAAAAGTACAGGATTTAGCCGATTTTGATTTTTCCAAAGTACAAATCGGCTTGTTTTCTCCAGGCGCCTCAGTGTCGGCTGAATATGCGCCCAAAGCTGCAGCTGCGGGTTGTATCGTGATAGATAACACGTCACAGTTCCGTTATGACGATGACATTCCTTTGGTGGTTCCTGAAGTCAATGCTCATAGAATTGCCGATTATAAAAACAGAGGCATAATAGCCAACCCAAATTGTTCAACGATTCAAATGTTGGTTGCGTTAAAACCGATTTATGACGCGGTGGGCATTGATCGCATCAATGTATGCACTTATCAGGCTGTCTCAGGAACGGGCAAAGAGGCCATCGAGGAATTGGTTCAGCAGACAGCTGCGTTATTAAACGGCAAACCGGCTCAGTCATCGGTTTATCCTAAACAGATCGCATTTAACGTGTTGCCGCAAATTGATGTTTTCATGGATAACGGCTATACCAAAGAAGAAATGAAAATGGTTTGGGAAACGCGAAAAATCATGGAGGATGAAAACATTCAGGTCAATCCTACTGCTGTTCGGGTTCCTGTTTTCTATGGGCATTCCGAAGCAGTCCATATTGAGACACGCAAAAAAATCGATGTTGATACCGTGAGAAAGTTACTCGCCCGTGCGCCTGGCGTTACGGTAATGGACGCGCGTAAGGATGGCGGTTACCCAACGGCAGTAACCGAATCCTCTGGACATGATAATGTTTTTGTAGGCCGTATCAGGGAAGATATTTCGCACCCATTGGGTTTGGATCTGTGGGTAGTCGGGGATAACGTTAGGAAAGGTGCGGCCTTGAACAGCGTGCAAATAGCCGAAGAGCTGGTAAAAAATTACATCTAAGCTAAGCTTATTTCTGTATTTGGCCGATCCGAGTTTAGACAGTGGTAAATGTGTATAGAAGGAGAACAATGTGCGCAATTTGACTAGAACTTTAGCGCTTGTATCGTTGCTGACACCTACAAGCGCGCTCCCATTAGGGTTAGGGGAGATCAAATTGCACTCAGCTCTGAATCAGAATTTAAACGCTGAAATTGCACTGCAACTTTCAGGTGATGAAAATGCATCGGATATTCAAGTTAAACTGGCATCACCGGACAAGTTCGATGAGGCCGGTTTATCTTGGGCGGGTTTTCTTTCCAAGATCAGGTTTGATCTGATTACCAAGCCTAATGGGGCTGTTGTTGTCAGGTTGACTTCATCCGAGGCCTTAAGAGAGCCTTTTTTGGATTTCCTGCTTCAGGTCACTTGGCCTAAAGGCAGTATATACCGTGAATTTACTGTTCTGGTTGATCCTCCTGCAACCTATCAACAGGCCGTAGTTCCTGTTTTTTCCGCTCCTGTATCCCGTCGTGAGTCGTCAGCAAGATCAGCTGAGGACTACGAATACACGCCAAGACCAAGACGCCCTTCCAAACCTGCCGATCCTAATGTCTATGGACCAGTCGGCCGTTCCGATACGTTATGGACAGTCGCATCAAAAATAAACCGGGCAAAAGAAGCTTCAGTAGAACAGGTCATGATGGCCTTATTTGAAGCGAATCCTCAGGCTTTCTTTAAGGACAATGTCAATGCGTTGACAGCCGGAACCCGGCTTAAAATTCCAAGTAAAGATGTCATATTGAAACTGAGCAGGCAGGATGCAATTGCTGAGTTTCAAAAACATAATCAGGCCTGGAAAAGCGGGCTAAGCCGGCAAAGCGTTGAAGTTGAAAAACCGGTGCAGGAAGCTGTTGAAAACGAATTAAAACTGGTTGCTCCAACGGCTGTTGATGTGGCTGATACGGACAATGTAGTCAGTGGCAATCAGGAGGACGGAAGTGTCAAAGACTCCGTTTCTCCGTCGTCAGCAACAGGTCTGGCAGCTACGCAGGACAAGGCTCAGTCAGATCTGCAGGTCAGAATGGAGAAGCTTGAACAACAATTGGCGGTTATGCAACAGTTGCTGGCATTGAAAGACGAGCAACTTGCAGCCTTACAAAATAAGGAAAAAGCTTCAGAAACCCAACCTGTCACTGTTGAACCGAATAAGATCGGCGAACCGGTTGTTGTGATTCCTACCCCTTCTCAGCCGCAACCTGTACCGATTGCAAAACCGGCTCCTGTTAAACCCAAACCATTACCGGTTAAAGCGCCTGAGCCGGAAACGAGCTTTTTCTCTGACTACTATTACGAACTTCTCACGCTGCTTGGACTAGGCGTATTGGGTGGCGTTGGTTGGTACGGCTTAAGAAAACGCCAGTCCCAGGCTGAAGAAGAAATTCATAGCATGTTCGCCGCCTCATCCGAGATCAGTTTGCCTGATTTAGAAGAGCAGCTTAATGTGCCTTCTATAGAAGATGCCTCAAATTATGATGTCGGCACCGTGGGCGAGAGTTCGTTTTTAAGTGAATTCACGCCCAGTGATTTCGATGCTTTCGACACGGATCAACATGAAGTTGATCCAATATCCGAAGCGGATGTTTATTTGGCTTACGGCCGCTATCAGCAAGCTGAGGAGTTAATTCGTCATGCTATTTCTGATGCCCCTGACAATAATGTACTGAAATTAAAATTGCTGGAAATTTTTTATGCCAATGAAAACAAAGAGGCATTTGAACATTACGTTAGCGAGTTAAAACGTTCTAGCAAACAGGAAGACAAAGACTTTTGGGCTAAAGTCAATGAGATGGCTAGTGAAATAAGTCCCGGCAACGGTATCCCTGCGTCCGGTTTAGCAAGCAAAAATGAAGTGCCGGAGGATCTTGATTTCGGCACAGACTTTACTTCTGAATTAGAAGCGCTGGCTGCAATGGAGCAGGACGATGTTCCTGTCAGTCAGGTTGAGACTAAAGAAGAAGATGCTTATGACTTTGATCTACCGGTTTTCGATAAAACAGACTTGAAAACACCGCATACCCTAAAAGATGAAAATGTAACCGATGGGGACGACGGTCTGGATTTTGACTTTAACTTAAGTGAATTTGAAAATATTGACTCAATTTCAGTAGCCAAGAAAAGTCAGGATAAAACAGAGATTCAAGATAATTCAATTGAATTTGATTTTACCGCCATTAACGATTCATCAGAGAGTGATTCAACGAAAGATGACGCACCTTATGCTGCCGATATAGAAAGTTTTGATTTTGATTTTAGTGTTCCTGAATTTGACAGCAGTGATACCAAGAGTCCGGCACCCAATGGGGAGGATAAACTTCCTCCCGAGTTAAACTTTGATTTATCTGTTCTGCCTGATTTCAGCAAGAAGGAAAGTCCGGAAGTACCAAGCGCAGTCAATTTATCTGAGGATGGCGCTTCGAATGAAAATGAAGAATTTGATTTTAATTTTAACTTTGATTTTGATGAGGATAAAAAGCCGGAGAAGGTGAACGATGATAGTTCAGTTTCGTTAGACCTGGATTTTGGTGTTTCTGATCTCACGGATATGGATGAATTTGAAACTAAGATAGATTTGGCACGAGCCTATATTGATATGGGTGATGCCGAAGCCGCGATGGGACTGGCAAACGAAGTCGTCCTGAACGGCAATCCGGAACAGAAAAAGCAAGCTCAAGCCATATTGGATAAACTCGGCTAGCCATAAAAAATGCGACTTTAGACGCGTTAGACCAAAACAAAAAAAGTCCGGAAGGGCTTTTTTTGTTTTCAGGACTATGATGGCAAAACAGCGTAGAAAATAAAAGGCCTGAGCCAGACCTGCTTTTATGCCGCCAATGTTTCTATGATATTTCCCCGTCGCTGTAATACTGTAATGCCTTGTTCTAACGCCATCCGCTTAACATCTTCTTCTATGGCAAAACTCGCTAATGCTAAATGAATTTTATAGTCCTGGTATTCAGGAAATAATTTTATAAAATTAGCCAGTTTACGGCCTAATAAACAGTCTATATCTCTAGGATGTAATCGATATTTAACCTCTACAATAAATACGTCTTTACCATTGACCAGCAATATGCCGTATTCTTCTTCAATATCACCTTTGCTTCGTGTAACATTTTTCTCAATAAAATCAAACTGAATACCGTTGATTTCCAGCTTGTGTTTTAGCGAATTGTAATAAAACTCTTCGGCAACTTTGCCTTGATTATTACCGACTCCCCCATACATATCGGCCAGTTTGCTCAATTTAACATCTGTCTTAGCCAACAGCGCATCCGTCTTGGCCAGTTGCGCGTCAGTTTTAGCCAGTTGGGCATCTGTCTTAGCCAGCTGCGCATCCGTTTTGGTTTGCGACAGACAGCGCTAAATTAGCAACAATTTCACGTAATTCATCATCGGTCATAGCAACTTGCCTAATAGTGATTAAGTCATTGCGGCCATTATAGCGATTGGTCATTGCTAATCAAATTTAAACAATTTACATCTAAAGGCATGACTAAAATGCTTGATTGCAAGACCTGAATTCAGGATCCCTGATCCTTATTTTTATTGATTCGCGATCATCTGATCACCCGTCTATAGTTTTGGGCCAACTCTGAATAGCGGCTTTGTAGCCTTGTAGGTCGGGCACATGCTTTTCGTGCCCGACATTACAATATTTCAATGTGGAAACGATTTGTGGTTTTACATCTGCCATTTTATCATTGAAGACCGCAATGTCGGGCAACGATAAAACTGTTGCCCGACCTACGCTTGGATTGTTTATATGCAATATTGCCGCGCCAAAAAGCCTTGTAGGTCGGGCACATGCTTTTCGTGCCCGACATTACAATATTTCAATGTGGAAACGATTTGTGGTTTTACATCTGCCATTTTATCATTGAAGACCGCAATGTCGGGCAACGATAAAACTGTTGCCCGACCTACGCTTGGATTATCTATATGCAATATTGCCGCGCCAAAACGTCGAGAGCTAACTATTTTTTCTGATGTGACTTTCCGTCGACGTAAAATTCTGTTCGAACCGGAAAACCCTGCGTTGTTGCGAGCGGCATTCCCTATGTCAAAAATGCGCCATCCATTTAGTATCGACTCAAGTGCTGTCACTTGCGGCGTAACGCAGTGGTCCGCTTACTGCCGATAGTCAACGCTCAATATGGCTGAATTTTACTCTCATCAAGCCCTCTTCAAACAACATCCAAACAGTCGCGTTCAGGCATTTGAAAACACAAGACTCAGGTCGCGCATCAAGAAAAATAAGGACGGTGACTGAGGTTATTGTCCACAAGCCCATGGTTTCTTTATTATGGACCTGACATTATTGTGGTGTTTTTATTTTCAGGGCTATGATCAAACTCGCTTTGTCAGCTTAAGACCGGTATTATCTTGCAAGTACAGCCCAATACACATGACTAATCTGTATCAAAAATGAATCCCGGATTCACTTTTGATACAGGGTAAAGTTCAGTATTCGATGGTTGTAGAACATTCGAGTTAGACCCCTTTATTAACTACTTTTTGAAATGTCGGATAAACACTTATACAAGGTTGTTTTTGTCAATCAAGACCAGATCTATGAAATCTATGCTAAAAATGTTTATCAAAGCGATATCTATGGCTTCGTGACGGTAGAAGACTTCGTCTTTGGTGAGAAAAGCTCCATTTTGATTGATCCTACAGAGGAAAAATTAAGGTCAGAGTTTGAAAACGTTAATTGCTCCTTTATACCGATGCACAAAATAATTCGGATTGATCAGGTCAAAAAACGTGGACCGGCCAAAATATTCGCCGGAGAATCAGAAGCCGCTACGGCGGGAAATGTATCCTCACTTTATCCCAGCGATAAAAAGAAGTGAATGACATCCGGCCATTGGTCATCCATTCAGTTGAGTGCTAGCTTCTGACCCCTTTCGACCGGCTGTAACCGTCAAGCAGGTTGATATAATTTGACCGTTCAAAAACCTGCGGATTTGAGATTTGTTTTTGGCTCAATAAGCCTTTGATTTCGGATACTGCCGCATATTCTCTGGTTTCCAGCCAGCGAGTCAGGTTCTCTTTTATAGTGCTCAGATAAGCTGGCCCGTGCTCAAGCAGGACTGAACATAACTGAATGGCATCGGCGCCGGCGAGCAGTAATTTCAACACATCGTTAGCATTATGCGCGCCGCTGGTTGTGGCCAGGGACAAATTGAGTTTTCCATAGAGTAACGCGACCCAGCGTAATGACAGTTGAATATCCGCTGAGCGAGACCATTGCAGTTGCGAGATGACTTGCAGCGTATCCAGATCAATATCGGGTTGGTAAAAGCGGTTAAACAATACCACACCATCGGCACCGGCCTGATCAAGCCGTTTAATAAAATGCGCCGGACTGCTGAAATAGGGCGAGAGTTTCATTGCAATTGGAATGGATACTTGTCGGCGCAAGGCTTCGAGCAATGATACATAACGCGATTCTATCGCTTCTCCGGATTCTTCAATCCGGCTGCTCAGATAATAGACATTTAATTCCAGAGCATCCGCGCCTGCTTCCTGAAGTAATTTACCGTGATCCACCCAGCCATCCAGCGAGACACCATTGAGGCTGGCAATCACCGGTATATCCAGCGCATTCTTTAATGCGCTCAGCTGGTTAAGGTACTGATCCAAGCCATGTTCAAACCGGTCATCAAAGGGCAGAAAACTATCCGCTTCACCAAAGCCTATCTCTTGATGGATCATGAATCGGGCGGTCTCCTCTTCCTGATGGCGCAGTTCTTCCTCAAACAACGAATACATGACAATCGCTGCAGCACCTGCGTCCTCCAGTTGTCTGGCGCTATCAATGCTGCGCGATAGCGGCGAAGCCGAGGCAATCAGTGGATTGGTCAGTTTCAAGCCCAAATAGTCGGTGCTCAGATCGATGCTGTTCATGCTTTTTCTCCTTTGATATCGGCCTTCTTTTCAAAGAGCTTATCCGCCAAATCACGATAATACTGGTAACGTTTATTCACATCCTGTTGTGATTGGCGCATGAATTTTTCAGATTCGTCCGGATGGGTTCGGCTGAGCATGCTGAAGCGGGCTTCCGTCATCGCATAATCCCGGAAGGGGATGGATGGTTTCTGGCTGTCCAATTGCAACGGGTTGCGACCTGAATCGATGGCCCTAGGGTCGTATCGTAACAGCGGCCAATGTCCGGAACGGACGGCCATATCCTGTTGTCGCAGGTTGTTCGATAAGTCAACACCATGAGCAATACAGGGGCTGTAAGCAATGATCAATGATGTTCCGGGATAGGATTCGGCTTCAAGAAAAGCGCGCAGGGTCTGGGTGTCTTTTGCGCCGTATGCCACTTGCGCGACATACACTTGTTCATAATCAATGGCCAGCCTGGCAAGATCTTTTTTCGGCGTGCTTTTGCCCCCGGCAGAAAACTTTGCAATAGCGCCGCGCGGTGTCGATTTGGATGTTTGGCCGCCGGTGTTGGAATAAACTTCGGTGTCCAGTAACAGAATATTCACATTGCGTCCCGCCGCGAAAACATGATCCAAACCGCCAAAACCGATATCATATCCCCAGCCGTCGCCGCCTATGATCCAGACACTGCGTTTAATCAACGTGTCGATGACGCTCAACAGGTATTTGGGCGAGTCTCCCGGCAAGTCAGCCAGTTTGTGTTTTAATCGTTCGACCCGTTCACGTTGCTCATAAATACCCGCCTCATCATTTTGATCTGCGTGTAGAGTGGCATCTACCAGTTCTGCACCGGCCATTTCGCGTAACGAAGACAGTAATTCGGCCGCATACTCTCTTTGTTTATCGATGGCTATGCGCATGCCCAAGCCGAATTCAGCGTTGTCCTCGAAGAGTGAGTTAGCCCAGGCCGGTCCACGGCCTTGTGCATTTTTTGTCCACGGTGTTGTCGGCAAATTGCCGCCGTAAATCGATGAACAGCCGGTTGCATTGGCGACGACCATGCGGTCGCCGAATAACTGGGTTGCGAGGCGAATATAAGGGGTTTCACCACAGCCGACGCAGGCACTTGAAAACTCAAACAATGGTTGCAAATGCATGGCTTCAGGGATTTTGTTGTGATGCAATGCGGTACGGGCATAGTCAGGCAGATGCTCGAAGAAATCCCAGTTGATGCTTTCCTGTTCACGCAAGGGGGGGTGGGGGGCCATATTCAAGGCTTTGCGATCAGGATTTTCCCGGTCGCGAATCGGGCAGACTTCAACGCAAAGGTTACACCCGGTACAGTCCTCAGGAGAGACCTGATAACTGATCTGAAGGCCGTTGCCAAAGGCTTTGCTTAGCACCGGAACATGCTTGAACGTCTCGGGTGCATCGGCAACGCTGTCATCGGTAAATAATTTACTGCGAATGACCGAATGGGGACAAACGAATACACACTTGCCGCATTGCGTACAAATATCCGGCTCCCAAACCGGAATCTGTAATGCCAGATTACGCTTATCCAGGCGGGAAGTGCCGGTAGGAAATGTGCCGTCAGCGGAAAATCGGCTGACCGGGATGGCGTCACCCCGTCCGGACATGATTTCGCCGGTAACTTCACGTATGAAAGACGGCGCATCGTCTGAGACAGAATGCGGTATTTCATGAGTGCTGCTGACTTGAGCCGGAACGGCGACTTTGTGGAGTCCGGCCAGTGCCGCGTCTATGGCTTTTAGATTGGCATCCAGAATCCATTTTCCGGCTTTTGCATAGGTTTTTTGTACCGCATTCTTGATTGCGTCAATGGCTTCTGTTTTGGGAATAATACTGACCAGGGCAAAAAAGCAGCTCTGCATGACGGTATTGATCAAGCGACCCATGCCGGAGGCTTGAGCGATGGCATATGCATCGATCACATAAAACTCGATTTGCTTTTCTATCAGCGCGGTTTGCATGGAACGGGGCAATGAAGACCACACTTCTTCAACCGGTAAAGCGGTGTTTAGCAAAAAAACGCTGCCGGGGGCGGCTTTATCCAGCATCGGGTAACGCTCCAGAAAAACCGGCTGGTGGCAAGCGACAAAGCGGGCTTCGTGATCTTCGATCAGATAACTGGAGCGAATCTTATCGCTGCCAAAGCGCAAATGTGAAACGGTCACCGCACCGGCTTTTTTGGAATCGTAAACAAAATAACCTTGAGCGTAGCCTTGGGTTTTATCGCCGATAATTTTTATTGAATTTTTATTCGCGCTGACCGTGCCGTCACTGCCTAAGCCATAAAAAATAGCACTGAACGTTTGTTTGGACGCATCGCTTCTGAATGACGGATCCCAGGACAGGCTGGTATGGCTGACATCATCGATAATACCGATCGTAAACGGTTGCTTGGGCTGAGTCCGGCTCAATTCATCATAGATGGCCTTGACCATGCCCGGTGTAAATTCTTTGGATGATAAACCGTAGCGGCCTCCGATAACCCGGGGTAAGCGGCTAAAACGCGGATTATCGTTCATCTGATCCTGCGCCACAGCGGTGATCACATCTTTATAAAGAGGCTCTCCATCGGCTCCGGGTTCCTTGGTTCTATCCAAAACCGCAATGCTCCGAACCGTTGAAGGAAGTGCCGCCAGCAAAGCTTCCGGACAAAATGGCCGGTACAGCCGGACTTTCAACAGGCCGTTCTTTTCACCGCTTTCGTTCAGGTGATACAGCGTTTCTTCAACGGTTTCAGCGCCCGAGCCCATCAGGATGATGACTTTATCGGCATCGGCAGGGCCTGTGTAGTCAAAAATATGATAATGACGGCCGGTTAATGCGGCGAAGCGATCCATGATTTCTTGAACAATACCCGGCATGGCTTGATAGAAAGGTGTCACCGACTCCCGCGCCTGAAAGAATACATCAGGGTTTTGTGTGCTGCCGCGTAACACCGGGTGTTCCGGCGACAATGCCCGCTGGCGGTGTGCCTGAACAAAATCGTCATCGATCAGCGCCCGCACGGTTTCGTTACTGACCGGCTCTATACTGGCGACCTCATGGGAAGTTCTGAAACCGTCAAAGAAATGGAGGATAGGGATGCGGGCTTTAAGCGTTGCCGCTTGAGCAATCAATGCAAAATCCATGACCTCTTGAACGGAATTGGAGGCCAGGAATGCAAAGCCTGTCGCCCGTGCCGACATCACATCGCTGTGGTCGCCAAAAATGGACAAAGCCTGACTCGCTATAGACCTTGCCGCGATATGAAAAACGGCCGGAGTCAGTTCTCCGGCAATCTTGTACATATTGGGAATCATCAGCAGCAAGCCCTGGGAAGCGGTAAACGTAGTTGCCAGCGCGCCATTCTGTAATGCGCCGTGAATAGCCCCGGCGGCCCCACCTTCGCTTTGCATTTCTATGACGCTGGGTGTCGTGCCCCAGATGTTTTTGCGATTTTCTGAAGCCCATTTGTCGGCTAATTCGCCCATGGGTGAAGCGGGAGTGATGGGGTAAATGGCAATGACTTCGTTGGTTAAATAAGCGACATGGGCTGCCGCTTCATTGCCGTCAATGGTGATTTTAGAGTTATGCATAGCAGCCATCCTTTTAATGCGGGTTAGACCTTAGTCATACCGGGAATTGGCGATGCAAAAAATTAATCAGAATAGACGTTGATTAATCAGGTATCGCCACAATCAGCAGATATTTCCATAAAGTCATTACCACAGCTGCTTGCTATTAGGGCAGGCAAATAGGCAGATTATGCATAGATAAACAATCTGCCTTGTTGGCTAAGACTTTATTGCACAAGGTTTACAACATAAAGAAATTATATCCATCGTAGATCGAAATTCGGCACCGGGGTGTCCGTCAAAGGACGCCGTAAAACCATCCATGTAGGCAAAGCCTTTGCCGAACAACCCGTTGCCTCCTTAGGCACTGCCTAAATTTGAAGTGCGAAAGGTATAAATTCAGACATATTAAACGCTTTTATGTGTCTATTTGTCTTTGAGTCGCAGTGAATTGGCTATTACCGAAACCGAGCTTAAAGCCATCGCGCCCGATGCAATAAGCGGATTGAGCCGTCCGGCCATTGCAACCGGAATAGCCAGAGCGTTATAGCTGAAGGCCCAGAAAAGATTTTGCTTGATGACAGCCAATGTTCTGCCGCTTAATTCTATTGATTCAGCGACTTGAGCGATATCACCGTTAATCAAAATCAGATCGGAGGTTTCAATCGCAATGCCGGTAGCTTTGCCTATGGACATGCCCACATCAGCGGCAGCAAGAGCCGGCGCATCATTGATGCCGTCGCCTACCATCGCAACGCGCTTGCCCTGGCTCTGCAGATCACGAATGATTTTCAGTTTTCTGGCCGGACTGGCATCAGCAATCACTGTCGTAATGCCGACTTCACCTGCAATTTGATTGGCGGCCTGTTCCGTATCACCGGTTACCATCAGTGTTTGGATGCCCATGTCATGCAGTTGCTTGATAACCTCCCGGGCATGTGGCCGGATAGGATCGATAAATGCAAATAACGCGCAAGGTTGATTATCAATCGCCAAAAACACGAGTGTTCGTCCTAACGAGCTCAGTCTTTTTGCCGTTGCCGCTAACGCGCCGATGTCGATATTTTTTTCATTTAACCAGGGTTCATTACCCAGCAATACTTCATGTTCACCTGCTGTGGCGCGAACGCCCCGGTCAGGAATACTGTGAAAGTGTGAGGATTCCAGAATAGCCAAGTCCTTGCTGCGAGCGTAATCGACTATGGCTTTTGCTAAAAAATGTTCAGAGTTAAATTCAGCAGAAGCAGCCAGTTGTATTAATGTATCGTCATCCCAAGCCGACACATTTAACAGATCGCTGATTTCCGGTTTGCCTTCTGTAATAGTGCCGGTTTTGTCAAAGATAATAATTTGTAAATTCGCGGCTGTTTCAAGCGCAACCCCGTTTCTGATATAGATACCTTTTCTGGCGGCCTGGCCCGTACCGACCATTGTCGCGGCGGGCGTTGCGAGGCCCAGCGCGCATGGACAGGAAATCAGCAATACCGATATGGCATTGGCCAGCGCATGAGCCAGTTTTTCACCCTTAAACAGCCAGCCGCCGAAAGTGACACCGGCGAGAACAATAACGGCCGGTACGAACATGGCCGATATTTTGTCCACCGTTTTTTGAATCGGTAATTTGGATGTTTGTGCCTGATCAACCATATGAACCAGCCCCGATAAGACGGTATTGGTTCCAATCGCCGTAGCCCGCACCTGCAGAACGCCGCTGCCGTTCATGCTGCCGTCCAGTACCTGATGGCCGGCCTCTTTAATGCAGGGCGCGCCGGTTCCGGTCACCGGGGCTTCATTAACCATGGACAAGCCTTTAATGACCTCGCCATCGGCAGGAATTTTTTCGCCGGGACGAATCAGCAAAATGTCGCCCACTACAATGTCTTCCACCGGAATCCGGATTTCGACCGATCCTTTTAGCAGCGTTGCTTCTTGCGGTTGTTGATTGACCAGTTTGCGAATATCTCTCAGGACTTCGCCTTTGGCCACTTCTTCCAGAAACCGGCCCAATAAAACAAAGGCGATAATGCCTGAAGCGGCCTCAAAATAAATGTGACTGCTGCGTCTGAACAAACTGGGTAGGCTGTACAGGTAGGCGGCGCCAACGCCCAGTGCGATCAGCGTATCCATGTCCGCGGTGCGCTGTTTGGCGTGTCTGGCGGCATTCTTGAAAAAATCTTTGCCACTCCAAAATACCACGATTGAACTCAGCGTTGCCTGGATCAAAATAACGGGCAGGGAGCGCTTGCCAAAAATGCTCAGTAACGGAATAGGCAAGCTTAATGCGGCAGCGATGATAAGTTGTTTTCGGGCTTCTTGGCGATGCCGGTTTTCCAGCCTGAACATTTCCTTGCGTTCACTGAGCGTGTCCATGGAAACGGCCTGATAGCCATTGGCATTGATAAGCGCGAACAGTTCTTTTTTGGACAGAGTGCCGGTTACGCTGGCTGTTTGAGTGATGAAATTAACCGAAGCATGAGACACTTTCGGGTCTCGCTTCAGCATCATTTCGATATATAAAGCACAAGACGAACAACTCATGCCCTGGATAGCAAAATTGATTGTTTTTGCTGAACCCTGGAGTGCCGTTTTTTTGATCCCCAACGCATCTATGACTTGTTTGGGTTTTAACCCGACGTTCGTCAGGATGGCCTCAAGCAGCATCAGCAGATTGGCTGTCGGAAGTTGAACCGCATCATAGCGTAGGGTGACTGATCCAATGTCAGGAACAATCTTGACGTCTTTGATCGCTTCGCGTTTCAGTAACAGGATGCGCAAAATCAGTGCGCGTTCGTCGTCTTTAATCAGGCAATGAGCAATAATACGAAGCCGGTTTTTGTGTTGGTGAGCGATGTTGAATTGTTTAAACTGGTTCGAATGATCCATATTAATACCCATGTCGTATAAACATCAGCCATCGCTATTTAGTAACCGAAAGATAAGGAAGGCCTAATTTTTCTTCTTCATAATCAGGACCTGCATAATAGACAGCGAAGGCGCGATTGTCCAGTTAAGCCCATGGCCGTGTTATTATGTGATCAGACCTTACAGCACGTCGGACAAAAATCCGCTGCATTTTAGCGTTGACCTGCAGATGCTGACTATCTGGTGGGAGCTTGTCTATAATTCCTTTGAACATTACAAACCTTAATGGTTTCGCCTTGACCCAAGACTCTCAAAATAATTTCGTAACTCCGATTGAATTGCCCGATTGGCCTTATGTATTGGGCGGTCCTGCCGGACAGGGCACCATTAGGGATAGACCGGAAGATTTTTCCGTATATGAAAATCTGTCTTTTTCACCCTCCGGTGAAGGGGAACACGTTTTTCTGCAGATCGAAAAATCAGGCGAAAATACCGAATATGTAGCCCGCTGTCTCGCTCGTTTTGCAGACGTCAGGCAACAGGATGTGAGCTATGCCGGATTAAAAGACCGGCATGCCGTAACCACGCAGTGGTTCAGTGTCTGGTTGCCCGGTAAGCAAGCTCCGGATTGGTCATTCATAGAAACGGATACGATGCGTGTGCTTCAGGAAGTGCGCCATGCCCGGAAACTAAAACGCGGTGTACTGTCGGGCAATCGTTTTAAAATTGTTATCCGGCAGTGGCAAGGCGAAAAAGCGCTGACGCAAAGCCACCTGGAAACCCTGCAAAAAGAAGGCATTGCCAATTACTTTGGCGAACAGCGTTTCGGCCATGGTGGGCAAAATGTAACTAAAGCCTTGGCGATGTTCAAAGGCATGAAATGCAAGCGCGAACAGCGCAGTATTTATTTATCGGCAGCAAGATCGTATTTGTTCAATTGCTTGCTGGCCCGGCGTGTGGCGCAAAATACCTGGAATCAGCCGCTGCCTGGAGATACTTATGTATTCGATTTGTCACACAGCTTTTTTACAATGGAACAGCCGGATGAAACGATAGTGAAGCGCTTATCGGCAAAACAGATTCATCCTGCGGTTTTTTTATGGGGCAAAGGCATGAAGATGGATGATTATCTGGATCCATCTTTACCTTCCTGTTTATCTGAGTTAGCTCAGGGCTTGAGCGATGCCGGTCTTGAACCCGATATCCGGCCGCTTCGCATCAATGTGGAGTCTTTGAGTTGGCAGTATTTAACTGAAAATGAGTTGGAACTGAGTTTTACTTTACCGGCGGGAAGTTATGCCACGGCGGTATTACGAGAAATTATCAAGCATTAAAACGAGGAAAGAATGGATTTAATTTTAGCGGTAAAAGCAATCATATTGGGTATTGTAGAAGGGCTGACCGAGTTTTTGCCTATTTCCAGTACGGGCCATCTTATTTTGGCCGGTGATTTGCTGAACTACACCGGCGAAACCAGCAAGGTTTTTTCAATAGTCATTCAAACGGGCGCCATTTTCGCTATCTGCTGGGAATACCGGGTTAAAATCGGTTCGGTGATCCGGGGCTTGTTCAAATGGGAAGCGGCTGCGGTTAAATTTACATTGAATCTGGCGATTGCATTCATGCCGCTTGCCATTCTCGGTTTGTTATTCGGTAGTTTGATCAAAGCCTATTTGTTTAAACCAATACCGGTTGCAACCGCTTTTATCGTCGGTGCCTTTATTATTTTTTGGGCTGAAAAAAGAGAACACACCGTCCGCATTCACGAAGTTGAGGATTTAAGCTGGTCGGATGCTTTAAAACTGGGGTTTGCTCAAGCTTTGGCGCTCATTCCGGGAACCTCCCGCTCAGGCTCTACGATTATCGGCGGCTTGTTTTTCGGATTATCACGCAAAGCAGCAACTGAATTTTCATTCTTTTTGGCGATACCCACGCTGATTATTGCCAGTCTCTATGATTTATACAAACACCATGAGCTTTTGAACAGTGACGATTTACCTATCTTCGGTGTCGGAATTCTGGCGGCTTTTTTCAGTGCCTTACTGGCAGTAAGAGGCTTGCTTCGTTACATCAGTCATCATGATTTCACCGTTTTCGCCTGGTACCGCATCGTCTTCGGGCTGTTAGTCATAGGCACCGCTTACAGTGGATTGGTTGAATGGACTGTCGACTGAGGTTTGGGGACTCTAATTTAACGTCGGGCAGGCGGGGTGCGGTTGCTCGCTTAACTAACGGTCATTCATTTCTTCCTGGCGGTTAAATTTTTCCGCCAGTTGCAGTAACACAAAAACGGCACCTGTGCCGCCTTGTCTGGGTGGTGCAGAGCAAAACGCCTGAACCTCCTTATGCTGCCTAAGCCATAGATTAAGATTATTCTTCAGAATCGGGTGGTTGTCAGGAGACCGGTAGCCTTTGCCGTGCACAATACACACACAACGGCAGCCTTCCTGGACGGCGCGATGCAAAAAATCCAGCAGTTGCCGTTTGGCTTCCTGACTGGTTAAGCCATGCAGATCAATTTCCGCATCAAGTCCGTAATTGCCGTGCCGCAATTTTTTTAAAACATTTTTTTGCAGGCCGGGGCTAATGAAACTGAGCGTATCTTCCAGGCTCAACATTTCTGTTACGCCGATTTCATGATTCAACACGTTTTCAACTTCAGCTGCTTGAGTTCTGGGTATGGGCTTGGGTTTCTTCCCGTTATCTACAGCAATCCGGTCGTTTTTTATCGATTTTACGGTGCCTACCGATTGTCTAAATAACTCCCTGTCTTCAGGTGTTATGTTTTTTTTTCTCACGTGAGCTGATTTTGCTTTGATAAGTTGCTAACATTGCTGATTTTATAGCTTATTGTTGTTCAGAGCGAACTGAAATGCACATTCTGTTGAGTAATGATGACGGTTATCTAGCGCCGGGTTTAGCTGCATTAGCCAATGCATTAAACAAATATGCAGAAATATCGGTTGTAGCCCCCGATAAAAATAGAAGCGCTGCGAGCAATTCGCTAACTCTTGAAATGCCGTTGCGGGCTCAAATAGGCGAGAACGGTTTTGTCAAAGTCGATGGAACTCCGACTGATTGTGTTCATTTGGCAATAACCGGATTGTTGGACAAGGAACCGGATATGGTTTTTGCAGGCATCAATCACGGCGCAAATCTGGGTGATGATGTTTTATATTCCGGTACCGTAGCCGCTGCTACAGAAGGTCGTTTTTTGGGCTTGCCCGCCGTTGCTATCTCTTTGGCGTCCAGTGATCCTGTGCACTTTGATACAGCCGCGCATGTTGCTGTAACAATTCTGAAACGATTGATTGATTCGCCTTTACCCCAGGACACTTTACTGAATGTTAACGTACCCGATCTGCCCTTGCTCGAATTGAAAGGCTTTCAGGCAACGCGCCTGGGTCAGCGCCATAAAGCTGAAGCCATGATCAGTAGTCATGATCCCCGGGGACGGCTGATTTATTGGGTGGGGCCTCCAGGTCCTGAGCAGGATGCGGGCCCCGGTACCGATTTTTATGCCGTTAAAGCCGGTTATGTATCCGTAACGCCGCTGCAATTGGATCTGACCTGGCATGATCGTATTGATGGATTGAAAAACTGGCTACCCCATGAGGGAGCCTGGTTATGAAGCAAAATGTCAACGGCATAGGTATGACCTCCATGCGGACCCGTGAACGCATGATAAGTAGGCTGGAAGAGCAGGGCATCACTAATCGTAAGATTTTGGATGCAATGCGCAATACTCCCAGGCATTTGTTTGTGGATGAAGCACTGGCCAGCCGGGCTTATGAAGATACTGCACTGCCAATAGGCTATAACCAGACGATTTCGCAGCCTTATATCGTCGCAAAAATGACGGAACTCTTGCTGGCTCCCGGTCCTTTGAACAAGGTGCTGGAAATCGGTACCGGTTGCGGTTACCAAACGGCTATTCTGGCGCAATTGATTGATCATGTGTATACCGTCGAACGGATACAGCCTTTGCAAAAAAAGGCCAAGAACCTGCTCTGGTCAATCAAAATAAAAAATGTCAGTTATTTGCACAGTGATGGCGGTTGGGGTTGGGAAGAACATGCGCCTTATGACGGTATTATGGTGACAGCAGCGCCGCCGGAAATTCCTGAAAATTTATTAATGCAAATGGCAGTTGGCGGGACGATGCTGATACCCATAGGCAAAGCGGGGGGGCAGGTTTTGCAGCGAGTCACCCGAACTGAAAATGATTTTAAAGTTGAAGCGATGGAACCTGTCAGCTTTGTCCCCTTACTCCCAGGAAGGCAATAACCGAATGTTTAAAAAACTCTATGACCGGGTTCTGCTTTGGTCCAAACATCGCAACGCATTGACCTATCTGTGTATCTTAAGTTTTGCCGAGTCCTCTTTTTTTCCGATACCGCCGGATGTGATGCTGGCGCCCATGGCCTTGGCTCAGCCCTCCAAAGCTTTTCGGTTCGCCCTTTGGACCACGATTGCGTCGGTCCTGGGTGGTGTTTTGGGTTATGAAATAGGTTATTTTCTGTTTGATAATATAGAACCATGGCTCAAAACCACGCATTACTGGGAAAATTATACAAAAGCCATCGTCTGGTTTGGCGAGTGGGGTTTTTGGGCTGTTTTTGTTGCCGGCTTTTCGCCGATACCCTATAAAGTTTTTACTATTGCAGCCGGCGCTTTGAACATGGTGTTTATTCCGTTTGTGCTGGCCTCTTTGATTGGCCGTGGCGGCCGGTTTTTTCTGGTTTCGTTACTGATAGCGGCTGGCGGAGAAAAGCTGGAGTCAAATTTACGCAGATATATGGACTGGATAGGCTGGGCTTTGGTTGCCATCGTCGTGATTGGCGGCATCGCTTACAAAATGATGAAATAAGTAATGATGACATTAATGCCGGATTTAGTGGGCTATATTGCCGCAGCTTTGACGACTGCCTCATTCCTGCCCCAAGCCATACTGACGATCAAAACCCGCAATACCGAATCACTTTCATTGGGGATGTACAGCGCGTTTACGCTGGGTGTTCTCTTATGGTTAGTCTACGGCATTCAAAAACAAGATTATGCCATTATCATGGCCAACTTAATCACCTTCGTTTTGTCCGGTTCCATTCTCTGCTACAAAATCTACAATACCATTAAGGCTAAAAAGCAAAGCCGTAAGCCGGGTTAGGCGATATGCTTAAATCGTCGGGAAGCCACTGAAAAGACACCGGTAGGCCGCTGCATCCTAACGGGACCTAGGTGGTAACGCTGAGTCAACTCAATTTGGCTGAAGGTTATAAGTATGCAGGTATCTTTTACACGTCATTTTTGAGATTGTCTCCCCATGAACCAAAACCACTATTTGACTTCCGCCTATAACGTAAGAATGCCTCGAATTATTTACGGGACGGCCTGGAAGAAAGAGCGCACCGCTGCGCTGGTGCAGCAGGCCATCCAACAGGGATTCAGAGGTATCGATACGGCTTGTCAGCCCAAGCACTATAACGAAGCCGGGGTCGGTGACGGTGTGGTGGCGTCACTGGGAGAGGGTTTGGAGCGCAGCGATTTATATTTGCAGACCAAGTTTACCCCGTTAGACGGACAAGATCCCTTGCAGGTGCCTTATGATGCCAAGGCGAGTCTCAGTGAGCAGGTGGCCCAATCGTTTGAGGTGTCGCTGACTAACCTCAAAACCGGATACCTGGATTGTCTGGTGCTGCATTCGCCTTTGGCTGATACTCAGCAACTGCTGGAGGTCTGGCAGGCAATGGAGAGGATCTTCACTGAAGGGGGCGTTAAACAGATGGGCATCAGCAATTGCTATGATCTCAAGCAACTTGAGTATTTATACAGGCAGGCATCAATCAAGCCGGCTGTGCTGCAAAACCGATTTTATGCCGATAAACACTATGACCGCAGTATCCGTGAATTTTGCAAACAACAGCACATCATCTATCAAAGCTTTTGGACGTTGACGGCAAACCCTCATGTTCTGGGCCATGAGGTTCTAAAAAAACTGGCGGCAAAACACGGGCGCACCGCAGCGCAAATCTTTTTCCGCTATTTGAGCCAAATTGACATCATTCCATTAACAGGCACCACCTCGCTAAAACATATGTCAGAGGATTTGCAGATTTTCGAGTTTGAACTGACAGACGAAGAGCGTCAGAGTATAGAGGTCTTGCTGTTAGAATAGTGATAAAGCGGTAATTGTTATAGGGGAGTCGCTACCCTTTCTCATCCCTGGCTTTTTTTAGGAATATAGTAATCACGTTCGGCTGTGCCAACGATTTGAGATGTAGCGCCTACTTCGATCTGGCGGTACTTTTTTGATGGGTCCTTATCGCCATGTTATTGCTCTTCGTTTTGTTGCTCCAGCCATGCTCGCCATACCGCCAACAAAACCGCCAATATGATCGGGCCTAGGAAAAGACCAAGGGCTCCGAAAGCGGATAAGCCGCCCAACACGCCGAAGAAGACGACTAAAAAAGGCACCTTTCCCGCTCCGCTGATGATTAGCGGCCGGATGACATTGTCCACGGTACTGACGACCAATCCGCCCCAAAGAAGCACGCCTATGCCATCCGTAACCCGATCCATTATGATAAGTGCGATGCCGATAGGTAGCCAGATCAAGGCTGCGCCGACCATGGGCACCATGGCGAGTAGTGCGGTAAGTGCCGCGAACAATACAGGGGCATTAACATCGGCGAAATAAAACCCCAGACCTGCCAAAACACCCTGGCTTAGAGCGGTAAGAACCAGTCCGTAAACCACTGCGCTGGTGGTATTGGCAATAGCCGGCAGATAAATATTTCGATGCTTGCCCAGAAAACGGACCAAACCTTTGCGGAGTTGTTCGATTACTTTTTCGCCATCGCGGAAGCAGAAAAAGACGGTAACGGTCACAACCGCCAGTTTCATTATGTAATGACCGATACCCCCTAAAATCTTGCCCAGATAACCCAGCCATTGCTTGGCCCAATCCGCGAGTTGAGCCTTCACACCGGCTCGGTCGCTGACCACATAGTCCAGCCGTTCCTGCAAATAATCACCCACCCAGGGAATATGTCGGATGAATTCCGGCAATTCGTAAGGGTCTTGCAATAAATCGACGACTATCGCCTGATACGCTATTTTTAGTTCCTCCTGTAACACTGCAGCCATCCAGAACACAACAACAAAGATTAAGGCGGCGGTGACGCTGGTCATCAACAGTGCGCTCACCGTTGCGTTACCCTTAAGAAAAGTCCGCACTCGGCGATAAATCGGCCAAGTCGAGTAAACCAAGATAAACGCCCACGTCAATGATTGCAAAAAATCGCTTAATACCCAATAGCCCAGCATTAAAAGCCCGGTCAATAACGTAGCGGGAATCAAATAGCGTAACGGTGAATTATTCGGCGAGTCGTTCATCATTTGATCTGCGCGGTTTGATTTATAATTAAGAAGAGAGTTTACTCCTCCGTCGTGCTCTCAATAATTTTATGAATCCGTTTAAGACCCAGAGCAACGGCTATCATGATAACCGGTATCGATACCCCCACCGCTATTTCCGGACCGACATGCCAGCCTGCCGCGTGCAGGGCTTTGGCGATTGAACCGATCAGGCCGGCGGCGTAATAAGTAATCGCTACGATGGAAATTCCTTCAACGGTTTGTTGCATTCGAAATTGCATTTTTGCCCTTAACGCCATAGAAGTCAGCAGGCCCTGATTTTGCCGTTCGATGACAATATCAACGCGGGTCCGGAGCAGTTGGCTGGTATTGCCGACTCTTTCCGAAAGCGATTTGAACCGCTTGGAGGTCGACTGGCAGGTATTGATCGCGGGTTCCATCCGCCGTTTGATAAATTCACCCAAGGTCTGGATGCCTTGTATTCTGACTTCTCGTAAATCCTCAAGGCGCTGCCCGACCAGCTGATAATAAGCACCGGCGGCGGCAAAGCGAAAATGATTGCTGGAGATATGATTTTCAATTTCTGCAGCCAGTGCTGTAAGCTCATCCAGAAGTTGGGCATCGTTGCTGTTGTCTGATTGCGCCATCGCATTGGTGATGGTGTAGAGTTTGCGGTCCGCTTGTTTTAAATCCGGAGCCAGCTTTCTGGCAATCGGGAAAGCCAGTAAGGCCATGACCCGGTAAACTTCAATCTCAAACAAGCGGTGTAATAAGCGTCCTGCCTGTTCGGTTCTTAAGCTGTGATTGATAATCAGAAAGCGGCTAAAGCCGTCTACATGAATTTTAAAGTCAGTGAAAACCTGTGCTGCGCCGCCTGTCACTTTGGAACCTACAACCGGATTATTGGAAAAATGAGCGGCAATCGGGGATAAATCAGTTTCCTCTTGCTCATCGGGAGCCGGTGCCGATTTAATCGCCGCATGAGCGGCAACCATCATCTGACCAGGTAATCCGGATAGCCAATCCACAGGGACTTGTTTAAGCGCGGGTTCTGAAAACGGATCGCTGGGGATGTTTTGTACATAAAAAGTATAGGTGCTGAATTCTCCATGTTGTTCCCAGCGGATTTGAAAATTATCAAAGGTTGCACTGAGGTGATCGGCGTCTTTTTCCGGGCTGGGTTTGCCGTAGCGCTGGCAAAGTTTGCTCAAGTGCTCGCGCTCACGCTGTTTTTCATCACTCGTCAATAACAAGGCGAGATGGCTGGCTCTGATCGGTAAGTCGAGGGTCAGAGAAGCACGGGCATGCACTTCGTTATGCAGGACAAAGCGTTGCGGATGATTTTGGGGCAGGGGGAATAAGGTTGTCACAATAGCTTTCAGTCGTTTGTTATAAGGAATGAATAATCCAGCGGGTCTGGGTTGCCTGTTAGTTTAGCGTTTGTTAGTGCTAATAGAAATTTTGCATTGATTATTTAAGCTCATTTTTTTAGTTTTTCTCTTACTGTGTTGTTGTATCATGGTTTCAGCGCTAATTTAGCTAAGCATTTAAAAATGAGTGACGAGTCAATGGACAAAATCAAGCTGATTTATGTAAGTAATGTTTTCGGCCGAAGCAAAAAAACGGTTCAGCAAACGCTGGCGTTTTTTATGACCATTGAAAATGTCGGTTACGATAAAGCCGTTGAAATCATTTGGGCCGGTGAAGACGGTGTGTGGCAGACATTGCCCGTTTTGTTCCATAGTTCGGCTGGTGAAAATCAGGAATATTGGTACGTTCAGGCTCATTTCAAAAGAACTATCAAGCGCCCTTTGCCCGGAAATATTGAATTTGCAGTGCGCTATCGCGTCGCAGGCCAGGAATTCTGGGACAATAATCACGGCTTCAATTATTCGAGTCAGGCCGATTCCGGTGTTCAATTACTGACGGATGCGCCGGTTTTAAATATTGAGTTTGCCGGCGGTTTTCAGGAAGGGCAGAAATTTATTCCGGTCACGGTAGCGGTCAGGCAGTCTTTGGGTCAGGGTCAAGTCTATATTCACTGGTCTACCGACCGATGGAAACATTCGCAGAAAACTGCGTGTCATTTTAAATCAATGTTTTGGGATAAAACGACGCAAAGTAATGCCAGAAATCCAAATCAATACGACATTGCGATCTGGAAAGGCTGGATCAGGGCGGGGCAGTGTTTCCGGCTTGAATATGCGGTCAGCTTCGAAACCGAGCACCAGATTATTTGGGATAATAATCACGGCCGCAATTATGTTCTCAGCCATGATCCGTTAAAAATTCTGATTCTTAATTTGCATTGCTACCAGGAAGATAATCAGGATTACAAGTTGTCACAAATCGCCAGAGCGATTGATGACGTCAAAGCCGATATCGTCTGCCTACAGGAAGTGGCCGAACCCTGGAATGACGGCATGGGCGATTGGGAGAACAACTCGGCGAAAATTATTAATGAACGGCTTCCCGAGCCGTTTCATATTTATACTGACTGGGCGCATTTGGGCTTTGATAAATACCGGGAAGGGGTTGCAATCTTAAGCCGTTTTCCGTTTATCAAACAGGATGCACGTTATGTTTCGGACAGTCATGATGCTTACAGTATTCATTCCAGAAAAGTGGTCATGGGTCAGTTCAATATACCCTTGATCGGCTTGGTGAACGTTTATTCTGCCCATTTGAGTTGGCTGGAGGATGGTTTTGAAACTCAGTTCAATCGTTTGAACGACTGGGCTCAGCACAATCACAATTCCCGTATCAAAGCGACTTTGTTATGCGGGGATTTTAATATTGTGGCCGGATCAAGCGGTTACGATCTTGTCGTAAACTCGAATGCGTATGAAGATCAATACCTGGAAGCTACAGCTCATGGAGTGTTCGAAAAAGTATTCAGGGTCAATGACCCCTATTGGCATGATTACATGGCGGATGATTACCGTATAGACTATATCTTTATGAACAAAGCCAGTGAACTTAAGGTGACCTCGGGACGGACCGTATTTACCGATAAAGATTATGGCTTTGTCTCGGATCATTGCGGTTATTACATGACGTTCGAACCCAAGTAAACGTTTAAGCAAGATATTTTTTTTAGTTCAAGGGTCTACAGCCCGCTTTCGATTAACCATCGATCAGTTATTTCAAGAGGTAAATATGCAATTGGCCGAACATTTCGCCATTCCTGTTCACGGCAATTTGGGTGGGTATTTCTCACGCGTCAATGACTTTAAAGACGAGTTTTTCGTTCGTTGGGGGAAAATTGATTTTGATGTGTACCAAGGTGTTCAAGCCAATATTAAAGTCATCATCAAAGTTTACCGTGAGCGAGACAATGTCTGCGAGACCTATATTGTCGATACGGACCCTTATGATATTCAATGGAATTTCCATAGACGTGCGACTCGGGATTTTGTAGTTCTGCCATTTTCTTCTCATTTCGGCTATATCAGCTGTGTCAAATTCTCGTTTGTCGTGCATGTCGATGAGCATTCCATTGCATCGCAAAATGAATATATTTTCATGGACTGGCAACAGTTACGGAATGATCAGCCTCAATACCGCGCGCTCTCCGACGAATGGGCGACCCCAAATCATTTTCGTACCTACGAACTGAATGCCGCGGAGTTACAAACGGATGTCGATTGGTACAACCACCATTTCGAATCTCTTAATCTCACGCCTAAATTTACGAAAGGGCAGCTTTACCACCCTTATCATCCCAAGCGCTTTATTCACGATCATATCGATAAAGTCATACAGGCCAAACGTAATCAACCGGATCGTTTTTGTACGATCAAGGTAAGCGTTGACTGTATTGATGATTACGATTTTATCAATCATTTGATTCATGCTCGTGAGCAAGGGGTATGGGTGCAGGTTATCGTTGACTGGCGCAAAATGACCTTAACCCATAGCGATAATTATGCGCGATTAAAGCGCTCCCGCATCGAGTTGGTTGGCGTTTTCTGTACGCCTAAGCACCACTTGATCGAAGTGGAGCCGGATATGCACACCAAATTTGTTATTTTTAATGATGAAGACGCGATACTGGGTTCGTTCAATATTACCTTTGATCGCTGGTGGGCTAACTGGGAATCGGGCATGACGTTCCATTCCAGGGGCGTATGCCGTTTGCTGGATAATATTTTCCAAAGCCAGCGCGGCGGCGTGATACAGCGGTACGGGATTGATCCGTTGAGCCATTTCAATTTGCTTTATACATTCGGCAGACACACGATGCTGAACGGCAAAAATTACCGGCCGCACCACGCTATTCTGGCCGAAATACATCGCGCCAGACACTCCATCAAGCTCAGCCTGTTTTTGATGGGTGATCTATTGGGCGATCATGGCGATAGTGTGGTTGATGCACTGATTCATGCTTATGACCGTGGCGTTTATGTGCATGTTTTGTTCAATGGACACCTGGCCAGACAGGGGCGTGTGGGTGTGGAAAGGTCAATGGCCGATGAGTTGAACCGTCCTTTATTACCTGCCGTGCAGCGTCTAAAGTCAGTCGGGATTGCCGTGGGTCTGGTTTACGGACAGGATGATCTAGCCGTCCCTTATTCGCCGATTCATTCCAAATACTGCATTATTGACGATTCCATCGTACTGGAAGGCAGTTTCAATTGGTATAACACGTCGGTGTTTTCGCATGATTTACTGGTCATTGCCAATAACCGTGACGTAGCTCAGCCTTACCTTTATGAGTTTGAGCAGATTCAACGTTCGTTCAGAGTGTTTTACTGATCCGGCGTGAAACGCAAAAATAAAAGCCGGTCAGTTGAATGAAGCCGTTATGACTTTACCCGAATTTGATGCGTCATTAATGCTGATGATCGATGGCTTGACCCAGGCACAAGCGTATCGGCATAAAGTGGATTCGGTAAAACTGATAGAAACGCATATTTCGTGGGTTTTTCTGACCGGCGCTTTTGCTTACAAAATCAAGAAACCGGTCAATTTTGGCTTCCTGGATTTTTCAAGCCTCGAAAAACGGGCTTTTTATTGTCAGGAAGAACTCCGACTCAATCAGCGCCTGTCGCCGCAAGTGTATCTTGGCGTAGTTGCCATTACCGGGTCTTTCGAAAAGCCTGAAATGGAAGGTGACGGAGAGCCTATCGAATATGCTGTCAAGATGCTTCAGTTTAACGGCGGCGATGTATTGACCCAACGGGTTGAAAGCGGGTGTTTAAGTCATGAGGAAATCGATGAAATGGCCTCACAAATGGGGCGTTTTCATCTGGCCGGTGCGATTGCAGATAGTGCCTCACCTTACGGCGAAATCGAAGAGATAGCTTATCGCAGTGATGAGAACTTTCAGCAAGTCCGCTTGTTGCTCGGTTCCGGGCCGGATTTGACAGATCTGGACGAGCTGTCTGCCTGGTCTGCTAATGAATTGGCCGTTAAACGCAGTTGGTTTGAAGCCCGCAAAGCAGAAGGATTTGTTCGTGAATGTCACGGCGATTGGCATTTAGGCAACATGACCTTGCACAAAGGACAGCTGATTGTTTTTGATTGCCTTGAGTTTAACCCCTTACTGCGTTGGATTGACGTTATCAGCGAGCTGGCTTTCATTGTCATGGATCTCGCTCATTCCGGATTGATGAGGCAGAGCATCAGACTGGTTAATCATTATTTACAGCTGACCGGAGATTATCAAGGCATCAGGCTCTTTCGTTTTTATCTGGTCTATCGGGCCATGGTACTGGCCAAGGTGGCCTTGTTCAAACGGCAACAGGCTCAGTCAGTGCTGGAAAAAGAGAAGGCATTGGCTGCGTTTCATAGTTATTTAAAGCTGGCCGGGCAATTCAGTCAAAAAAAGAAGCCCGTATTAATAATCACCTGCGGTTTTTCAGGAAGCGGCAAGTCAACACTTTGCAAAGCCTTAGCTGAGCAGCTGGGGTCATTGTGGGTGAGATCCGATATTGAGCGAAAACGATTACAGACTTTTTCTAATCAGCCCCATCAAGACCCCCCCGGAGAGGGACTTTATTCCGATCAATCCAGAGATCAGGTTTATCGGCATCTTCTTACTATTGCAGGAGACGTGCTTGCCGAAGGCGGTAAATGTCAACGTAGTTGTCGCATGAGTTGAAAATTAATGAACGGTAGTGTCGGTATTTTTTACCGCACTATCGCTCGGTTTATCGGGATTTAAACAGACTTCTGCCTGCCATTCCCAGTTTCGGGTATTACGACTCCAGCGCTCCGGTTTTTTGGCTTTAGCGGCCTCGTAAACGGCCTTGCGTTGCTTCAGGATCGCCCGATCTTCACCCCTGTGGCGTTGCTCAGGCGTTACAAATTGAATGCCACTATGCCGATGCTCATGGTTGTACCAGGCGACAAAGTCGGTTACCCAGTCCCTGGCGGCGGTGACCGAGGCAAACGGTTGGGTCGGATACTGGGCGTCGTATTTCAGCGTTTTAAACAACGACTCGGAATACGGGTTGTCGTTACTCACCGCCGGGCGACTCCGTGAGGGTGTGACGCCAAGCTGCTGCAAGGTTGCCAGCAGCGTTGCCCCTTTCATCGGGCTGCCGTTGTCGGAATGTAACACCAACTGGTGCGGTGGAATCCCTTCTCGTTGGCAGAGATCCGTGATCAGATCGGCCGCCAGTTCGCTGTTTTCTTGTTCATAAACTTGCCAGCCGACAATCTTGCGACTGAAGATATCCATGAACAGATACAGATAGAAAAACTGGCCTTTGATGAGGCTGGTCAAATAGGTGATATCCCAACTCACCAGTTGTTTCGGTGCCGTCGCGATGAGGGCTTTCGGCTTACTACGCTCGACCGATGGACGGCAGGCATGACGGTGTTTGACTTGTTTCGCCTCGCGAAAAATGCGGTAAATCGTCGACTCCGAGGCATAATACTCGCCGCGTTCGGCCAACATCGGCACGATCTGATGCGGTGTTTTGTCTTTGAACTCATCGCTGTTGGCTAGGGCTAATACCTGAGCGCGTTCTTCGTCACTCAAACGATTACAAGGCACGTGTTGACGGCGCGTGCGACCGTCAACCGGCACGGCTTCGGGACGTTGCCAACGTTGTAATGTGCGTAGCGGTAGCCCCATCACCTCGGCAGCTTTGGCTTTACGGGCTCCGTGATCAAACGCTTCGTTAAATAAGGTGAGTAAATGGGTGCGTTCTGCAAGAGGGATCATGGCGCCTTTTCCTCCCAGAACGCGTGGCACTTTTTTTGAAGAATCAACAAAGCGGCGGCTTCTGCCAAGGCTTTCTCCTTGCGTTGCAGGTCTTTCTTCAGTTGTGCAATCTCGTTCTCCAAGGGTTTCAAGGCTTTCCTTGAGACTTGGCTGGGTTCGGTGGCCTCAAGAGGTTTAATAAAGTCTTGTTGCCACGTTTGCAGGTGATGGGTAAACAAGCCTCGTTCACGGCAAAAGGCATTGAGTGCTTCGCCTTCCAAGCCCGCGCTGGCTAGCAAGGCTTCAAACCGTTGTTCCCGAGTCCAGTCTTTAGGACGTTGTTGATTCATAGTGTTTGTTGTTGATTTGGATCGTGTCTGTTTAAGCCAGCCTTTCAGAGTAAACACACTGATAGTCAATTCATCGGCAATCGATTGAATACTTTTATCACCGCGTTGCAATACTTTACTCAGGGCTTGCTGTTTAAATTCTTCACTATAACGGGTTTGCATTTTGTACCTCTATAAAATTTTAGAGGCGACAACTATCCTGACACTGAGGGAAGGCTTCCCGTTAATGGTTGATGCCACCTTTCTTAAAATACAGCAACGCACGCTTTTTTATCAATTAGCCCACGCTATGAATGCGGATTTTCTGATTTTACAGTGTGAAGCTTCAGAGCCCGTGATGAGTCAAAGAATTGATCATCGAAGCCGCCAGCATAGCGATCCTTCGGAGGCGACAGCTGAGGTGATGCGTCTGCAGATGCAGACATTTGAACCTTTGACTGAAGAAGAGCTGGCGCATACGCTCACGGTAAACACCGAAAATGACTTGTCTTTGGACACAATTTTAGCGGCCTTGAAACGTTATTCCGTTGCTGATTCAGCGCTGCTTAAAGTGGGTCCGTATTAAAAAAATCGGTTGCAAGCGTTGATTCATTTTGCAATATTTGGCAACTATCTTAGGAAAATCGAATCCCTCATTCAGCCGTTAAGAATTCATTCAAGTGAATTTATTTAGAATCAGCAATCAATAAACTAATGTTCGTATTTTTAAAGATATTTTTAGTAAGAGGAAGTAAGTATGTTCAAACAGGTTCAATTTATACAACCTAAATATATTCTGGGCTTGGCCTTGTTAATGACCGGTTGCGCGTCCGATCAGCCGCCGCCTGTAAATGGCCAGCTTGTGTCAGGGGATCTGATGTTGCGGGAAAGTCAGGGCATAGCTCAATTGGGCAGCCGCTGGCAACAAGGCAAGCAAATGGTTGATCAAGGTCAGCAAATACAGGCAGAGGCACAGGCGAAAATGGAAGAAGGCCGTCGTTTGATTGAAGAAGGACAAAAAATCATGCGTGAAACCGAAGAAGGTTACAAAAGCATCAAAAAGTAAGCATCAAGACCACTAAGCACCCAGGTTGGGTTGCCTGCTTTTCGCAACCCAACAATTAACATCTTGGCCTTGAAATGTTGAGTTGGCTATCGCCAACCACAACCTACAAGAAGCATCAACTTTGATTTTTGTGGATCCAATACTGGTTGCTAATAGTACGTCAGGTACTCTTAAAGCCGCATTATGATTAAACGGCAGTCCAATCAGGCATGTAAATGGGTAAGCGGTTGTCTGGAAATAGTGCCGCCCTCTTTAGAGCTATCATCGCGATCACGGGTCAACGCCCGAGTTTTTTCAAGCAGATTTTTTTGAGTTTCGATGGCCGTTTCTTTAGCCAGTGCATAAAATTCCTGGCAATGAAAAAGGGCAATATCTATCAATTCCATCAGAGGTCTAATCAGTCGGGCCTCTATAAACTGAAGCGATTTTTCATAAGCTGTCTTCACTTGTTCAGCGTACTTGTCCACCATTTGTTCCAGAGGATCTTTGATCCAATTTGGCACATAACGCTTTATTTCATCAAGATACCGGCTTACGCTGAACAGAAAACGCTTCAATTCATAAATCATCGGCATCATTACAGACGAATTGAATACTCCTTTGAGGTGGATGAGTTGTAATTTGGCAGCGGTCAGTAACCTTTCAAGCGGCACCAGGATTTCGCTCATTTTGTGCCAGTCGATATGTTTGGGAATGAGTGCCAACTGACCATTTATTTGACGGTAAGATCTAAGAAAAAGTGGGGGTAGGCTGGAATTGAGTTGAGCTTCAAGCGCGGCGATCTGCTGATGCTGATCCTCAATTTTTCTTTGAAGATCGAAGTTGCTTAATTGTTTGTTTTGTAGCTCATCGGTCAATGAGTTAATTTGCTCTTCAAGTTTGCTAAGTTTATTCAGCAATACCTGATGTGTATCAAAATCGGCCCCTGTTTCCATTGTCTTTCCTCTTTGAAGATTATTGTTATTATTCTAATTTTGACGCCCTTCTTATCAGTAGAAAGTCAATATGTCAAGTTATACCCATCGTAGATCGAAAATCGGCACCGGGGTGCCCGTCAAAGGACGCCGTAAAACCATCCATGTAGACTCTATGCCAACATCCATGCTGGCAAAGCCTTTGCCGAACAACCCGTTGCCTCCTTAGGCACTGCCGAAATTTGAAGTGCGAAAGGTATAGTATGGTTTTTTGACAAATAAAATAATCAAATCAACCTAAAACCGATGTGAGTTTACAAAATTCAAGAAAGGCTCAAAAGATTCTGTTTTTAGAAGCCCCCATTCATCCTCAGGATGATGCTCTAAAACGGAGTATCTTGTTGAATGCTTGAGTATTTTTAATTTTTTGCGGATTATATGATTCTTCCCGCAACGGCTGACCAGATCAAAACCTTATTAAGATTGCAACAATATAAGACTGTAATAATAGGGGTTGAGAAATTGTTTTAGGCAAAAATGGTATGCATATCAATAAATTTAAACATTTTATATCGGCTAGATCGGTACCTTTATTTTTGATTTTCTGCAGCATTGTGCTTAGCGGTTGTCAGACTATTGCGCCTCTTCCTCAAGAAGAAGAGGAATGGCAATTTATACCCCGGCATGAGTTTACTATTGCCGGGGAGCAAGCGATGATTGGCCTGCTGGCTCAGTCGGAGGTTTTACCCGATGAGAGTTTACCCATCATCGCGCGTGAATTCGGTTTGGGTTTTGATGAAATAACCCGTGCCAATCCTGATGTTGACCCTTGGATTCCTGAACCGGCTGCGGCGGTAAATTTGCCTCTGCGCTTTATTCTGCCTAATGCTCCGAAACAGGGACTTGTGCTCAATATTGCCGCAAAACGCCTGTTTTATTTTCCAGGTAAAGCTACTGCCAAAGTGTTGACCTATCCAGTCGGTATAGGCCGTGAAGGATGGGAAACTCCGACCGGGAAAACTAAAATAGTCTCTAAAAAAGCCCGGCCCAGCTGGACGGTGCCGGAGTCGGTTTTAAAAGAACATGCTAAAAAAGGCGACAAATTACCTAAAGTGGTTCCCGCAGGTGAAAACAATCCTTTAGGCTTGTATGCATTAAGGCTGGGTTTTGAGGGCTATTTGATTCATGGCACGAATAAACCCTACGGTGTCGGCATGGAGGTCAGCCATGGCTGCGTCAGGTTGTATCCAGAAGATGTTGAGCAATTGTTTAATCAAACATCGGTTGGGACGCCGGTGCGCGTGGTTGACCAACCGTTTTTAACAGCTTGGGATAACAATGACTTGTTTTTACAAGCCTATCAACCGGTACATAAGAGTCTGTCGGCTACCAAGAAGCTGTTAAAAGCATTAATGACACGGTTGCAAGGGATAGAATCTCAATCCGGACGCGCCATCAATTGGGATACGGTGGACAAGGCTTTGCAACGCTTGGACGGTGTGCCGGTAGCCATTTTGGCGGATACGCCACCGGATAAAGGTTTTTCTGCTTCAATTAAAGCCAAACGAATCTCGGCCTTCAGTGTCAAGCCGGTACAAGAGCCTTCAAGTCCTGGTGCTTGGCGCTTGCTGGTTGCAAGGTTTAATGAACCTGAACAAGCGCGCCGCTTGGCATCAATGCTAAATCATCAAGGCCCACCCATTCCTTCAAGTGCGGTCTATTCTGAACAGAGTTACCCGGTCGTTGCCGGACCCTTCAAATCCAAGGCAGAAGCCAGGCAGGCCGCTAAGCAAATTGCGATGGATTTTGAACTGGTTGCTGAGTTGATAAAACCGGATGAAGAACTTAATGCCACTTATAAAGAAGCAAAATTGTCGGGTATTCGTAAAGGGGATTTTTAAAAGTTAAAGTTTGAGATAAAACCTATGATGAAAACCGAAGCGTTGCTGATACGGCATATCATATTGAATGAGCCGCGCTTTAAACACCTGAGTGAGGGATGAAGTAGTGGTTAAAAAGGAAGTGCTCCAAAACAGCATATGAACTGTCAGGATGATAGTCAGAAAGGAAAAAACCTTGCTATTCACAACTTTATTGTGGAGACACAAGTTTCATGGTAGATATACAAACGATTTAACAACTTGTTAGCCCTTTAAGAACATGGTAAGAATTACTCCATTTGATGCTCAGAAACTAGAAGCGGCTTGTAGAATCCTTGCTGATACCGAACGAGGACTTACCAATTCAGAAATAGGTTATATATTGAGCGATTGTCGAGTTGTTGACGTTTCGCCAAACATGACGAAATGGAAGCGCTTATTCAATGCTTTAGCCGAAGTACAAAATAAGCATCAAGTAGGAAATCACCTAATAATGTTTATTAATCGTGCGCTTGATCCAGTGAAGTATTCGAGAAACAAAGAAGCATTTGAATGGCGTAGAAGTGAACTGAATGTTGTTTTGTCGTTTTCAGGGTTTAGTGTACGAGAAGATGGCAAAGTGATGAGCACTCCAGTAGAAACTACTCTCAAAGGAGCAAGAGCTAGGGTTGGAGCACTCAGGTCAAGATTAGAAGACAGAAATGCACATCCCGAAGTTTTTAAGTATTGTAAAGCGGAATTACTTGATGAAAATTATTTTCACGCTGTTTTGGAAGCAATAAAAGGTGTTGGAGAAAGAATAAGAATATTATCAGGTTTAACTTCTGATGGTGCGGAATTAGTAAATGCCGCCTTTTCTGTCAAAACGCCGATTTTGGCATTGAATGAGCTTTCTACCGATACCGAGCTGAGTGAACAAAAAGGCTTCAGTAGTAATATGTTGGTTGGTTTATTTGGAGCAATCCGGAACCCTACCGCACATGCCCCAAAACTGGTTTGGTCGATGACAGAGCAAGATGCCTTGGATATATTTTCTATAATGTCCTTCGTTCATCGAAAATTAGACAAGACTAAAATATATGAAGGTCAAAATGAAAATCAGGGTTAGCAAGCGGGTCAACTTGACCGCCAAAAACGGCGATGCCCGCCTCTACAGTCTGCTTTTGACGTCAAATTACCCTTTTCGGTGGGCAACTTTGCGCTTAGCAGCCACCTTGAACAATTGAGAGTCTCTCCACATGGAGCAGCAATCCAGTCAATCGAAGTCCAGTTTGGCATTAACTTTGTGGCAGGTATCGAAGGTGCTGCTGTTTATTGCGCTGATACTCGGTCTCGGATCACTCAACGTTCTAACGCTAATTAACGATCAAGCCCATGCTGCTGGTGTCAGCTTTCTCAAAGCGGTACTTGCTCCAGCTCTCGCAGAAGCGACCATGTCACGTATACTGAGTCTCAGCCCAACAGAAAAATATGGGGCTCTCGAAAAGTCGCATCGAGCCCTTGAATCAAAGCTCGTCGAGGTAAAAAAGTTATCTGCCGCTCGCTCACAGGTCGTTAAAAACATCTCAAAAAGAGTTGCAACGCGCGCGATAACAAACGCCGGAAAAAACGTTGCTTCTTACGCTGCCGAAGTCGTTCCAGTTGTTGGTGTAGCAGCAATTACCAACTTAACTATCTCCGACCTCTACGATGACTGTCAGACACTGAAAGACATCAACGAATTAAACGTTGCATTCGGGCACGCGATCACTGAAGACAACACCGTTTGCGGAATCAAGTTTCCTTGAAACACCTACGTCCAGCGTTCCTGTCAAAGTCGGCGCTAGCGAGACGGCAGCTACAGGTCCTTCTCGTAGCCAAACCCAGCAACCCAAACGTGCAATCGACCTGCTGTTTGTCAGTGGTGAAGGCGGTCGTTATATGCCAGATAGAACAAAATCGACCGCAGAAATAATTTCAGAGCGATAAGCTGAAAGGTCATAAGCCTTTGCGCCGAGTTGGCGGCGATCAATTCCGGCAATGTCTTGCGTGATTGCAGTGAACGTCTCGGCATCGAGAACGGAAGACGGATTTAGTCGCGACAGGGTCCTCGGGGCGGATATTTTGGCGGGAGAGAGTGGTATGCAATAGTCGTTTTCAATTCGTTCAGTAAGTCGCTTTGGATATCCAGCAAGAAAGGATAGTGGTTTCGTGTTTTTGGTTTGGCATTCTTAAAAGCAAAAAACTGTCCTATTAGAACTTTCTCACGCTGTCACTGAATGTGCCGTTGGATTCAACAAATTCATTGTAAGCTTTAATGGCGTTCGCGTTCTGTCGTAGCCACTGTTTATACTGACATTAGTTGCCTTTTTAGGGGCTTGAGTATTGTATGCGGGGATCATGGCTGTTACTCCGTATGTCTAATGCGTAAATGGTATGCGCATGCTCTATGGAAGGCAATGGGAAAAAGAAGTCAGGTTTTACAGTTGACATGAGTTTTTCCTATTTTCGTCTCTTTCACTGCTAATCAAAAATGGTATGACCCCTAATGTTATGAGGTTCCGAATGTTCTGAAGCTCATTCCTGCAACTCTTTTTAAGTTAATTGAATGCTCTACTTTTAGTTGCGCCCGGACTGATTCATAATATGGCGGATGAAAGTAAATAAAACATTAACACTCATTTGTCTCTTGTTATTAACCGGGTGTCAGGAAGATTGGAATCCGGCCAGAGACTATAAATCCCTGCTGAGTCCGGACAAGGAATCGCTTGTTCGTATCAATGGCAGAACTCTGAAGAAATCTGAGTTGACCGCGTTAAAACAAGAGTTGTCTCTGCAAAATAAAGTAGGAAAAATTACTAACCAAGAGGCCTTGGATGCTTTGGTGCGGATGGATATTCTTGCTCAGGAAGCAAGGGCTATAGGGCTGCAAAAGGAGCCTGAGTATGCTGCGCGAAGGCTGGTCAGGGAGAAACAACTGCTGGCTGATTTGGCGCTCGATCATTATTTATCGGCTCATCCACTGACCGAGCAAGATATTGAGATGGAGTATTCCAAACGTTATACCGGTGAAAATAGGCGGCAATATAAACTGCGTCGTATTCTTGTCAATACCGAAGCGGATGCCAAAAAGTTGATTGCAAGTTTGCAGATGGGGGCAGGGTTTGTCGATTTGGCAAAGTTGAGTTCCATTGCCCCTGACGCCAAACAGGGAGGCGATTTATCCTGGTTGAGCTTAGTGGATATGGATTTGCCGATGGCTCAGGCCGTGATGAATCTTAATGATGGGGCTTTTACACAAACTCCGGTAAACACACTGGCTGGTTGGCAGATTTTTTTCCGTGAATCGTCCAGAATTCAGGATCCGCCTTCATATGATGCCGTCAGGCAAATCATTTATGACGACCTGGCAAAAGAAAGAGCCGAAAATCACATCAAAATGCTGCTGGATAAAAGCGAAGTGTTATTTATGGATCTTGACTTCGTCAAAATCGTTGATCCCTGAGTTTGGTCGAGCCAGTTATCGAACAGTCTAATGGGATGATCTGGTTCTGATAGACTTCAACAGCACCTGCATTTGGAACGTTCACTTGCCATGCACTCTTGATCAACCGCATCATTAAATTCTTAACCCCTTTCGCTATTGATTTTTTCTGCTGATTATAAAAAGCCGGCAAAGGGTTGAACGGTAACCCAATCTCCGGCTTTAACATTACCGGTCTCGTGATCAAGTACAATAAACGCATTGGCCAAACTCATCGAGCGTAAAATGCCCGATCCCTGTTTGCCGGTGGTGGCTACAAGCCAGTCTCCCTTTTCGTCCCGGCTTAAAATGCCTCGCTGTATCTCTGTCCGGCCTGGTTTTTTGCGGAGGTTTTCGCTTACTCTGGCCTTCAATGTAGGCGCTACAGGCTTGCCGGTAATGCTCAGCATCTGTTCTATAGCCGGCAAGACAAAGTAATAAAAGGTGACCAGAACAGCGACCGGATTGCCCGGTAAACCAAAAAAGACCGCTTTGTCAATTTGACCAAATGCCAGAGGACGGCCCGGTTTTATTGCGACTTTCCAGAATTCAACCTGTCCTGAATGTTGTAATACCGATTTGGTAAAGTCGGCTTCGCCCACAGAAACACCGCCTGTAGACAGAATCATATCGGCGAAACGGCCAGCCTGGTTGAAGGCCTCTAATAATTTTTCAGCATTATCAGGGATAATGCCCAAATTGATGATTTCAATATCCGGCCTGGTCAAGGCGGCAATCAGGCTGTAGCGATTGCTGTCATATATACCGCCCGGTGAAGTCAGGTCGCCTGGTTCACATAGCTCGTCACCGGTTGAAGCAATAGCAACTTTGAGTTTGCGATTGACATTGATTTCAGTAATGCCCAGGGAGGCCATCAAACCAATGTCCGCCGGGGTCAACCATTTACCCGGTTGTAGAACGGTTTCGCCGCATTTTAAATCTTCTCCGACTAAGCGAATATTTTGTCCGCGTTTATGGCGGTTATCTATTTCAATGCGGTTTTCGTATATCCGCACATGTTCCTGCATCGCTACAACATCCGGGCCCGCGGGTAGTTCTGCCCCGGTCATGATACGCACACAAGCCACTTTTGGGATGTTGCCCCTAAAAGGTTTGCCGGCCAATGCCTGACCGATAACGTTTAATTCAGTCGTATTGCTGTTTGGAATGTCCTCGGCATAAAACGCATAACCGTCTACAGCAGAATTGGTATGGGGGGGCACATTGATATGGGAAATGACCGGTTCATGCAGTGTTCGACCGCAGGCATTTTGAAGGGAAATGCGTTCGTAGCCGGAAATGTGAGGCAAACGTGCCATAATTCGCCGGAGTGCATCGCTACAAGGCATCAGTCCGGATTCAAAGATATCGGTACAGCTGGGTTGTGTTTCAATCATTTTCGTGTGCTGGGCCCATTAACGGGAATGCCGTTGCTCATAAAACTTAAAAAATATTCAAGGTGACGCAAATCAGTGCTTTGTTCGGCTGGTTTTGGTGCTCTGATTTGTTCGTGACATTCGGCAAACCGACGATGCAGACTGCCGGTTTCACCCCATTTCAAGCGGTAAACCGGCCAGTGGGTGGTGTGTCCCAGAGAAGGGCTGAGTATTTCCGAACGCAACTGCTTACCCACATTTTGAACATGACAGGTGGCACATGCGAAATTAAGCTGGCCGCGCCGCTGGTAATAATAGTGCTTGCCTTCTTCATAAGCGGCCAGGGCACGGGGATCCTGTTCAGGGACGACAATCGAAGTGGGTTTGCCGCGGCTGCTCTGCGCCATATACGCCAGTAACTCGGCAATACGGCCGTCGCTATAGGGCAGGGGGGCTTCATCGTTAGCCTCGCGGCATTCGTTGAGAGCCAGCGCTAAAGTAATCACTTTTCCTTTTGTCGGATTCCACTGCGGGTATAACTGCGCAATCGCTTGACCTTGATGGGGAAAACAATCGGCATACGCTTTGCCATTCCTAAACGGTTGATCGAATGCGATTTTGCCTTTTTCTATCGCCAGTTCGTAAGGCGGAAATGCTTCAATCGCTTCCCATGATTCGCGTGCATCCTGATCGATGGCATAAACGCCGTCGGCATAGGCTTCAAGCGGTAAACCGGGATAAATTGTTTGGTAATGGTCAATAAATGCGCGTCTATCCTGTTCCGGGTCAGCCTGAACAGCAACAGCCTGAATGACCAACAGGGAAACGACGCCGATGATTTTTAACGTGAAACTCATGACTATTTGAGAATATGAATCTCGCTGTCCATTTGTCCCAAATTGTCCACCCAATTGATCTCTATTTTATCGCCGGCGGCACTGCTGTTAAGCAGGAATGCAAAATAAGGGTCTTTTGAAATACTCCCTGCCATGTGACTGGTAACCACCGTTTTATCATTATGACGAACGATCAGGGTTTTAATGAAATGAGCAGGAATCAATTCCTTGGTGACCGGATCGCGGTTTCTGCCATGTTCCATCGGGTGAGCAATCAGGGTTCTGATTTCGGTTTTCCCGGCTTTGCGTTTGCTGCGAATTTTGATACTGGACATGGTTAACCTCCGCAGCCGCCAATGGTGACCTTGACTTGCTGCTGCGCCATATAAAGCGTATCGCCGGTTTTGACTATCGCAATGACGTGACTGGTTTCAGCCATTTTAATCCGGGCCGATACAAAGGCCGTCATGTCAGGTGTCAGGATGAACGTAGCGACCAAAGGCACCGGATTTTTATCGGCCAGCAGCGTGATGCTTTGAACATTTTCCAAACTGCTGTTTACTGAAACGGGAACGACAGCACCATTTTCTGCGATACGAGGTACTTTTAGCTCGATTTTATCGGATTCAACCAACTTGGCGCCGGAATAGAGACGTTCAATTGTATTATCGATTTTACCCGGTGCAAAATGGTCATCCAGCCATTCGGCAAAGGCGTCATGTGAAGTTAACAGGCTACCGATTCCGGACAGCGAGGAAATGCTGATGATGCAAGCCTGTTTTAAAAATTTTCTGCGATTACCGGGCATGGGCAAACCTGTTATCAGTGAAATGGACGCCTTAATGACAATCCTGACGTGTTGGGTGGCCGCTATTCTAGCCGATGGGCTTGTTGTTAAGCTACCTGAAGCCGGTTTCAGTCAGATTCATTCGGCAAAAGCCGGTTAATCGACAACCTGCGACAATTAGCCGCATTTGAAAATAGTAACTTGGCGATAAACTTCAAACCAGTTCCAGTAGGAGTGCTGGAACCCATATATCCTTCTCCAAATGCGGCTTTTACGGCCGCATTTTTTTGTGTAAAAAAAAGGTATCGAGAAAGCATTATGCGAGTTGCCAACTGACCCGCATCGGAATTTTTATGTCGAACTTATCGGCTTAACACCTGTTTTTACTCTTCGCCTGTTGCATCAGCATACTTCTGGCCGTCAAAAATATAAGTCGAATTTTTAGCGGGAACAGGTAGCTTTTGCTCTTCGGTTATTTCCGTGCCCTGTTTAACGATTAACAAATCAGGAAAGTTCTTGTGAGTTTCCGGTAACGCAGTGATAGTGCCGGTATAGCCCCAGCAAGGCCCCATAAGCGGCGAATCGGGTTCTGCTTCTTGTTCGGTATCGTCGCAAGAGCCGGAGTTATTTGAACCGGTTTGGATAAATCCGAGATCCTGCCAAGTGTTATTGCTAAAACCAAATAGCACTTTTCCTTCCTCAAAAAAACCGCCCATACCGTAACCAAAGTCGATCATAAAGGCGATTTGTGAGGGCGATAATGTCAAAATTGCTGCATTTTTTACCTCCGGCGCATCGCCCCATGAGCCGATTTCGCCGACTTCCTGTTGTTTGCCAACCAGCTGCCATGCCTCATCTTTCAACACATAGGTTGCTGCACCGACAATAACCCCTTGAACATGGCTGTCGAAGGGTTCATTTTTTTCAGGATCTACTGTCTGGGTTTTGGTAAATACGACATGATATTGCCGGTTATCCACGGTAAAGCTTTGCTCGAACCAGAGGCCGGTTAAGGCGTCAGGCGCTGTTTTGACCGATCCGCCAGGGCCTGAAACACCAAATAAATCTGTTAAAGCTGTTGCGACATCTGGCTTTACCACTGATTTTTTCGCGGTATCAACCGGTATATTTTCCGGCGTCGTACCGGGTTCTTGAGAGCTGGAAAAATAATAGGATAGCCCGACGGTTGCTAAAACAGCGGCTGTCAAGAGTGCAATGAGCAGGGTTTTGTTCGGTGTCGGTGTTTTAGTCATGATGGTTGGGTGTAAGGTAATCTAATAGAATGTTGGGGCTCTCAAAGAGTCGGTCAATGGCCTGTCTTGCGTACAAAACAGTTTAATTTAGGGTCCAAAGGTATTCAACAATGGCGTCGATTTCCGAGTCCGTTAAAATCCGGTTTCGACCGAATGGCGGCATGCTGGTTTCAGGGTTAAAAACGGTGGCATCCCGGATTTGTTCCCTGAGTTGTTGTTTGTTTTTAAATCGGATGGGCAGTTTAGTCAATGCCGGACCTATGTTACCGGGCGATTCTCCGTCTTCAATAGCATGGCAGGCGAGGCAATTGCCTTTATTGCGATCGAATGCCAGTTGTTTGCCCTGTTGCGTTGGCGCGAGCGCTGCTTCTTTTAGTGGGGCGCAAGCTGATAAAAACAGCAGCAAAATACTCGCTAAAAAGTTCATCTGATGATCCCTTTTACTGTTCAGTAAATTATTCAAACAAGGCCTGATAGGTCCGTGCGGCCTGTTCCGGTTCATGGTCAAACAGTCCTCCAATCACGGCCAGAAAATCAGCACCGGCTTGAACTAACTGATGCCCGTTTTCCGGCAGAATGCCGCCAATTGCAACGAGGGGAATGGTCAGTTGTTGTTTGGCTAGGAGAAGCGTGGTCAATTCCGCCGGAGCGGCTAAAGGTTTCGAATTGGAAGGAAAAAACCGCCCGAATGCGACATAGTCTGCACCCTCTTGTTCAGCGGTTTTAGCGCGTTCCAGGTCGTTATAACAAGAGACACCGATAATCGCTGTGTCACCCAGCCGTTCTCGGGCTTTGGCAATCAGTCCATCCTCTCTGCCCAAATGGACACCGTCTGCATGGAGCTGAGCTGCCAAGTCAATACTGTCATTGATAATCAGCGGGACTTTATGGCTTCTGCATAAAGCCAGTAAGGCTTGACCCAGCGCCAGGGCATCGGCAGGCTGTTTATCCCGGTATTGAACGATAACGGCTCCCCCTCGAATGGCGGCCGCAACTTCCTGAATAACGGTTTCCGCACTTTTATTTTCAGTTTGTGTAATGGCATAAAGCCCTTTAGACGGCAGTTTCATAGGGAAGTAGGTGTCCAAAATAATCTGGCGGGGTTGTGTTGGCCCTGGCCAGGGCGATAAGCGTTTTGCAGCGCGTTCCAGGTATAGTCTTGAGCCCGCGATACGGCATCCGGAAGCTCCAAACCCTGCGCTATCAAGCCGGCTATAGCGGCTGCCAATGTGCAGCCCGAACCGTGATAGCTGTAAGGCAGCCTGGCGCAGGCAAATGATTTTATCATCTGACCGTCTTGGTACAGCTGATTGGATACCGCCTCGGTGTCTTCGTGAGTGCCGGTAATCAAAACGGCATTACAACCCATTTTCATCAGTTTCATGGCGGCATCGGTCAGATCTTCTGAGTCGGTTAGCCGCCGGGCTTCGATGCTGTTGGGCGTTAGTAAATGGGTTAGCGGTAACAGCCGGGTTTTGAGCGAGATTAAAAGTTGTTCAGTAGCCAGTTCCGTTCCGCCGCCTGCTGCTAAAACCGGATCTAGAACGACAGGTATCTGTGGGTAATCCTGTAAAATGCTGCAAATGGCTTCAGCCGTTTCATGATGTCCTATTAAGCCGATTTTAAACGCTTTTACCGGAAAATCGGCGAGGACGGTCCTTGCCTGACTGATAATGTTTTCAGGTCTTTGTGGAATAATTTTTTTTACATTCCGGCTGTCTTGCTCAGTAAGTGCCGTTACGACACTGGCGGCATGACAGCTGAAACTGATCAGCGTTTCGATATCGGCCTGAATGCCTGCACCGCCGCTGGGATCGTGGCCTGAAAAGCAAAGAACAGAAGGTCTGTCGCCGGTCATCAGAAGCTCAGAACGGTTTGACGACAGCCAAAATGATAATGCCGATCAAAAACAGCACGGGCACTTCGTTCATCCAGCGGTAATAAACATGGGAATGCGTATTACGGTCATGTTTAAAATCCAGCAGCCATTTGCCGCAATAAACATGATAAACCACCATTAGCGCAAGCATCGTCAGCTTGACGTGCAGCCAACCGCTTTGCGAATACATCACCCAGGCATAATCAATCAGCATCCAGATGCCGAATATAAAAGTGACAATCATGCCCGGTGTCATGATGCCGAAAAACAATTTCCGCTCCATGACTTTAAAGCGTTCATTGCTAATTTCATCGGAACTCATGGCGTGATAAACATACAGACGCGGCAGATAAAACAGCCCTGCAAACCAGGTCACCATAAAAATTAAATGTAACGCTTTTAGCCAAAGCATAAGCTTATCCTTTTAATAAGGTTTCAATCAGCCGGGATAATTCGGCGGGTTCAAATGCGCCGGTGATCTGTTGGACAATCACTCCGTCAGCGTCGATTACGAAAGTGGTTGGCGTCAATCGCACCTCCCCGAAAGCGCGCGCATGTTCGGCACGTAAATCCAATGCTACATAATAGGGTATCTGTTTTGCTTTGGACATTTCAACCACATGATTTGGCGGGTCGTAATACATGGCAATAGCGATAATTTCAAGCCCCTTATCGCGGTAAGCCTGATAAAGGTCAATCAGATCCGGAATTTCTTTAACGCAGACAGCGCAGTCGGTCGCCCAAAACGTAACGATGACAGGTTTACCTTTAAACGAGCTTAACTGAAGGGTTTGGCCGGTGATGGTCAACAATGAGGCATCGGGTGCTTGCAAAGATTGGCTTTTGCTAGTCCAAAAAACGGCGGCAGTGATGAGTAAAGCCAGAACAAGTCCCATGATCCTGATGTTAAAGGGCATATTGAGATGAAGCTCCAAGGGTCAATGCGGATTATCATTAGTCTATCAAGTCTTGACGGGCGATAGTGAGCAATTCCCCGTATGAACTTATAATGCGGTTTTGAGGATTGGGGTAAGCCTTGCACACGGAACGCCGTATCCCTTTCCATGGGGGCTTGACGGCAGCATCCCTGCTGTCGACATCCTCGCAAAGCTTTTTACCCCTACCCTGAGTTGAATTGAAGTTGACTCAAATCTAAAGGGGAGACAGCTGCGGGTTTTGAATCTCAAAGAATCGGGTTTAACACGCCTTCAAGTCAGGATTATTTGCCGTTTATGTAATGCTCTGACGGCCGGTTGCTTTGTAATGGTCAGTAAGGTTGAGTCTGGAAGCTCTCTCATGATCATTCGTATCATTTCAACCTCGTCTTCAGGATTTAGCGAATTAAAGGCTTCCTGCATCATAATCCATTTGGGTCGGTGCAACAGTAATCGCACCATGCCCAGCCGTTGTTGTTGCTCACGTTCCAGGTTCTTTTCCCAATCACCCGTTTCATCTAGTTGCGCAATCAGATCTCTTAGCCCTACCTGTTCCATCGAAGATTCCAACGCTTCTTGATTGAAGGCGTCGCTTTCGGATGGATAACAGATTGCCATACGCAATGAGCCCGTAGGCAGGTAAGGGCGGGGCGGCATGAAAAACATCGCGTCGTCGTCGGGTAATTCAATCGTTCCCTCGCCCCAGGGCCATAGGCGTGCCATGGCTTTAAACAACTTATTGCCGGTGTAGGGATTACCGGCGAGTAAAATACGTTCGCCCGCGTTGATTTCCGCATCCAGTCCTTCGATACAAACAATGCCATCCAGACGTGACAGGCAAAGCTTGTCGAAACGTAAAATGGAATCTTCATTCTTTTTCACAACGATGCGATGAGGATCGGATTTAGCTATTTCTTCCTCCAGTTGAACCAATACTTCGTTGAGTCCCAACACACGCTCCACCGAGGCTCGCCATTCGGCGACCCTCCCCATGTTGTCAACCGGCCATGACAAGGCGGAAACCATGTGCTGAAAGGCTTGCGCTGATTGCATCAAGGCGCCGAGACTGATGCTGCCCAGGATATAACGGGGTGCTGAAACCAGGATAGGAAAGGCCATGGACAATACCGAATAACCTGAACTGAACAGTAGTATTTTTGCCCATGCGTTGGTTTGTTGATGCCAGACACTGATGATGTCACCAAACAAGGCATGAAAGTGAGGATTTTCATGGCGTTCACCGTGGATCAAAGCAATGGCCATGGAATTTTCCCTGGCTTTAACCAGGCCAAAACGGAAATTGGCTTCCACCGTTTGTCTGTCGTCGGTTGCCTTGGTGAGCGGGCGGCCTATCCACCAGCCCAGTGTTGAGGCGCAGGCGGCATAGATTATGGATAGCCAAACCAAGTGGCCGGATATAGGTATTTCAACCAAAAACAGATCAAGCGTAATGGTTCCGGATAAATCCCAAAGAATTTCGGTGAAACTGATCAGTAATAAGATGCAATACAGCAAGCTGTGAATCAGATCGATGGCTAACTCGGTAGCGATGCGAATATCTTCGGCGATCCTGCCGTCCGGATTGTCGTGCTTGCCGGGAATATGGGTAATCAGGTAATGCCGGCCGTTGTGCATCCATTGGCCGATCAATTTATCAGTCAGCCAGCCGCGCCAGTCAAGCTGCAGGCGGCGTTTAACCATAAAGTGGGATGCGGTAACCGCCATGTTGGCGATGAAAATCAACACTATCAGGCCAACCTGTGTGAAGAATTTGGTCATCGACTGCTGGTCCAGTGCGTCGAACAACGCAGCGCTCCACATTGTAATGACTACTGAAATGGTGATTTGCAGGATGGTCAAAACCACTAAAGCCACCGAAAAACCGATAATGGTGTTTTTATTTTGGGATTGCCAAAAAGGTCCGGCAAGCCGGATAAAATCTAGAAAAAATCTGCTTTTGGTCTGCATGCCTTACTCCTTGCTCAGTTGATCCGCCACTATTGAAGAAGCTTTGCGCTTAACAATGCCAACTCTACCGTTTTTCTGGTGGTGAGAGCTGTGGCTCTGCTCTGGGTTTAGCCTGGCGGTGAAAATGCAGGCATCCTGTTTCACGAAGGCCTGCTTGTTATAGTTATAGTGTTCGCATGAGAAATCGGTTTTATCTGTCCTGTAACCCTATATTCCAAGATGAGAAGGGTATGGGGGTGCCAAAATTTGAAGTAACAAAAGTATAAAAGTTTATCAGGAAAATATTGAAGAAATTACAACAGATTAAGTCGCCATTGCAGTCGCTAGAATGACTCGCACTTTAAATGCAATTCTATTGAACATTCCGGCACTGATTTTTTTTAGTAAATAGTCTATTGGATGAGCTTTACTCATTTCCATTAATTTCGAGTTACTGCAATGATGTCAAAACTGTTAAGCTATGCGTTTTAACTTTCACTTTCTTTCAAATTTCTGGTCATGTACAAAATACTCATATCCGACAAATTAGCTGAAGCAGGCATCAATTACCTGAATGATCAGGATGGAATTCATATTCATATTCAAACGGGTTTAAAAGAAGACGAATTGTGTCAAATTATCGGTGAGTATGATGCGCTGTTGATCCGTAGCGATACTAAAGTGACTGAAAAAGTGCTGAAAGCGGCTACGAAACTCAAGGTGGTGGGCCGTGCCGGGATCGGTGTCGATAACGTCGATATCGCCGCTGCGACTGAGCAGGGCATTATTGTCATGAACACGCCTGATGCCAATGCAACGACCACAGCCGAACTGGCCATTGCCCACATGTTATCGCTGAGCCGTCATTTACCCGCTGCCGATCGCTCTATCCGTGCAGGAAAATGGGAACGTTCCAAGTTGATGGGTTCTGAAGTCGCACACAAAACGCTGGCTATTCTCGGTTTTGGTACCATAGGCCGTATTGCTTCTCAGCGTGGTCTGGGTTTGGGTATGGAAGTAATTGCTTATGATCCGTTTGTGACGCCTGAAATTTTTGAGCGTTACGGTGTTCAATCCGTCGATTTGGAAGAACTGGTCAAACGAGCAGATTATCTGACATTGCACTGTCCGTTGATCGAAAAAACCAAAGGCATTATCGGCAGTGCACAAATGGCCATGATGAAAAAAGAAGCGATGATCATCAATTGTGCCCGAGGCGGATTGATAGATGAAGCGGCGTTATACGATGCGCTGAAAAACAATCGCATAGCCGGAGCCGCACTGGATGTGTTTGAACACGAGCCGCCGGTAAATTCACCGCTGCTGGAGCTGGACAATATTGTTTTTACGCCGCATTTGGGCGCGTCGACTGCAGAAGCCCAAGTGGCCGTCAGTGTCGAAATCGCCAGACAAGCCGTGATTTATCTTAAAACCGGCGAGGCTGTCAATGCCTTGAACTTGCCGCGCTTGTCCGCTGAACAATTGAAAAAAGCAAGCCAGTACATGGGCTTGGCCAATATTCTGGGCAAAGTGCTTGCCGGACTTGCAACTCAGCCTTTGGAACGTATCGAAGTGGCATTATTCGGTAAAGCGGCTGAAGTTGATGTGAGACCGGTATCCATAGAAGCATTGGTGGGTGTTTTATCCGGTAAGGTTTCAACGCCGGTAAACCGCGTCAACGCCGAAAAAATAGCCAAGCGTCAAGGCATCTCGCTGGTTGAATCAAAAACCGAGGAAACACATGACTTTTTATCACTGGTCAAAGTAACCGGCTTTTTTGGAAATGAGTCTGTCAGCCTGTCTGGCACGTTATTGGGTGAGCGCCGGCCTCGTCTGGTTCAGGTAGATCAGTTCGAAGTTGAAGTTGTGCCTGAAGGCACGTTGATTTTTACCCGTCACGATGACAAGCCGGGCGTGATTTCGTCTATCAGTAGCGTTTTGGGAGAATCCAACATCAATATAAGCCGGATGGAAGTTGGCGGAGCCAATAATGAAATGGCTATGGCGGTGATCAGTATTTCCGAGCCGTTGAACGATGATTTACTGGCTCAGTTGTGCGATATTCCAGCAGTTCATCGCGCGGCTCAGGTCATTCTATGAGTTTTGACCGTATCTGTTTTGATTTTGACAGTACGCTGAGCAAAATCGAAGGGATAGATGAATTGGCAAAAAGAGCGGGCATGGGTGAAGAAATGGCCCGTTTGACCGACCAGGCAATGAACGGTGAGGTGCCGTTAGAGGCCGTTTACGGCCATCGCCTGGAAATGATAAAGCCCGACAAACAGGCTATTGATTGGTTGGCAGATGAATATATCCGCGAAAAAGTTGCCGGTGTTGAGGCGCTGTTCACTGAGTTAACGGCACTGGGTAAGTCCGTGTACATTGTCAGTGGCGGAATCCGTCAGGCTATTTGGCCCATGGCGTCACTGCTCAATTTACCCGAAAGCCATGTGTTTGCGGTGGATATCTTTTTTAACGAAGATGGCAGTTATCGCGACTTTGATCGCGCATCAACCTTGGCCAGAGCCGGCGGAAAAGCTCAGGTTTGCAAACAGCTAAGTCAAGCCGGACAACGCTTGGCGATGGTTGGAGACGGCAAAACCGATCTTGAATCCAAGCAGGCGGGCGCTTTTTTTATTGGTTTTGGCGGGGTTGTTGCCAGACCGATTGTCCAGGAGCAGGCGGATCACTTCATCAGCGAGCCCTCTTTGCAGGCTGTTTTGGATTACTTGAGATAATTGTCATTCGATCTTGTGAGTCCTCGTCAAGTACTCACAAGATCGATCCCCTGATTCGATCGATTGAATCTTCATTGACTTAAATTCGATAAGCTGCAGGCAGAATGGTAGAATCCGCAGTTTTTTATTACAGATTTAGAGAGAAGTATGGCTGGACATAGTAAGTGGGCTAACATAAAACACAGAAAAGCCGGACAAGACGCCAAACGCGGCAAGATTTTCACAAAAATGATTCGTGAAATTTCTGTCGCAGCTAAATCGGGAGGAGGCGATCCTGCCAGCAATCCTACCTTGCGCACCGCAATCGATAAAGCGTTGGGCGCTAACATGAAGCGCGACACCATCGATAACACCATCAAAAAAGCGTTGGGCGTTCAAGATGGCGCCAATTACGAGGAAGTGCGCTATGAAGGCTATGGACCCGGCGGTGCGGCCATCATGGTTGATTGTTTAACCGATAACCGTAACCGAACTGTAGGCGAAGTGCGTCATGCTTTCACGAAGGCGGGCGGAAATTTGGGGACGGATGGTTCTGTTGCTTATTTGTTCACTAAAGTGGGCATTATCAGTTTTCCCGATACGGTGGATGAAGATGCCATTATCGAAGCGGCGCTGGAAGCGGGTGTCGATGATGTGGTTACCAATGAAGACGGGACCATTGATGTGACGACAGCGCCTGAAAACTATCTTGAAGTTAAAGAGTCGTTGATTGCCTCGGGTTTCGTTCCCGAGAATTCGGAGGTGACCATGCAGGCTTCCACCCAAGCTGATTTGGATCAAAATGATGCCGAGAAGTTGTTGCGGCTGATTGACCGTTTAGAGGATTTGGATGATGTGCAAAATGTCTATTCGAATGCCGAAATCAGCGAGGAAATAATGAATAACATGGCTGTTGATTAAGCGCTTATTCATTCGAGTTATAAAAAAATCGTAACTACTCGCCCGCTTTGAATTAAGGGTGTAGGTGCTTGATTTCAAAGGACGCATCCATGCGTCCCTGTAGCTCTCTGCAACATCCCTGTTGCAGAAGCCTTTTCAATCAACCACCTACACCCACTAAAATTGGAGGGGGGTGAGCAGATACAAATAATCAATCCTTTCCTATCCGGCTGTTTAAATCGAACGTGACAAAAATTTTAGGTATAGACCCCGGTTCCCGGATAACCGGCTATGGGGTTATTGAAGATTTACCGCACGGAACGAGGTATATAGCCAGTGGCAGTATCAAAGTCACTGCGGACTATTTTCCGGATCGATTGAAACAGATTTTCAAAGGCCTGGTTGAAGTTGTCGAAAATTATCAGCCTGATCAAATGGCAATTGAATCGGTATTCATGCATAAAAATGCCGATTCAGCGCTAAAACTTGGGCAAGCTCGAGGTGCCGCGATTTGCGCGGTACAGTCAGCAGGTTTGCCGGTTTTTGAATATGCGGCACGGCAAGTCAAACAGGCTTTGGTCGGAAAAGGTAATGCTGAAAAAGCGCAAGTCCAGCACATGGTAAAAATCTTGTTAAATATTCAGGGCACTCTTCAGATCGATGCTGGCGATGCGTTAGGAATCTGTCTTTGTCATGCTCATTATCAGCAGACTGAGCGCCGTTTAAGCTCGGGAGTTTGGCGATGATTGGTTTTTTGAGTGGCAAGCTGGTCGTCAAAGCCCCGCCTCAATTGGTGATTGATGTCAATGGCGTCGGTTACGAAGTCGAAGCGCCGATGACTACATTTTATAATCTCCCCGCTTTGGGTGCCCCGGTTACTTTGTTTACCCATTTGGTCGTGCGTGAAGACGCACATATCTTATTCGGTTTTTCCACCGAAACCGACCGCCTGATGTTCAGGGCCTTGATCAAGGTCAACGGCGTAGGACCCAAACTGGCTTTGACGATTTTGTCCGGTCAGAGCGCTGAAGATTTTCATCGCTGCATTCATAATAACGATACGCAAGCATTGGTGCGGTTGCCCGGTGTAGGCAAAAAAACAGCCGAACGGCTGATCATCGAAATGCGTGACCGCCTGCCGGACTTGGGCGATGAGGTCGGTGCAGTCAAGGGTTCGGACGTGTCGGTTTCACAATCTGAATTAAAGCCCCAGCAAGAAGCGATCAGCGCATTGTGTGCGCTGGGTTATAAGCCGGTTGATGCGGCAAAAATGGTGCGCAGCATTCCAGTTGAGGGCAAAACTTGTGAAGCGATAATCCGGCTTGCTCTGCAAGGCGCAAGCCGATGATCGAGGAAGACCGTTTGATTAGCTCTCGGGGCCGAGGAGACGAAGAACGGGTTGATAGGGCTATTCGGCCTAAAAAACTCAGCGAATATATCGGTCAGCCCGAACTGCGCGCGCAAATGGATATTTTTATTCAAGCGGCGACTCGTCGTCAGGAAGCACTGGATCATGTGCTGATTTTTGGTCCGCCCGGTTTGGGGAAAACGACCCTGGCGATGATTATCGCAACAGAGATGGGTGTCAATATCCGTTGCACATCGGGCCCTGTGCTTGATAAAGCAGGCGACCTGGCGGCTTTGCTGACCAATCTGCAGACGCATGATGTGCTGTTTATCGATGAGATTCATCGCTTGAGCCCGGTTGTCGAAGAAGTGCTGTACCCTGCGATGGAAGATTATCAGATTGACATCATGATCGGTGAAGGACCCGCCGCCAGATCGATCAAACTGGATTTGCCGCCTTTTACCCTGGTGGGCGCAACTACCCGGGCAGGCTTATTGACTTCGCCGTTACGCGACCGTTTTGGGATTGTGCAGAGGCTTGAGTTTTATACGGTTGAGGAACTGGCAAGTATTGTGGTGCGTTCCGCCTCATTATTGGGCATTGCCATCGATAATGCCGGTGCTGCTGAAATCGCCCGTCGTGCCCGAGGAACGCCGCGTATTGCCAACCGCTTGCTTCGCCGGGTGCGCGATTATGCTCAAGTTAAAGGTGACGGCATTATTAATCAGTCCGTCGCTGATCTCGCGCTTTTAATGTTGAAAGTGGATGCCAATGGATTTGATGCATTGGACCGAAAATTGCTGTTAATGATGATAGATAATTTCAACGGCGGACCGGTAGGACTGGACACCTTGGCTGCGGCGATCAGCGAGGAGCGGGGAACCATAGAGGATGTCTTGGAACCTTATCTGCTGCAGCAAGGTTTTATTATGCGAACGCCGCGTGGACGGATTGTCACCCATAATGCTTACCTGCATTTTGGTTTAAAGCCGCCGAAACACCTGGGTGAAACCGATGATGTGTTTACCTGAGATCAGGGTGAAGAGATTTCTCCGGTTTTTAGCCGATGTCATTGAAAAATCAAGTATTGTTCCTATACAATGACCCTGCAAAAATTTGAGTGGCCAATTCGTATTTATTATGAAGACACGGATGCGGGCGGTGTGGTGTTTTATGCCAACTATCTGAAGTTTTTTGAACGGTGCAGAACTGAAATGCTCCGTGCTGCGGGGTTCGAGCAAGATAGCCTCATTAGAAATGAACGAATTATCTTCGTTGTGCGTTCCGTTCAAATCGACTACCTGAAGCCTGCTCGTTTTAACGAATTAATCTCGGTCACCGCCGGGATCATTGAGGAAAAGAAAGCCAGTTTGTTGTTTGAACAGTTTATTTATCGAGGTGAAGATGTGTTGTGCAAGGGATTGGTACGCATCGCCTGTGTTGATCCGGAAACTATGCGGCCTAAGGCCATACCTAAAATTTTAATAGAGCAATTTAAGAATGAATGCTGATTTATCCCTTTTTCATTTAATAAAAGAAGCCAGCTTTTTGGTTCAGATGGTGATGCTGATCCTGGTGGTTGCATCGCTGATTTCCTGGACTTTTATATTTACCAAGCGCAAGGAATTCAACCGCGCCGCGATTATTGCTGACGAATTTGAAGAAGAGTTCTGGTCAGGCGTTGATTTGACCGAGTTATACAAGCGTCTGGCATCCGATGACTTTGAGCCTGAAGGGATAGAAAAATTATTTATGGCGGGCTATAAGGAATTTTCCAGAATGCGCCAAATGGGCGGCATTAATCCTCAGTTTCAGGTGGAAAATGCACAACGGGCGATGAAAATTGAGTTAAATCGTGAGCTGGAACGGCTGGATGAGCATTTGCCTTTCTTGGCCACGGTCGGTTCTATTAGTCCGTATATAGGTTTATTCGGTACTGTCTGGGGCATCATGAATTCATTCCGCTCTCTAGGTAATGTCCAGCAGGCTACGCTGGCTCAAGTAGCGCCAGGCATTGCCGAAGCCTTAATCGCGACAGCAATCGGTTTGTTTGCCGCGATTCCGGCGGTAGTCGCCTACAACCGTTTTGCGACCAATCTGGACCGTTTGATCGGTCGGTATGAATTGTTTATCGACGAGTTTGTCGTTTTGTTACAGAGGCAGGCACACAGTCAATGAGTAGCAGGCAAAACGGAAGAAGAAAGCCAAAGGCAGAAATAAACGTCGTTCCGTACATCGACGTGACCCTGGTTTTATTGATCATTTTTATGGTCACGGCACCTATGTTGCAAACAGGGGTAGACGTTGATTTACCACAAGCCGAATCCGAAGCCACCGAACAAAAAAACGATCCGCCCATAATTGTTTCGATTGATAAGGACGGTCAGTATTTTGTGGATTTGGGCGGCCAAACCAGTATTCCTGTCGAATCGGAAGAGTTGTTGAGCAAAGTGACAGACGTTTTGCAGGGCAAGCCAAAAATACAAGTATTTATTCGAGGCGATAAGGATGTCGATTATGGCAAAGTCATCACGGCTATGGCGGCCTTGAAAAATGCAGGTGTTCCCAAAGTCGGTTTAATGACGCAGCCTTATCAGCATCAACAATAGAGTGCATGAATAACAAACGCAAATTCGGTTGGCCGTTTACGCTGGCGTTATCCCTGCATCTGTTGCTGCTCAGTGTATTTTTGTTCAGTTTCGATTTCCAGGTAACGCCCGAGTCAAATCCATTACCAGAAGCTATTGATGCCGTCGTTATTGATGATGCAGTTATTCAGGCAGAAGCGGACCGGCTAAAAAAAATCGAGCAAGAAAATCTCAGGCAGGCACAGGCATTAGCCCGGCAAGCGGCAGAACAGGAAAAAAAGCGCGCCGAGAAAATGGCAGCTGAGAAAAGAAAATTGGAAGAAGAAGCCGCCCAAAAAGCAGAAGCTGAACAACGCAAACAGCAAGAAGCTGCCAAGGAAAAAGCCGAGCAAGCGGCTGAACAAAAGCGTAAACAAGAGCAGGATATTAAGCAAAAAGCGGCTCAAGTTGCGGCAGAAAAACAAAAACAGGAAAAAGCGGTTCAACAAAAAGCAGAGGCTGAAAAATTAAAGGTTCAGCAATTGGCAGCTGAACAACGCAAACAACAGGAAGCTGCCAAGGAAAAAGCCGAGCAAGCGGCTGAACAAAAACGTAAACAAGAGCAGGATATTAAGCAAAAAGCGGCTCAAGTTGCGGCAGAAAAACAAAAACAGGAAAAAGCGGTTCAACAAAAAGCAGAGGCTGAAAAATTAAAGGTTCAGCAATTGGCAGCTGAACAACGCAAACAACAGGAAGCTGCCAAGGAAAAAGCCGAGCAAGCGGCTGAACAAAAACGTAAACAAGAGCAGGATATTAAGCAAAAAGCGGCTCAAGTTGCGGCAGAAAAACAAAAACAGGAAAAAGCGGTTCAACAAAAAGCAGAGGCTGAAAAATTAAAGGCTCAGCAACTGGCAGCTGAACAACGCAAACAACAGGAAGCTGCTAAGGAAAAAGCCGAGCAATCGGCTGAACAAAAACGTAAACAAGAGCAGGATATTAAGCAAAAAGCGGCTCAAGTTGCGGCAGAAAAACAAAAACAGGAAAAAGCAGCTCAACAAAAAGCAGAAGCTGAAAAACAAAAAGCTCAGCAACAGGCGGCGGAACAGCGCAAGCAGCAAGAACAGTCCAAGCTGAAGGCTGAGCAAGCAGCCGCAGCGGCAGCTGAAGTAAAAAGACAAAAAGCCGAACAGGCCGCAGCGGAAAAACGTAAACAGGAAGACGATTCGAAACGAAAAGCAGCAGAAGCCGCTGCAGCTGAAAAGAAAAAACTGGAAGGATTAGCCCGGCAAAAAGCCGAACAGGCGGCCGCAGAAAAGCGCAAGCAGGAAGAAGAGGGCAAACGAAAAGCAGCAGAAGCCGCTGCAGCTGAAAAGAAAAAACAGGAAGCATTAGCCCGGCAAAAAGCCGAACAAGCAGCCGCAGAAAAGCGCAAGCAGGAAGAAGAGGGCAAACGAAAAGCAGCAGAAGCCGCTGCAGCTGAAAAGAAAAAACAGGAAGCATTAGCCCGGCAAAAAGCTGAACAAGCAGCCTCAGAAAAACGTAAACAGGAAGAAGAAGCTAAACGAAAGGCTGCAGAAGCAGAAAGCGCACGTTTAGCCGAACTGGCCAAGCAACAAGCTGAAGCCATGCGTAAAGCCGAAGCAGAAAAAGCAGCCGCTGAAGCTGCCAGAGCTGCCGCTGAAAAAGCCCGTCTAGCGGAATTGGCGAAAGCACGAGAAGACATGCTGGCAAAAGCGGCAAAAGAGATCGAGCAAAAGGTTGAGCGAGTCTGGATCCGGCCTGCTTCATCCGACGGTAATTTGAAATGTACTTTGCGAGTCAGTCTACTTTCCTCGGGCGAGGTGATGAGTGTGTCTATCGTAAAAAGCAGTGGGGATGACATGTTTGACCGTTCGGCTGAAAATGCCGTAAAAAAGGCCTCGCCATTGCCAGTGCCCAACGACAGAGAGTTATTTAACAGTAAATTCAAGAACTTCGTTTTTGAATTTGAGCCCCATTAATCTGCCCTAATGTGTGGCGAATATTTTACAGAGGTAAAACGTGATTGAATTGATCAGAAAAATTTTATTGGGACTGCTGCTGGTTGTTTATGCTGTCGCAGCTCAAAGCGAAGAGTTAACCATCAGGATTACCCAAGGTTCGGAAAAAGCGGTGCCTATTGCCATCGTTCCGTTTGGCTGGCAAGGCGCTACCCCTTTACCGGATGACGTCTCCTCAATTGTTGATGCCGATTTAAATCGGACCGGTTACTTTCGCACGCTGGACAGAGAGCAAATGCTGACAAAACCGACTCGTCCGGAAGAGGTTGACTTCAAAAGCTGGCAAGTATTAGGCCAGGAATATCTGGTGATTGGGCAGATCACCCCGGACAGTGGACGCTATAATATCGATTTTCAGTTGTTTAACGTTTATAAGAATGAGCCTTTGATGGGCTATAAGATGACCGTGCCTCCTAACGAGCTGCGCCGGTCCGCACATCGAATCAGTGATCTTATTTATGAAAAATTAACCGGTAAGAAATCCGATTTTGGTACCCGTATCGCCTACATTACGTCGGTTACAGAGCCCAATGGTCGGAGAAAGTTTAAGCTGCAGGTTGCTGATGCCGACGGCAGTAGTCCCAAAACGGTTGCTGCATCCTATGAGCCTCTGATGTCGCCCGCTTGGTCGCCTGACGGCAAAATGCTCGCCTATGTTTCTTTTGAACGAAAATCTTCAGCGATTTATGTACAGGTTCTGACCACGGGTAATCGTTCTCGTGTGGCTGATTTTCCCGGAATTAATGGCGCTCCCAGTTGGTCGCCTGATGGTTCAAAACTGGCTTTGACCTTATCTAAAGACGGTAGCCCCGATATCTATACGTTGAATCTGTCTACGCGGTCGCTGACTAAATTGACCAGCGAATACTCGATTGATACCGAGCCTGTCTGGTCGCCAGACGGCAGTAGTATCGTGTTTACCTCCGATAGAGGTGGAAAGCCGCAACTCTATATGATGCCCGCTCATGGTGGGGGGGCTAAGCGCTTGACTTTTCAAGGTGACTATAATGCCGGAGCGGCTTTTTCCAGTGATGGCAGAAACTTGGCCATGGTTCATGGGAATCGTGGAGATTACCGGGTTGCTGTAATGGATATGGGCAGCAAAGCGATTAATGTTTTGACGGCCGGCCGATTGGATGAGTCGCCCAGTTTTTCACCCAGCGGCGGTATGGTGCTCTATGCCTCCAGACAGGGTGGCCGAGGTGTATTGTCAGCGGTATCTGTTGACGGTCGTACCCATCAAAAGCTGACATTGGAAAGCGGAGCGGTTAGAGAGCCTGCCTGGTCGCCTCAATAGCATTCAGTGCATTGAATAATTTGCCCGGATTAAAATAAATTTTGCAGTAAAATTAATGACTTACTTTTTTGGAGAACAATTGATATGAAATTTACAAAACTACTTGTTGCTTTAGCGGTGTCCATAGTGATGTTGTCGGGGTGTAGCTCGGATGCCGAAGAAGGCACTGATTTATTGGATGCAACTCAAGGCGGAACACCGGATGCGTCAAGTTCCGGTTATGGAGCTGGTACCGGAATAACGGGTTCTGAAACCGGCGGCTATGGCAGCGGAAGCGATGGCGCCTATGGAAGTGGCAGCTCCAATAGTCAATACCCTAATTCGTTTATGGGGCCTGAATTTAGCGATCCTTCAAATCCGCTGTCAAAAAGCACCATTTACTTTATGTATGACAGCAGTGACGTTCAGCAGGATTTTATTCCCGTCATCGCTGCCCATGCAAAATATTTGGTCGCACATCCTAGAGCGCGGCTGGTTTTGGAAGGCCATGCAGATGAGCGTGGTTCTCCGGAATACAACATTGCTTTAGGAGAGCAACGTGGTAAATCGGTTGACCGTATGCTGAAAGTTCAAGGCGTTTCGGAAAGTCAGCTTCAAGTGGTCAGCTATGGGGAAGAAAAACCTTCTGCAATGGGTAGCGATGAGTCGGCATGGCAGCTTAACCGTAGAGTCGAACTGATTTATCAGGGGCAATAATGAAATTACGTCTGTTCTTCTTTTTGTTGTTTTTTAGCAGTGGGTCTGTATGGGCGCAATCGCGTCCGTTGCCCTCTGTCTATGATAATTCTGCATATCCAGCGGCTAATGCAAGCACTGCAAAACCCTCTTCTGCCAGCACGCTTTATGAAGTGCTCGGCCGAGTAGAGCAGTTGCAGGCGGAAGTGCAACAATTAAGGGGTACTGTTGAAGAACAGGCGTTCACTATTACTGAACTGAAAAAACGGCAAAATACGATTTATAACGATCTTGATCAACGGATGCAGTCGCTGGAAACGTCTGGCACTGCGGCTGCGGGCGAAAAAGCGGAGCCTGCTCCACCTGCCCAGGAAGCTCAGCCTCCCGCGGCCAGTGCTACGCCTTCTGCAGCTGTTCCGGTCATCCCCGCCCAGCCTGCTGTTGCTAACCAAGCACCGGCTAAACCGGTAGTATCAGCTACGGAAGCGGCACCTGCTGCTTCAGCAGCGGTGAGCGGAAAATCCAGAAAAGAGCGCTATCAAGAAGCTTACGATACGCTGAAAGACGGGCATTACAGTCAGGCTATTACCGCTCTGAATGCCTTTCTTAAAGACTATCCTGCCGGAGAGTATTCAGATAACGCGCAATACTGGCTGGGAGAGGCTTACAAGGTCAATCAGGAAGTCAGCCTGGCCCGCGAAGCTTTCAGTAATGTCGTATCAAACTATCCTGCCAGTCCCAAAGTCAGTGATGCTCTGCTTAAATTAGGCTATATCGAGTTTGAGCAAAACAATAAAGCGAAAGCCGGTGAGTATTTTTCACAAATTACCACGCGTTTTCCAGGAACCACAGCCGCCCATTTAGCGGCCAAAAAAATGCAACAAATTGAAAGCGGTGCGCCCTAAGCGTGAGTTCATTAAAAATTACTGAAATCTTTTATTCCCTGCAAGGTGAGTCAAATACGGTAGGTTTGCCTACCGTGTTTGTTCGCCTGACCGGCTGTCCACTGCGTTGTGTTTATTGTGATACGGCTTATGCTTTTACCGGTGGCGAAAGACTGAGTATTGATGACATCATCAGTCAGGTTGAAAGCTATAGCTCTCGTTTTGTCACCGTCACCGGCGGGGAGCCGCTGGCTCAAACGAATTGCAATGAATTGATGACAAAACTGCTCGATAAAGGCTTTGTCGTATCGCTTGAAACAAGCGGTGCGCTTGATGTTTCCGGTGTGGATCCGCGTGTTGTCAAAGTGATGGATCTTAAAACACCCAGTTCCGGCGAAATCTCAAAAAATCGCTATGAAAATATTGATTATTTGAGTTCATCGGATCAGGTTAAGTTTGTCATTGGCGACCATTCCGATTACGAGTGGTCCAAAAACATCATGATGCAATATCGATTAAACGAACGCTGCGACGTGCTCTTTTCACCGGTCATGGGTGAACAAAATCCAACTGAACTCGCCGAAAAAATTCTACAAGATCGATTGCCTGTCCGCTTCCAAATACAGCTTCACAAGCTGTTATGGAATGATGCGCAAGGAAAATAAAAAAATCATGCAACGTAAAGCAATCATTCTGTTATCCGGTGGACTGGATTCAATCACCGTTTTAGCCATGGCTAAAAAACAGGGGTATCACTGTTATGCCCTGAGTTTCGAATACGGACAAAGGCATAATGCCGAACTCGATGCTGCACGAACCATCGCTGTTGAATACGGTGTCGTAGATCATAAAACAATTAATATTGACCTGGGCGCCATCGGTGGCTCGGCATTGACCGATGAACATATTGCTGTGCCCACTTCGCTTCAGGAAGGCATTCCGGTAACCTATGTCCCTGCGCGCAATACGCTGTTTTTATCTTTTGCACTGGGATGGGCAGAAGTGCTCGGTTGCTCGGATATTTTTATCGGTGTGAATGCGGTTGATTATTCAGGGTATCCGGATTGCCGGCCCGAGTTTATAGAAGCTTTTCAAAAGCTGGCAAATCTGGCAACTAAATCCGGTGTAGAGGGACATCCCATTCAAATTCATACTCCGCTTATCAGGCTGAGCAAAGCCGATATAATCAAAAAAGGAATTGAATTAGGTGTGGATTACAATCAAACCGTGTCGTGCTATTCCGCAACAAAATCAGGTTTAGCGTGTGGAATATGCGATGCCTGCCGGTTGCGGAAAAAAGGATTTGAAGAAGCAGGAGAGCTCGATCCGACTCGATATCAATAGATGTAAAAAAATGTTGCAAGCTGAAAATAAATCATTATAATAGGCAATCTTTGTTGGGTCGTTAGCTCAGCCGGTAGAGCACCGCACTTTTAATGCGATGGTCGTGCGTTCGAATCGCACACGACCCACCATCATTTAATATATAAATCAACCAGTTAGCTTGTTATGGCAACTGGTTTTTTTGTGCTTATCATTTTTCATTTCCGATTTTTTGACGATTATGCTGCTCGGATCAGTGTAAGTTCTGTTCCGTGCCTATCGCCACAAAGCAATTCAACACACTCAATCAACCGAGCGATTTCAGCTTTGCTGTAGTGCGTGGTAATATGCCCTGCATGATGGCCCAACAAGTCCTGCCGATCTTCAAAGCTCACGCCCGCTGCACGTAAACGCATACCAAACGTGTGTCTCAAATCATGCACGCGAACATCAGCTAGATTAGCCGCTTCACGTGCTTTTCGCCACGCCCTGTTGTTCATCCTCTCTAATCGGTTGCCTTTCAGATGAAATACAAACTCTGATTGACCCCGATAACGATCCACAATCGAGCGCGCTAAAGCATTCAGTGGCACGATGCGTTCATGACCATTTTTTGCACTCTCTTCCGTGATGATAAAGACTGACTCCTGGGTGCCGGAAATCTTGGCTTCATGCTCCCATTTGAGGCCACATAACTCCTGATCTCTCAAGCCAGTATGCAGTGCAAATAGAGCCATATCCGCCAAATATTGCGGCATACCCTTCATTAGCTTTTCTTGTTCCGCAATCGATATCGGACGTGTCTTACGCTTCTTGCCTTTTACCGAAGGCAGAAGCGGCGCACTATCCAACCAAGGCCTGCCTTGTTCATCACGCCACATAACCACACAGAGCTTTAAAACTCTACGAATGATGGCCATGTCCCGGTTCAGTGTTCCTGCAGAAATTTTAGCGGTCTTTCTATCTCGAATATACTGATCCAGAGAAGCCGAATGAATTTTCTGCAACGCGATTTGACCGATATACGGCATCACTGCCTTCAGCGTATCTATATCTCGATCCAAAGATCGTTTATGCCCATTTTCTTCAATGAAGCGACCAGCAGCCTCATCGAATGTCCTCTCACGACGTTCACCGTATACCACTTCTTTTCGGATTTCTTGAATACGCTTAGCTAAGTAACATTCAGCGGCTTCGAGTTCCGTTTCGCCAGTGCTTTCGCGAAGCTTGATGCCTGCGATGGTTTTGTCGATGTGCCAGATATTGCCTTTTTTTCTAAGGCCGGGGGTTGATTTTGCCATGATATTTTCTCCAGTGGCTTGCCCGGCTTTCCGTTTGCGGCTTTGACTTTATCAGCCCAGGCGTCTAAGTCAAGTCTGTCATAAGAAACAGATCGTCCAAATCGAATTTCAGTTAGGTATGGCCTAACCAGCTTATTGAAAACCGGTTCACTCATTCCTAAATAACCAGGTGCGTCTCTTTGCCTTAATAGCTTTGGTATTACCATCTTGAATCTCCTAACCAAGGATCTTGTTTCATTGAGTCGTTTGAATTAATTCAACTCTAAGATATCCAATGTTAGGGGCTAGAAAAAGGAACTATCCTTCTGGATTTTTTGCTGCTATGCACCGTGAAAGGTGCACGCGAAAAGGGAGTGAGATTAAGTGAAAAGTAACCGCCAACTACAACGACGTAGCAACAGCCAAACTTGGCAGCTTGATGTTCTAATTATTTTTTTATAGGCATTTTGATCGACTTACCAAAAATCTCGTCAATTAGCAGTCGATGCGACTAATATATCACTTGGATTCATTTTGTAAGCACCAACCCTCTGCGCGCAGAATGAGTGCTTACATTCACCTGCCACATTTTATATAGCGCATGACGCGCCTTTTGATGAAGCCGGTTACTTTTCTTAGCCAGCTTTAACAAAATCATCAACTTGAGCACAAAAGTCTATTATTAAGGAATACGTATCTTTGACACTGAGCATTTTAAAAACTTGGTACATTTCCTTTTGAATTTCCAGCTTCTCCCGCCTGACTCGCATGTGTGCAACTGCTCCTTCTTGGCTTGTGTAATTGCCAGATAAACTATTGACTGCTATCGAATGCCGAGTAACGAAAAATTTGATAAGCTCCTGATTAAGAGCCGCACCCAATACGTCCTCTTTAGTAACATGGCCAACATCATTAATCCGCCGCGAAAAACCTGAAATTTCTTTATAGATTAAACAGCCTGGATTATTATCGCCGGATATATATAGATTCAACTTAGTCTTATTATCAAAATCGTTATAAAGCAAAGCAGCAGCCACGGCGACACAGTCAGGCTGCATATGCCTATTTTCGAAAGCTGCAAGCTCCTCTTCAGTTTTACAATGGCTATTACTCGAGATAATGTAAATTCTGCAAATAACCTGAGCGCATTTTATCAAATCAGAAGGTGGCTTTCTCGAATTAACCGCTCTTAAATTCTCTAAGGTCGGTATGATTTCGTCCTCTGAAATAATATGATGACAATACTGAAAATTATTCGGCAAACTACGCAATATCTGATCTTGAGTGCGTAAAGTTGCGTCTACTTGATTAATAGCAAGATTATAAGAAGGCATTTTTATCAGTAACACCCGAAGACTTTCTGTTATAGTAATTGTATTATTTTTAACATAGATTCCTATAACCTTTATCAGCGTATCTCTAATATAAGAAATTACCTCATCCAGGCCGGTATCAGGCAGTTTTGCTTCATCAAGATAACCATCAGTGTTTCTATGTAATTCGAAAAACAATTTTTGTATTGCTTCATCAAAAAGAGAAATCAGTCCATCTAAAGCGGTTAAAGGATATTTATTAGGCAATAGATAGGGATAATCAGTTCTATCTTCATTACTTAAACCGCTAATAAGGCGCGAGTAATAGCATCGAATGATCGCATCGTTTAATTTTTTTGGCTCCTTCTTTTCTTTAGCAGGAGAATATAAAGGGTAATCAGACAAGGAAGGCGTTGTTGTTTTATTTTCACCTGTTATAAGTAAATTATACCAGCCACGCTTGATTTGGGACAAAATACCAAAATGCGTTAATATCTTGAATAACTCGCTTTTATCTAATTGAATGGCGTCATACAGCTCAGGAAACTCAATAATTGACTTGATAGTATCTATTTGGTAATTAGCTCTTTCACCAATATAATAGTTATCATATAAATATTCCGTAAGCTTATTTTTTGTTAATAAATCATCTTTAATAGAATCAAGATTAGAAGGCTCATAGGGATTATTAGGAAATTCACTGTAATTATTGTTAATAACAATTCTAACAAGTCGTTTCTTATCATATAACACTTTGTCTTTTTTCTGGTTTATTGTCACCGTATTCATATTTTTATTTTAACCTAAGAAGACCGTTAATCTTAGAAATACCAAGCACATGAATGTAAGATGAATTTGGCTCTCACGTAAGCTTAATTAATAATACATTTAGGCAAGTAATACCTAGAACTACTTAAAACTTTCGACGGATTCTGACTGGTTTAGCCTGCTTTACTACGATAAAGATGATCATTTCTTGAACCACCCAATCCCGCTTTTAAAAAATCTCAATCACATATACCTATCCTGAGTGTACTTCCCTGTACTCGACATTAAGTCGCATCGTAGGGGAGCAGGCTTGTATTTTATTCTTCCTTCAACGCCGGACGCCTAGCGTCGGGCGTTGGTCTTTTTCTGCCGTCTTGTGGTCTTGAGTTGTTCGGTACGCTGTTGCGTGCCGCTATCCTGGGCTGCTGTCCGGCATTTTTGTTTAGGAGTATTAGCGATGGGTAAGCAATGTCCGATTTGTCGATCACATCAGGTGATCACGTTAGACCGCGCCAAGCGAATGGGTGGCGCGGTCGGTGCCGTCGGCGGCGCAATGAGCGGTTGGGTGGCCTCCAGTTCCGGTGCCGCTATGGGTGCCGAGCTTGGCGCGACAGTGGGTTTGTTGGGCGGTCCGGTCGGTGCCGCTGCCGGATCAGTTGGCGGCGCTTTGATGGGGGCTTTGATCGGAGCCACTGCGGCGGGTGTGACCGGCGCCAAGTTGGGCCAGGTCATCGACCAAAAGGTGTTACACAACTACGTGTGCCAGGATTGCGGATTGCAGTTCGGCGATGTCGATGAACCGTTGGCGTGAAGGGAGGCGATGAGTCATGGCACATTTACTGGAACAAATGGCCTATGTCGGCCAAACGCCCTGGCATGGCCTGGGCAATCTACTCGCCCCCAAACAGCCCCTGGAAGTCTGGGCCAAACAAGCCGGTATGGACTGGCAAATTCAAGAATCCGAAGTGCGCTTCATGGCCGATCAGGTCGGTCACCTCGGCACGATCCACACTTTTGCGGACCAAAAGGTGTTGTACCGGTCCGATACCAAACAACCGTTGTCGGTGGTTTCCCAACGCTATCAAGTCGTGCAACCCCGCGAGGTGTTAGAGTTTTATAGGGACTTAACCGAGATTGCCGGTTACGAACTGGAAACCGCCGGCGTATTAAAGGGCGGCAAGAAGTTTTGGGCTTTAGCCAAGACCGGACAAGCCGCCAGTCTGAAAGGCAACGATCAGGTCTATGGCTATCTGCTGTTGGCCACCTCCTGTGACGGCACGTTAGCGACCACAGCGACGCCCACGACCATTAGGGTAGTGTGTAACAACACACTGACCATTGCGATCAATGGCGCAACGCAAGCGATCAAAGTGCCACACAGCACCAAGTTCGATGCCCAAGCCGTTAAACAGCAACTGGGCGTGGCGGTCTCGCAATGGGAGTCCTTCATGTACCGGATGCGCACACTGGCAGAGCGTAAAGTAAAATCGCATGAAGCGATGAATTACTTCCTGCGGGTACTGTGCGAATCGCCGTCCGTGAATGGCGAGCCGGTGGCCTTGAGTAACGAACGGGCACTCAAAAAAGTGCAAAGCCTGTACGAAGGTCAGGGCCACGGTGCCGATCTGGAGTCGGCCAAAGGCACCGCCTGGGGTTTGCTCAATGCAGTCACCGAATACGTCGACCATGAAAAACGGGCGCGCAGTACCGAGAGCCGCATGGATTCCGCCTGGTTCGGACAAGGCGCGACTATCAAGCACAAAGCCCTGGAGGCGGCCTTAAAGCTGGCCGCTTAACCCAGATGGATTAACGCTTTAACCACGACATAACGCTCACGCCTTAACACCCACCCCTGACAAAACGCCTGGTCGGATTTCCGACCGGGCGTTTTTGTGTCTGTTAGTTCGTGCATTTTGTCTTTCAAGCTATTTTACTTGACCACTGAGGAGGTCACCATGACCGAAACCGCTTTACAAATCCCCCCTACCCAGAAGGCCAAACCCGCCTTGCGTCTGGTCAAAACCAAAGATATGCCGCGCGAAGACTGGCTGGCCATCAGAAAACGCGGTATTGGCAGTTCCGATGCCGCTGCAGCCGTCGGCTTAAATCCTTACCAATCACAGCTGGAACTGTGGCTGGAGAAAACCGGCCGCGACGACAATCTACCGAAAATCGATCCCCACGATGAAACCAGTCCCACCTACTGGGGCAATCTGTTAGAACCGATTGTGGCGGCGCATTACCGGCAACGAACCGGACACAAGGTCCGCCGTATTAATGCCGTACTGCAGCACCCGCATCCCCACTTGTTTTGGATGCTGGCTAATATCGACCGCGAAGTGGTAGGTTGTGACGAGGTACACATCCTGGAATGTAAAACTGCCGGTATTAACGGAGCCCGGTTATGGCGGGACGGGGTACCGGAATACGTGCAGTTACAGGTTCAGCATCAATTAGCCGTCACCGGTAAAGCCACGGCGGATGTCGCGGTCTTGCTCGGCGGTCAAGCACTGGAAATCCATCGCATCCAACGAGACGAGGCCTTGATCGGGCGCTTGATTCAACTGGAACAACGCTTTTGGAATTACGTGGAAACCGATACACCCCCGCCAGCAGACGGTTCGGAATCGGCAGATCTAGCGTTGCGCTGTTTGTATCCGCACGACAGCGGCGCAACCCTGAATTTCAGTCAGGACCTCCAGCTATCAGCGACCTTTGCCCATTTAATCAATGTCCGGCAAAGCCTGACGGAATTGGAACAGCAGGAAGCGTTGTTCAAGCAAACCTTGCAGCAAGCCATTGGCGATGCCAGCAAAGCCACCTTTGAAACCGGCTCGGTGACCTGGAAGAAAGCCAAGGACAGCGTCGTCTTGGATACCTCCCGTCTGCTCAAAGAGCAACCGACCCTGTTACAGCAGTATGCCACCACCAAAACCGGCAGCCGGCGTTTCCTCGTGCAAACCGCCGACTAGCCGTCAACGCAACAACCCAAACCAAACCAAACAAAAATTAGAACCAAAGCCATCTCACCACACAACAACAGCCTTGGACAGGGAGAGATCCCGGTTCAGGGCGGTATGTTTGCTTTTTAGCGTCAAAACGCACAGGAGTTCATCATGTTAAAAGGTTTAGTCATTTCCCCGCCTGTCCTTGGCCGGATTTCCATCGGTAAGATCGTCGAAAAGGACGGTATGCGCTTGCCAATGAAAGAAGATCAATTTACCCTCACCAGTCAGTTACAAGGCAGAGACGGCTGGATAGCGCACCCCTTTGACAGCACTTTGCGCACCCAGCAAGGCGGAAAAATCCGCAGCATTCCGATTCGCTTGCTGTTCAACGAGCCGGATTTAAACTTTCGGGCCGAATACAGTTTGTTCGACCGCAAAACCGGTCGGCCATTGTGCGTCGGTAACGGGGAAACCTGTCGGCGCAAAACGGATGAGGGTATTGTCACTCTGCCGTGTCCGGCACCGGAAGGGTGCGGCCTGGCACAAGCCGGCGGCTGTAAACCCTATGGCCGTTTAAATGTGCTGATCGGCGACGACGATCCGTTAGGCAGTTTCATCTTTCGGACTACCGGATTCAACAGTATCCGCACCTTGACCGCTCGCTTGCAATACTTCAAAGCCCTTTCCGGCAACCGGCTGTCGTGCCTGCCGCTGGAATTGAAACTGCGCGGTAAAACCACCCGGCAAAGCCATGGCTCGGCGATCTATTATGTTGACATTACCTTACGCGGGGATCAAAGCATTGAAGAAGCGATCCACGCCGCTAAACAGATTGAAGAACAACGCCACGCCTCAGGCTTCGATCAAATGGCTCTGGATCAAGCCGCACGCGTGGGGTTGGGTAATGGTGCGTTTGAGGACAATGAAGAGGACGGTTCGACCGTCGTGGAAGAGTTTTTTCCGGAAGAGCCGACTGAAGTCAGCGCTGTCCCGTCAATGCCAAGGCCCTCTTTAGCCACCCAACTGGAGACGAAAGCCCGGCAGTTGCAAACACCTGAGTTACCCACGCTAACTTTACCAATCCCTAACGCGCGGTAACGCCACGCTGTTTTACTGGCCCGGTGGCTTGAGTTCTGCCTATCCGTGAAACGCTCGTCCGCTTTGACTAAGACCCGCCATCCTGCATTTATCGTCATTGACGACTTTTAATCCCGATCCCATCACAGCCGTCTCTTACGGGAAATGCGGTAAATGTTTCAATTATTTTTTAACAACCCTTCCGGAACATCGCCTTTTCCCGGACGGGAAAAGGCGATGTTCGGGCTTTCATAATCACGGGAGAAAATCCATGTTATACCTTCGAGGCGCCAATAATCGGTACCGAGTGGCAGATGAAGATGATGTGATCTTCGAAGCTATCCAGATATACAACCGCTGTTTCAGCAAAGGCGAACCCTTGACCAGTCCGGATAAAGCCAAGGACTGTATCCAATTGAAACTGGCACCGTTCAAACACGAAGTGTTCCTGTGTCTGTTTTTAGACAACCAGCACCGACTCATTGCCTGCGAAGAATTATTCAGAGGGACCATTGACGGGGCCAGTGTGTACTCGCGCGAAGTGGTCAAAGCCGCTCTTCAGCATAACGCGGCGGCCTTGATCATGGCGCACAACCACCCGTCCGGTATCAGCGAACCCAGTCAGGCAGACAAAATGATTACCGACAAACTCAAAGCCGCCTTGGCCTTGGTCGACATCCGCGTACTCGATCATTTCGTCGTCGGTGAAACCGTGTATTCCTTTGCCGAGCACGGCTTGTTGTGAGGGGACCCTAATCACGGAGTTGGGCCAGTCATTTTCACTCCATCAGGGAAATACCCTGATGGGGTGTTTCCTTTTTTTTGTGCGAAGCGGGCATGAACAAAATCGAGTAACAGTTTGATGCTGGCGATATGCATTGGCTGGCCATCAACAACATTCGATGCAGAAGGGGGCATTTCGACAGTGGAAGCCTAAATACCATGTGATGAGAATGCGCTTTAGCGGGTAAAAAATAGTTGATGTTTTTACTCTGTAATAGGAACTTCATCTGACGATCAAAGTCTTATTTTTGGAGATAGTAAGATGTCGGTGTTTCTGTAGCGTTAACAAACAGTTGCACCGACATTTTTTTTGCTTCATGTGTTTAAGCCGTCATTCTGACAGCGCTTTTTAGTCGTTTAGTTTTTGGTGAGCTCCATGTTCAAAGTCTACAAACGAACCATCCATATTGGTTCTATATCGCACCCGCAGCAGATTGAATATCAATTTGAAGAAAATGGTCATTCAAAGATTTCCAAGTTCGTGACGATTCCAGCCATAATTGCCGGTGCATTCGTTGGCACTCTGGTATTTTCTGTATTTTTTGCACTGCTTTTAATTCCACTGGGTATTATTGGAATTAGAGCATGGCGATTGATCAGAACCGCGCAGCAGCAATCTGTCAATCAAGCTAAAGGTGAAAGCATCGCTGCTGAATACACCGTGATTTCGGATAAAGACAATAAGTAGACGCAATCTATGTCTGAAGCCTTAGTCATCACCCAACTACTGGAAACCAGTAATCAGCTCAGTGCTTTTTGCACACAAAATGGCTGGATCATCAGCGATTCGATTGCCTATGAAATCCTCGAACGGCATTCCGACCATTTGCTGATTTATGTGACGTTTCTCGAAAGCATCATGGAGGGTTCCGGCTGTCAATGCGACCAGAAGTCTTGCTACGGGCGCTTGCGTTTGAACTTGGATGCAGATGGAAACTTCATCGGCTTAGAGCTGGCTTGATGAATCCTGAAGATTTAAAAACGCTAGTGACGTTGGCCATGCCTTTTGGCAAGTACAAAGGTCGAGTTATTGCCGATTTGCCTGGACACTATCTGAATTGGTTTGCACGCGAAGGTTTTCCCAATGGTGAACTGGGCCGGTTATTGGCATTGATGCAGGAGATTGACCACAATGGATTGAAGCCAATACTTGATCCACTGAGAAAATAACTACGAATCAAAGGCCAACATGATTTTTGCCGGAATGGTGTACTCCGAAGATTTTTGGGATTTACGCCCATTACCTCAAGGTCTCTAGGAACCCCAAGGGAGAGACCTACGATGATCACGAGCTTTAGGAATTGGCATTAGTGGAAAATTTCAGCACTGATCGCTAATGGTAAAAACACAGAATCTATTGCCAAGCTGAAAGGCAGATCAACGAGCGGGTAGTTTGGAGGTTCGGTCTTGAATTTTCAGATTGTCACATCGTCGTTTTCTAACGCTGCCCAATTCAGCCTATTTCCGCAGTAGACGAATATGCGCTCATACAAGGGCACCTCGGCGTTTAAGCTTTTGAAAGTTGCGCATCCTGATAGTCCGCTGATGCAAATTGCACTACATATAATTTGCTTCAACCTTAAAGACTAAAACTAAGAATTAAGAGTACAATTAGTCTAATTTAAACAGCCTCAACTGCTCAGCAACAAAGAACTATATGTGAGGCCTTGATTTGTGCTGTTGACTAATTCAACAAGGAAAGATGAAATCCCCTCACGACCTACTTAAAGGCCTACTCGAATACATTGAGGAGCAAACAAAGGACATCAATCCAAAAGCTTTTCGTATTTCCAGTCATTCGGGGTTCGCTAAGCAATCGCATCAGCTCGCGGGGTTGCCGGGTGTTGATTTCGACATTCGCCTTGAAGGTGATCATCTTTGGTTACGAATTGAGAGACTAGAAGCTTATCCTCAACCTAAAATTCCCGACCAGTTGAAGGAATTTTTAAATGTTACAAACGACCCTTTCCAACAACCTCCAACATTAGAGCAGTATTTAGCTCACCTCCTCAATCTGCGTGCGGATGCCCCAGATGTCTTGCCGATTGGCAAAGATGTCGCCAAGCCAGGTCAAGAAGATTGGATTGAGCAAGAACAAGATTACTTTCCAACTGAAAATATTCAAGAGTCTCTAGACAACCAAAAAGATCTAAATCAGGAAAAACTAGTTTTTCTTGAATACCTAGATAAATGGAATGCTTGGGCGAATTCGGAGCGACCACGCCGAAAGAGTATATCGCTCTATGGGGATCTTTTTGCGTTAAAGCATCAAATCGAAGCTGAAGAAACGGCTAAGCCGCAAGAGTTTATTTGGGGTGTGGGCATATCTACTTGGCAGATTCCATTTGGAGAAGGTACTGTCAATTTTGAATATCCAATTCTTACGCAGGCTGTCGAGCTTTCTATTGACGAAAAAAGTATGGCATTAGAAGTTCGTCCAAGAGCTACTGATACCAGGGTGGAAATGGAGGCATTTGTAGCTTGCTCTATTCCAGGTGCGGCAGATGTAGAACATGCAATCAAGGATCAGCTTCAACGGCATAAGGATCGCCCGGTTACTCCATTTGACTCATCAAGTTATATTGATGTTCTAAAACTTGCCGCATCTAACCTTGATAGTAATGGTAGTTTCCACGAGTTACTGTCTCTTGGAGAAGTTTTACCTTCAATGGGTAAAAATTTGATCGTATCTGACTTGTGGGTGTTACTCTCACGTCCACGCTCAAATAATTTTTTAACGGAAGATTTGAAGCGATTAAAAGCCAAATTAGCCGAAGGTTGCGAGATACCTATGGGGCCATTAGCTTTGGTTACACCGCCCTCAGAATCGCCAATCGAATTTGAAGCCATTCAGTTTCGAGGCTTATCCAGCAGAGGACTTGGTCAAGGAAAGCAAGAAGAGCTTTATTTCCCTTTACCATATAACGACGAACAAGTCACTATCATACAGCGTTTGGAAAAAGCGGCTGGGGTTGCTGTCCAAGGGCCACCAGGCACTGGTAAAACGCACACCATCGCTAATGTGATTTGTCATTATTTAGCTACAGGTAGACGTGTTCTCGTTACATCCCGAGGGGAAACAGCACTTGAAGTTCTTCAGTCAAAGATTCCTGAACCGGTTCGGGCATTGACAGTAGCTTTAATGTCTAGTGATCGAGAAGGCGTGCGCCAATTCCAAGCATCAATCGAAGCAATCCAACATCAGGTTACTCAATTAAACCCAGAACAGACACGTCATGCTATTGCAACATTGGAAAGTGGGATTGATCGGGCGCATCATGAACTTTTGTCTATTGATAATCGCATTGACGACATAGCCTTAACACAGCTCTTAGAAATTGAGGTTGACGGCATTCCCATGAGAGCCCAAAACCTTGCAGAATTAGTTATTTCAGGGGCGGAAAGTTACTGTTGGTTTGATGATCAGATTACCCTTTCACCCGAACACTCACCACCATTGACGGAAATAGAAGCGGGGATCCTTCGTGAATCAAGACGAAAAATTGGCCCAGATTTGGTGTACGTACAAGCCAATGTCCCATCCGCTGACTCTCTACCTACCATATTTGATATTGCAGAAGTGCATGAAGCCTTATCGAGTATGAGGCTTATTGAAAGGGAAGTTGAGCGTGGTGAAATTTTCCAATTAAAGGCATCGACCTCAAACATAATCCAGGCTGCAAAAGAACTATATGATTTAATTGAATCCGCAAATTTAATTGTTGAAGAACTAGAGTCAGTTGGTGAAGATTGGCCTTTTGAATTACGATCAAAATGCCGGCAAGCTGCATTTCTTTCAGAAAGAGAAGCCCTTGAATCTCTTTTCACTGAAATTGATGCGCTTATTGAATCTAGAGCAGCATTCCTAAAGCGACCAGTCCAAATTTCTGATCCGGCCTTAGAAAACTCAAAGACTAAAGAAGCAATTTGCCGAGCTGTTAAAACTGGTAAACCTTTTGGTGCATTACCATTTAGAAATACAGAGGCAAAAGCCCACGTTTCAACTATCAAAATATCCGGATTATCTCCAGTATCCAAAGATGACTGGGCTCATGTATATCGATATTTAATTCTTCATGAGCAACTATTATCGTTGACAAGTCGTTGGAATCATTTTGGCAACTATCTTTCACTCCCTTTTTTGGAAGGTGGCGTCACCGCTTTACGCCAGATGGAGATCATAACTACGTTGGTGAAAAAAACACATCAACTTGCTACAGAGATAGATAATCAATTACCCAAAAAAGCAGATTCTGTCTTTTCCTCAGCGCCTATTGAGTCATTATTGGGTGGTTCGTCTGAACTGAAGCTCATCAAAAGTCAGCTTCAACGCAATCTAACAAAAGCAGAGTTAGCGAAAGCGACTGCCATGCTTGGGGTCATTCATGAAAAACTCGCTGGTAAGACTGGGCCTGTCTCAATTGCCTTAAAAGATTTTGTCGAATATCAATTAGGAAATCCTGAAATACCTTCCGAACGTGTAACTGCTAAATATACAGAATTACTGGCTGAACTCCGCCGTATCGCATCACTTTCGGTTGATTTTGAGCGTATCTATGAACTATCAAAACGTATCGAACAGGCAGGGGCTCCAAAATTCGCTTCTCGCATTCGAGCCAATCCGGTTGATAGTTTTGGTGAAGATTTAGTTTTGCCAGTAACTTGGCGAAACGCATGGAACTGGGCACGGATGCGAACCCATTTGGAAAGTATCGAGGCCAGAAATGAATTACTTTCCCTCGCGGCCAGACGTAGAGATTTAGAAAGTGGATTATCTAGGCTTTATCAAGACATGGTGTCGAAAGCAGCATGGTTGGCTACCAAGCAAAATGCCACACCTAAAATTCTCCAGGCACTTGCAGGCTATGCAACTGCAATTCGGCGCATTGGTCAGGGTACAGGCCCAAATGCCACACGCTATCGAAGAGATGCTAGAGAAGCGATGTTAGATGCAGCAAATGCAGTTCCTTGCTGGATTATGAATCATACACGCATATCTGAAGCCATGCCTGCCGACATTGGGACTTTTGATCTTGTAATCGTTGACGAAGCGAGTCAATCTGATCTTTGGGCGCTTCCTGCTATTTTGCGCGGAAAAAAAATACTGGTGGTAGGTGATGATAAACAAGTTTCACCCGATGGCGGCTTTATTGCCAGTCAGCGCATTCTAGAGTTGAAGGTTCGCTTCCTTTCTGCTCAACCATTTGGGGTCGAAATGACCCCAGAAAAATCACTTTATGATTTAGCTGCTCGGGTCTTTGCCGCTGAACAAGTTATGTTGCGTGAACACTTTCGTTGTGTTCCTCCTATTATCGCCTATTCAAACCGGATATTTTACAAAGGCGGTATTCAGCCATTACGAATCCCCAAAGCCAGCGAGAGAATTGCCCCTCCTCTTGTTGATGTTTATGTACCTGATGGTTATCGCGATAAGCATGATCACAATAAATATGAAGCGGAATTTATCGCTGAAGAAATTGCAGCCATCTTAGAAAATAATGCTTTTATTGGTCGCAAAATTGGTGTGGTTTCGCTTCTAGGAATGGATCAAGCCAAGCATATAGACGCTGTCGTTCGGGAACGCTGTGATTCAGCAGAATTATTACATCGCGAGTTTAAATGCGGCGACGCAAGAACATTTCAAGGTAGCGAACGCGATATTATGTTCCTATCGATGGTGGTGGACCGTAATAATTGCAAAGCCCTTTCAGGAAATACTTTTGATCAACGATTCAATGTTGCCACCAGCAGGGCTCGGGATAGAATGTATTTAGTGCGCTCAGTGACAGAAAACGATCTTTCAGAAAAAGATTTACGTGTCAGTTTACTCAGTCATTTTAATAAACCCATGATTACTGATAAGGAAGAAACAAACGTACTTATCGATCAATGTGAATCTGGATTTGAGCGTGAGGTATTTTTAATTCTTACTTCTCGAGGTTATAGAGTTATCCCTCAGGTAAAGACTGGAGCATATCGAATTGATATGGTTGTCGAAGGTGCAGGAGACAATCGTTTAGCCATTGAATTGGATGGTGATGAGTTTCATGGTCCTGATAGATGGCAACATGACATGAACAGGCAACGTGTCTTAGAGCGTGCTGGCTGGATTTTTTGGCGTTGTTTTGCTTCAACATGGTCTCTTCGCAAAGATGAAGTGGTTGGGGAGTTAATAGAGCGACTAACCGCGATGGGTATCGAACCAATGGGTGCGATAGAACATGTCGCAAACTTAGTTGAAAAACGGATATGGACACCTAAGTTGTCTGACACTGATGCCGAAAATAATCAGAAGTTGCAAGAATCAATAGAGCTTGTAGCTCCTAGTCTAGGGAGCGCTTAAGATGAAATGACGACAACGTATAAACCATTGATTTAATTTGTTCCTTCGGCCTTCTTTAGAAATAACGGATTGTTAGTGCTGATATGTAAAAGTCTAAATTCGATATCACAATGAGGGAAACAGAGTTTTACTAGATCTTACAGTGGGAGCAAAAAAGCGACCCATTTTTGCCAGTCGGACTTCTCCAAAGCAGTCATTGGCGACCTCACCCTATCGGCCATTTGCGGACGGATGGTTTTTCTGATGAACGTCTGTTGATTGACCTACAGCCGTCAGCCATAATCCCAAAATGTGCGTTAGGCTTATAGGTTGTGCCGAGCCATGCGAGGCGCAACGATCGCAAACGGTGCGCCTGACGGCAGCACCCTATAAGCCTAACGCACCTTATGGTCAAACAGATTGATTTTATCATATTTCTTCGTCAGAACACCTGCCATTCATAACCATACGGAAGACTAGGTGGCTTTTAGCCTCTTCATGAATCCACTTATTACATTCGAAGTCGAAATATTCCTGAACAACACCTTTTCTCCTGAAAATGTTCGGCGGAAGTGGATGTAGCGCATTTGGATTATGGTATACCTGCAATCCATCTGTAATCGTCTCACCAACTTTAGACTGAGTTCCATTCTTTGAGATTAGATCACCAAATGGTTCAGTGTACCAAGCTGACATTATTGTTGTAAGTTGATCTGGAGACTCAGGAGCTAGAGCATTAACTTTTCCCCAAGTGGCGGTGCAGCTAAAAATTATGGCGCTAATCTCTTGCATTCTATCGTCATTGAATACACCAAGCTCTATATCCGAACCATTATCTTTGCGTACAAAGTTTAATTTGACGTGAGGTGGACCGTTTGGATATTTTTCAGGATTCGCAGTAAAAGCCGGTTCATCGACATATTGATCGTAAAGCACTGCCCGAATCCCTCGGTTGTATTGATGATTGAAAAAAGGCTGCTCGAATGGTCCAACCGCTAACACGAACGGGCTCCGCCTAACATGAGGCATGGTTGCGTAATGAGCCTTATATCTACGATACTTGGAATGTATTGAATTTGACAGCCGTATCATTGCTTCTTTGTTCAGCCTATCAATATTGAAATCCGCAAAATCACAGGGGCTGTAAATTTTATCCCACTCGTTTGATTTTTCTGCTGCCGCATTAGCAGTTACGGCTTCGACGGTGAAGTGGCTACTGCCAAAAGTGACAGAAAAATCCGGTGAACGATTTGACCAATCAAGTTTGAAGTCATAGGTTTTGAAAACTGCGAATAAATAAATTTCCCAAAAAACCGTATTGAACGAAATTTGAAACTCTTCAATTAACTTGCCATCCCGATCAGGAAATCCTTTAGCCCAACGCAGGAATTCTTCACGATCATGCTTTCGGAGAGAATGCAGCATTCCTCTAAAATGCGGGTGGCGACGCGCTTCTTCAATAATAGGCTCGAATAAATTCAAGTTAACTCCACTGAATATTTCCCGATTGGTCCATTGGGAGCGAAGCTACAAATTAACCACATATGGGTAAATTTAAACAAACGTCAGAATTTTTTCATAGGATTTTTTGCAATGCCGCATCTGGCGTTGCTTTGAGCCACTTTTTAATTTCCAAAAAAATGCCAGTTTTTGATAGCTAAAATTGGAAAGTGGGAACTTTAGTGTCGTTTGTTTAAACTCACCCAATGTGGCTTTGTAATCTTCCTTTGGAATTCTAAAGGTTTCCTTTGGTTTTTTTGTTGTGCTATACTTTCCTTAAATCTAAGCACCGGAAAAATAACATGGCTAAAACTTTCTTTCCACACGAAGACAAAGTTGTATTTGTTGAAGCTAGTACACCCCACCCTAAGAACACCCAATACAAAATATCTATTGGTACTGAAATTTGGGATGGTGGAAATCATGAAGTCTTTAAAATTCAGATGGTTTACGATGGAAGCGTAGCAGGTCGAAGAAGTCCATCTTACCCACTTGGTACCGACGACTATAAGCGTGTAAACACGAAGCTTCAAGATTTACTTGCCAACCGATAGCATGCTGCTAACCAAGCGTTGCACCGGACGAATCGGTGAACGCGGCGTTAGACCGCAATGACTCGCTGGGAACTTCCCGAAACACACGCACTGGTAGAGACCGCGTTTGGTGCTGCGCAGTTGAAACTCGCCCGCGAGAGCATTCGCTCGCTCGTTGATCGCGAACACTATGCGAGCTATCACTTTCGAGAAGCATCTCGACTGACAAAGGACTTTGAGCGCAGGCATTTGAAAGACGGTTTCCTCCTCGAAATCTACACACAGCAAGGGGAGCGCAAGCGACTGGCCTTTGAACAGTACATAATCAAGGCAAGTGCCCATGCGGTTGCATCCGTACAGAGCATTCACGCACTGCCTGACATATTGGCAAATGCCATCTACTTGGCAAGCGGGCGGAATCTTCTGCCCAACTCCCTTGCTGAGCACGAGATCGCGTTGCCATCTGTGGTGAGTGCACTGACGACGGATACAAACTTCTGCTCACTGGCTCCGCTCTTGACGAAAGCGCAGTCAGGTTCGCATTGGCGGCACCTTGCCGCACTCACTAATCTAAGCAAGCACCGGAGTGTTGTTCGCGCTAGCCTCAATGAAGATCTCACAGGCCTGCGTGCGAATCACCGAGAATTGCATTTCCAAAGCTTCGAGAGGAAGGCCAGATATTTCCCAGCAATTTCCGTCCAGTCGCTACTCGAGCCGGAGTTCCTGAGGCTCGCGACCCTCATTGTTGAAGTGGGGCACGAACTTAATGTTTGCCTGCGCAGAATTGCGGTCTAACATGGCACTCAAGCCGACCTGCTTCGGAATGTGTCAATGACATTGAGACACCAAGTTGTTTTATTTAGTGTCTAACTGTTGTGTATTTATGGGTCAAGTTTCTCCCTTGGTGTTGGTAGGCGGATTGATCCAAACGGTGCGGGGTAACTTGGGCGGCAAGGGACACTGTCCTTTGAATCGCTTTGGATTGGCGAGGAAGGCAATCTCCAGGGTTTTTGCGCGTGCTTGGTATACCGTAGCTGCTTGGTCGAAGTGGACGGTGGTCGGGGTCATGTAACCGATGCCCGAGTGGCAATGGGACTGGTTGTACCACAGGAAGAAGCGTTGGCAATGGCTGCGGGCATCTTCAAGGCATCCGAAGCGAGCGGGGAAATCAGGCCTATATTTCAGGGTTTTGAACTGGGCCTCGGAATAGGGATTGTCATCTGAGACATAAGGCCGGCTATGGGTCTTGGTGACCTCCAGATCGACCAGCAAGGCGGCCACCGGCTTGCTGCGCATGCTGGTACCGCGGTCGGCATGCAGCGTCAGCGTATGCGGCGGGATGTTGTGCTTGGCCACTGTTTCGGCGATCAGCTGCTCGGCCAGTTCGGCGGTTTCCCGCGGAGCGACCATCCAGCCGACCACATAGCGGCTGAAAATATCCAGGATCACATACAGGTGGAAACAGGTCCATTTGGCCGGGCCTTTGAGTTTCGTGATATCCCAGCTCCAGACTTGATTGGGCGCGGTGGCCAGGAGTTCCGGTTTGGTATAGACCGGGTGTATCCGTTGGCGCCTGCGCTCCGCTGACAGGCCATCCGCCTCCAGGGCGCGGTACAAGGTGCGCACCGAGCCGATGTAGCGCCCCTCGTCCAGCAGGGTGGCATAGACAAAATACGGCGAGCAGTCGGCAAAGCGTTCACTGTTAAGCACCGCCAGCAATTGCTGCCGCTCATGGGGCGAGAAAGCCAGCGGGACGGACGGACGGGGTACCCGCTTTACCGGCACGGGCACCAGGAGGCGCCGGCGGGCATCCTCGCGATAGACCGAACTGCGGTTCAAATTCAGGGCCGCGCAAGCCGGCGCCAGACCGACCTCCGGGGCCAACTGGTTAAGGGCTTGCATCAGCAGGACTCGCTCGGCGTCTCGTCCGTCGGCAGACCGAACAAGACGCAAAGTTTTTTTTGGACATCAATAATGGCATTGGCCTGAGCCAGTCTGCGGCGCAGACGCTCATTTTCCTGGGTAAGTTGATGCACACGACGATCCTCGGCCTGAGCCGGGTCGGCCTTGCGCCCACGTTTTTGCGGCGCCAACGCGGCGCGCTCATCGGCAGCACGCTGCCTACGCCAAGTGGACAGATGGGAGGAGTAAATCCCTTCTTTGCGCAATAAAGCACCAATCTCACCCAGCTGGGTACAGCGATCAGCGGCCTCCAGGATGCGGCGCTTGTCGCTGCTGGTAAATTGTCGGCGCTGGGCGGTGGCAACCACCTCTGAGTCGGGCCGCGCGCCGGAGGTCGCGTTGGAAGACGCCCGTAGGGCGTCTTCCAACGCGACCTCCGGCGCAGTTACTTGTGGTGATTCCATGGTCTCTACTTTTGATTTGCTCATGATTCTGGCCTACCTTTATACTCTAATTTCCGAGGGGTAGGTGTCTCAGGTCATATTGGCACAGGGGGCTTCCGCTACGCTACAACGGTCGGCTTAGCTTTACGTTGGGCGTCATAACATGGGCTACTCGTTATCCTTACTTTCAGTTCAAACCTCCGATGCGGTCGAGGCACTCCAGCAGCTTGGTTACGTCCGCACTGGTCAATCGTGTGAATATGCGCGCGAACCTCTATCGAGCTATGCGCTCTCCACAAATTGGTTCCTCATAGTTTCGCGTGGGTGCGACAGCCGCTTCCTGCAACCAAAGATTCTGGGGCCTTTGTCTGAACACTTTCCCGTGGTTGCTTGCTCAATCGAGGAGCATGTGATGTCCAGTTCCGCCGAGTATTGGGCCGGCGGCAATCAGGTATGGCGTGCGGAACATGTCGGTGAAAATGGCCCCATTCACTTAAAGACTTCTGGTATCCTGCCACACGGATTTGAAGCCATGGTTGCGGAGCACAAGGAAGCACAGGAAGCGGATGGTGGCGAAAAGGCTGGCGTTGACCACTACTTCGACATCCCACTAAACGCGGCCAAAGAAGTTATCGGTTTCAAGCACGATGAAAACATTCCTGGCATCGACTACGAAGGCTTCGAAGTTCTCCGCAAGATTTCCTCGTCTGCCGATGCCAAACCTTGGTGGTGCTTCTGGAAATGACGCCCAAACCTGCGATCAACCTCGCTCCCTTCGGTCGTTGGAAGCTGCGCGATAAAGCGCCGCGCAGCGCCGGTTACCTTCAACGTTAGGACTCACAACCATGTCATACGACCAAGGATACTGGCACACTGATAGCTGTTTCGCGAATAACCTAGACGAACAGTATGCGGGCACGCACATAGCGGTCTATATCAAGTGGTGCATTGAAAAGGGCTTCCTATCCAAAGATCTTCTTGTGTCGGATGCAGATGCGCTTGCTTCCATCCGAGATGGACAAATGTCGATGAGTGAGTATTTTGAAAAGTATCTCGACTGGAAGTTTGGTGAATGGAACTTGAATGAAGAAGGCAACGCATTCACAAAGTACTACTACGATCGGTATCTTGAAGAAGTCTCATTCGAAGTACCAAGCGCAGTCCTTGGGCCAGAAAGCAACGTAGATTTTCCAAAACTCTACGCCCTGCTCGATGAACGCCTAAGACAGTTTCAAGATTCTGGCGCTCAAGCCTTCTATAAGTCGAAAGCCAAGTCATGGTGGAAGTTTTGGTGAGTCCTAACCCGGCGTTCGAAAGGGACGCAGCAAAAGCGCGGCGCACCTTAGCTTTACGTTGAATGGCAGCTCATTGGATACATGCCGACATTGATCGCAAGGCTTCGAGTGTCAACTAGGGGTCGCTATCGACCGGTCAAACATTCCCAGAATCCAGCTTCGATTTTAAGCAATACGCTTACTCAATACAGTCAGGGCATTTGAATATAACGTTCGTCATCATACCGTGGATTATTGACCCAGTCGCTGACTAGCGTAGTCGCCATGTCAGTCCACATCATTTAACGCGAAAGCCTGCTCAGGATCAGCCGATTTATCCCATCATTGATGATAATTCTCTGGTGTGAGGATCACCGGCACCCGCTCATGAATCGGTTTCATCAATTCGTTGACCATTGACAGCAGGAATACTGAGCTTCAATTTCATACTGTCAGTGTTCCCAAAGCCCGGCAAAAGCAAACAATTGCTGATCGGTTCGATGGATGTGGAAAGCCTGTTTGCCGCTAAGGCGCTCCCATTCAAAAATTCCGTTTGCGGGTATCAAGCAGCGCCGATATCTAAAAGCACGATGGCATCCCGCATTCATCCCTATGCCCAACACGAACCGCAATAAAAACGCGCTATCAATTACAGACTCGGTCAACTCAATCAGGATAGCCGTATCATCACCCACATTGCTCCTCGTTTGCTAGTGGTTAGTTGCGTAAATAAACGCTATTATTTATAAGGTTAACATTATGTTTTTATTGGATCTTTGCATTGCAAGGATTTATGCAATTAGACACTGGAAGACATTTACCGGCCTTTGATGCAAACCGTTGACTAAATCAATCGCCGCTTTCCCAAATTGATTAAACCTGGAAGCCTAAAACCGAAAAACTGTCTCATCGCTATACTCCTAATGGGCAGGAGTTGATGGCGGTGTATCGGCGATTCGAATAATTGTCCGGCATTCACGCGGCTTTCAATCAGTAATGACACCGGCAAAATATGTTATCAATCAACCGTTGACAAAACGCAAATTGGAAATTATTCTAAACCTTCAACACATCACCTGTCAGCTGTCGCTGCGAGTAGACTTAATACAAAGATATGGAAAACACCTGATTTGTAAGGTTTGGCAACCTTTGCTACTCATTACTACTGCATTGTAGCTACTTGATGTTTACCGGGAGGTTAGGCACATTGGTCACCTCGGACCGTATACATAAGGCCCCGCATTGAACGGATGTCATACGGCATTAACCCTTAAACAAGGTAATGCTTATGCCTGTAAAAAATTCAAAGATTAAACAAGAAACTCTTGCTGCCCACAAACAGCTTTCCTATGAAAATCTCGTCAGCGCTTGGCTTACGGGTGATGGCTGGGAAGTACTAATTCCTGCAATAGATCACGGCAAAAAAACAGATTTGGTGGTTGCCGACGATACCAATTACTATCGCATACAAGTCAAAACTGTTGAGTCGAGTGACAATTCGATCACGGTTGAAAACAAGTGGAAGGGAGCAAAAATCGACTACGTGATTTATTTCTCACGAACTGCGGAATGGGGCTATATCGCTCCCGCATTCACTGAAAATAGAAAACGCTTAAACTCCCCTGATCACATCCGTTTTCACAATCACCCAGCTAATTTTCTGAAAGCGTTTAGGAAAATTTAGTGCACCAATAAACCCGATAAATGCATCCCTCGGTTTTTTGAAGGGCAAGGTGTCAGGTCTTGAATTTTGCAAATACGTGCTTGCATAAACGAGGCTTGATGCAAATTACAAGACCTGACCATATCCATGGTATCCGTAGTAAAGGGATTGGCCGCAAAGTGTCGATTTTGCTTCTTCTGTACTGACGGAGCAAGTTTGGTAAATTAAACACAAACCTATCTAAGAATCGATAACTGGTAGGGCGTTTTCGCGATAGCAAAACGCCAACACACTTTAAAGCCTGGAGGATTGCCTATCGGCGAATCCGTCTTACGGGTTACGCAGCAGAGTTACATGTGGATCTATCTTGACATAGTGCTGCTCATAATCGAGACTAAATTGCAAAGGAAAGGCTTCTCCGGCTATCACGGCAAAGAGCACTCGATTTTGAATTTTGTCGGTGGTTAACATTTGCGCATCAATACCCCCAGCAAATTGACCACACAAACCGACAGCCTCTTGCCATTTATCGGGCTCGAGAACGGCTTCATATAACGCGTTAATAACGTGATCCAATGATTCTTCAGACATAATGTTGTCCCAAAATGCAATTTTATGCATCACCCATATGGGTGATGCGGTTGGCCCGATGTCGATTTTATGATTGAGCTGTCGTTAATCAAAATTAAAAATCGACCTGATTAGCAAGATGTTTCAGTTCTAACGCTTTACCGGTTGTCAATCACCTCATTTCAGTAAGGAATTGCCGAAATCCAGACCCCATGGATAGGGCGCTGGATGCTCGTGTCTGGGCGGGTATGAAGGGCTTATGAACTAAGCTGAAATAACTTGCTAATCAAAATTATTTGACTGTCGGTTGTCTTTTTCATTAGGCGGATTCAACCCAATAAATGCATAAATTTAATCTTATGAGGTCAGATCATGACTATTACATACAAGCAAGTACTCGTTTCTTTGATGGTTAATGTCATGACGTTGTCAGAAAGTTCGCATGCCAACGTATTGATGGCATACAATCTTTTCATCGTACAACTCATTTGAGTTATGTTCCTGTCGCGACTGACAGCTTTATAGTAATGAATATAGCAAAATGAAGTTTGGCTAACGGCCAATACCTGCCACAGAACACTCATTTGCCACTGAATGCAAACTGGCTCATTGCCGACAATGATTTGCTTTGCTTCAAAAAATCCAAATAAAACCTAAGCCACTTATGAAAATCTCGGCTTTCTTGATCTGGAAGATTGCTCTGACCAAGCTGTGCTTCAAACGCCTGGATGACTGAATGATGCACTAACAGTCAACATGACCACCGCTAATTTCACCAATTTGCGCAGTTTGGATGATTTGTGGAAGGGGAAAATCCTTGCAGCTCACAAATTTATTGTTGCAACCCAGGTTTCGTGATAGATATACTGTTGACAGCTTAATAACTTGTTAGCCCTTCTACCTGCCATGATGACAAACAGAATTGACGCTGTAGGCCACGCGATAACCGAATTGGTCAGCCGTCTGATTGACCAAGGTTTCATCTTCGACCGCCCTGATGAAGTCCTCCCATGGGTAGAACTAGGAACCGACGAAGCTATCGAACGAATCGAAAGCGAGATTGGTATAATCTCATTAGCAACAAAGCTTTTTTTTCAGTGGGTTGGGAGCGCCGACCTTAGTGGTTCACATCCCAACTGGGAGGGTTGTGAATACCCAGACCCATTAATTGTTTTTCCGCCATCGAGCGCCATCTTCGAACTGGATGATTTCATCGCTGACCGCGAAGAACCTATCTCTATTGGTTTACCCTACCAAGTTCCAGTTGCGCCGGATTTTTATCACAAGGCAGATGTTTAGTGGCGGTATGTGGTCCATCGTCGCTGTTCCCGCTGTTGCCGACGATCCACCGATTAACGACGAATGGCACAACGTCACGTTCATAGCCTATCTGGAAATTGCTCTTCGCTTTGGCGGATTCCGGATTTGTCGCGCTGTTCCAGCCATACGTGGCCTATCGAAAGGCTGTCCAATGAACCCGCGGGCTAGCCCGGCGATCAACCTCGCTCCCTTTGGCCGCTGGACACTGCGGTATAAAGCTGCGCAGCGCCGGTTAGCTATACGTTGGGCCCCTCAAATCCCATGACATCGCCGTCCCGCCAGCGCCGACTTTCTGTTTTGTCCGCTTTGGGTGCGTTTGACTGCGGAACTTCGTGTTTACTCTAAGGAAAACAGCACATGAAATCGCCAAAACTGCTTCGGACTGAAATTCATGCACTGCGTGGGCGCGTCGAGGAAATTCGAGACCTACTCGTCCGCAAGGTACAGAACACCAACGAACCAGCCTGGGGCATTGGCAAGGACTGTGCGCGTGCGGCCGAGTTGCTCAGTTCGTTGCTCACCAACCAGGTTGTTCCTGAAAACTATCGCGTCGCTGTCGTAGGCCGTTTCAAAGCGGGGAAATCATCATTCGTGAACGAACTGCTTGGCGCACGACTAGCAGGAGAGGATACGAGTCCTGAGACGGCGGCCGTCACCACGTTCCGTCACGGTAACGCTGTAAAGGCGACGATCAGGTTTGTAGGGCGCGAATCATGGGATGCCATTAAGAGTCTCCATAAGGAAGATGCAAAGCATGTCGATGCCCACCGTGTGAAGATGTGGGAGAGTTTTATCGACAAGCCCCGCAAGAACAGCGATGGCAAGATCATCGAGGTATTCGATCTTTCTGGACTTGAAAAGATATACGTGAAGCCGGGCGGGCACAGCATTGAAATCTTGCTCGGTAAGTCTGATGACAAGTCGGCAGAAAATGCGTTCCGCAAAAAGCTGAAGGAATTCACTTCGGGGACTCGACCACTGCACTGCCTCGTCGAAAGAATTGAAATTGCATCGCCTGCGCCGATTCTTGATGAAGGTGTTTTACTCATCGATACACCCGGTCTGGATGACACAGAACGGTTCCGCGTCAGCCTCACTGAAAAGGCTGTCGAGGATGTCGATGCCGTTTTATTTCTCACCAAGTCCGGCGTGGCTTATGGTCAGTCAGAAAAGGACTTTCTGCTTACACTCCTCCGAAAGGGTACGGTCAAACAACTCATTTTTGTAATCACGCAGGTTGATCAAACTTACGAACAGCATCTCAGAAATGCGGACTCCAACGACGAAGACCCAGAATCCATAACGTCCAGAATTCGATACGAAGAACAACGGATTCGCGATGAAATCGAGAAAACGCTTAACGAATTGAGTGGCGAGGATTCCCCAGCGATGCGGCGCTATCGTGAGCAGCTTGGGGTCGTCGGGCTGGCATTTACCTCCGCAGCCAATCATCGTGACGCAAAGGCCGGGAAGCATATCGAGCATCGAATCCACGAGGATGATCCTGGTGGAATCGAACGGATGAAGAAGCAACTGCTTCAACTTCTGTCCACCGAATCACGCTTAGCTCTGGTTGCCCACAACATTGCCGGTGGCACAAAATCCGTACTGGAAGAACTCCTTACGATTGTTGCGAACCGCCGAGCAGCATTGCGCGACATCAAGGATGGGGAGGTGGCTGAACAAAGGCTTGCCATCTTTCGCGTCGAGTTTGAATCTGCTCGGGATCGATTTCAACTTGCAGCCGTTGAGCAAGTCGCCGTCCTCAAGCAGAATCTCGATGCGCGCAGGAAGCAGAACAATCACATTATCGAAACGATAGGACTTCTGGCAGAGCGAGAACTTGACAGCTTCCAGTTGAACGACGTTGGCAAACACTGGCGGACACGGAGGTCGGGTAGTTGGGGGTACATGCACGATCTCCAGTCGCGCGTAGCCAACCGGATATTTCCCAAAGTTCAGCAGATCCTTTCGGAAATGACTGAGCAATTTGCTACCTTCGTTGGTCTCTTCGAGAAGCACTTAGCGACCTTGTCACACACTAGCGAAAACATTGCAAGCAATTTAGACCTTGGAACAAACCTGCCGTTCGACCTGACTAAGACGCTCTTAGGATCGCTGGATAAATCTCTCAAAGCTGCCAACGATCTCATTACGAGCGAAGAACAACAGATAGTCTCATTCCTCGACGATTTTGTTTCGGAAGAGGTTGAAAACAAGATTTCAGCGGCACGAGAAAGTGTTTCCGATATTTTTGGACGGGGTACGACTTATCAGCAATCTCGGGAGGTCCGCGCTTTCTACACGGAGGTCAAGCGCCTTCTTCAAGAAGCGCTTACCGCCCACCTAGTTTTTCGTAGTGGCGCGTTTGGTGACTTTCTCATGGTGGAGGCTGAAGGTGTTCCGCGAAATGCGCTTAGCGAAGTCCAGGCTACCCTTGCTAACGCGGAACAAGATATTCGCGCAGCAGCAACCTCAACGATCGGCGGGCAAAGGGAAGCATTCGATCAGGAAAGCAATTTGCTGTCTGCCGAACTGATTAAGATTATTGATTCCTGTGCTCGACTTCTTGGTGAAGTTGCTGAGCCAGCTGCCATTGCGGTTCAGTCAAACGTCACGTTGCCAAAGAGTTCATCGCCTGTTCAATCTGTCGAAGAGGGGGATGCGGTCAGCGGTGAATGGTTTGACGAAATCCAACACCGTGCCACGGAAACATTTACCCGGTTTCGCTTGAATGATGGCGACAGCAGTTGGCCAATGGATAAGATTTTCGCCCCAGCACTAATTGGCGGGAGCTTGCGCATTGCGTTGATCGACCCATATCTTGGGGCACCTCACCAAATCCGCAATTTGAAAGAGTTTCTGCTGGTGGCTGCCGAGGCCGCCCGACCCAAAGAAATTCTCGTCCTGACAACAGGTACATGGGAGGAAGGGGCCGCAACAAATGTCAGGGTCATGGCGGAAGTCGGCGATGATCTTTTCAGAAACTTCGGTACTACCCTGACAATCAAGGTCGACCCGACCATCCACGATCGTTGTGTCGTGTGTGACCATGGAGTTCTCTTCAAACTCGGTCGCGGGCTGGATATTTACAAGCCGGCCACTGGATTGGCGTCACATCGACCTGCAAGTCGCCGTGTCCGCAGAACGGAAATCGACGTGTTCACCATTCCAGGGTTTGTAAGCAAGAGCAAGCAGTGAGCATGGCTTCGTATGGTCACTCTCATTGCACGGTCTTTGCTGCCTGTGGCCCAACCCGGCAGTCCACACGGACGCTAAGCGATAAAGCCGCGCAGCGCCGGTTATTTCTACGTTAGGGGCAAGGTTTCAGGTCTTGAATTTTGCAAATACGTGCTTGCATAAACTAGGCTTGATGCAAATTACAAGACCTGATCCTATCAATTATTAATTGCCTTTGTATTTCCCATTCTTTTGCTTTATCTTTGTTCATGGCGTTTCTGAATAATGCTATTATTTGATATCAAGAATCTTATTTCAGCAGAGAACGCCACTTCTCTTCAAGTCGGGCTACACCAGATTTAGCTATAGCTCTTAAGCTAGCCTAAACTGGCTCAATATGGGCTATTTTTGAGAAGTAAAAATTAAGCTAGAAGTCTTATTGGATAGCGCATTCAGCAAAAGTCTATGGGAATTTAGTGTCATTTATTTAAACTCACCCAAAATTGTTTCCACTATTTTGGTTTGTATCTGAATATAATTTGCTTAAAACTTTTTCCGCTGAATTTTTATGAGCCCAATTCGGAGCTCCTTCCCCTTGAGCCAGTTTCTCTGTGCAATGCTTAATCATAAGCTTTAATGCAGCTTCCATCATGATGCACTCACTATCATTCAATGTAAGTCTATATACGTAGGTGGTCATAATTTTTCCATTCGTCGTTTTTGATACAATGTATATGCTAATTTAAACACAAGGCCAATGCGGCAATTGAGAATTTAAAGTGTCAAGGAAATATCCTTGAGTATAGAATTGTTCCCATAAAGGGCTCTTCAAAGGACATTCCTCTGCCTGGAATTCTAACGAATCGGCCGCCTTTCTCGACCCATAGAATAGTCCGATTCAAATGCGTTATGTGCCGAATTCAATGGGAAGGACCCGAGGCGGGCGGTAATTGTTGTCCAAAATGTCATGAACATCTTTACACTACAATTATAAAATAACATTACCAATAACCATCGACCCTGCCTACTTCACCAACCCCATCAACTGCCCATAACTATCCACCACTTCATACTTCACTTGCTCCGACGTGATCTTCGAGAAGAACTTTCGGGCGCATTCAATTTTCGATTGTTCTATCGCTCTTAACTCCATCGACGACATAGATCCCTTGGTTTCGGCGATGAAGTAAATATGCTTGACCGTGCCTTCCTTGAAAGAAATAGCCCAATCCGGATTGTATTCACCTACCGGAGTCGGAATAAAAAAGCCTCTCGGTAGTTTTGCATAGACGACCACTTCCTCGCTGATATCTAACGCTTTAGCAAATTCACGTTCGATCTTGGAATCGGTGACGACGTAATCGTAGATATGCCGGTTTAGTTTTTCGCCGGCCTTGGTGATGTCGATCCTTTGCTGATTCTGGGTAAAAATATCGGTGCTGTGGCTTTCGGTAATTTCGTCGTAGGACAGATGTTCGATGATGACGGTGGCTTTTTGTTCGTTGATCAAGCGTGCGGCCTTGGCAATAAAGTCTTCCGGATTGATCGTGAATTGATGAAACGTGTCCTGTTTGATCCCTTGCAGAATGCTGCCGACCGTTTTGCGGGTCAGTTGAGTGGCTTCGGTAAGTTTGCCGATCAAGTCGTACTTCACAGCAGAATGCACCGAATTATTCAGTTTGCCGGTTTCGGTTCTGCCGGTCACGAACGTTTCACCGGCTTTTAACGCATCGTAAGTGACATCTTCTTTTTGTTCGCCGGTCGCTACGGTGTACAGCAAGTGGCTGACTTTCAGCTCAGCGTTCAGGGCAGGGATGCACTTTTTAACCAGCTCCTTGCTATCAAAATCCACAGCATAAGCCGCTTTGCGATTGATCTTTTCCCACAGCGCCTTAAATTCCTTCTTATCGAAGTTGTCGTTCAGTGGATTGAGCTTGGCTTTGCGATCATCCTCAATCGTTGGTAGAGACGCGTTGGTAAACACGCTGTCGATCAGTTCAAATACCTGCGTCGCATAGGGAGTCAGTTCGGCGGGTAGATCTGCCAAATTGCCGGTTTCCTTGGCTTCGTGATAAGCCGGAGCAATTTTGTCTTCGGCATCGGTGTAATCGTTTTTCAGTAGATATTTGTAAATATGCTTCGCCAGTTGCGGCGTCACTTCGACATCGCCATCGGCAGTACGCAGCACCTTGCCGGTAAAATATTTCTCATCGGCCACACGCGGACGGGCCGACAAAGCATTGCTGAGTTCGCTTTGCAGTCCTGAAACAAACTCGGTATAGCTGTCGCTGGTTACGACACTCAGTACATTGATTTGATGCACGGTTGCCGGGTGATCCATACGTTCGCCAATTTGATTGACGCAAAGCCGCATGCCGCGCCCAACTTCCTGCCGACGGGTTGTGGTATTGTCGCTGTGCTTCAAGGTGCAGATCACAAACACATTGGGATTATCCCAGCCTTCACGTAAAGCCGAATGAGAAAAGATAAAACGCACCGGCTCGGACAGTGACAATAGCCGCTCTTTGTTCTTCAGGATCAAATCATAGGCATCGACATCGTCGGTTTCGCTGGATTTTTTCCCGGTTTCCGGATCAATTAAGCGTTTGCTTTTCTTATCGATTGAAAAGTAACCCTGATGGGTTTTGCCGGGAGAAATGCCACGCAAATAATCGTTATAGGGGTTGTCGTCCAAGCTAAGCACTTCATTGAGCTTTAACTGATATTCTTCTTCAAAGATTTGCGCATATTCACCGGTTGATTCGCCCGCTGCATCGTATTGCCGATACTTCGCAACCGAGTCGATAAAAAACAGTGTCAAGGTCTTGATGCCTTGCTGATACAGCACCTGTTCTTTTTCGAAATGGGCTTTGATGGCTTCGCGGATTTGAATGCGGCGCAAGGCGGATTCGTCTAAATCGCCGGTTGCTTCGCCAACCACCAATTCAACGCCATTGGTAAAGCTCAATGTTTGGGTGTTAGCATTAATATCTGAGACCACAAAGCCTTTGTACTGATCCAGATTGCCGGAAAGCTCAAACAAGTTATCGCCTTTGTTGAGCTTGCGCAACACCCGCTTGATACCGCTGGATTGCTTGATTTCCAGTTCAACACTGACCACCGGCGGCTTGGTTTTGGAAATATCGACACCGCCCAAATACAAATAGGCATTGGTGCCTGCCAGATTCTTCAACGAAATGCCGCGTACCTGGATTTTCTTGACCAGTTTTTGGTTATACGCATCCAGCGCATCGAGTCGATGGATTTTGTTGTATTCGGTTTTGTGGGTTGCCGAATAACGCAAAATCATCAACGGATTAAATTCCTTCAACGACTCCAGCGTCTTGGTGCCCTCCATCTTCTGCGGTTCATCCAAAATCAGAATCGGGCGATTGCTCTTAATCACATCAATCGGCTTTCGGGACTGAAAATCGTCCAATTCCACATTGATCCGCCGCGCATCTTTACCGGTAGCATTAAACGCCTGGACATTGATCACCATCACGTTAATACCGGCATCCGACGAAAAGCTTTCCAGGTTATGCAATTGCTTGGAGTTATAGATAAAAAACCGGGCTTTCTTGCCGTAGTTTTCCAGAAAGTGCTCAGCGGTAATTTGCAGGGTTTTATAAACGCCTTCTCTTATCGCAATACTGGGGACCACGATGATGAACTTGCTCCAGCCATAGCGTTTATTAAGCTCGAACAGGGTTTTGATATAGCAATACGTCTTCCCGGTACCAGTCTCCATCTCTATATCCAGATTGATAGTGCAGCCGGTTTTCTTATCGACTACCACCGCATCGGAAATGGGCAGATTTTGCCGGCGCTGCACGGCGCGAATATTCTCCAACAACTGTGTCTGACTGTGCGCAATCGCCTCGTTGCGAAATCCCGCATGCTCCAATAAGCCATCCTGCGATTGACCGTGGGCACTGCGGCCGGGGTCAATTTGATATTTAAAGCCGCTGCTGTAAGTTTGTCCGGCAAAACACTCGACCACGGCATCAACCGCATGAGATTGGTATGCTTGCTTCTTAAATTTGAGTTTCATGCGATCATTCCAAGCAGTTTGTCGATACCTGCTAACAATACATTGAAACTATGGGAATTGTTGGATCCATCAATCTTCAGGTGAGGCCCTATCTCCCTGGAGCCGGAAACCTTTTGATACCTTCTATCTGTCAGTTTAAACAGTTCCTCTGATGCGTTCGAAAGCAAATCAGGCGTACGGAATTTTTTAACGTTCTGTTTTTTGGCAAGGTTTGGCATGTTAAGCCCATCCTCAACAGCCTTGAGGTCACCCAAATAAAAACTTTCCAATTCCGTACAAGCAATTCTCACGACAGTAGAATCTTGCTTTCCGGTAGCCATCACTTTCTCCATGAGACGATTTTTAATCATCACGCAGTCGCCGCTGTCTTTATCGCGCATGACTAAAAAAGCGGAATTGGGCTGGTTCCAACCTTTCAATCGGCGTTCCAACTGCTTTTCCAAATCCTGTTTCCCTTCAAAGACAATATATTTTACGGCAATCTCAGCCGGTAATAGCCTTGGCAAAATCCCCTTCAACATTTCTGCTGCTGAAGGTTCTTCCAGCAAAAAAACCAGATAAGTCATTCAGGATCAACTCCATCAAAAAATCCTTGTTTCCAGAGGTAACCCATTTGATCGCCATCTTTCATGTAGGCGGCAATTTGCTCATCTTGAGAGGCCCTTTTTATCTGAGTGTAACCGTTTTGTTTAACCAACCAAAACACTTCTTCAAGTTGCGTGGCGTTCAAAAAATCAGGCGAATGTGTGGAAACAAACACTTGACCACCTCGCAGTGAATAAGCTCTAAACTCTTCGGCCAATTCCCACAACAACTTTGGATAGAGTTGATTTTCCGGCTCTTCAACGCATAACAATGGATGTGGGATTGGATCGTAAAGCAGCGTTAAATAAGCCAGCATTTTTATCGTACCGTCGGAAACATACCTGGCTAAAAAAGGATCTTCAAAGGCGCCGTCTTGAAACTTCAACAGCACTCGGCCTTCTTCTGTAGTCTTTGTCTCGACACTAGTAATGCCGGGGACACGATGTTTAATTTTTGAAATGATTTCGTTAAAAGCACTTCGGTGAAACTGATATAAATACTGGATGAACAGAGATAAGTTTTCTCCTTCGCGGGATAAATGATCAGCGAAGCCCGCTTCTTGTTCGGGCCTTGCCTTACTGATATGAAAGTCTGAAACATGCCAGTTTTCAATCAGATTTCCGAGCGCCACCACGGCTGGAAAGCGCTCGAATTGTGCAAGGCCTTTAACCGCGAGTATATCGGGAGATTTAAGTGATTGTTCTTCCCGTTTCAATTCATTGACATCACGGACAGACTCCAGCTCATTCGTCACCGCAACACCTTTACCTTCAGAGAAATCCAGGAAGTGCCAGGGTTGTCCACCACTGCCACGCCTATATTTCAATATTTCACGTTCAACTACAGGCTTGCCATGCTGTTCGTTTATTTGAAGAAAATAGGTTATCAGGGGGCTGTCGGGCTTATCTCGAAATTTAATTTCAATTTCAATGGGCTCTTGGCTGTTTCGAGTCCTCACCTCTCTAAAGCCTCGGTTTCCACCTTGTTTGATCAGCGCCGTGGTTACGTTGGTGGTAAGAGCATCTTTTAAAAAACCAAAAACGTTAAAGAGGGTACTTTTACCCGTACCATTGGCACCGACAATCACGCAAAAGCTGGGAATATCCAGCATTTCAACATCCTTGAAGGCTTTAAAGTTTTTTATCCGCAAGGTTTCGATTTTCATGGTTTTTCCTTCTCAGATTGTCTTTATTTCCGTGCTGGGCGACAGCAGCTTGAAGATTTGTTCGATGTTGATTTTGACGCTGTCGCTGGCGAAACCGGCATCACGGAACACCACGCGCATCGGTTGGCGGACCGCGAGTTGCTTGACGAAGTCTTCGGTAATGCCGCCGGTGTCGTCGAAGCAGGCGGCGAGGGCGTTGCCATCAACAAACAGTACCGATAAGCCAGCAATGGTTTCGCGGGTAATCGGCAGGCTTAGATCCACACCCCAATCCAGCAACACTTGAAACAACAAGTCCTCTTCAGTGCGATCCACGCGGACGTTATCGACGAAGTTGAACAAGTCACCCTGTTTCAGCGCATCCGGAGTGTAGTAGATGTCGTTCATGTTGGAACTATCGACTTTCAATACGCGGAAGCCAACGTCTAATTGGTCTATACCGGGTTTATCGGCGTTGTCTTGTTTGATTTTTTGTCCGGCGCGGCGAATGCGTTCTTTGCCGATTTCGGCTATGGTTTTATAACCAGCTCTGTAAGCTTCGGTCTTCTTATCGCAAATTTCTGGTAGTTGAACCATGATGAATTTTCTCTTGCCACCATCTTCAGCGTTGAGCTGCATTACTGTGTGGGCGGTAGTGGCTGAGCCAGAGAAGAAATCGAGAATCAAATCATCGAATTGCGAAGCGTGCTCAAGAACTCTTTTTATGAGAGATATTGGTTTCGGATTATTAAAAATCTTTTTCCCCAATAACTCTTCTAAGTTTTGGGTTCCTTGATCGGTATTCCCGGCATATTCATGCCCCCAAAAATTGATTGGTGTTAAACCTCGCGCCTCAGATAAAAACATCTTAATGGAAGGAACATCCTGTGTCCTATTAATTCCCCAATACAGGAGATTCTCGGAAGCTAATCGCTCAAATTCACTTTTTGATCTTCGCCATGCGTTAGTTGTTGGATTTGTAATATTTTTTGTAAACGGATTTTGAATTGGATAACAGAGGTTTGGCCTTTCTTGAGGAGAAGCTGGATTTAGGAATGACGCACCCTTCCATGGGCCTCGTGGATCATTGTCAGGATTTGTATAACGAGCATCTGCTTCGTCCGATCTTGGCAACAGATTTACAACAAACGATTCTGACTTTGAGTAAACAATAATGTGCTCAACAACAGTCGTAAAATCAACAGTATTATTACTTCTTGTATACCTTTTTTGCCATGCAATATCAGCCTCAAAATTTTCTTCGCCAAAAATCTCATCACAAAGTCTTCTAAGATTTGCAATTTCACCATCATCAATCGAGATAAAGATAACCCCATCATCCTGCAATAAATTCCTAGCCAGTTTCAAGCGCGTATACATCATAGTCAACCAGTCAGAATGAAACCGTCCATTCGATTCATTGTTCGCAACTAAGCGATTCCCCACTTCATCTTTCTGATTAGACCGCTGTAAATAGGCGGCGTTATCCTCGGCAAAATCATCTTCATAAATAAAGTCATTACCCGTGTTATACGGCGGATCGATATAAATCAACTTGACCTTGCCCAAATAAGTCTCTTGCAGCAGTTTCAGTGCATCCAGATTGTCGCCCTCGATATACAGGTTTTGCGTGGTGTCGAAATCGACACTTTCTTCGCGGCAGGGGCGCAAGGTTTTGGCAATGGGTGCATTGGCGGTCAACAGCGCTTCTCGCTTGCCGGGCCAATTCAATTGATAACGTTCTTGCGGACCTTCGACAAGCGAGCTGGACAGTTCCTGTTTCAATAAATCAAAGTCAATCGCCCGTTTGAGTTGGCCTTGAGCATCCAGGCTTTCCGTGACGCAGTTGGGGAATAACTCGGCGAGCTTGACGATGTTGGCATCGGTAAAGTCCGGCGTATGCAGTTTCAATTTGTCCATGTGGGGTGTTTCTCGGTATTAGCTGGCTAGCTGTTCTAGTTCGGTTTTCAGGCGGCGCACTTGGGCGTTGATCTCAACCTTGCGGTTGAACTGCTTTTCCTTATTGAGCCGCGTTTGGTATTTTTGGTATTCGTTTTGTTTGCCTTGCCATTGGTTGATGCGTGCGACATGTTCTTTTAATGGTTCTTGTGCGCGCTGCGGTAAGGGTAACAGTTTGCGGAGCAATTGTTCGTATAAAGCCTGCAAATCCAGGGCAATTGGCAAGGGTTCGCGTATCGTATCTTCTGGTAACCAACCCGCCGAAAAGTACCCATCAATGACCCATTTGGCTGTATCCGCTTCATTGGGTCGTTTGTAGGTGGCTATTGGTTGAATACGCTGGTCGTAAAGCAATTGAAAAATGATCGGAAACGGAATGGCTTTATCTATGCAGCGTAACACTTCATGATCCAGCGCCGGTGTTTTAAGCGTCACATCGAAGATTTGGATTTCCGGGACGGCCGGTTTGGCGGGCAGATTGATGGTTTCCGGCGCCAGTTTGAACTGCCAGACGATTTGCTCGACTTGTTCGATGAATAGGGTTTTGATCGCCGCGCTGGGTACGGCGTGTTTGTAGATTTTGTTTTTGCTGAGCACCCGGCCATATTGAGCTTGCTTAGGGTAAGCGAACAAGGCGGCATTCATGCATTGCCCTGTATTACGATGAAGGCGATTAATTCAAAATCATCCAACCCTGCGATGGTATCCACTAATGCGGTGGTTCGACCGCCGCTAAACAGGCTGTCCAGATCTTTTTCTTCTTTAACGTCCATCATCGAACGAATGGCTTGATCCAGCAAGTTTGAATAGGCGTGCATGTTGCGACCGTCTTCGGTGGCTTGATTGAACAAGCGGCAAACGGTGCTGATCGGTTGAGCTTGACCTCTGCAAGCGGTGCGGACTAAATCGAGTAAGCGTTTGACTTCGGTATGATCGGTAATGATGGCGCCGTCCTGACCGATGTAGACCAGGTAATAAGGGTGCAGGCGGTTATGTTGGTTGATGTTGATGCCGTGGTTGCGATTACGCAGGGTGAAAATCACGCCGGGCAATAGGCCAATAGAAGGGGTGGCGGGTACGACGGCATGCATGCCACTGGGAATGTTGGCAAGGTCGCCATGGGTTTTGACGTAGTTGAGTAAATCCATCCGAAAGTCGTTTAGCCCTAAGTCGGTGATCGACACGCCGGTTTTCAAGTCTTCCATTTCAATGACTTCTTCCTGCAAACGCCGCAATTGCTCCTTGCGGTAAGTCACATCATGGGATTGCGTAACCAGCACGTTGTCGTCGCCTGTGGCGGTGACGTCAGCGATCATCATCCGGTTTTCGACGCGTTCCTTGAGATTGATGTATTCGTCCAGGCTGATGTCGGGCCAATAGTTGACCAATTGAATGCAGCTATTTTGTGAACCAATACGATCCACCCGGCCAAAGCGCTGAATGATGCGAACCGGGTTCCAGTGAATGTCGTAGTTGATCAGATAATCGCAATCTTGCAGGTTTTGGCCTTCGGAAATACAGTCGGTGCCGATCAGAATGTCTATCTCTGCGGTTTCGTTAGGCAGAATGGCGGCTTTGTCTTTGGAGCGTGGCGAAAACAACGTGAGCAGAGATTGGAAGTCGTAAGTTTTTTTCAGCGTGGATTTAGGGCTGTCGCTACCGGTGACTTTGCCCGTATGCAGATGATGGCTGGCTAACAGACTTTCCGCCAGATTGGCATAAAGATAATGGGCGGTATCGGCGAAGGCGGTGAATATCAGCACTTTTTTATTGCCGGCGTTGATGGGGTTGGCCAGCTTGGCGTGAATCCGCTCTATCAGGTGCTGCAGCTTGGCGTCGTCTTCGGGTTTAACCTTATTCATCTCCGCCAGAAGCGCATCAATTACGAACAAATCGGCGCTTAAATCGTGCTGCCAGGACGGTAAATCCATATCGGCCAAATTGATCTGCACCTTGCTGCCGATGCTGGCATCGTCGGGCATGGGGAAGTTTTCGTCGTCCTCGTCGACATTCTCGAAGGCCGCGCTGGTATCGGCAAAGTTGGCGGCATGGCCGGTTTTAAGAAAGTCGTCGATTTTGGCGAGGGTGTTTTGATGATTAGCTTTTAAACCTTGCAAGGTCAAACGGAAGGCTTGGACCGAGCTTTCCAGACGTTTCAGCAAGTTGGTGGTCATTAAGGCTTGCAGGCTCTTTTCCCGGTCGGACTGTTTGAACTTCAATCTGCCGCCACCGACTTGGGTATCATACAAGGCTTCATATTTGGCCAAGCGACTGGGCAGGATGTAACTGATCGGCGCATAGACCGCCAGTTTCATCAGAGACAATTGATTGAAAATCTCATTAAAACCGATGACGTCGTCGCGCAGGGTCAACGGACAATGAAACGACAGCGGTTTTAAGCGTTCCGGAAATTTTCCGATGTCGGCGGTATCGTAGAAGGTCTCTATGTGTTTGCGGGAACGGGCGATGGTGACGCTATCGAGCAGTTCGAAAAAGTCGAAATCCAGCGCGCTGAGTATGGTGGCGGCGGTACGTTGTTCCGGTGGCAAGTTAGACCATAAGTTGAATGCGGCCTGGGCTCGGTTAAAGATGGTTTCGATGTCTTTTTCGGTACGGAGCTTTTGATTGAGATTATCCGAATCGCCTTCATAGGCTAAGGCTAATTGATTGCGCAAGTCGGCAAAGCGGTTGTTGACCGGCGTGGCGGACAGCATCAACACTTTGGTTTTGACACCTTGCTTGATGACGGTATTCATCAGCTTTTGATAGCGGGTTTCCTTATCCTTGTAAGCGTCGTTATTGCGGAAGTTATGCGATTCGTCGATGACCACCAGATCGTAGTTGCCCCAATTGATCCTGTTCAGCGGGATGCCGTAGGATTCGCCGCTGGTGCGCAATAGGTCGGTATGGCACAGCACGTCATAGTTGAAACGATCCTTGACGAAAATATTGGTGGTGAGATTGCGGTTGTAGGTCAGCCAGTTATCCGCCAGTTTTTTCGGACACAGCACCAATACGGACCGGTTACGCAGTTCGTAATATTTGATGACAGCTAACGCAGTGAAGGTTTTACCGAGACCCACGCTATCGGCCAGGATGCAGCCATTGTAGGTTTCCAGTTTATTGATGATGCCGGTGGCCGCGTCTTTTTGGAAGTTGAACAGCTTTTTCCAGATCAAACTGTCTTGGTAACCGGTGCGGTCGTTCGGCAATACATCTTCGTTCAGGTCTTCCAGAAACTCATTAAAGATGTTGTAGAGCATCAGGAAATAGATGCGTTCGGGTGAGTTTTCTTGATAGACCGAAGCAATGTGGTCGTAGAGTCGGGCGGTAACATCCTCCAACTTTTCTGGATCGTTCCAAATTTGATCGAACAAACTCAGGAAAACCCGGGTACTGGTCGGCTCGTCCATTTTGTTGACGATGTTGGAAACCGCGTCACCTTTAAGGTAGCCCAAATCGACCGCAGTAAAACCATGCAGAGGCATATAGATAGCGGCATCCTGCTTGTTGTCCACACAGGCGAATTGTTGCATGGGGGCTTTGCTGCGATTGGAGCGAAAGGTGGCTTTACGTCGCATCCAGTCCGCGCATTCTTTGGCAATGGCTTTTTGCGTCAGCTTGTTTTTGAGCTGGATTTCAAACTCGCTGCCGTAGAAGTTACGTTCTCGGCCTGCTTTGGGAATATGGAATTCACGCTGTTCTTTTTTGATTTTGTCGGTGGCTTCGTGGGGTACGAAGGTGGGTGAGGTGAAGATGAACTCCAGCGACTCAACTTTTTCCAGATCTTTCTTCAGCGCTGCATAGGCGAAAATAGAAAAGCACGACGCGGCAATTTTTAGCTTGGCATTCGACTTGATCGTCCGTTTCAGGTTTTCACCCAGTAAGTGGTTGATGTTGTCGATGATTTCCATTCGTTGGTCGAAAGCCTGTGGTTATAGAGTGCTAGGAACGATGTTCAGCCTTAAAGCTTAACCACAAAAGTCGTTTCAGACAAACCAGAGGTTAGAATGCATTAAATTGAGTTTTTCGAGGTGATAAGGATTCTAATCAAAGGTTTCATCAAAAGCAAACGGCAGCCAATTTTAACTATAAAAGAGGGGGTGGGGATTTGCTAACCACGAGTACCCAGTCGAAAAAGCTTGTCCGAATTAGGGCAGACCTATGGAAATGCAGACTCCAAAGAGGACCGGAAGCCTGGGTAATCAGTTTTGAAGATATATCGAGTCTCCGAAATATCGGGCTATCCGTCTGGTTTAGAACGCCAATCACTATCTGCCTCGCATGTTAGCCAAGCTCCCAAGAAAACCCCTAATGATATGGAGAGTGCACTCTCCTTATCTTGCATCGATAAACCACACTGTTCATTGATGCGTTTTTGATATTTTTGGAGCTCCTAATGTTTGACAACTACGAAACAAATCCCGACTATGACCGCATTGATGAAAACGGCAAAGATAAATATGCCAAGCTAAAAGCCATGGCAGCAGGCGAGTTAACAGTACAACAGCCTATTCATTGGCATCACGAGGAACACAAGCCACTGATCGGCACGATCAAAGGCTTTGGCGAATTTATTCATGACCGGTACGGACCACAGAAAACGATCATCGTCGAACGAGAGAACGGTGAGGTGGTTTCAGCATTCATGAATGCCTACATCGCCAATGGCATGGAAAGATCACATGCGCAGCCCGGCGACAGGGTCTTGATCCAGTTGCTGGGTAAAGCCAAAAGCCAGGATGGCAATCAGTACAATCAATTCCAAGTGTATGTAGAAAAAGCTAACTATTAAGCGGCACACAAGGTACTGGCGTTAAGCCAGTGCCTTGTGAATGCTGTTTTTGGTGCTCGGAAAATAGCTTCTGTGGTTTTGTTGAGTGTTGGGTATCGGCCAATTGCCGACACAGAGCAGGCCTTTGTCAATGACTGAAAACTGGCTAATTGCCGCCAATAAATTGAATGCAAAAATCCAGATAAAGCCTAAGCCTAAGCCGCTTATGAAAATCGCGGCGCTGCCTATCCGGAATATTACGCTAAGAATGCTGCGATTCAACCGCCTAGCGCAAGCAAACAAGTGTAACGTGAAAACTTCTAACAGCAATTTTCATCGCAGATTGGATGACAGAGAGGGACCGTAAGAATTCCCGCGAAAATGAGCAATGAACCACAATTCTCGGAGTATGATTCTGCGATCATCACAACCTAGAGTTGTGTTGAAATCCTTTGTGGTGAACCGCTTACTGATGATGATGTGGCTAATTAGACACTCTCAAGTAATGATCTCTCTCGCTAATAATTACAATGTAGTTGCCGTAACTTTACTAATCTTTTAGTGAGGAGGTTGTATGAATAATGAACGTAAAAAAGCGATAAGCCAGTCAATCAGTGCATGTCCAATTTGGCCGACGCAGGCTGCAGAAAAAGTTGGCCAGATGATTGGTGAAATCAATCAAGCTAATACCATCATGGGTAATATTTCAGCAACTGCGCAAAACAGCGCAACTAAAGGAGGTTTTGCCGCTGAAACCTTTCATGGGGAGTCATTCAACCTGGATGCCATCCTGAAAGATAATGATGTACGTGCTTTTACTGATAAGTTCGCAAATTGGCCGCTAAAGACAAATCATGAAATACACGACATCGTTGTGATGAAGGATGGGGAGCAGGTGCTTGGCGCACAATTGAAATATTTCAAAAATGGGGATGAGACGCAAAAGGCATTCCGCTCCAGCAAAGACGGTGTTCATCGTTATGAGAAAAGCGATTTGTTTGTGGGACCTTCTGATCAGATTAATGATATTAAGACTTCCGCGAACAAGGCCGCGTTGAAAAACCAGCAAACACGGCCTGATGTTTCACGAGCGGCTGAAAAGGTACGCGATAACACTTCCGGAAAACTCGATGTTGAAGGGGTCCAGTCAACTCCGTTGAGTAGGCGCGATGCAGAACAGTTAGGAACCGGCTCGAAAACGGGCAAAGAGTTACACGAAAACATGCAGAACGGTTACCTGAACAAAGCTACAGTCCAGCAAAGCATACGAGCAGCAGGTTCTGCGGTCATTATCACTGCGGTGACCGCTGGCTGTATCAACACATTCCAAAGCATAAAGCAACTAAGGGATGGAGAAATCACCGCAGAGCAAGCGGCGCTGTGTATCATGCGGGATACAGCAATCGCCGCCGGTGACAGCGCATTAAAGGCTGGTGCAGCAACCGCAAGTGTCTCTATGACAGCGCGTGCGCTTCCGGAACTTTTCACAGGGTCAGCCTTCCAGACCAGTCTTGCAACGGGAGCTGTTGCCGGATTGACAATCTGCGCTGTGGATGCGGTGCAATGCATTGTTTTGTACGCTGCAGGCAAAATGACCATTGAAGAATTGGAATCCCGCACTGGTAAGAATGTTTTTCAAACCAGTGCTGCAGTTGTTGGTGCCTCGGTAGGAGCATCAATAGGCGGATTGGGTGGACCAGTAGGCGCGCTCGTTGGAAGTTTAGTAGGGGGTATGATCACATCACTCGCGATGACGATCGCGCTGGACAACCACGTCGAGAAAACCTTTCGACTCACACTTGCCGCCACGCAACAGGTTGTCAGCAATGGAATCAACGCGCACGAGTCTTTGAGATACCTTTATCTCTCCCAAGGCTATTATGCCGAATTCCAAAAAGGATTGTATTTGTCCGAGCAACATTTCGCGCATCAAATCAAGACTATGCAAGCGCAAAGTGTGCGCTTGAAAAATAAGATTAATAACCTCTGACACAGAAAATGAACCAAGCAGAACAACAGCAAATTTTTGAGACAAAGTTGGAAGGGGCTGAACTTGAGGCAGTCAATGCCTTGGTTAGCAAACACAAAGCTAATGCTGCCTTTACTCAGCAGTTAGCGCTTGATGCTGCGAGATTGGTAGCGACGAGCCAGGAGAGGCTTGCCAAGCAATCCGAGGCTGGATTTTTCAATCGTCTCGCCAACGCCATCACAGGCAAAACGAAAGAAAACCAGTTGCTAAATCAGCAGGATATGCTGCAGATGCAAAAGTTTGCTTGGCATTACCTGCAACAACTGCAGCAGCAGAATCTAATCAACGCTCAGAGTATCGCCGTCATCCGCAACAATCTCGGCGCGATGAATGAATACATCATTGAAACTAGGGATTTCCTCGAACAGGCTATCGACAAGATTGACAACCGACTACGGCATGTTGAAAACAATACTAGCTTCAATAACTGGTCTCTCAACGTCGAAGCGAATAAGCGCCGCTTCAAATCCATTCCGAAAACGGTACTCATTTTACGTCTGACATACGATTTTATGCGTAGCCATCAGAATGTCCTTTTGGCCGAGCGCGACATCAGCAACTATCTTGTAACAACGCTTGAGAAACTTGATATCAACTGCGACGAGGACATCAAACTCCTGGAATTCATTAGTGAGCTTATTGACCAAATAGAAGTCGTTGGTATTGACCAGTACCGCATGATGATCGATTTATCGTTTGACGAACATACTCTGGACTCGGACTACATTCAAAAGAATATTTCCGGCATTGGTTTCAATGCTCTGTATTTTCTTTCTGATCACTACGAGAAGATAGTCGATTTAATCGGCGACGACGAACTGTGCAATAGCGACGAGGCTCGCGAAAAAATTATAGCGAAGTTTTTTGGTGATGAATTCTCGGGGCTTTCCTCGACATATAGCATTCGTAATTTAATTTGCGAAATGATCGGAGGCAGTCAGCTCGCTATTGAAGTGTACAAGGAGGAACATGGGCTGAATGTCATGCAAGACGAGGGCATAGAGGAATCTCAGCCAGAGGTCGTTCCGCTGATTTCTTCACTTCCGGAAATCAGTGCACATACATTTCTCGATAGTAACGACAGCGACGAATCGAAACGCAATTATCTTCTTCTGTTCGCGTTGTGTGTTGAAAATTCAGCGTCATTGAACGAGACTGCTCGCGAGTTTATCGCGCTTTTAGCGGAAAAGTCCGGTTTGCCTGAACTGCAGAAAGAAATTATCGAACTAGCCGATAATCCACGTAAGCATAACGAATACCAGCCGATCATGCAGTCTCTGCTTGATGATGACGATAAAAAATATACATGGTTACTCGATGTGTTTTTCCTTCTGACGCTAGCAGATAAGTCGATTGAAAATTCACAAATCAAGACGATAATCGGTATCCTCAAGCCAGATCAATTGAAGGAATGCCTTCAAAACATGCTGGTGATCATCAGTGGAAGCGATGCGTCTCAGGTGCTGGATGCAGTTAGCAAGCTAGCCTCCCATACGCAAGGTTGGAAAAATGTCATACGATACCGTGGTTTTGGCTTTGATCAGTGCTTCGCGGAGACCATCAAACGACTCAATATAATAGGATGGGAAATTATTCGTTTTGGCTTGGAGATGGACGAAGTTTACAGAAAAGGTATGGAGCATGCGGTATTTTTCAGCTTTTCCGACGGTGGTTTATTGAGCAATTTAACCGATAAAGCTGCTGCCACTGTGTGTACCCAAGGACGAAAGCTTGCACTCTCCGGCCTTAATCAGTTCCGCAAGAAGGCGGAGGGTTTTCTTTCAGAGAAGCGTTCCGCGTTATCTCAAGCGAATAGCGAGATTTCTCGCTGGAACCTTCCTTCGTTCGAGTTCAACGACTCGATCCCCTATTCTGATTTCGACTTGGATCACTCGGTTAATAATGAGGATTGGGGTAATCAATTTGAGCACTACTATAATAAAATCAATGGCACATTGGACGCATTTTCCCAGGCTTGTGAGGGCGCCAAGGAGCAACTCGAATTTTTTGCTAAAGGAAGTTTCGATCAATCCGTCCTCAAGTTCAAAGAACAGAAGCGAGCGGAGTATCTGCATCAACAGCAGCTAGAAAAACTGGAAAAGCAGTCCGTAACCATCATGAAGGATGGTAAGGAACACTTGTTCAGTATCGAATGGCAACAAGTCGAGAATCCACCCTGTGAACCGGACAAGATTCGTTATATCAAGACAGACGGTAAGATTTGGCTCATCGTCGCAAGGATTGATTCAGACGAAGTGTTTTATCGTAGGGAAGACGGGGAGCAATGGCAAGAAGTACAACTCGATGTCCCAGACATCCAAATCTATTTTAAGGAAATCAACGTCGTCAATGGCGTATGGATGATCACTAACGGCGAACGGTCGGGGGCGCGTGACGAAGGATTCTATTACTCCAGCGATGCTATTACTTGGCAGCATACTTCTGCACCGGAAGCATCGAAACTGCCATTCTATGATGGCCGTATTTTTTTTGAAAAAATTATTCATTTCAATGGCCTATGGTTATGGTGTGCTTATCAACATCAAGAATACTGTTATACCGAAAAAGGTTTCTTCTCTGATTCCACGAAAACTGATCACTACAAAAAAGTCATTCTCTATTGCGCGCAAACTCTTGATGGGCCATGGCAACCTTGGGATCAGACGCCGCGACTTTCTGAAGGAGTAGAAGCTAATGCGATCTGTTCCATTCCGGGGAAAACAGCGCTATTGGCTTTCTGTGAATACGACTGGTCCTATATCCGAAACAAAAAGAAACCTGAAACGCCTCCGTTCGTTATGTATTACGGAGCGGGCAAGGCATGGCAAGATTGTACTTGGGGTGGAAGCACAAATTCTTTCCGTGACAGTAACTTACTTGCCAACATCGGCGACGGGCTGGTGTATTTCAATAGAGGCGAGATGTTAACCTCGGACAAAGGCTACGAATGGAGCAAGCAAGAAACGAGGCTGTATGTTGACGAGTACTTTCCTCTGAAAAACTTGAGCCTCTTCACGAAAAACAACAGCTCGGCCATTTACGTGAGTCAGGATGCAAAGCTATTCAAGGAGCTCATGCTGGAAGAAGGCACTTGGCGTTACCTCACAGCCAATGAGGAAGGCATCTTGGGTGTGTACTATGCCAATAAGCATGAAGAAACAGTTCTGCGAGTTGGACGCTATATCTGCCAGGCAAAAATTTGAAACTAGGAATGGGCGTACAACTGCGTAAGACCAATTTGACAAAGGGCTTCCTGATTATGACTCTTGATCATTCGCATGCTGTACAAGCCGCGACGCCCGTGAGGAGAGAGCTTTGCCTCGGTGATGACAGCCAGGAGCTTTGCCGCGTTTGAGCTGTGGCATTGAAGGGCAGCTCATTGAAGTACTGCAGACATTAAACGCAAAGCTATGGATGTCACCTTAGGGTCGCTATGGATAGCTATCCATAGCGACCCCTATGTATAGTACCCAACTATGTATAGCTCCAAATGGCTATAGTCTGCAAGGCACGATGTCAGCGATATTGAACGCTATCTCTGCCATTAGCTTGACATAGTTTTACCTGTCTCCTGTAGTGGAATCTCACCCACCTCAGGAGATTCGAATGAAATCTGATCACCATACAAGCAATTGGCTGTTTGACAGCCAATTGGCACCCTTCGTTGATGCATTTATGCTGCACCTGTTTGATTGCCGCTATGCATCCCACACCATTGATAATTACCTTGCCGGACTGACGCATTTTGCTCAGTGGATCACCGAAAGCCATATTGATGTCAAAACCATCGATGAAAAGCTAATCCAACATTTTCTAAATGACCACCTGCCAAGCTGTTGCTGCGAGCAGCCGGCATTTTCTTATGCCAAAGATTTACATGCGGCGCTGGGACATTTGCTGAAAATCCTGCGTGCCAATGCCATCATCGGCGATCCATCGATAGGCCAAACGCCCGTAGACGAGGAACTTCGACGATTCGATGGTCACATGAGCCATGTGCGCGGACTCGCTGCCACAACACGTAAGCAGTATCTTGGTATCGTTCGCTGTCTGCTATTGGCGCAGTTTGCCGATCGAGAAGTGGTGATTGCCGAGATCAAACCGAACCAGATTCAGCAGTTCATAGCCAGCCAAAGCACGCGATGTTCCGTGGCGGCCAGTATCGGTGCATCGGTTTCGGCATTACGCGGCTATTTTCGCTATCGCGCCACCCTGGGCGATGCAGTTCATCATCTGATCGGCGTCACCAGTTTTCCGGCCAACTGGCAACAAGCCTCGCTACCGAAAACGCTGACCAAGCACGAAGTAGAATGCTTGCTAAGCGCACTTACGCAGGATAGCCTGGCGGCGCTTCGAACGGCGGCCATCGTGCA